>NZ_CP109007.1:0-652500 GCF_036226665.1 Streptomyces sp. NBC_00691 | reverse complement strand
GGCGCGGGCCTGGGTCCCGTACATGCACGGCTGGCGCCGCCGCAGCCCGTCGTACACGTCGATCCGCCAGGTGGCGGGGCCGTGCCGCAGGGCCGCGTCGGGCAGGGTGACGGTGGCGTCCACCGTGGGCCGCTGCCCGGTGTCCGCGGGGAACACCCAGTACAGGTAGTCACCCGTGGCCGCCTGCGCCGTGGCCTGCTGCCCGGGGAGGAAGCGGGCGGCCGTACGGAACGTGGTGCCGGCCTCCGTCGGCCCCACGACGGACGCGGTGTCCTTGCCCGGGTCCGTCGAGGGCGAGGGCGAGTCGGCCAGGGCGGCCGGGGCCGCGAGTCCGAGGAGAGCGGCGCCCGCGAGGGCGGCCGTGGCGAGCGTGCGTACGGTACGCATCAGTGGGTCCTCCAGACAGCGACGCGCCAGCGGGACAGCCAGCCCCAGAGCAGACCGGCCACGAAGCCGACGAGCACCAGCGCGCCGAGCAGCCACCAGCCGCGGCCGAGACCGAACGAGGCCACGTCCGACGCGGTCGACGGGCCGTCGACGACGTCCACCGTCAGCTCGATGGGCATGCCCGGCGTCGTCTTGACCGACGGGGGAGCGGAGAACGAGTTGCTGACCTGGAGACAGACCGTCTCCGCGGCGGGCTTGCCGTCCCCGGGCTCGTCGTCGAGCTCCGGCTTCGGGTAGCGCAGACCCGTCGAGATCACGTCGGTGCGCCCGTCGCCGGCCTCGGAGCCACGGACGATCTCCCGGCCGTGACGGGTGACGGCGCGCAGCAGCACGCCGTAGTCGTCGTTGACGGCGCGGTCGGCCGACACGCTGACGGAGGCGCGGAGTTCCTGGCCGGGAAGCAGGTCCACCCGGTACCAGCGGTGCTGGCCGAAGGCCTCGCGGTCGGTGTACAGACCGGGCTTGAGCTGCGGGGCGTCGGCGCAGCGCAGCGCGCCCTCGGTGGCCACGGGCGTGACCACCGGGTCGGCGGCACGGTCGACCAGCTGCCGGACCCGGCGGGAGAGGTCCTCGGTGCGGTGGACGGAGGTGTACGTGCCTCCGGTGGCCTCCGCGATGCAGGTGAGCTGCTGCCGGGTCTTGGCGTCCGGCACCAGGCCCAGGGTGTCGATGACGAGATGGATGCCCTTGGCCGCGATCTCGCGCGCCACCTGGCACGGGTCGAGCGGGGCACAGGTGTCCTCGCCGTCCGTGATGAGCACGATCCGCCGGGTGGCCTCACCGCCCTCCAGGTCCTTCGCCGCTCCGAGCAGCGCGGGACCGATCGGGGTCCAGCCGGTCGGTGCCAGGGTGGCGACGGCGGTCTTGGCCTCGGTCCGGTCGAGCGGGCCCACCGGGTAGAGCTGCCGGGTGTCCTTGCAGCCCTGCTTGCGGTCCTGCCCGGGGTAGTCGGCGCCCAGGGTACGGATGCCCAGCTGGACCTCCGAGGGCACCGCGTCGAGGACCTCGTTGAAGGCCTGCTTGGCCGCGGCCATGCGGGACTTGCCGTCGATGTCCTTGGCCCGCATGGAGCCGCTCACGTCGAGGACCAGCTCGACCTTGGGGGATTCCTTCGCCACCGGCGCGTCCGCGGTCGCGCCTGTCGGCAGGAGCGCGACGCTCAGGGCGGCGAGCAGCGCGCAGGCCCCGGTCGCCAGCCGTTTTCTCGTGATCATCGCCGGATCGTATTGATGATCCTCCGACAATCCAAAACGGTGGTGCGCGCCGGGGCCTGAGAAGCGGTCAGAACGGGGGAGACCGCGCGGCTCGCCGAGACGGTCCCCCGGGCGTCAGCGGTGCTCGGGGTTCGGGAGGTCCGGCTGGCAGCCCGCGTCCCACGCCGAGCGCTGGTTGCCGTGGGCCGGGATGCCTCCCGCCCGCTTGAGCAGACCGGCGACATGCATCAGGTTCCAGGCCATGAACGTGGTGTTGCGGTTGGTGAAGTCGTTCTCGGGGCCGCCCGATCCCGGGTCCAGATAGGAGGGGCCGGGGCCCGCCGGGCCGATCCAGCCCGCGTCCGCCTGCGGCGGCACCGTGTACCCCAGATGCTGGAGGCTGTAGAGGACGTTCATCGCACAGTGCTTCACGCCGTCCTCGTTGCCGGTGATCAGACATCCGCCGACCCGGCCGTAGTACGCGTACTGCCCGGCGCTGTTGAGGAGGCTGGAACAGGCGTAGAGCCGCTCGATCACCCGCTTCATCACGGAGCTGTTGTCGCCGAGCCAGATCGGCCCGCACAGCACGAGGATGTCGGCGGCCATCACCCGCTCGTACAGCGCGGGCCACGCGTCCGACTCCCAGCCGTGCTCCGTCATGTCCGGCCACACCCCGGTCGCGATGTCCAGGTCGACGGCCCGCACCAGGGAGGTCGTCACCCCCTGCGCCTCCATGACGGACCGGCTGCGCTCGATCAGCCCCTCGGTGTTGCTGACCTCGGGCGAGCGCTTGAGCGTGCAGTTGAGGTAGAGCGCGCTGAGGCCGTCGTACCGGTACTGGGCGGAATCGGGCACGGTCATCGAGGGTCTCCTCACGCACGGGGGCGGCCCCTTCCTCGGACCACTCCCAGCCTGCGCACGCAGCCGCCGTCGGGCCACTCGGCCGCGACCGAACGCATGAGGAGGCGTTCGGGACCGAGTCGTCGTGCCTACGCCGACGGGTGCGGCGGCACGGCGTCGACGAGCGCCGCCAGGGCCGACCCGAGGTCCCTCGCCCGCGGCCCCGGCGCGCCGCCCGGCTCGCTCATGTAGACGTCACGCCGGATCTCGATCATGAGCGCGCCGACCCGCGGATCCCTGCCGTAGTACGGCAGCGGTACGTACGTCCCGGAGAAGGGCGTGTCCGTCGCCAGGCCGCCGAACCCGCCGAACGCCTCCCGTGCCGCGTCCAGCAGGGCCGGCGGGGTGTGGAAGGCGTCCGTGCCGAGGCAGACCGGCGGGCGGGGCCCCTCGCCGTGCAGTTCGTACGGCAGCGGCCCGGTCGGGTACGAGTGGACGTCGATGATCACGGCCCGCCCCGTCGCCTCCAGCCGCTCCGCCACGGCGGCGGCCATGCCCTCGGCGTACGGCGTGAAGTACCGGTCGATCAACGGTGCCGGGTCGAACCCGGTGGGGCGGAGCGGGGCCCGGTGCGTGGTCCGCGTGTACACCGCGCCCATTCCGACGGCCAGCATCTCCTCCCGCTCGTCGGGGAACCGCTCGGGGTCGACGACCAGCCGGGACAGCCGGTTGACGAACCGCCAGGGGCTCGCGCCGGCGGCCGCCGCCGCCACGGCCGCGATCTCCGCCGTGTGGGCGTCGGTGATGTGGTCGAGCTCGCGGTCCAGTTCCTCGTCGCCGAGCAGGATGCCGTCGCGCACGTCCGGGGGTATCACCCGGGAGGAGTGCGGGACATGGAGCAGGACGGGAGAGTCCGGGGCGCCGGCGAGGACGTCGTACGAGCGTGAGGTCATCGGCTCACCCTTCCACAGGTCGGGTCCCGACCGGCCGACGGACGGGGAACCCGCCCCCGCGGCCCCTGATCGGTGACGGCCGTGCCGCGGGCCGGGCACACGCGCGTGCCCGGCCCGCGGCACGGCCGTCACCGATCACCGGTCGACCGCCACCACCGCGTCCGTCATCGGTCGACCGTCACCGCGGCGTGGATCGTCTTTCCGTTCGGCCCCGCGTCCACGGTCACCTCACGGCACAGACGGAGCACGATCGGCCAGCCGTAGCCGCCGGGACGCAGCTCCTCGCGGCGCTCGTACAGCGGGGCCTGCCCGCTGGCGTCGGACACGGACACCGTCACCCGGTCGCGTCCGATCCCGATCCCGAAGCCGGTGACGCCGCCTCCGTGCCGGTGCGCGTTCGTGACCAGCTCCGAGGTGACGAGCAGCAGGTCCTCGACCTGGGAGGGATGCAGGGGGCCGAGCCCCGCGAGGGTGTGACGGACGAGCTGCCGCGCCTGGGCCGGGGTACCGACCGGGGGCGAGCCGACGCTTCCGGCGCCCCACGGGTCCGCCCGGGGAGCCGGGGGCCGGGTGTCGCTCCAGGTCTTCATCACGGATCCCTTTCTTCCTGTTCCTGTCCGGTTTCTCAGCAGGTGATGGCTTTCGTCTGCCCGTTCGAACCTGCGTGATGCGTTTCTCGCCCTCGGAATCGGGTGGGAGCGGGGCGGGAGTGCGTCCGGAAAGGAGGGGTACGAGAACCGGGACCGCTGAACGGACGGCGAGCCAGAGGAGGTTGTCCCGTGCGGACCGATCCGGTCGAGGCGACGACGACGTACACGACGCACGACGTGGCCGAGGAACTGCCCTTTCCCGAGGTCCCGCACGCGGTGCCACCCCGGGACGCGCGCGCCCTGTCGAAGGTGTTCCTCCGGGAACTGGCGGCGCGGGAGGAGGGCACCGAAGGGCACCAGTACGTCCGGAACACCCTCATAGAGATGAACATGTCGCTGGTCGTGTACGCGGCGGGGCGGTTCCGGGCGCGCGGCGACGAGCGGGAGGACATCCTCCAGGTCGGAATGGTCGGTCTCATCAAGGCGATCGACCGCTTCGACCTGTCGCGCGAGGTGGAGTTCGCGACCTTCGCCGTGCCGTACATCGTCGGCGAGATCAAGCGCTTCTTCCGCGACACCACCTGGGCCGTGCACGTTCCGCGCCGTCTCCAGGAGGCGCGGGTGGAGCTGGCCAAGGCGACCGACGAGCTGAGTTCACGGCTGGGCAGGGCTCCGCGCACCTCCGAGCTGGCGCCGGCCATGGACCTGACCGAGGACGAGGTGATCGAGGCCCAGGTCGCCGCCAACGGCTATCACTCCACGTCCCTGGACGCCACGTTCGCCGGCGGCGACAGCGACGAGGAGGACGCCGCGCTGGGTGATCTCATCGGCCGCGAGGACCCGGCGCTCGCGCTCTTCGAGGAGTTCCACACCCTCGCCCCGCTCGTGGAGGCCCTCGCCCCGCGCGACCGCCTGCTGCTGCACCTGCGTTTCGTGGAGGAACTCACCCAGACGGAGATCGGCGAGCGGCTCGGCGTCTCCCAGATGCATGTCTCCCGGCTGCTCGCCCGCAACCTGGACCGCCTGCGGGACGGCATGGCCGAGGACGGCGGCGAGGGCTGAGCGGAACGCCCGGCCCGGCCCGCGCCGGGCGTTCCTCCGCTCCGGGAGCGATCGGTCGGCACGGGCGCGCCCGTGCCGACCTGGGTGCGGGGTCAGGCGGCGAGGAGCCCCGGGGCGAGGGGGAGGCCGCCGAGGAGTCCGCGCCTGTCCTGGTGCGCCGGGCCGGTCACACGTGGTCCCACGCGGGCGCCGCGATGTAGGAGGGCCGCCGGACCGGGGCGGCGAACGGCGCCTCCGGCTGGTTCTCGACGCTGTTGAAGACGAGGAAGACATTGCTGCGCGGGTACGGGGTGATGTTGTCGCCCGACCCGTGCAGGGCGTTGCAGTCGAACCACGTGGCGGAGCCGGCCGCGCCCGTGAAGTGGCGGATGCCGCAGGCGTCGGCGAACGTGGTCAGCGCCTCGTGGGAGGGCGTGCCGGCGTCCTGCATCTGGAGCGACCGCTTGTAGTTGTCCTTCGGCGTCGCACCGGCGCAGCCGAGGAACGTGCGGTGCGAACCCGGCATGATCATCAGGCTGCCGTTGGTGGTGTGGTTCGGCGTGAGCGCGATCGACACCGACACGGTCCGCATCCTCGGGAGGCCGTCCTCCGCGTGCCAGGTCTCGAAGTCCGAGTGCCAGTAGAAGCCGCTGGCCCCGAAGCCGGGCTTGACGTTCACCCGCGACTGGTGGACGTAGACGTCGGAGCCGAGGATCTGGCGGGCGCGCCCGACGATCCGCGGGTCCTCGGCGAGCCGGCCGAAGACCTCGCTCATCCGGTGCACCTCGAAGACGGAACGTATCTCCTGGGACCGGGGCTCGACGATCGATCGTTCGTCCGCCCGTACGGCGGGGTCGGAGACGAGCCGGTCCAGCTCCGCCCGGAGCACGTCGACCTCGTCCGGTGTGACGATCTCGTCCACCGAGATGAAGCCGTCGCGGTCGTACTCCTCCAGTTCACGGGCCCAGAAGGGGCCCGCCGTACCGGGCTCGGACCACACCACGGGGTCCTTGCGGCCGATCAGTTCCTCCTTGGGGCCACGGGTGGGGTAGAGGTCGACGGGGCGGGTGGGTGCGGAGGGCATGGAGGAGCCTGCTTCCTTTCGCGTAGGGGTGTCGGTGCGCGCGGGGGGTGTCGGCGGCGGGCCGGGCTCAGGCGTCGTCGGCCGCCGGCTCGGGTTCCGTGAGCAACGGGTAGACGCCGTTCTCGTCGTGGTCCTCACGCCCCGTCACGGGCGGGTTGAAGACGCACAGGCAGCGGAAGTCGGCCTTGACCTTGAGGGTGTGGCGCTCGTGCCCGTCGAGCAGGTACATCGTTCCGGGCAGGATCGTGTACGTGCGGCCCGTCTCGTGGTCGGTGAGCTCGGCCTCGCCGGCCGTGCAGACGACGGCCTCGACGTGGTTCGCGTACCACATGGCGGTCTCTGTGCCGGCGTACAGCACCGTCTCGTGGAGGGAGAAGCCGACCCGTTCACGGGCCAGCACGATGCGCTTGCTCTCCCAGGTGCCCGAGGCGGACCGCACGTGCCGCTCGGTGTTCTCCAGCTCGTCGAAGGTACGGACGATCATGGGGTACGACTGCCTTTCGTTTCATCGGTTCACGGGTCGGTGGAGCGTCGGGTCGGAAGACGTCAGGCGGTGTGGCGGACGGAACGGGCCAGGATGCCGAGGCCCTCGTCGAGTTCGTCGTCCGTCGCGGTCAGCGGCGGCAGCAGCTTGACCACCTCGCCGGACGGTCCCGAGGTCTCCACCAGGAGGCCGGTCTCGAAGGCGCGTCGGCACACGGCCTCGGCGCGCTCCCCGTCGGCGAACTCCAGGCCCCACACCAGTCCGCGGCCGCGGACGGAGACGCCGGTGCGCTCGTCGCCCCCGCACAGGTCGAGGAGGGCGCGCTCCACCCGGTCCGCCCGGCCCAGGGTGCGTCCGCGCAGGGCGCCGTCGCGCCAGTAGGCGTCGAGGGCGGCCGTGGCGGTGACGAAGGCGGGGTTGTTGCCGCGGAAGGTCCCGTTGTGCTCACCGGGCTGCCAGACGTCGAGCTCCGGCCGGAACAGGCAGAGGGCCATGGGCAGGCCGTAGCCGCTGATGGACTTGGACAGGGTGACGATGTCGGGCGTGATGCCCGCCTCCTCGAAGGAGAAGAAGTCACCGGTGCGGCCGCAGCCCATCTGGATGTCGTCGACGATGAGGAGCATCTCGTGCCGTCGGCAGAGCTCGGCGAGCGCGCGCAGCCACTCGGCCCGTGCGACGTTGATGCCGCCCTCGCCCTGGACGGTCTCGACGATCACGGCCGCCGGGTGGTCGAGACCGGAGCCGGCGTCGTTGAGGAGCCGCTCGAACCAGAGGAAGTCGGGGAGCTGCCCGTCGAGGTAGTCGTCGAAGGGCATGCGGATGGCGTGGTGCAGCGGGACGCCCGCGCCGGCGCGCTTCGCTGCGTTGCCGGTGACGGCGAGGGAGCCGAGCGACATGCCGTGGAAGGCGTTGGTGAAGGAGACGACCGTCTGCCGCCCGGTGACCTTGCGGGCGAGCTTCAGCGCCGCCTCCACCGCGTTGGTGCCGGTGGGGCCCGGGAACATCACCTTGTAGGGCAGGGCGCGCGGCTCCAGGACCGTGGAGTGGAAGGTCTCGAGGAAGTCGCGTTTGGCGGTGGTCGACATGTCGAGGCCGTGGGTGACGCCGTCGTTGCCGAGGTAGTCGAGGAGGGCCCGCTTGAGCACCGGGTTGTTGTGGCCGTAGTTCAGCGAGCCGGCACCGGCGAAGAAGTCGAGGTACGGACGCCCGTGCTCGTCGTACAGCCTGCTGCCGCTGGCGCGCTCGAAGACGACGGGCCAGGCACGGCAGTAGCTGCGCACCTCCGATTCGACGGTCTCGAAGACGGAGGGCATGGCGATGTCGGTGAGGGTCACGAAGTCTCTTCTCCAGAGTGTGGTTCGGGGGTGTGGTGGGCGCGGTCGACCGGCTCAGCGGGCCTGCGGGCCGAGGGGGCCGATGCGGTACAGCACCTCGGACTCGTGTCCCGCCGCGGGGAACGCGGCGGCCGGGAACAGCACCTCCTGCGTCACCTCCGCGCCGTGCCGGCGAGCGAACGACCGGAACAACCGGTCGGAGGCGAGGTTCCCCGGGGTCACGGTCGCCTCGATCCGGCTGATCCCGTGCTCGGCCGCGACCTGCGCGGACAGAGCGTCGAGCAGGGTCCCGGCTACCCCGCTTCCGCGGTGCGAACCCTCGACGGCGATCTGCCAGACGAAGAGGGTCTCCGGCTCGTCGGGGCGCAGGTAGCCGGTCACGAAGCCGATCGGGCGTCCGGAGGTGTCACGGGCGACCGTGGTCGTGCCGGCGAAGTCGCGGCACCACAGCAGATAGCTGTACGGCGAGTTGAGGTCGAGCTCGCCCGAGCCGCGTGCGATCCGCCAGAGCTCGGCGCCGTCCGCGATCGTCGGAGGAGTGGTGCGGGGAGTCGTGGTCGTAAGGCCTGTGGTCAACGGGGTCATGGGCGCCGAAGCTACCGAGTGGATCTCGGAACTTCCTGGTCCGGAGGGGTTGTTATGGACAGGCAGCCGTGATAGATGAGTCGGCGGTCGACAGGGCGGAAATGTGCGCCACGTCGCACGGAAAAGGCACCTTGAATGGGACGAACTACCCGTTTATAACGGATGGGTAACGGCTTTTGGGTGCGGTCGTCGTTCACGCCAAGAGCGTGAGAACATCCGCCATTTGACGTTTGAAGGTGGTCTCAGCGGTCAGGCGTAGGGGCCGTCCGTACGCGGCGCCCGACGGGCCCGGATCGCAGAACGCCGAAGCCGGGCCGGGTACGACGACCCCGGCCCGGCTCCGTTCACCGCTGTGGCGCTCGGACTACCAGATCGCCTCGACCCACTCCGGGTGGTCGATGAACGGGTTCCGGTTGCCCTGGTAGGTGGTGTAGATGACGTCGTTGCGACGCTCCTCGAAGGCGCTCGGCGGGTCCTGCTCGTTCCACTGCTTCAGGATCGAGAGACGGCCGTGGAAGCGGACGCTGCCGTTGGTGGTCGACTCGTTGGGCTCCAGGTCGGCCCAGGCGTCGTCGCCCTCGTAGCGGACGGCCATGTAGAGGATCATCCGGGCCACGTCGCCCTTGTCGGCGTCGCGCGGCTCGAACGAGTTGCTGTCCGTGTAGCTGCCGGGGGCGCCGCTGACGGCGCTGCCGCCGTTGTCGAAGTCCTTGTTGCCGCGGATGCTGTTGACCTGGACGTCCGCCGCGCGCAGATGGTGCAGATCGGTGCCGGGGCCGGCCGAGGTGCCGAAGTTGCCGTGGGACTGGGCCCAGGTGTGCTCGCGGTTCCAGTCGCCGACGTCGCCGCCGTTGAGGCTCTTGCTCCGAGAGGTCCCGCTGTAGAGCAGGATGACGTTGTTGGTGTTGGCGGGGTCCTGGTCGGTGACCTTCAGCGCGTTCCAGACCGCGTCGTACGAGATCTTGCTCTGGCTGCCGATGATGGTGTGCAGCGAGGACTTGAGGCTCGTGCCGGTCTTGCCGATCGCGTTCTTGTAGTACGTGCTGTCGTACGCGGTGGTGGTGGCGCCGGCGGGGGTAGCGGCGACCGTGGGGAGCGTGACGCCGACGAGGGTGGCGGCGAAAGCCGCTGCCCACACCTTCCATCTGCCGATCCGCACAACGGACATGGGGGGCCCTTTCCCGGGGACGGTACGCGCGGGACGGCGGGCGTCGGCTCAACGATTCCGCTGTCTACGCGTGTTGACTTCGTGTCACCGGGAGAGTGGCACACGACAGGTACCTGTCACGTAACGAGAGGGAGGCTGTTCCATGACGAGTTCGCATAGGGCGGAACCGGGGGAGCCCTCCGGGGTGCTCCCCCGGCGGGTCCGGGTCGGAGGTGTCCTCAGGTGCCCCTGATGTCCACCGGCATTCCCTTGGGCTCCTTGACGCGCTTCATGATGATCTGCGAGTTGACCTCGGTGACCCCGGTGAGGGTCGTCAGCCGCTCGATCCACAGCCGCTCGTACGCCGCGAGATCGGCGACCGCGATCCGCAGCAGACAGCCGGGGCTGCCGAACAGCCGGTACGCCTCGATGACGTCCGGCACGTCCTGGAGCGCCTCCTCGAAGGCCTCCACCGTCTCCCGGTCCCGCCGCACCTCCACCGAGACGAGCACCTCGAAGCCCCGCCCCACCGCCTCAGGGTCGATGACCGCCCGGTACCCCTGGATCACCCCGTCCTGCTCCAGCTGACGGACCCGGCGCAGGCAGGGCGACGGGCTGAGCCCCACCCGCTGGGCCAGCTCCTGGTTGCTCAGGCGGCCGTCGTTCTGCAGCTCGCGCAAGATGTGGAGATCGATTCGGTCCATGGCGCAATTATCTACCACGTTGAAACGATACGGCGGGCGATTTCGCAATCGCCTTGCGCTTCCTCTGTCCTATCGTTGCCACGCAGGGTGATTTCGGTACGGAGTGAGGGCGGCAGGCATGAAGAGGACGAACGACGGGGGAGCGCGCCGGATCGTCGTCATCAGCACGGGCGGCACGATCGCCAGCCGCTGGCAGGGCACCGGCTACGCCGCCGACGCCTCCGGCAACGACGTGCTGGCCACCGCCCCGCTTCCCGAGGGCGTCACCGTCGAGGTCGTCGACCTCTTCAACGTCAACAGCTCCCGCGTGACCGCGGCGCACCAGCTCGCCCTGCTCCGGACCGTCCACGAGACCCTCGCCGACCCCGGCGTCGACGGCATCGTGATCACCCACGGCACCGACACCCTCGAAGAGACCGCCTTCTTCCTGGACCTCCACCACACCGACGCCCGCCCGGTCGTCCTCACCGGCGCCCAGCGCCCCTTCGGCACCGGCGACGGGGACGGCCCCGGCAACCTGTACGACGCGCTCCAGGTCGCCTCCTCCGTCAGCGACCTCGGTGTCCTCGTCGTCTTCGACGGACGGGTGCACGCCGCCCGCGGCACCGTGAAGACCCAGACGCTCGCCGCCGACGCCTTCTCCGACCCCTCGGCCGAGCGCCTGGGCCGCGTCGGCTTCTCCCGCGTCGACATCGAGCGGCAGCCGGAGCGCCCGACGCCGCTGCCGCTGCCCGCCGCCGCGGACAAGGCGGACCCCGACGCCCCCGACACCGTCCCGCTGCCCCGGGTCGCCATCGTGACCCACCACTCCGACGGCGACCCCTTCCTCCTGAACGCGGCCGTCGCCGCCGGAGCCCGGGGCATCGTCCTGGTCGCCACCGGAGCCGGCAACGCCACCCCCGAGATCGCCGCCGCCGTGGCCGACGCGGTCGCCCAGGGCGTCCTGGTCGCCGTGACCACCCGTGTCCCCGCCGGACCGCTCGCCGAGATCTACACCGGCGGCGGGGCCGTCGACCTCGTCGCCGCCGGAGCACTGCTCACCGGCACGCTCCGGGCCGCCCAGGCCCGGATCGCGGTCCTCGCGACGCTCCTCGCCGACGGCGGCACCGGCGCGGGCGACCCCGCTCGCGGCACCGCGCTGCTGCGACGCCTCCTCGACGGGCCCGTCCGCGCGGAACCGGCCCTCGCCACCGGCGGCTCCCGCTCGGCCTCGGCCGTCGCCGCCCGCGCCTGACCCGGCGCACCCCGGAACCCCGGCTCGCGGGCGGCGCCCCCCCGCCCGTCCGCGAGCCGGAGCCAACCGTCGCGAGGCTCCCACCCGCCCTCGTCGTCGTACGGCCGTGACGTCGGCCGGACCGTCGGGAGACTCCCGGCCGCCCACCGTCCCGTGCCGGCGGAGGCCCCGCGAGCCGTACCCGGCGGGGGAGTGCGGGAGCGGCGCCGAGTGGCTGCCCGAGGTCCGTGCACGGGCCCGGTATCCGACGGCGTCCGTTCGAGAGGTGCACCCGGCCTGAAGTTACCCGTCGGTTTCTCGTGACTTCCCCGATGGCCGACAGTAGAACATGTTCCCATTCGCCCCTGAGTGAGGAACATCACATGAGCGAACACCCCCTGCCCGCAAGGGGAATCGGTGGCATCAACCGCCGTCGATTCCTCGCGGGAACAGGTTCTGTTCTCGGTGCTGCCGCCCTCGTCGGCCACGGCACCGCGGCCCACGCCGAAGCCCGTCTCGCCGACACCCCCATCCCCACCGGCGCCCACGTGCCCGCCCTCGTCATCGGCACCGGATACGGCGGCTCCGTGGCCGCCCTCCGGCTCGCCCGCGCGGGCGTCGCCGTCCACATGGTCGAGATGGGCATGGCCTGGGACACCCCAGGACCGGACGGCAAGATCTTCGCCAACACCACCCGGCCCGACTACCGCTCCTTCTGGCTGCGGACCCGCACCAAGCAGCCGCTGAGCAACTTCCTCGGCTTCCCTCTCGACAAGGACGTCCCGCGGTACACGGGCATCCTCGACGCCGAGGACTTCGCCGGCATCACCGTCTACCAGGGCAGGGGCGTCGGCGGCGGCTCCCTCGTCAACGGCGGCATGGCCGTCACCCCGCGCCGCGAGAACTTCGCGGCCATCCTCCCCACCGTCGACGCGGCCGAGATGTACGCGACCTACTACCCGCGCGCCAACGCGGGACTCGGCGTCACCGGGGTGGACCAGTCCTGGTGGGAGAGCGCCGCGTGCTACCAGTACGCGCGCGTCGGCCGCAAGCACGCCCAGCGCTCCGGCTTCCCCTTCGTGTTCGTCCCGAACGTCTACGACTGGGACTACATGAAGCAGGAGGCCGCCGGGGCCGTCCCGAAGTCGGCCCTCGACGCCGAGGTCATCTACGGCAACAACGCCGGCAAGAAGACCCTCCAGAAGACCTATCTGGCCCAGGCCGCCGCCACCGGCCGGGTCACCGTCTCCGCCCTGCACAAGGTCACCTCCGTCACCCCGGCGGCGGGCGGCGGCTACACCGTCGCCATCGATCAGATCGACACCACCGGGGCCACCCTCGCGAGCAAGACCGTCACGGCCGACAAGGTCTTCTTCGCCGCCGGAAGCGTCGGCACGAGCAAGCTCCTCACCCGCCTCAAGGCGACCGGCGCCCTCCCCGGTCTCAACGACGAGATCGGCAAGGGCTGGGGCGACAACGGCAACGTCATGTGCGGCCGCGCCAACCACATGTGGGACGCGACCGGCAAGCTGCAGTCGTCCATGCCCACCGCGGGCATCGACAACTGGGACGCGGGCGGCGCCTTCGCCGAGGTGGCCCCGCTGCCCACCGGCATCGAGACCTACGCCTCCTTCTACCTCTCCATCACCAAGACCCCCCACCGGGCCCGGTTCACCTGGAACCCGGCCACCGGCACGGTGGACCTGAGCTGGGACCGGGCCTGGAAGCAGGCGTCCATCGACGCCGCGAAGACCATCTTCGACAAGATCAACGCCAAGGAGGGCACGATCTACCGCACCGACCTCTTCGGTGTGTACAAGATCTGGGGGGACCACCTCACGTACCACCCGCTCGGCGGCGCGGTCCTGGGCAAGGCGACCGACAACCACGGACGCCTCCACGGCCACTCCGGGCTGTACGTCATCGACGGGTCCCTGATCCCCGGCAACGCCAGCGTCAACCCGTTCGTCACCATCACGGCGCTCGCCGAACGCAACATCGAACGGATCGTCGCCGAGGACTTCTGAGACCCCGGGCCCTGCGGCCTTGCCGCGGGCCCAGAATCCCGGGCTCCGGGCCCGGGCCCCGATCCCGGGAGCGACACGCGCACGCCGCACACGCAAGGGCCGGCCGGGAAGACACCCGGCCGGCCCTTCACGCGCGCTCAGTGCGTCGGCAACACGCACACCTCGTCGAGCCCGAGCACCCGGTTGAGCCGCCCGAACGCCAGCCACGACCCCAGACTCATCGTCAGCTCCACGATCTCCGCCTGGCTGTACCGGGCCGTCATCCGCTCCCAGAACTCCTCGTCCAGACCGTGATGGTCCAGCGCGTACCGCTCGGCGTACTCGGCCGCGAGCCGCGTCCGCTCGTCGAAGCCCTCCGAGACCTCCGTCTCCCGCCAGGCCGCGACGACCTCGTCGAAGCCCTCCTCGACCTTCACCCCGTCCCGGTCGGTACGCCAGTCCAGACAGAAGCCGCAGCCGTTGATCTGCGCGATCCGCAGCCGTGCCGCCTCGAACTCGCGCAGCCCCAGCGTCGTATGGGCGTACACCGACAGCGAGAAGTTCGCCGCCGCCGTCCCGATCTCCGGGACCATGTCGCCCCACACGTACCCGATCGGCTCCTGGCCCTCCGGAATGTCGATGATCACCGTGGTCTCCTTCCCAGCTTCCCGACCGCCGGCCGCAACGGCACGTCCAGCGCGTCGTACAGTCCCGGCTCGGCGGCGGCCAGCCAGTCGATCGCCCCGACCAGCCGCCCCACCGCCGTCGCGTTCCCGCCCGCCGAGCGGTTCTCGCCCTCGGCGGTCGCCGCCACCGTCACCTCGATCCGGGGGCTCCCCTCGACGATCACCCGGTGCGCCCCCGCCCCGTCCGGCGGCACCGGCCAGTCCGGCGCGCACGAGGGATGGATACGGGTCACGTGCTCGATCACGATGCGGGGCTCCCCGGCGACGATGCCCTGCACCTCGAAGCGGATCGCGCCCTGCGTCCCCGCCTCGAAGACACCCATCGTCCGGGTCTTCACGGTCGACTCCAGCGGACGCCGGGCCACCGTCTCGCGGATCTCGTCGAGTTCGGCGCCGAGCGCGCGGGCCATCAGACGTATCTGCCCGCCCCACACCATCGTCGGCACCGACGGCAGCAGCATCGGCGGCTCGTAGTCGAGCGGCCTGCCCATCCCGATCAGGTCCCGGACCGACTCCTCCTGCTCGTACGTCGAGTAGTCGAAGATCTCCTGGCAGCGGATCACGTCGACCGTGCTCCCCAGGCCGCTGACGAGCAGCGGCAGGACGTCGTTGCCCCAGCCGGGATCGACTCCCGACACGAACAGCGACCCGCCCCCCTCGGCGACCGCCGCGAGCACCGGATCCCGGAACTCCGGCGGCGCGTTGCGCTGGTCGTACAGCGGATACAGCGCGGGGGTGACCACCACCGCGCCCGTCCGCACCGCGCGCGCCACGTCGTCGAGCGCCCCGTCGGGACGGGTGTCGCCGGAAGCCGCGTACACCACCGCCCCCGGCCGTCCGTCGAGCACCGCGCCCACATCGTCGACGGCCACGACCCCGAGGTCGTGGCCGAGCCCCGCGAGCCGGCCCGCGTCCCGTCCGACCTTCGCCGGATCGGAGACGAGCACGGCCGCGAGTTCCAGCCCTGGATGGGCGTCCACGGCGCGGATCGCCGCGCGCCCGACATTTCCGGTACCCCACACCACCGTCCGAATCATGCGCGGAGGGTAGCGCCGGGCCCCGAAGGTTCCCAGACCCGTGACGCGACGATCTGACGAATCGTCAGATCGCGGTGCGGGCCGGTGTGCGTCAGGCCAGCCGCAGCGTCACGAACGGCACCGTGTCGCCGGGCAGGACGTACCGCTCCACCTCGACGAAGCCGCGCGCGAGCGCGAACCGCAGTCCGTCCTCGTTGGAGGCGAGCACCACCGTCTCCACGCCCTCGTCGCTCAGTGTCCGCGCGTGCGCGAGCCCCCGCTCGTACAGCGCCGTCCCCACGCCCCGCCCCCGGAAGCCGGGCAGCGTCCGCGCGATGACGGTGGCCGCCGGGGTCTCCTCGTCCGGCGGGCGCACCGTCGAGCAACCCACCGCCACCTCCCCGAGATACGCGACGTCCAGCCGGTTCCGGCCCGCGCGCTCGCGCACCTCGCCGGGGGAGAGGACGGCCGTCGGAATGATCGTGTTGTGGACGGCCCGCCAGTCCGCGAGCTGGGACTCGGTCCTGGCCGGCTCGATACGAAGATCGTTCATGAGCGCAGGAAAGCGTGCCCCGCCCCGCCCGGTCAACCGCGTTCGCGTGCGGAACGGCGGCGAGGGGCGGTGACCCCGCCGGACGCGGCCGTACGGGTGAGGGCTCCCCGACCGCCGCAGCGCCGCCCGCCGATCGGGTACGGATCCCCGCATTGCCCCCCGGCCAGGAGGATCCGTCCATGTCCGTCCACAAGGGCGCGCCCGCGCTGCTGAGCGCCGGCACGCTGTGCGCGGCCCTGCTGCTCAGCGGCTGCGCGAACAGCGTGCCCCCCGTCCCCGCCGCAGCCGCGGGGGCGTCCGCACCGGCCGCGCCCGCCGGGGACTCCCGTCCCGCGGGCGCCCCACCCGGCGCGGCCTACGGAGCCGGCGGGCCGGGAGAGCCGGCGAGCATCATCGCCTCCGCGCCCGTCCCCGACCCCCGACTCCCCGGCGTCGGCCCCGCCACCCAGGCCTTCGTCCCCGACGGTACGACCCAGGCCCTCGTCGTCACCGGGGCCGACGCCGACGACAACACCTCCACCGCGACCCTCTACGAGAAGGACCCCGGCGGCGGCTGGACCGAGGCCGGGGGATCGTGGCCCGCCCACAACGCGCTGCGGGGCTGGACCGCCGACCACACGGCCGGCGACCTGCGCACCCCCATCGGGGTCTTCCGGCTCGGTGACGCGGGCGGCCGGCTGCCCGACCCGGGCTCCCGCCTCCCGTACGACCAGGACGACCAGTTCGCCATCAGCGGCACCGGCTTCTCCGGTGAGCCGCTCGAAGGGTCCTTCGACCATGTGGTCGCCATCGACTACAACCGCGTCCCCGGTCGGACCCCGCTCGACCAGGAACGGCCGCTCGGCGCGGAGAAGGGCGGCGGAGTCTGGATCCATGTCGACCACGGCGGACCGACCCAGGCCTGCATCACCCTCGCACTCGAGCCGCTGCGCGCACTCATGCGCACCCTCGACCCGGACAAGGACCCCGTCATCGTCATGGGCCCGGCGTCCGAACTGGCCCGCTGACCACACGTACGGCGGCCGGACGCGTGACTCCGCGTCCGGCCGCCGTACGTGTGTCCCTCAGTTCCCTCCGCCGGTCCCGACCGCCCCGCGGAAGGCGCCCGTGTGGCTGAGGACCTGCTCCGGGGTCAGATACGCGTCGGTGTACTCGAAGTCCCGCAGCGTGCCCGACTTCGACGCCAGGAACCCCGTCCGTACGAAGTCGTCCCCGGCCGCGGCGTTCAGCAGCCAGTTCGTCATCACCCGGGTCTTCGCCACATTGGTCCGCAGCGCCGCCCAGTGGTAGGCGCGGGCCACGGCCTGCGCCGGCGCCCCGTGCAGCTCCACGCCGAGCGGCTTCGAGACCCCGTCCAGTCCGCCGAGGTCCACCACCAGACCCAGATCCTTGTGGACGTAACGATGGGTCGGCTCGCCGCGCAGCGTCGAGACCAGGTTGTCGGCGAGCGCCTTGCCCTGCCGCATCGCGTGCTGGGCCGTCGGCGGGCAGATCGCGCCCTCCTCGCCCTTGGCGAGGTCCGGCACCGCCGCCGCGTCGCCGAGCGCCCACACCCCGTCGAGCCCCGGCACGGTCATCTCGGGCGTGACCACGATCCGTCCCCGGAACGTCTCCGCACCGAGCGTGCCGATCAGCGGGCTCGCCGCCACGCCGGCCGTCCAGATCAGCGTCCGGCTCGGCAGCACCCGCCCGTCCGTCAGCGTCACGGCGTGGTCGTCCACGGAGGCCACCGACACCCCCAGGGACACCTCGATGCCGCGCCTGGTCAGGATGTCCGTCGCGGAGGCGCCCAGCTTGTCGCCCAGCTCGGGCATCAGCTTCGGCGCGATGTCGATCAGGTGCCACTTGATGAGCTTCGGGTCGATGCGGGGATACCGCTTGACCGCGTTGTGGGTGAGCAGTTGGAGACAGGCCGCAGTCTCCGTGCCCGCGTACCCGCCGCCGACGACCACGAACCGCAGCCGCGCGGCCCGCTCCTCCTCGTCGTTGCTCGCGTCCGCCAGGTCCAGCTGCGCGATGACGTGGTCCCGGATGTACACGGCCTCGGCCAGGGTCTTCATCCCGCGCGCGTGCTCGGCGAGCCCGGGGATGTCGAAACTGCGGGTCACGCTGCCCGGCGCCAGCACGAGGTGGTCGTACGGCTCGGTCACGTACTCCCCGGCGATCGTGCGCACCACGCAGACCTTCGCCGCGGTGTCCACGCCCACCACGCCACCCGGCACGATCCGGGTGCGGTGCCGTTCGCTGCGGCGCAGCGACAGCGCGACCGACTGCGGGGTCAGGACCCCCGCCGCCACCTGGGGGAGCAGGGGCAGGTAGAGCTGGTACGAGAACGGTGAAAGGAGTGCGAGCTGCGCCTCCCGCTCCGCGAGGCGTCGTTCGAGCCGTCGTACGCAGGCCACGCCGGCGAAACCGGCGCCCACCACGAGAATCCTCGGTCGCGTCACGCTGTCCGCCCTTCCGTATGAGCGTGCAAGAAGCCATCGAATATGGCTGAGTAAGTCCCATGTGAAAGTTTTTCGCTGACTATCCGTGGTTCACCCTTTTTATCGTCATTGCGGCGGTATCGCTCTTCGGCATGGTCCGCTTCGGTCCGGTGGAGCTCGGAGCCGCGGGCGCCCTCTTCGCCGGTCTGCTGCTCGGCGCGCCCGACCCCGACATCGGCCCGGCCGTGCCGGCCGGACTCTCCGTCCTCGGCCTCGCGCTGTACGTCTACACCGTCGGTCTCGCCGCCGCCCAGGCCTCCTCTCCCGTCCCCTCGCAGCCCGCCACCGGTTATGCGATCGGCTACCCCCTCGCCGTCGTTCTCACCATTCTTTTCGTCGCGGCCGTCTCAGCCGCACACTCCTGGCCCGGCCGCCGCGACCCCGGATCCGGACTTCCCAAGGAGCTGATCACCCGCACCGTGGACGTCACACGGGCCGTCCGCCGGGCCGACGTCCCCGGCGCCGCCGACGGACGGCTCCTCGCCGGCGGGAGCTGCCGGCCCACGACGACCTCCTGCTCCAGCTCGACGACCGGATCCGCGTCGCCATACCCGGGGAACGCACCGCCGAGGTGACCGGCCTCCTCGGCGACACCGAGGCCGGGGTCAGCGAGGTCAGCGCCGTCGGCAGGGGCCTCGGCCTCGCCGGCGGCTTCCTCGTTCCAGCTGGTCGTGGGGCTCTGCGACCCCGGCGCGGCTCCGGTCGCAGCGGCGCCACGGGCGGGTTACGTTGCCGAAGGCCCCGCGCGGAGGCCGCCCCCCTCCCGGAAGGCGGAACAGCACGCATGACCACGTACAAGGTCGGCTACTTCGTCGGCAGTCTGTCGAAGGACTCCATCAACAGGGTCCTCTCCCGTGCCCTCCTCCGCGTGGCGCCGGCGGAACTGGAGTTCCAGGAGATCCCCATCAAGGACCTGCCGCTCTACAACCACGACTTCGACGCGGACTACCCGCCCGAGGGCCGGGCCCTCAAGGAGGCCGTCGCCGCCGTCGACGCCGTCCTCTTCGTCACACCCGAGTACAACCGCTCCATCCCCGGCGGCCTCAAGAACGCCATCGACTGGGCCAGCCGCCCCTGGGGCACCAACTCCTTCACCCACAAGCCGTCGGCCGTCATCGGCGCCTCGCCCGGCAAGATCGGCACCGCCGTCGCCCAGCAGAGCCTCCGCTCGGTGCTGAGCTTCTGCAACTCCCCGCAGATGAACGCCCCCGAGGCCTACATCCAGTTCGTCCCGGGGCTCTTCACACCGGACGGCGAGGTCACCGACCCGACGACGCAGCAGTTCCTGACCGACTACATGGCCGACTTCAAGACCTTCATCGAGCGGGTCCTCACCGTCCTGCCCCAGCGCTGAGGGTCAGAGGACCACGACCCCCAGCGGACGCGATCCCGCCTCCAGCCGGCGGACGTCACCCGTGTCGAGGTCGACGACGCTCAGACCGTCCCAGTACCCGTCGCGGGTGAACCCGCCGGTCACATAGGCGGTACGGCCGTCCTCGGAGACCGCCACGTCCTCGTGCGGCCCCTCCAGGGGGTAGACCCGCTCGCCGCCGCCGGGGGTCCGGACCGTCAGGGAGGGGCCCTCGTCCTCGTCCGGGTCGATGGGACCCGTGCCCACCGCCAGGAACGTGCCGTCGGCGGTCACCGCGGCCCCGTGCTGATGCGTGTTCGCGGTCATCGGCTCGATGGTCGTCCGGCCCGTCCGAGGGTCGACGACCGCGAGCCGCTCGCCCTCGAACGGCAGCAGCAGCCTGCCGTCCGAGGGGCGCACGGCCGTGTAGTGCGGCTTCAGCCAGGAACCGAGCCCGCCTTCCGTGCCGTACGGGGCGACCTCCACCCGGCGCGGCTCCCACGTCCCCGTGGCGACGACCGTGACGTCGAAGGAGTCGTGGTTCGTCGCGTACACCTCGGCGCCGTCACGTGACACGTCCACGTCGAAGGGGCGCCGTCCGACCGGCACCGTCTCCGTGACCCGCAGGGCCTCCGTGTCGATCACCTCGAGCGTGCCGTTCCCGTCGGGCACGTTGACCCCCACGTACGCCCGGCTCCCGTCCGGCGCGAGGGCGATGCCCATGCCGCCACCCCGGTACTCGCCCGTGGTCACGGGACCCGAGTCCGTCTCGTACGGGATGAGGGCGAGCCGCTGCCGGGTCCCCGTGTCCACGACCGCGACGCCCTCGGCGGTCGCCACCCAGGCCCGCCCGTCCTCGCCGAGGGCCAGCCCGTAGGGAGCGGTGCCGACCTCGACCGAGCCGGTGGCACCCCGCGCGGGGTCGACGAAGGTCACCGTGTCGGAGCCGAAGTCGGCGACCAGCAGCGTGCCCGGCGCGGGCCTGCCGGCCGGGGCGGGTGCCAGGGGGACGTCAGAGCCGGCGGCGGACGGCGTGCGGGTCGGGGACACCCCGGCGGGCGACGCCCGTCCCGTCGCGGAGGCCGCGCCTCCGGACCCCTGCGCGCACCCGGTGAGCAGGACCACGGCCACGGCTCCGGGCAGGAGCACCCGGGCGGCGCGGGACGCACGGCGGTACTTCGTCATGACGGACTCCTCGGTACGGCGGTCACGCGCGGCCCCGCCCGGGGACGGGCCCGCACCCTGCACCGATCCTCCGCCCGCGCACGGCCGCGCACGGTCCGACAGCCGGCCCCGGCCCGACGGCGGGACGGACGACACCGGGGTCGACCGAACGGCTGACCCCGTCCGCCCGTCCGGAGTGGTGGAGGAGCGATCAGCGCTCGACGCCGTCAAGGAAGCAGAGCGTCCGCTCCACGCACAGCGCGGCCGCCTCCGGCACGAAGGACGGCGCCCCGCGCTCGGCGAACAGATGCGCGGTCCCCGGGTACAGGAAGAGCCTCCGGTCCGCCGCGTCCGCCACCAGCGCGCGGGCGGCCGCCAGATCGCCCTCGTCGACGAAGAAGGGGTCGGCGTCCATCCCGTGCACCTGCGCGGGAACGCCCTCCGGCCAGGCCGCGCCGAACTCGGCCACCGGCACGCAGGCGCCGAACAGCAGAGCGCCGAGCGCCCCGGCCCGGGTCTGCGCCAGCTTCTGGGCGGGCAGCACACCGAGCGAGAACCCGGCGTAGACGAGTGCCTCGGGCAGCTCCTCGGCCGCCCGCTCGCCTCGCGCCACGAGGGTGTCGAAGCCGATCTCCTGGGCGTGCCCGACACCGGCTTCGAGGTCGGTGAAGGTCCGGCCCTCGTACAGGTCGGGCGTGTGCACCGTGTGACCCGCCCGCCGCAGCTCCTCGGCGAACGCGCCGACCCCCTCGGTCAGCCCGAGCGTGTGGTGGAAGAGCAGAACCTCGGCCATGTCGTCATCCCCAGTCGTCCGTACGGGGCCCGCCGCCACTGCGGCACGGGCCGTCCGGCAGCAGCATGGCCCACGGCACCGACAACGGCCCGGAACGACCGGACTCCGCTGGGGCCTGTCGTCACACTCCCGTCTGCCCCGGACGGGAGCTTGACGACCGGCCCTAGCGCATCGGCCGCTGCGGCAGGACGGCGCCCGCCTGCCCCACGACACCCGCGGGTCCGCCGACGCCCATCGGGCCACCGACGCCCGGCTGCTGGACGGCGCCCTGGTGCGGCCCCTGGTGCGCGAGGGCGACGGCGCCCTGGTGCGGCCCCTGGTGCGCGCCCACTCCCGCGTGCGCGACGACGCCCTGCTGCGGCCCCTGGACACCCTGCGGCGGTACCTGGATGACCCGGCTCAGGTCCCGCAGAACCTCCTCGGCGACCTGGCGGACGTCACCCGGAACATCCCCCCGCTCCCGTATGAGCTCGGCGTAGATCGGTGCCGTGCCGTCCGCGTGGTTCATGGGGCTCGCTTCCTTCGTCTGCGCCGGCGATGTCACCGACGGGGAGACGGCGAGTCTACGGGGCACCACCGACACGCCCCGGAGCGAGCCCCCGCACACCACGCCGCCCACCGCCCCCGCCCGCCCCGCGGTGCCGGATATTCACTGTCCCCCGGGCCCCCCGACGCCGAGAATGGATCACCGAACACCCGGGAGGGACCCCATGAGCCAGGCGACCCTGACTCTGCACGACCTGATGCCGTCCGACGAGCTCGCCGCCGCACTCACGGAGGGGCACGTCACACGCAAGCGGCACCCCGAGCTGCCGCTGTCGATCTACACGTACACGCGCGCGTGCCAGTACGCCCAGCACTGGAACCGGGCCACCACCCGGTGCCGCGGACTCGTCGCCGACGACGCCACCGGACGGATCGTCGCGCTCCCGCTCCCCAAGTTCTTCAACGTCTCCGAGCACGCCGCCGGCCGCCCCTACGCGCCGCCGCTGCCCGACGAGCCGTTCGAGGTGTACGACAAGGTCGACGGCAGCCTCGGCGTGGTCTTCCACTACGACGGCCGCTGGCACGTCGCCTCCAAGGGCTCCTTCACCAGCGTCCAGGCCACCTGGGCGCAGCGCCGCCTCGACGCGGCCGACACGACGGGCCTGACGCCCGGCGTCACGTACCTCGCCGAGATCCTCTACCCCGGCAACCGCATCGTCGTGAACTACGGCGAGCGCCGCGACCTCGTCCTGCTCGCGGCCTTCGGCGGCGACGGCGCCGAGATCCCGCTCACCGACGCCGCCGCCGGCTGGCGGCCCGTCGGCTCCGTCGTCCGCGCCTGGCCGGCCATGGGCATCGCCGAGCTCGTCGCCCTGACCGCGTCCAACACCCTCCCCGGCGGACACCGCGCCACCGGCACCGACGCCGAGGGCTTCGTCCTGCGCTTCGCCTCCGGCCTGCGCGCCAAGGCCAAGCTCGCCGAGTACGAACGCCTCCACAAGGTGCTCACCGGCGTCACCGAGCGTGACATATGGCGCGGCCACGGCATCCAGCGCTTCGGCGCCCTCCCGGCCGGCGAACTCGCCAAGGGCCTCGGCTGCTCCGTGACGGAGGTCGAGGCCGACGGCGGCAAGCCCCTGGACGCCCTCCTGGAGCAGGTGCCGGACGAGTTCGACGCCTGGGTCCGCGAGGTGATCGGCGGTCTCGAAACGGCGGCCGCCGAGCGGGAGCGTGCCGTCGACGAGGCGTACGCGCGCCTGGCCCACCTCGCCGGCGACCGGGGCGCCTTCGCGCGCGCCGTGGCCGGGGTGCCCGACCGCGGGCTGCGCGCCGCCCTCTTCCTGCGCCTCGACGGGCGCCCCGTCGACCTCCTCCTCTGGCGCCTGCTGCGCCCCGAGGCCACCGATCCCTTCGCCCACGAGCAGGAGAACTGACCGTGCCTGTCGTCCATGTCATGACCGGTCTCCCGGCCTCCGGGAAGACGACGGCCGCCCGCGCCCTCCAGGCGTCCGCCGAGGGGCGCGTGCGCCGCGTCAACCTCGACGACCTCCGCACCATGCTGGACGTCCCCTCGCCGGACCGCGGCCGTTCCCACAAGCACGAGCAGACCGTGCTCGGCATCCAGGACGCCGCCGTCCGCGCCGCCGTCGACGACGGCTTCGACGTCGTCGTCGACAACACCCATCTCACCCCGCACATCCCGAAGCGGCTGAAGGCCGCCGTGGGAGGCCTCGCCACCTTCGAGGTCCACGACTTCACCGACGTCCCCGTCGACGAGTGCGTCCGCCGCGACGCCGCCCGCGAGCGGCCCGTGGGCGAGGAGATCATCCGCATCCTCGCCGACAAGCACGCCAAGGCCACCCGCGGCGGCTGGCGGCTCACCGCGGACTGGCTCAACGACCGCCCCACCGTCGGGGAGCCCTACGTCCCCGACCCCGGCCTCCCCACCGCCGTCCTGTGCGACATCGACGGCACCCTCGCCCTGCGCGTCGACCGGGGCCCGTACGACTTCAGGCACTGCGACCGCGACCTGCTCAACGTCGCGGTGCGGGACGCCCTGCGCGCGTTCCGGCACACCGAGCGGGACCGGATCGTGCTGCTGTCCGGCCGGAGCGAGGACCACCGCGAGCTGACCGAGTCCTGGCTCGCCCGCCACGAGGTGCCGTACGACGAACTGTGGATGCGGCCGTCCGGCGACGGCCGCGGCGACGACCTCGTGAAGGCCGAGCTCTTCGACGCCCGGGTACGCCACCGGTACAACGTCCGCGTCTCGCTGGACGACCGTGACCGGGTCGTCGCGCTCTGGCGCCGGATGGGCCTGCCCACCTGGCAGGTCAACTACGGCGACTTCTGACCCACGACGGGCGGCGCCGCGGGGGTGGGACCGGGCGCCCCCGCCGCCGTGTCAGGATCGTGGGATGGTGGAAAAGATCATCGCGGCGTGCGACGGCGCGTCCAAGGGAAACCCCGGCCCCGCGGCCTGGGCATGGGTCATCGGCCGCGCCGACGGAGCGATCGACCGCTGGGAGGCCGGCCCGCTCGGCCGCGCGACCAACAACGTGGCGGAACTCACCGCCCTGGAACGGCTGCTGGAGACCCTCGACCCGGCGGTTCCGGTCGAGGTCCGGATGGACTCCCAGTACGCCATGAAGGCCGTCACGACCTGGCTCCCCGGCTGGCGCCGCAAGGGCTGGAAGACGTCCTCCGGCAGCCCCGTGGCCAACAAGGACCTGGTCGTCCGGATCGACGCGCTCCTCACCGGCCGGGACGTCGACTTCGTCTACGTCCCCGCGCACCAGGTCGACGGTGACCCCCTCAACGACGCGGCCGACCGCGCGGCCAGCCACAGCGCCCGTACGCAGGAGCCCCTGGACTCCGCCGCCGGAGCCACGCTGCCGCCCCCGGAAGCCCCGACACGCGCCTCCGCGCCCCGTGCGCGCTCCTCGGCGACCTCCGGCTCCGCGGGCACGTCCTCGGGCGGATCCTCCGGCGGTCCGGCAGCCCGCCGGAGTCGCCCGTCCGGCGGCACGCTGAAGGCGAGATTCTCGGGCCGCTGCCGCTGCGGCAAGGCCTACGACAAGGGCGAGACCATCGCGAAGAACCCCGACGGCTGGGGCCATCCCACCTGCGTCTGAACGCCCTCAGGGCCCTCCGGCCGTCCGACTGGCGGGCGGCTCCGTCCGTTGCTTGAGACCGGCCCACCCGGGCGCGCGCCAGCCTTCACCCAGGCGTGTACCCGGGTTCGCCGGGGGTTCTGTTCTCCGAGCCGTTGTGGCTGCATACTGTCCTCCTCGCCACCGGTGACGAACCGTTTTACCTGCTTATTCGTCTCTCATGACCTGGTCGGCACCGGCGAGAACCTCCCTCCTGCTGCCGCCGCGGCGACCCCTCGGCGGAAGCTCTCCCTGCCCGTGAAAGACCCGAGGTTCCGTGCCAGTACCTGTTCTCCTGACCGGGCGCTCCGTGCGCCTGGAGCCGCTGGCGATGCGGCACGCCGAAGCCCTCGCCCGGGCCGGCGGGGCGGACCGAGCGGCCTACGCCTTCACCCCCGTACCCGACGGCTTCGAATCGGCCCTCGACTACATCGCCCGTGCCCTGACCGATCAGGCGGCAGGACGATCCCTGCCCTTCGCCGTGGTCAGTACGGCCGACGAGCGAGTCATCGGTTCGACCCGGTTCCTCGAACTCGACTACTGGCGGGGGCCGCTGGTCTGGCCCCCCGTCCCCGGCATGCCCCACGGAGATCCGCTGACCTCCGTGCCGGACGCCGCCGAGATCGGCAACACCTGGATCGCGGGCGACGCCCGGGGTACCGGCATCAACACCGAGGCCAAGTACCTCATGCTCCGGCACGCCTTCGAAGCCTGGGGCGTACGCCGCATCACGATGCGCGCGGACGCCCGCAACACCCGCTCCAGAATCGCGATCGAGCGCCTCGGAGCGAGCTGCGAAGGCGTCCGTCGCGCCCACTCCAGGGGACTCGACGGAGCCGTCCGCGACACGGCCTTCTACTCCATCCTCGACGAGGAGTGGCCGACCGTCCGCGACATCATCGAACTCCGTCTCTCCACACCCCGCCAGGTGCGCGTTCCGCAGGACCTGCTCCCGGCCTGAACCCCTTCCGGCCGCTCCGGCGGGCGCTCGCGCGTCCGCCGGAGCGGTGGTTCCATGGAAGGGACGGGAAGGACCCGACACATGAGGACGCGGGGTAGCGGCCGTCACAGACCGTGCACCGTGCAATCAGGATCCGCGAGAAGCGGATGAGTCCTTCCCGCCCCCCCGGGGGGGGTGTCCTGTCGAGCGGGCCGGGCTCGCGGCGCCGACATCGCCGGGACCCGAGTCCCCCGCGTCCGGTTGTCCCGCTGCTCCCTCACCACCGAGGTCCGTCTCCAGGCGGCAGGCGTGACCCAGGTGGCCGGCCCGTGGCGATCCCCCGATCCACCCGGGCCGCTTCCCGGCCCGCCGGGTACGGTGATCGCGACAGCGACCCCGTGCCACCGAAGGGACCGAGTGACCGTGCCGACCGGAACCGCCGACGTACTCCTCCGGACGGAGGGCCGGGCCGGCTTCCTCACGCTGAACCGCCCCCGCGCGATCAACGCGCTCACCCACACCATGGTCCTCGCCGTCGACGAGGCCCTGACCGCGTGGGAGCACGACCCAACCGTCACGACCGTCGTCATCGAGGGCGCGGGCGAGCGGGGCCTCTGCGCCGGCGGCGACATCCGCGCCATCCACGACGACGCGCGCGCCGGCGGCTCCGCCTCCGCCGCCTTCTGGCGCGACGAGTACCGGCTCAACGCCCGTATCGCCCGCTACCCCAAGCCGTACGTCGCCCTCATGGACGGCATCGTCATGGGCGGCGGCGTCGGCGTCTCCGCCCACGGCTCCGTCCGCGTCGTCACCGAGCGCTCCAGGGTCGCCATGCCAGAGACCGGCATCGGATTCGTCCCCGACGTCGGCGGTACGTACCTCCTCGGGCGCGCCCCCGGCGAACTCGGCACCCATCTCGCCCTCACCGGCGGTCACGTCGGCGCCGCCGACGCGGTCCTCACCGGCCTCGCCGACCACTTCGTCCCCTCCGCCGCACTGCCCTCCCTGGTCCGGGACCTGACCCGGCTTCCGGCGGAGGAGGCCGTCGCCCGGCACACCGCCCCGGCCCCGGTCGGCGTCCTCGCCGAGCAGCGGGAGTGGATCGACGCCTGCTACCCGGCCGAGACCGTCGAGGCCGTCGTCGAGCGCCTCTTCGACACCGGCGTGCCCGCCGCCAAGGAGGCGGCCACCACCCTCCTCACGAAGTCCCCCACCGCCCTCAAGACGACCCTGGCCACCCTGCGCCGCTCGCGGGCCCTCGCGACCCTCGAAGAGGTGCTGGACCTGGAGTACCGCGTCTCCTGCGCCGCCCTGACCACCCCCGACCTCGTCGAGGGCATCCGCGCCCAGGTCGTCGACAAGGACCGCGCCCCCCGCTGGACCCCGGCCACGCTCCCCGAGGTCACGGACGCGTCCGTCGCCCGTTCCTTCGTCGTACCGGCCGGCGGCGACCTCGGCCTCGCCGCCGCCCGCCAGGACGAGGCGGACCGCCGGGCCGCCGGACGGACCACCGCACAGGCCTCCGAGGACCGGGGACCACGGGACCGCGCGTGACCACGCACACCACCACCTCCTTCCAGCCCGTCCTCGACCGCATCGTCGAGGAGATCGCCGAACTCGCCGAACGGGGCATGCCGGCCGACTACATCCCGGCGCTCGCCGCCGGCGACCCCACGGACTTCGGCATGGCCGTGGCGGAACTCGACGGCACCGTCTACGGGGTGGGGGACTGGCGGCGGCCCTTCTCCACCCAGTCCGTCACCAAGGTCTTCACCCTCGCGCTCGCCCTCGCCGGAGAGGGCGACGCGCTCTGGGCCCATGTCGGGCGGGAACCGTCCGGCGATCCGTTCAACTCCCTGGTCCAGCTGGAGTACGAGAACGGCATCCCGCGCAACCCGTTCATCAACGCCGGCGCCCTCGTCGTCACCGACCGCCTGCACCGGCTGACCGGTGACGCCTCGGGCAGCTTGCTCGCCTTCCTGCGAGCCGAGAGCGGCAACCCGGACCTGGCCTTCGACACCGACGTGGCCGCGTCGGAAGCCACCCACGGCGACCGCAACGCCGCCCTCGCCCACTTCATGGCCTCCTACGGCAACATCACGGGACCGGTGCCCGACCTGCTCCGCGAGTACTTCCGCCAGTGCTCCCTCGAAGCGTCCTGCTCCGACCTCGCCCTGGCCACCGGCTTCCTGGCCCGCCACGGCCTGCGCGCCGACGGCTCACGGCTGCTGACCCGCAGCCAGGCCAAGCAGGTCAACGCCGTCATGCTCACCTGTGGCACGTACGACGCCGCCGGTGAGTTCGCCTACCGGGTGGGTCTCCCGGGCAAGAGCGGCGTCGGCGGAGCGGTCGTCGCCGTCGTACCGGGGCGCTGCACCCTCTGCGTCTGGAGCCCGGGCCTGGACGACCGGGGCAACTCGGTGGCCGGCGTGACCGCCCTCGACCGCTTCACCACCATCACCGGCCTGTCGGTCTTCTGACCTCAGGGGTCGCCGGGCCCTCCGACCCGCGGGGTCGTTCGGCCGCCGACCTCGCGGTCGTCCGGTGCGGGGCATGCCGTCGGACGGGATGGGCATGCTGCCGGGGTGGCCGACCGCCCGGACCGAGGAGACCCCATGACCGTTCCGACCCGCATCCGCACCTCCGCCAAGGCCGTCGTCCTCCACGAGGGGTCCGTCCTGCTCACCCGGAACCTCTGGAACGGCAAGGAGTGCCACTTCCTCCCCGGAGGGGGCCAGGACACCGGTGAGCTGCTGCCCGACGCGCTCCGCCGCGAGGTGCGCGAGGAGACCGGGCTGACCGTGAGCGTCGGTCCGCTGCTCTGGGTCCTGGAGGGCTGGACGGAGGACCCCGGTGTGCTCACGTCGGAGAACTTCCACCGGGTCGAGGTCGTCTTCCTCTGCACCGTGGACGGCAGCGCCGAACTCGTCGGCGGAACCGAGCAGGACATCGACCAGATCGGCCTCGACTGGGTCCCGCTGGAGAAGATCACCTCCCTCGGCACCCTGTCGCCCCGCTACCGCGCCCACATGGCACCCCTGGTCGCCGGCACCGTCCCCCGCGCCGCCTACCTGGAACGCTAGGTCCCCTCGTCGGACTTCCGCCTGCCACGCCCGCCTGCCTCGCCCTCCGGGCGACGACGGGAGTTTGACGACAGGCCCTAGGCGGCGCCCGGACCCGGACCGGCCGCCGTCCCCGGCCTGCGCGCCTCGATCAGGGTCCGCGCCGAGTGGGCCACGAACGGGCCCTCCGCGCGGATCAGCGCGTCGAGCGCACGCAGCCGGGGCAGCTGGGACTCCACCGTGAACCCCGGCACGATCCAGATGACCTTGCGCAGGAACCAGATCACGGCGCCGATGTCGTGGAACTCCATCCGCAGCCGCTCGGAGCGGAGATCCACGACATCGAGACCGGCATCGCGCGCCGCCGCGCTCTCGTCGTCGGGATGCCGGTGCCGGGCCGCCTCCGGCTGCGGGCCCAGGAAGTATTCGGCCAGTTCCCAGACGCTGGCGGGACCGACGTGCTGGGCGAGATAGGTACCGCCCGGCCGCAGGACGCGAGCGATCTCCGACCACCACACCGTGGCGGGGTGGCGGCTGGTGACGAGATCGAACGCGGCGTCCGCGAAGGGCAGGGGAGGCTCGTCGGGATCCGCGACGACGACGGCCCCCCGCGGGTGCAGCAGCGCGGTGGCCCGTGCGAGGTTGGGGGGCCACGACTCGGTCGCCACCATCGTCCGCGGCAGCGTCGGCACACCGGCGAGGACCTCCCCGCCACCCGTCTGGACATCGAGACCGGCGGACGCACGGGCGAGCCGCTCGCCGAGCAGCCGGTGGTAACCCCAGGACGGCCGGCGCTCGGTCGCCCGACCGTCGAGCCAGGAGAAGTCCCAGCCGTCCACGGACGCCTCGGAGGCCTCGGCGACGAGCTCTTCGAAGGAAGGTGTCATCCCCCCATCATCCGTGCCGACCGGGTCGACGCCCTCGGCGACCTGCCCGGTCGCCCTTCGCCAGGCCCGGGCCTGGGTCACCGGCCCGCCCGTCGTGCCTCCGCCGACGCACCCGCCTCCCGGTCCGCGTCCCATCCGTCGACCACGCCCGGAAGCTCCACACGGGAGCGGATCCCGAGCCGGGCGAAGACTCCCCGGAGATGGTGGTCCACGGTGCGGGGGCTGAGGGAGAGGTGGTCGGCGACCTCCTGGTTGGTGGCGCCCCGCGCGACGAGGCGGACGATGCGCTGCTGCTGGGGGGTCAGCTCGCGAGGCTCCGCGGGGCCCGTCGCCCCGCCCGACGCGCCTCCCGTGGCGCGGAGTTCGGAGCGCGCGTGCTCCGCCCAGCCCCCGGCGGCGGCCCGCTCGAAGGTCACCAGGGCGTCGCGCAGCGGACCACGCGCGTCCCCCGGCCGTCGGCGCCGCCTCAGCCACGTGCCGTACGCGAGAAGGGTGCGGGCCCGCTCGAAGTCGTTCCCGCAGCTGTCGTGGCGGCGCACCGCCTCGCGGAACCAGTACGCCGGCGCCTCGCCCTCCGCGAGCAGGGCACGGCAGCGCGCCAGTTGCGCCCGCGCGGGACCGTCGACGCCCAGGGAGGCCCACACCGCGTACTCCTCGGCCGCGTCCCGGGCCTCCGCGTCCCGGCCGGCCGCGACCGCGCTCTCCACGAAACAGGGGACCACCAGCATCCGCAGCGCGAAATGACCGCCGCGAGGACCCGGCCGGACCAACGGGAGGAGCCGCGCGGCCGCTTGGGCGGCCAGCCCCCGGCCCTGCTCGGCCCGGGCCAGCGCCCACTCCGCGAGCGTCGCCGCCTGCACGAGCCCGTGCGGCCCCGCCGTCGCGAGCGCCCTCCCGGCGTGCTCCGTCACCGCCCTCCCGTCGCCCTCCACCGACGCCACCAGCGCGAGTACGGCGTGCTGGTGGGCGGCGACGTTGTGCTGACCCGTCGCCTCCGCCGTCCGCAGCCCCTCCCACGCCGTGCGCGCCGCCCGGCTGTACCGGCCGGCCCGCAGTTCGGCGTACGCGAGTTGTTCGAGGGCGTGGGGCAGCAGGGCCGTACGGTGCTCCGCCCGCGCCCGCACCAGCGCACGGGCGTGGATCCGGGCCGCCGCCGTCGTGTCGCCGACGACGAGCGCGGCCGCCCCGGCCCGGAGGAGCAGCCGGGGATCGTCCGCGCCGCCGTCCCCGGCCACCACCCGCGCCAGTGCCGTACGGGCGTCGTCCAGCCGTACGGTCAGCGCGGCGCGCAGCCCGTCGGCGAAGTCCCGCTCCAGAGCGGGCACGTCCTCGCCGCCGTCCAGTGCGGTCAGGCAGGCTTCCGCGTCGCCGCCCGCCCACGCCGCCTCCATCGCCAGGAACCGGGCGTCGGACGCCTCCGCCGGCGCCCGCCCCCGCAGCAGTTCCGCAGCCTGGAGCAGCGCCTCATGGGCGTCCATGACCGGACCGCCGGCCAGCGTCGCGAGCCCCCGGACCAGCTGCGCACGGCCCCGGGCGACGGGGGAGAGCGCGCGCACGGCGGCGGACGGCCCCAGCCGGTCGGCCCGATGGCCCGCACCCCGCGCGAGCGCCGCACCGGCCGCCGGCCGGTCCGAGGAGGACGCCGTGTCCGTGCCGGGGCCGCCCGTCGAAGACGCGTCCGCGCCCCCGGCCGGAGCGGGGGCCCGGGTCGCGCCCGGCCAGGACGGCCGGGCCGAGGCGAGCGCGGCGCGCCCCAGGAAGGGGTCCTCGAAGCCGATGCCGCCGCCCCTGCGGCGGCGCAGCAGCCCGTCCGCCACCAGACCCTCCAGCGGCTCGGCCGGGGCACGCGCCCCGCGCACGCCGCCGGACGGCGGCCCGCCGACGCCACCGGCACCGTACGCCGCCGGGCTCGCTCCGTCGGCCCCGGCGCGGCCTGCCAGAGCCACCACGGCGACCGTGGCCAGCAGCCGGCGGGAGGCGGCGGGGAGACGCTCCAGGAGTCCTCCGTACACCTCGGCGAGGACCGTGTCGTCGACCGCCGGCCGCGGCAGGGGCAGGGACCCCGAGAGCTGAGGCGCGGTCAGGCGCCGTACCGCCGCGGCCAGGACGCCGGGATGACCGTCCGCCTCGTCCAGCAGCCGCTCCTCGACCGGCGGCGCCGGGGCGACCACCGGGCACAGGTCACCGAGCAGCGCCCGCGCCCCGGACGTGGTCAGCCGCCCCAGCCGTACCGTCCGCGCCCCCGGCACCTCGGGGCACCGGTGATGGCGCGCGGCCGACACCAGCCACCCCACCGGGCCCGTCCCCCTGCCGTCGGCCTCCTGCCAGGCCGCGGCGAGCGCGGCCCGTGAATGCGCGTCCCACAGATGGAGGTCGTCCACACAGATCAGGACGGCTTCCCGCTCGGTGACGAGGGCGGCCACGGCCCGGGCGAGCCCGTCCTCGCCCCGTGCGAGCCGCAGTGCCCGGCGCCCCGCCGCCGGGGTGGGGGCGAGCGCCGCGAACAGCGCCCGCGCCGCGCTCCACGGGCCCCGGTGATGGGGTGCGGCGATCCGGTGCGCCGTACCGGGAAAGTCGTATGCCGCCCGGGAGAGGAGGGCGGTGCGCCCCTCGCCGGGATTCCCGGTGACGAACAGCACGCCGCCGCGCCGGGCCGCGGCGCGGGCCGACAGCCGGGCCACGGCGGCGAGTTCCGCCGTGCGGTCGTAGAGCCGCGGGCCGTCGGCGGTGTGCGTCGTTCCGCTCACGGCGATCACGTTACCGACCCGTACGGGACGGCGGAAGGTTCCCGGGTCTGGGCAGCGGCCCAGACCCGGGAACCGGGCTCTGTGACGGTGCACAGGGCGTCAGGAACCGAGCGGGCAGGTGCCCCGGTACTCGTCGATCGTCAGACTCGGCCGCGGCAGCGGGCACAGGAACTGGTCGTAGCGGACGTCGTCGTCGATGAAACGCTTGAGCCAGGAGAGGCTGTACTTCGCGATCGTCGTGTTCGACGAGTTCGGGGTGAAGTGCGTGGCGCCGTTCAGCTCCAGATACGCCTTGTCGAGGGAGCCGGGCAGGCTCTCGTAGAACGGCTCGGAGTGGGTGGCGACGGGGGCGATCGTGTCGCCGTCGGCGCCGATGACGAGCGTGGGCGTGGTGATCTCGGGCCAGGTCTTGTCCGTGTTCCACGCGGTGAGGGGGACGGCGGCCTTGAGCGACGGCCGGCTCTTGGCCGCCTCGAGGGTGCCGCCGCCGCCCATCGAGTGCCCCATCACACCGAGCCGGCTCGCGTCCACGCGGCCCCGAACGGTGCTGCGCTGGGTCAGGTAGTCGAGTGCCGCCAGGAGTTGCCGCCCGCGGCTGTCGGGCTGGTCGACCGTGGTCAGGGTGTCGATGGTGAACACCACGAAGCCCTGCGAGGCCAGCCTCGGCCCCAGCCACGCGATGGAGGACTGGTAGGCGGTGAACCCCGGAGAGATCACCACCGCGCCGAAGGTGCCGTCGCTCGTGGACGTCGGGTAGTAGATCGTGCCGCCGCCGAAGCCGCTGACGGCGAGCGAGGAGACGGTCGTCTCACCGACGGAGTACGAGCCGCGCAGCGCCTCGATGCTCGACTGGGTGGGCGCCGGGCCGCGCTCGTACGGGTTGGCCGCGGCCGTGCCGGCGGTTGCGGAGCCGGCCGCCTGGGCGCCGGGGGCGAGCAGCAGGGTCAGACAGGCGGCGGCCATGGCCGCGCCGAGGTGTCGTGTCACGACGGAGTCGTCCTCTCGTGTCGTGGGGTGGCCGCGGCCCCGAGCGTCCGGGACGGTGGCCACGCCGTGATCTGGCTCGGCCACTGTCCGGTCGGCACGCCCCACGGGCATCGGCAGAATCACCGGTCTTCTCCGGACGGCGTCACGAACGCGTCACGAACGCGCCACGAACGCGCCACGAACGCGCCGTCGTCATCCTCGCCGACACCCTCGTCCGGCCGGTCCCACGACCGGCGGGAGACCCCCGGCCCGACCCCGCGCGGGCCGGGACCGCCCGGGCACGGCCTCCCGGGATCGGCCCCGCGCCCGATCCCGCCTCCGGTCGCCCCCCCCACGAGCCCTGCCGCGCCCGGCTCGCCCCTGGGGCCCCGGTCTCAGCCCCGTCGTGCCAGGCGGACCGTGACCGTCTTCGGCCGCTGGTACTCCTGGAGTGCCAGCGTGCTCAGGTCGGTGCCGTGACCGGAGGCACCGCGGCCGCCGTGCGGGAGTTCCGCCGTCTGCACGAGATGGCAGTTGACCCAGGTCTCGCCGGCGTCCAGAGCGGCCGTCAGCTCCAGGCCGGTCGTCAGGTCCGTGGTCCACACGCTCGCGGCCAGGGCCTGCGGGACGCTGTTCGCCAGGGCGAGGGCCGCCTCCACCCCGTCGGCCCGCTGCACGGTGAGGAGCGGTCCGAACACCTCCTCGGTGACCGCCGGGTCGTCGTCCGGGAGGTCGGCGAGCACCCGTGCGGGCCGCCAGTGCCCCGCCTCCTCGCCCGGCGCCGGGGCGACGTCCGCGACGATGTTCCGCTTGGCGTCGGACGCGGCGACCAGCCGGTCGTAACGCCCCGCCTGGTCGGGGTTGTTGAGCGGGCCGAAGTCCCGCCCGGCCACCCGCCCGGCCATCGCCGCCGTCAGCCCGGCGACGGCCGTCTCGTAGTTCTCCGGCAGGGTGATGACCCGCGCCGGAGCCGCGCAGCTCTGCCCCGCGTTGTACGTGACGGCGTCGGCGAGCGACTCCCAGGTGTCGGCGGGCGCGTCCGGGAGGACGATCGCCGGAGCGTTGCCGCCCAGCTCCAGACTGACCCGCCGTGTCCCCGCGCGGACCGCCACCTCCGCGCCGGCCCGGCCGCTGCCCGTGAACGCCACCATGTCGACCGCCGAGTCGACGAGCAGCCGGCCCGTCTCACGGTCGCCGGGAAGGTACGTGAGGACCTCGGGTCCCAGTGCCGACGCGGCGTGCCGGGCGAGGAGCTCCAGGCTGTCCGGAGTCGTCTCGGCCGGCTTCGCCACCACCGTGTTCCCGGCCGCCAGGGCGGGCGCGCACCGCCAGGCCGCCATCAGCAGCGGATAGTTCCACGGAACGACCACCCCCACCACGCCGACGGGCTCCCAGCGCACCCAGCTCTCGTGCCCGGCCACCAGCAGGCCCGCGGCCGGTGCCGTACGGGTCCTGGCCGCCGTCGCGTAGAACCGGAACAGGTCCGCGACCTGCTCGATCTCGCCCGCCGTCTCCGCCTCCGGCTTGCCCGTCCCGGCCCCCTCGCGGGCGGCGTACTCCGCCGCGTGCTCCTCGACGAGACCTGCGAGCCGGTCGAGGCGCCGGCCTCGCTCCCTGGGGGTGAGGGCGCTCCAGGCGGGCAGGGCGGCACGCGCGCCGGACACGGCGGCCAGGACCTCGGGCAGCCGGGACAGCACGGCCGTGCCCCGCGGCGCCCCGGTACGCGGGTCGGTCAGTTCGGTCACGGCGGGGGAGTCGGTCGCGTCGCGGGTCATGCGGGGGCCTCTCGTCGATCGGGGTGGTGCTCGTTCACACGTCGTACGACCGCAGCCAGAGCTCCAGGGTGAGCACCAGCCACAGCTTGCCGCCCTGCCGGGGCAGCAGAGCGCCCTCGCCCCGCAGCCAGGACCGGACCGTCTCCGGCCGGAACAGGCCGCGTCCCAGAGACGTGGGCCCGAGGAGGAGGTCCTGGCCGAGGTCCCGGAGCGGGCCCGTCAGCCACTGCTGGACCGGCACCCGCATCCCGCTCTTGGGCCGGTCGACCACCGTGTCCGGGAGCAGGTCCCGTACCGCCTCCTTGAGGATCCACTTCTCCGCCGTACCGCGGAGCTTGAAGGACGGAGGGGTCGCGAAGGCATGGTCGACGACCGACCGGTCGAAGAGCGGGGAGCGGCCCTCCACCCCCTGCGAGGACGTCAGCCGCTCCACCTTGGTGAGGATGTGGTGGGCGCCCTTGGTCCGCAGGTTGCAGTGGAGCAACTGGTTGAGGAGGTGCTCCATCCGGTACGGGCTGCCGCCCTCGGCCGTCAGATAGGGCGCCACGTGCCGCTCCAGGGGCGGGGCGTCCCGCAGGGCGTCGAGCGCCGCCGACGTCAGCAGGTCCGGCAGGTCCGTCCAGCACTTGCGGTACGAGCGGAGGTACGCGGTCGCCCGGTCCTCGTCCCAGGGCGCGCCGGGGGTCCGGTGCATCTCCTGGACCAGCATGGGCAGGTTCTTCGGCCCGCCGAAGACGGGGTCCCCGCCCTCGCCGTTGAGGACGACGGAGGCGCCGTCGGCGGCCACGGCCTCGGCGAGCATCAGGTTCGGCACGGTCAGCGGATCGCCGACGGGGCTGTCGAGCAGCGCGGCCGCCTCGGCGAGGCGGGCGGCCACGGCAGCGCCCGACACGTCGAGGACCCGGTGGCGGGTGCGGCAGTGCGCGGCGACCAGACCGGAGTAGCCCAGCTCGTTCGGCAGGTCGTCGCCGAAGCTGATCGAGTAGGTGTGCACCGGGTGGCTGTGCAGCTTCGCCGCGAGGGCGGTGACCAGGGAGCTGTCGATCCCGCCGGAGAGGAGCACGGCGGCCGGCTCGGCGACGGGCAGACGGCTCGCCGTGGCCCGCTCCAAGAGACCCCGCAGTGCGAGGACATGGGCGCCCGGGTCCACCGGTGGCGGGTCCTCGATCCGCTCACGGGGCTCCCAGTGGACGGACTCGGTGGACGTCCCGTCCCGGTGCAGCCGCAGTACCCGGCCGGGCAGCACCTCCCGTACCCCGGTCAGCAGGGTCTCCTCACCGGGCAGATAGGCGAAGGTGAGGAAGGAACGGACCGCGGACAGGTTCATCGAGGTACCGAGCGCGGGCCAGCGGCGCAGCGCGCGCAGCGAGGTGGAGGCCGCCCAGGCACCGTCGGCCCGCGCGTAGAACAGGGTGCGGGCGCCGACGTGGTCACGGATGAGGACCAGGTCGGGGCCGTCGAGCACGGCCAGCACGAACATACCCTCGGCCAGGGCGATCCCCGCGTCCCCGAGCAGTGCCCAGCAGCGCAGCAGCAGCTCGCCGTCCGGGCAGCCGGGCGGCACCGGAGCGGCCCGCTCCGCGAGGGCGGCGAGGAGCACCGGGCGGTTGTGCAGGGTGACCTCTCCGACGGCCGTCCGCCCGTGCGCGGTGAACGGGCCCTCGGCACGGCCGTGTTCACCGGGGAGCAGAGCCAGCTCGGCGCCGGGGACCTCGGCCGGGACATGGCCCGGACCGAGCGCGCGCATCGCGTCGAGGTGGGCGCGGGCCTGCCCTGTGGTGGCGGCCAGACAGGCGCACAGACGTGCCACGAACTGCTCCTTCTCCTGGTGTCGCTGGTCGTGCGGTCGTGCGGTCGGGCGGATGGTGCCCGCGGTGCCGGTGGTACGGATGGTGCCCATGGTGCTGGTGGTGCCTGTGGTGCCGTGGCGAGGGCGGCGCCGGGCGTGCCGGGCACTGTCGGCGTGAGGGGCGGATCAGCCGAAGTCGTCGTCGTTCCAGGCGTCCGCGTCGCCGTCCCAGTCCGCGTCCCAGTCGTTCCCGTCGCCGGAGCTGTCCCCGGACCCGTCGGTACCGTCCGCAGCGTCGTCGGCGGCCGAGCCACCGCTGTCGCCGCCTCCTCCGCCCCCGCCGGACTGCTGCGCCTGCTGCTGCCGCAATGCCTCCTCCTGCTCGGGGGACATGCTCAGCGGGGGCAGCTGGGCGGCGGTGACGGCGAGGGCCGCCACCCCGAGGCCCGCGAGCAGGACGCCCATCCGGCCCCCGAAGGAACTCCGGTTGACCAGGACCTTCTCGCCGCGAGCCCACAGGGTGCGGCCGTAGCCGATGTCCCGGGCGTAGGTGACGGTGCCGTCGGCGAGGCTGCGCTTGATGATCCGGTCGCCGAGCAGCTCGTCGGTGCCGGAGGCGCCGCGATTGTCGTGCCAGTGCACGAGGTGAGGGTGACCGGAGGCGCGACGGCGCCACTCCTCCAGACCGTTCTCGTAGCGGCGGTGGACGGTGCCGTCGGCGAGCAGTTCGTCCGCGTAGCCGATCTCTTCGGGACGGTTCATGGTGTGCGTACCTCGGGTCGGTGGGAGGGAGCGCCGGGACGGGTCACGCGGCGGGCCAGGTCATGAAGCCGGATCCGCGCAGTCCGCGCAGGCCGCTCCAGAGGGAGTCGCGGGGCGGTCGAGGCCCCCGCGTCAGGCGCAGTACCGTGCGCACCAGCCGGTCCGGTGGTACGGCCGAGACCTCGGCGAACCGGCCCTCCGCAAGCCAGTCGGCCTCCCGCGGCCGCAGGGCGGCGGGCAGGGCGGCGAGGCCGGCGGGACCGGGCACGGGGCCCCGGCCCGTGGGGAGCCGCAGGGCGGCCGCGTGCCGGGGTGCCAGCCCGAGGGACACCACGCGGACCCCGGGCAGCGGCCCCAGACCGGCCCGTACCAGCGCCGGGAACGCGAGCCCGGCCGGGCTCGCGTCGTGCAGGACGTACACGGTGGCGCCGTCGGCCCGCAGCAGGGCGGCGGTCAGGCGCGGGTCGAGGGGCAGGGCGTCCGTGGCGGCGAACACCGGGCAGGCCGCCTCCAGATGGACGTGGTTGGCGAGCAGCATCCCGGCGATCGAAGGGTCCTGGCACATGAGCAGCCGGGGCAGCCCGTAGTCGTACAGGTCGGGCTCGGACCGCTCGGAGGATCCCGTCCGCCCGGACGGCCTCCTCCGCTCGTCCGGGGCGGCCAGCGGCGGGAGGAGTCCCGGTACGGTCTCCCGGCCCCGCGCCTCCAGGGCGCGGGTGAACACGGGAAGACGCAGGACCGGGGCAGGGGTGCCCGGGACCCGGCCCCGCAGGAACGTCGAGCCGGGACTCAGGACGCGGCAGGTCTCGTAGTAGAGCTGGCGCTCAGTGAAGCGCAGCCCGCCGGGCGCTCCGGCGCGGGCCGCCGCCGCGGTGATCGCCCGGTCGGCGACCCCGACCGTCGTCCGGACGGCGAACCCCGGGACGGGGCGGCCACCGGCGCGGGCGGCCTGGCCGGCGGCGGCGTCCGGGCCCGTCGTGGCGGGCTGTCCGGTCCCGGTGCGCGGGGTCGGGAGGTGTCGCTGGCTCATCCGGCCGTGGCGCCTTTCGTACGGGACGGGCCGTCGGCCCGTGCCGGCGTCGCGGCCGGCCAGGTCAGGAAACCGTCGGTGGAGCGGAGTGCGGCGGGGCGGGCGGACCTGGCCCGTTCCACGGCCGCCGTGACGGCCGATTCCAGGAGGGCCGGCGGAACGGCGGCGAGCGGGCTCCAGCGGCCCCCGGCCAGCCAGGCGGCCTCCTCCTCGGTCAGGCCCGCGACGGACCTGAGCTCCGCCGCGTCGACGGTGGACGTGGTCGAGACCCGGTGGACGGCACCCCGGCGGGTCCGCACCGCGGAGACCGGGAGTCCGGCGTCCACCACGACCCTGCCGGGATGAGCGAGGCGCAGCAGCGGGGCGAGCAGCGCCCCCAGGGTGCTCGCGTCGTGGAGCACCACCACCGGGAGTCCGGCGGGGACGTCCGCCAACGCCTCGTCCGCGGCGCCCGGTTCGGCCTCGACGAGCCGTGCGGCCAGCTTCTCGGGGAGGGCGTTGGCCCGGAGGAACACGGCGACCGCGTGGTCGGTGCAGAGGATGACCGTGTCGCGGCGGCCGGTCACGGACTCACGGGGTGCGGGAGTGCGCGGGTCGTCGTTCACCACCCCCGGCGGCAGCCGCGTGTACACGGTTCGCCAGGAACCGGTCATCGCCTGTCGGAACGCCGACTCCGAGGGGGTGATGCTCCACCACGCCCTGCTCGCGGGCCGGTACCGCAGGGACGACGCCACGATGACGACGGCGACGGCCGCGGTGACACCGATCGCGCCCGCCGCGCCGTGGACGAGGTCGCCGACGACGAGGAGGAGGACGGCGAGGGGCACGGCGACCAGCCACCGGACACCGGGCCGGATCCCGCGCGCGGGCTTCGCGTCCCAGACGTAGGTGGAGACCCGGGAGAGGTACCAGAGCTGGGTGAGGGTCACCTTGAGGCGTCCGCCGTCGGTGGCGCGCTCGGCGACCCGCCGGATCCGCAGGTCGTGCATGCCCCGGCCGTGGATTTTCGGGTCGAGGGCGAACCTGCGCTCGCACCGTGAGCACGTCTGTCCGGTCCGTTCCCTGGCCGCCAGCTGGGCGGCGCAGTGCGGGCAGATCACGGACCACCCGCCGGGTCGGGTCCGGCCGGCTCGGGCCAGGTGAGGAACCCCAGGTCCGCGGCGCGCCGCCGGTCCGGGTCGGCCCTGCGCGACACCTGCCCGGCGACCCGGTCGACGACCGCGAGCAGCCGGGCCGGCGGCAGCCCGACGAGCGGGAACCGCCAGCCCTGCCCGAGCCACTTGAGCTCCTCGGGGGTGTACGTGCCCGGCGCCGCGAGAAGCCGCATGTCCGCGGGGCTCGGCTTCCGCCGCGGGTCCCGGTACGGAACGGCCTGCGGCAGGGCCCGTACGGTGCGCAGGGGCGGTCCCACGTCGATGACGGTCCGGCCAGGCAGGGCCGCCCGGACACCTCGTACGAGGAGTTCGCCCTCCGCGTCGGAGTCGTGGAGCACGAGCACCGGCCACTTCGACGGGACGGCCGCGGCCTCCACGGCGCTCCGGACCACCGCGAGGCCGTGGCGGGCGGGCAGCCCGTCGGCGACGAGGAACGCGACGACGGCGCGGTCGGGACAGATCAGCACCCCGGTCGTGCCGGCCGCACCGGCCGGGTCCGCGGCCCCGCCGGTGGATCCCGCGAGGTCGAGCACACCGGGCGGGAGCACCCCGTACACCGACCGCCACGGGGAGAGGATCTGAGTCGGGAAGGACTCCCGGACGACCGGCGGGATGCCCCTGCCGGCGCCCATGGCCCGGGCCGCGCTGATGCCCAGGCCGATGAGCAGCAGGGCGGCGGAGCCGATCAGCAGGACCGGAACCTCGGCGAAGAGGGCGATGACCGTGACGAAGCCGGCCACCACGAACGCCGCGCCCGCGCAGCCCTGCCCGAACTCCGTGTCCCGGAGCCGCTTGCGGGAGAGGGCGTACCAGAGCTGGTCGGGGACGATCGCGATCCGGCCGCCGTCGGTGAGGACGGTGGCGATCCGGCGCACCCGGAGGTCGTTGAGACGGAGCGGGTTGGTCTTGGGGTCCAGCGCGTAGGAGCGCCGGCAGTGGGTGCAGCGGTTGCCGGTGCGCTCCTTGCGGAGCAGGTTGCGTTCGCAGTGCGGACAGATCACCTGGGCACCTCCAGTGCGGCCGCCACACGGCGCAGCCGGGCGGCGAGCCGCTCGCGGACCGTGGTGGCGGCGAGGCCGTGGACCCGCTGGGCACGCTCGATGTCGCGGAGTTCGGCGGCCAGGGCCCGGTAGTCGGTGACGGCCTCGGCGGCCAGCGCGGTCCGGCCGCCGGCGAGGGAGCCGCCGGGGGAGTCGGCCCGCCGCTCCGCCTCGGCCGCGGTGATCGCGTAGTCCTCGTGGTCGATGCCGTACCCCGTGTTCGCGGCGAGGATGGTCAGCGGGGTGCCGCCGCGGTTGGCGAAGGAGTGCGGCATCATCTCCGGGATCCGGATCAGCGTGCCCGGCGCGAGCGGGACGTCGGTGACGCGCCCGCGGGCCTCGTCGTACAGCCCGCAGGCCGCGTGGCCGAGGCTGAGGACGAAGTGCTCGCCGCCGTGCGCGTGCGGGGTGAAGGCGCTGCGCGGGCCCACGACGCCCAGCTTGACGGTGGCGTTCGACGGCCGCTCGGGCGAGGTCGCCGCGTCCCCGACCAGATAGTGGGCGAACTGCCCGTCGTCGATGAAGCGAAGGAACTCCCGCTCGGGCCCGAGCTCCCGGCTGCCCTCCCGGTCGGCGAGCAGGATGCCGCCGTCGGGCCGCAGGTGGTACAGCTCCACCCCACCGGGCAGATCGCGCGGGACCCCGCCCGGCATGTCGTCCGGTATCCGGTCCTGCGCTCGTACCTGTCGTACGGGTCGTACCATGATCGCGCCTCCCCCTGACGCCCGTTGCACGTGCTCACGCACAACATCCGCATGGTAGAGCGCTCTTCGGTAACAACGGGAGTCCTCGGAGCCTCTCTCAGGTGATCCGGAGGTGAACGGCCGTCCTCCCGCCGAGCCCCCACGCCTCCGCTCAGTGCCGCCGGTCCACCGTCGCCGCGGATTCGCCGAGCGCCCCGGCGGCCGTCCGCCACGCCGCCGTGACCGCCCCGTGGGCCAGCTCCGTCGCGGCGGTCACATCGGCCGGCAGCCGCAGCGGCGCTCCGATGTGGACGTGCAGACACGGCCTCCGTACCGGCGCGGTGAGCACTCCGGCGATCTGCTTCACGCGCCCGCCCGACGTGATCCGGCGGGCCCCCGCCTGACCGATCGGCACGACCGGGCGCCCGGTGGCCCCGGCCAGCCGCGCGAGCCCCGTGCGGAACGCCTCCGGGGGGTTCTCGGCGGAGTCCGGCCGCGTCGGGATCCGGCCCTCCGCGTACAGCATCACGTGCCGCCCCGAGGCGAGCGCCACCGCCGCGTGGTCGAGGGCGGCGGCGGCGTGGGCCGAGCCGCGGTGGACGGGCACATGGCCCTCGCGGGTCAGCGCCCGGCCGAGCAGCGGGATCCGCCACAGGCCCGCGGTGGCGAGCAGGACCGGCTCGACGGAGAGCCGCTCGCGGAGCGCGGCGAGGACGAGTGCCGGATCGGCCGTCGAGGTGTGGTTCACGACCAGGATGCTGCCGGGTTCGAGGCGCGCCCCGGGATCGGCGGTGACGGTGAGTCGCCCGAAGAACGGGACGACGCGGGCGGCGAGACGGCTGAGCACGAAGGGCCCCCTGGATCCGAGGACGAGACGCTGACCCCCTCATCGTGCGAGATCCGGGGCCCCCTGACATGAGCACATGTACTCAGCTCCCGTACCCAAAGGCCATGAGTGCGGGGCGCGGTGGCGGGCGGTCCCGCGGGGCGGTCTAGGCTGATGGCCCGACCGCCGTCACCAGGACGGAGGCCGGACCGGGGACGGGCCAGCGGGAGAGGGGGAGGACGGTGGTGCGTTCGACGCGGCGGTTCGTGGCCCTCCTGCCCGCGCTGCTCTGCGCGGTCTGGTCCCTCCTCGTCCTTCCCGCGACGGCCGCGCAGCCGGCGGACCACACGGCCAGGGCCGGTCAGGCCGCCACCGGGACCGCGGCGCCCGCCCCGGCCCATGGCGCCGGACCCCGCGCCTCGGCTCCCGAGCCGCACTTCGCGCCCACCGCGGTCGTACGGCTCCCCGCCGCCGTCGAGAATCCCGTACGGATCCCCGTCACGCCCGTGGGCACGGCCACCGTTCCCGTCGATCTCTCGCTCCCGGCGCGCGGCGTCCTCGCCGGCGACCCCCGCCGCGAGCGCGCGCCGCCCGGTGCGGCCCACGACCCGCGGGCTCCGCGCGGCCCTCCTCCCACCCGGCACAGCTGACGTTCTCCCGCGTCGCCGTCCGGGCCATCGGCATGCCCCCGGGCCGGTCCACGACGCGTGTCCACCCGTACGTCCGGCACGGCCGGCGCGCGCTCCCACCCATCCGCGTGGGCGCGTGCCGCCGCCGTGCGCCGCCCGTGGAGCAACCGTGTCCTCTCGTTCCGCCTTCTGGCGTGCGCTGCTCGCGCTCGCCGTCGTCGCCCTTTCCCTCTGGATCACCCTGACCACCCCGCCCCGCCTCGGACTCGACCTCCGCGGCGGGACCCGTATCGTCCTCCAGACCCACGACGGCGACGGGCCCACCGCCCGCGCCGACGCCGCGGCCACCGACCGCGCCCTGGAGGTGCTCCGCAAGCGCGTCGACGGGCTCGGCGTCGCCGAACCCTCGCTGGCCCGCTCCGGCGAACGCCGCATCGTCGTCGAACTCCCCGGACTCCGCGACCCGCGCCAGGCCGCCGAGGTCATCGGCCGTACGGCCCAGCTCACCTTCCATGCCGTCACGGGGGAGGCGCGGGCCCCTGCCGGTAGCGCCGACCCGAGCGGTCCGAGCCGCTCGGGCGGGCCGGAAGGCGCCGGCCGGCCGGAAGGCTCGGGCGGGCCCGCCGTCCCGGCCGCGAAGAACGGCACCGCCCGCGTCCTCGCCGACCCCGACGCGCCCGGTCGCTTCCTCGACCTCGCCGCACCCGTCCTCACCGGCGACGGCGTCAAGAGCGCCGAGGCCGTCCTCGACACCACGAGCGGCCGCGGCTGGACCGTCGACCTCTCCTTCCGCGACCGCGCCGCCGACACCTGGGCCCGGCTGACCGGCGCCGCCGCCTGCGCGGCGCCCGGCGACCCGGCCCGCAGGGTCGCGATCGTCCTCGACGACCGCATCGTCTCCGCGCCCGCCATGCAGACCGGCGTCCCGTGCGGCTCGGGCATCGGGGGCGGCTCCGCGCAGATCACCGGCGGGTTCTCCGGGCAGGACGCCCGCGACCTGGCGGCCCTCGTCCAGGGCGGCGCCCTGCCGGTCCCCGTCACGACGATCGAGCAGAGCACCGTGGGCCCGACGCTCGGCGCCGAGGCCATCAGGGCCAGCGCCTGGGCCGCGGTGATCGGTCTCGCCTGCACCGGGATCTTCGTGATGGTGATCTACCGCCTCCTCGGCGTCCTCGCCACCGCCGCGCTCCTCCTCTACGGGCTGATCTCGTACGCCGCGGTGGTCGCCCTCGGCGCCACGCTCACCCTCCCCGGCCTCGCCGGCTTCGTCCTCGCCATCGGCATCGCCGTCGACGCGAACGTCCTCGTCTTCGAACGCGCGAGGGAGGAGTACGCGGCACTGGGCCGGGCCGCGACCGGCCGGGATCTGCGGCGGCCGCTGACGGCGGCCTTCGGCAAGGTGTGGAGCGCGGTCGCGGACTCCCATGTCACCACCCTGCTCGCGGCGGGCCTGCTGTTCGTCTTCGCGACCGGCCCCGTCAAGGGCTTCGGCGTGACCCTCGCCGTCGGCGTCGTGACCTCGCTCCTCACCGCGATGGTGATCACCCGCCTCCTCGCCGACCTCGCCCTGCGCCTGCCCGCCGTCCGACGACGGCCGGCGGTCACCGGCATGGCGGGACTCGGCCGGCTGCGCACCCGGCTGACCCGCCGGGTCCCGCGCCTCATGGCCCACCGGCGCCGCTGGCTGCTGTCCTGCGCCGGGCTCCTGATGGTGGCCCTCGCCGGAGTCGGTGTCCGGGGCGTGGAGTTCGGCGTCGAGTTCACCGGTGGCCGGGTCGTCCAGTACACGGCCGAGCGCCCCGTCGACGCCGACGCGGCACGTGCGGCGGTCTCGGCGGCGGGCTTCCCCGACGCCGTCGTGCAGACGACCGGCGACAGCGATGTGTCGGTACGCGTCCGGGAGAGCGGGGGCGGCGAGCAACGGGAGATCCGTGACGCCCTCACCCGGGTCGCGGGCCCCGTGGAGGTGGAACGCGACGATCTGATCGGACCCAGCCTGGGAGGCGAGCTGCGCACCCACGCCCTGCTCGCGCTCGGCCTGGCGGTCGCGGCCCAACTGCTCTATCTGACCGTACGGTTCCGCTGGACGTACGCGACGGCGGCGGTGGCCGCCATGACCCAGGACGTGCTGCTCGTGATCGGCCTGTTCGCCTGGCTCGGCAAGCCGGTCGACAGCGTCTTCCTCGCCGCGCTCCTGACCGTCGTCGGCTACTCGGTCAACGACTCGGTGGTCGTCCTCGACCGGCTGCGGGAGCTGCGGCGCCGCGGCGGGGGCGTTCCGCTCGCGGACCTCGCCGACCGGGCCGTCGCCCAGACCCTGCCCCGCACGGTCAACACCGGGATGGGCGCGCTCTTCGTCCTGGTGGCGCTCGCCGCCCTGGGCGGCGACTCGCTCACGGACTTCTCCGTCGCGCTGCTCGCGGGAGTCGTGCTCGGGATGGCGTCGACGGTGTTCACGGCGATGCCGTTGGCGGTGGCCCTGGAGACCAGGAACCCGGCCGCGGCCGCCGCACGGGGCTCCGGCACGCGGCAGCGGGCGGGCGGTTCCGGCGCGGGCCGGGACCGCTCGGGCGCGGTGGTCTGACCCCGGCGGACCGGGCGGCTACCCGCCACGGGCACCGCACGGCCGCGCCGTACGGAGCCCTCCTACGGCCTCCCCGTGTGCCCGCTCCGTACGGAGCCTTCGTGCGGCCTCTCGGTACGGAGCCCTCGTACGGAGCCCTCGTACGGTCTTCCCGTACGAGGGCAGACGGGTCGCCCGCCCGGTCACGCCCCCGAGAGCTCGGCCTCGATCAGGTCGGCGGCCCGGCGCGTGCCGCCCTCGCGCGCCATCGCCCCCTGGATCTCCCGGGCACGACGCGCCACTTCGGGATCGCCGAGAAGCGCGAGCACGTCCTTCCGCAGCCGCTCCGGGGTGACCTCGTCCATCGGCAGGTGCCGCGCCACCCCCAGGGACCGGAGCATGTCGGCGTTCCCGAACTGGTCGACGGCCTGGGGGACGGCCACCATGGGCGTGGCCGTGGCCAGGCCCTCCTGGCTGCCTCCCGCGCCCGCGTGCGTCACGAAGGCGTCGGCCTGCCGCAGGATCGCCAACTGGGGCACCCAGGAGTGCACTTCGACATTGGACGGCACCTCGCCCAGCTCGGCCGGGTCCACGAACTTCCCGATCTGGAGGACGACGTGCCAGCCGGGGAGCCCCGCGAACGCCTCCACGCAGTCCCGGTAGAAGCCGGGCAGCTTCGTGAACGCGGAGCCGAGGGAGACCAGGACCACCGTCGCCGCGTCCGCCGGCCGCTCCCAGGCGCCCTGCTCGGCGCGCTCGCCCTGGCAGGCGCCGACGAAGGTGTAGACGGACTCGTCGACCCGGTCGGCCTGCGGCTGCAGCGCCTTCGGGATGAGGACGAGCGCCCGGCGCGGGCGGGCGACGAACCGGTCCGGGGCGATGTCGAGCCCGTGCTCGGCGAGCCAGGCCCCGAACCGCGCGTAGTACGCCCTGCCGCGGGGTGAGGCCTTGAGGCCGGCGGACATCGGCTCGGCGACCTCCTCCTCGTACCCCTCCCACGGCACGAGGTTCGGCCACAGCGAGACCGCCGGCACGCCCCAGCCGTGGGCGAGGACGCGGGCCGGGTAGGCGGTGATGTCGTGGAGGACCAGGTCCGGCCGGTCGCCGTCGAAGGCCGCGGCGAGCTGCGGCAGCGCCTGCACGGCATCACTCAGGAAGGGTTCGAGGTTGTCGATCAGCTCCGTCCCCCAGGCGTCCGGGTCGTCGTCGGTCGGCAGGGTCGAGGTGTAGACGACGGGCGTGGCGCCGGTCTCCGCGACCTTCTCGGCGAAGGACGCGGGAATGGCGTAGCTGACGCGGTGGCCCCGCGCGACCAGCTCGCGAATCACCTCCAGGCTCGGGTTCACGTGGCCGTGCGCGGCGATGGAGAACATGGCGATGTGTGCGGGAGACGCGGTGGCGGTCATGACGGCCACTGTAGATGAGACGATACGTCTCGTCTACTCATTGCCCCTGGGGGGCCGGTCGGCGGGACGCGGGGCGGCGCGTTCATGGATGCCGTGGTGCGGCACGGTGTCGGGGCGTGTGGCGCGAGCGGGCGGCTGGTCGCGGCCGCGACGTGTCGAGTTCATGATCGAGCCTCTCCATTGTGAGCTGTGCATGCCAAGATGTCGCCTGTCGAATCATGCCGCCCGACCCAGGGGACACAGTGAAGACACAGGTGTACGCCACCCGGGGCGCGCTCGCCGTCGCCGCCGCCCTCACGATGATCATCGCCCTGCCCAGCAGCGCGTTCGCCGCACCTCCCCCCGCGCTCCCAGCCAACGCCGACGGCCTGGAGCAGACCTTCCAGCCGGCCTACGACTACGACACGGACGGCTGCTACTCCACCGCCGCGATCGGACCCGACGGCACCGTCAACCCCGGACTCAACCCGTCCGGAACCGTCAGCGGCCAGTGCCGTGACTCCTGGGACCTCACCCAGACCAACGGCTACTCGCGCGCCAAGTGCAACAACGGCTGGTGCGCGATCCTCTACGGCCTGTACTTCGAGAAGGACCAGGCCGTCTGGGGCAGCGGCCTCGGAGGACACCGCCACGACTGGGAGCACGTCGTGGTCTGGGTGCAGAACAACCAGGCCCAGTACGTCTCCACGTCCGCCCACGGCAACTTCAACACCTACGGCCGGGACGCGATCCGCTGGGACGGCACCCACCCGAAGGTCGTCTACCACAAGGACGGCATCGGGACGCACTGCTTCCGCCCCGCCAACTCCAACGACGAGCCGCCGGAGAACCATCAGCACACCTGGCAGTTCCCGAGCCTGGTCGGCTGGAACGGCTATCCGGCCGGCCTGCGCGACAAGCTCAGCCAGGCCGACTTCGGGAGTGCGGTGTTCGGCCTGAAGGACGGCAACTTCGCCCCCCACCTGGCCAAGGCCAAGCCGGCCGGCATCCCCTTCGACCCGTACGCCTGACCGGCCGGGCCCGGGTCCGGACCCAGCCGTGGGCCGTCGGCGCCCGTCAGGACGAGACGGACGCCGACGGACCCGGCCCGGGCGGGAGCCGGCCCGTCGCAGCCGGTGGAAGCCTCCGGCGGCCCGTCGCAGCCAGTGGAAACCCTCCAAGTCCGGCCGGACAACGTTGTGCCAGGTCAAGATCACCAGGCCCGTCCGTGCGAACGCAGACTGACAGCACGCGGTCACCACCGCGGCCCTGTCCGTACCGACACCCGGGACACCACACGTGAGCGAACGCGTCATCACGCCCAAGAGCCGCGGCTTCCTGTTCCTCGACTCCCACCCCGGCGGCTGCCGGAGCCTGGTGGAGGAGATGTGGCGGGCCGTCCCCGCGCCGGCCGCGGCCGGGGGCGAAGGCCCGGTGGCCCTCGTCATCGGCTCGTCGGCCGGGTACGGCCTGGCCGCGACGGTCGCGGGCCTGGCCCGCGTCGGCATCCGCGGGATCGGCGTGTGCTTCGAGAAGGCACCCGCGCGCCGCACCGGAACGGCCGGCTGGTACCGCACCGCGGCCACCGCACGGCTCGCCCGGCAGCACGGGCGGGACATGGTCTTCCTCAACGGCGACGCGTTCGGCGACGCGATGAAGGAGCAGGTCGCCGACCTCCTCACCGAGCGGTTCGGGGGGCGACTCGACTACCTGGTCTACTCCGTGGCCGCGCCCCGGCGCACCGACCCGGACACCGGTGACGTGTACGCCTCGGTCCTCAAGCCGGTCGGCGCGCCCCACACCACCAAGACCCTCGTCTTCGACGAGAACGGCGCCCCGGAGGTCAGGCACGTCACCACCGCGCCGGCCGAGGGCGACGACATCGAACAGACCGTGGCCGTGATGGGCGGTACCGACTGGGAGCGGTGGGTCACCTTCCTGGCCGACCGGTCCCTGCTCGCCGACGGCTTCACCACCGCCGCCCTCTCCTACATCGGCTCGCCCCTCACCGCGGCGATCTACCGGCAGGGCACCATCGGCGCCGCCAAGACCCATCTGGAAGCCACCGCACGCACGCTGGACGAGCGCCTCGGCAAGACACTGGGCGGCCGGGCCGTGACCTCGGTCAACGCGGCCGCCGTCACCCAGTCCTCCACCGCGATCCCGGGGATCGCCCTGTACGTCGGGCTGCTGCGCGGGGTCCTCGGCGACGCGATGACGGCCCCGATCGGCCAACTGGTGCAGCTGTGGGACCAGCTGACGGGCGTCCGTCCCCTCGATGTCGACGACGAGGGCCGGATCCGCCTCGACACCTGGGAACTCGACCCCGCCGTGCAGGACGCCGTCGCCGAACGCTGGAACACCGCCACCAGCGACACGATCTCCGAACTCGCCGACCTCGACTGGTTCGGCGACGAGGTCCGCCGCCTCTACGGATTCTCCGTCCCCGGGGTCGACTGCACGGTCGCCGTCGAGACGGACGTCCCCTGGCCCGAACCGACGGTCCGCACCGTGCCCACGGCCTGAACCGTGCCCACGGAACCGCACGCGCGGTCCGCACCGCACGCCCCTGACCCCGCGCCCTGACCTGCCGCGACACCCCGAACTGCGGCATGGGATCATGCGGTTGCCCCGGGGGTGGGCCGCCCGACCGGGCGTGTGCGATGCGAGGTGCGCGGGTGAGATCGGGTGGGGACCAGGGCGATTCGTCGGTGCCGGACGATGTGTGGGAGCAGTTCCTCCGGGATTCGGTGGAAGGCGTCGCGGACGCCCCCAGGGAGCCGTCCGCGCGGGCCCGGGTCGTGACGGAGCGGCTGCGCGACGAGCCGGCCGGCGACGACGGTTGGCGTACCCGCACGCTCGCCGGCCCGGCCAGGCCCAAGAAGGGCTGGTACCCGCTCGGGATGCTCGCCGCCGTGGCGCTGCTGGTCGTGGCGTTCGTCCCGTGGAGCACGATCGGCGGGTCCGAAGGAGACGGGGCGTCAGGACCGCCGCTCGCCCAGGAGACGGGACGTCCGACGGACGCTCCGCCCGTGGAGGCGGCCCGACGTCCCACGCTCGCCGAGCCGTTCAAGGGATCTCCCGCCGTGCACTGGGCCGACGGCCCGGCCGGGATCACCGTCCCCGCCGCCCGGCCGACCGGCTGGATGAACAAGGCACAGGTGGAGAAGGCGCTCCGCCAGACCCGGGACTTCCTCGTCGCGTCCAGCCTGGACCCGGGCGTGCTGGGCGGCGAGCGTCCGACCAGGGCGATCGCCCTGATCAACCCGCACCAGAAGGACGTGAAGGACTATCTGGCCGGCGCGTTCGGCACGCCGACGGAGCAGAACGACCCGCTCCTCCTGTTCAGCCGCTTCGACCCGTCGTACGCGCGCATCGCCGGCGGCATCGTGAAGACCCGGGGCCGGATGACGTTCCGGGAGGGCGAACACGGCGCCCTGCGGGTGACCACCGACGTCACCTAGGTCTACCCGGTCGTGCGGGCCGTGACCGGCGGCGACGAGGTCGTCCGCACGATCGCACGGCGCGAGGTCGTGGTGAGCTGGGACGACCCCTCGAAGGTCATCACCGAAGCGGGCACCCTCTCCCTCGTCTCGTACAAGGTCGACATGACCAACGGCGGCTGCTACACCCACACGGGCTACTTCACCCCGGAGTTCGGCACGCGGGGGACGGCCACCGGTTCGACCGACGGCGAGGCCGTCGACCCGTACGACCGCAGCAGGTCGGTGTTCGACGGGCCGGGAGGCGGGGACGACACATGCGGGACCGCGTCGCGCTCCTGACCACCGGATCCCGCCCGCACCCTCCCGTTCCCGCCCGCACCCTCCTCCCGTTCCCGCGCGTCCCGCTCGGGCCCCGTCCGTGACCGCCCCACCCGCGCCCCCGTATCTTCCCGGCCGCCGTTCCATGGTCACGGGCGCACGGGGCGGGCACGATGGGGGCCACCGCGGCGGGGCGACCCGAGCGCGCCACCGGAACCGGAAGGGACACGTCACCCCATGCCCCAGCACTACGGCGACTACCAGCACGAGATCTATTTCGACGGGCTCTTCGGCGTCCTGCCCACCCAGCCGATGACCTTCGCCGAACTGGAGTCGAGGGCGCGAGCCGCGCTCCCGCCCTCGCTGTGGTCGTACGTGGCGGGCGGCGCGGGTGACGAGTCCACCCAGGAGGCCAACGCCACGGCCTTCCGCGGCTGGGGGCTCGTGCCGCGCATGATGGTCGGCGCGGCCCAGCGCGACCTGTCCGTCGACCTGTTCGGCCTGAAACTGCCGTCTCCGCTGTTCATGGCACCGGTCGGCGTGATCGGCCTCTGCGCCCAGGACGGGCACGGCGACCTGGCGACCGCCCGCGCCGCCGCCCGCACAGGCGTGCCGATGATCGCCTCCACGCTCACCGTCGACCCGATGGAGGAGGTCGCCGCCGAGTTCGGCGACACCCCGGGCTTCTTCCAGCTCTACACGCCCACCGACCGCGATCTCGCGGAGAGCCTCGTACGCCGTGCCGAGGCCGCCGGCTTCCAGGGCATCGTCGTCACGCTCGACACCTGGATCACCGGCTGGCGACCCCGTGACCTCGCCACCGGCAACTTCCCCCAGCTGCGCGGACACGCCCTCGCGAACTACACCTCCGACCCCGTCTTCCGCGCCCGCCTCGCCAAGAGCCCCGAGGAGGACCCGCGGGCCGCGGTCCTGGAGTGGGTGGGCGTCTTCGGCAAGCCGCTCGTCTGGGACGACCTGACCTGGCTCCGCTCGCTCACCGACCTGCCGATCGTCCTCAAGGGCATCTGCCACCCCGAGGACGTCCGCCGCGCGCGGGACGGCGGCGTGGACGGCATCTACTGCTCCAACCACGGCGGCCGCCAGGCCAACGGCGGCCTGCCCGCCCTGGACGCCCTGCCCGAGGTGGTCGCCGCCGCCGACGGCCTTCCCGTGCTCTTCGACTCGGGGGTCCGCAGCGGCGCGGACGTCGTCAAGGCCCTCGCCCTCGGCGCCACCGCGGTGGGGGTCGGGCGCCCGTACGCGTACGGACTCGCCCTCGGCGGTACCGACGGCATCGTGCACGTCCTCCGCGCCCTCCTCGCCGAGGCCGACCTGATCATGGCCGTCGACGGCTACCCGACCCTCGCCGACCTCCGCGCGGACGGCGCGCTGCGGCGGGTGCGCGCGTAGGACGGGTGCGCGCGGCGGGACGGTGCGCGCGTCGCGGGCGGGGCCGGGCCGTCCTGACGGCGTCGCCGCTCACGCACGGTCCCGAGGTCTTGGGCGCCTCACTCGGTTCGCCGCTCCTCCCCCTGTTCCCGCTCCCCCTCCTCCTCGAAGCTCGCGAAGTAGACGGCGGCCATGTCCTCGTCGCCATGGCCCTGCGCGGCGGCGCGGGCGAGGCGTTCGGCGCCTGCGGCCGCCCCGTCGAGGCGTACGCCGTGCCGGAGCCCGGCCTCGACGATCAGCCGGGCGTCCTTGGCCGCCGTGGTCACCGCGAAGCTGGGGGGCGACAGCCGGTCCTCCAGGACGAGCGCCGCCTTGGCGCGCAGATAGCCCATGTCGAGAGGGCCGCCCGCGATGACGTCGAAGAAGCTCCGGGGATCCACACCGAGGGCCTGGGACAGGGCCAGGACCTCACCGGTCGCGTTGGTGGCGGCGAGGACCCAGCTGTTGGCCACGAGCTTCAGGCGCGTGGCCGCCGCGTCCGCACCGTCCTCGCCGGTCCACACGGTGCGGGAGCCGACGGCCTCCAGCACGGGCGCCACGGCCTCGCGGTGCTCGCCGGGGCCGGCGGCCAGGACGACCAACTGCCCCGCCTCGGCGGGCGCGCGCGTACCGAGGACGGGCGCGTCGAAGAAGACCAGCCCGTGCTCACGGGCGAGGCCCGCGAGTTCGCCGACCTCCTCGATGCCCGCCGTCGTCGACTGGATCCAGACGGCACCCCGCCGGAGCCCCGGCGCGGCCTGCCGGACGGTCCGGAGCACGGCGGGCCCGTCGTGCAGCACGGTGAGGACGACGTCCGCGTCCCGCACGGCCTCGTCGGGCGTGTCGGCGACGTACGCGCCGTCGGCGGCGAGGGGCTCGGCCTTGGCACGGGTCCGGTTCCAGACCCGGACGGCGAGTCCTGCCCGGAGGAGGTTGCGGGCCATGGCGGCGCCCATGATCCCGGTGCCCAGGACACTCACGGTCGGCTTGTCGGTCATGAAGTCGCTTCCTGTTCTGGGGCGGTGCGATCGATGCGGAGCTGTCGGTGCGTGTCACCAGTCTGACCCGGTGACTCCTTCGGACGGTCTTCTCCGCGCCCGGCACGGACCGGCCGATCCGCCGCTTCGGTCCCTCCCACCGGCCCCGTGCGCGAGGGGGTGAAACGGGGGTCCGGGGCCCGGGACGGGCTCAGTCGAGGGTGTCGGGGTCCGGCCCGGTGCGCAGTCCGCGGTCGAGGCCGCCGAGCGCGCCCATCTCCTCGTCGGAGAGGGCGAAGTCGAAGACGTCGAGGTTCTCGCGGATCCGCGCGGGGGTGACGGACTTCGGGATCACGACGTTCCCGAGCTGGAGGTGCCAGCGCAGCACCACCTGGGCGGGGGACCTGCCGTGCCGCGCGGCGATGTCCACGATGGCCGGCTCGGTGAGGACGGCGCCCTGGGCGAGCGGGCTCCACGCCTCGGTGGCGATGGAGTGGGCGGCGTGCAGGTCGCGGAGTTCCCGCTGCTGGAGCGCCGGGTGGAGCTCGATCTGGTTGACGGCCGGCACGAGGTCGCTGCTGTCCAGCAGTCGCTTCAGGTGCGCCGGCTGGAAGTTGGAGACACCGGCCGCGCGGACCCGTCCGTCGGCGACCAGCGTCCCGATCGCACGCCAGGTGTCGACGTACAGGTCGCGCGCCGGGGTCGGCCAGTGGATCAGGTACAGGTCCACGTGGTCGAGGCCCAGCTTGGCGAGGCTCTCCTCGAAGGCCCGCAGGGTGGAGTCGTACCCCTGGTCGGCGTTCCACAGCTTGGTGGTCACGAAGAGCTCGTCGCGGTCGATGCCGGAGCCGGCGAGGGCGCGTCCGACACCGGCCTCGTTGCCGTAGATCGCGGCGGTGTCCAGGGAGCGGTAGCCGGCCCGGAGGGCGTGGCCGACGGCGGCGGTCGTCTCGTCGTCGGGGACCTGGAAGACACCGAAGCCGAGCTGCGGGATCTCCACGCCGTTGTTGAGCGTGACGGTGGGGAGGTGGGACATGCGTGCACTGCTTTCTGTTCGGATGCGCCCACGGGTCTCTGCGCGGGCTTCTCTGCGGATGTCGCTCCGGGGAGGCCGCGGGTGGCGCCTCGTGATGTCCGCCGGTACAGATCAGGCGAGGGCCGCGGTGGCCGTGACCGCGAAGGAGTGGTCCTGCTCCGGGGCACCACCGCCGACGCCGAGGGCGCCGACGAGGGTGCCGTCGCGGTGGACGGGGACGCCGCCGGCGATGAAGAGGAGCGGGCGGTCGAGGGCCGTGGTCAGGGAGTGGAACGGGCCGTCGGGCTTGACCAGGTCCACGAGGTCGGCGGTGGGGGCGTCGAGCTGCAGGGCGGTGTAGGCCTTGCGGGTGCTCGTCTCGCCCGAGATCAGCACGGCGCGGTCGTCCCGGCGGAAGGCGAGGAGGTGGCCGCCCGCGTCGAGGACGGTGACGCTGACGGTGACTCCCGCGGCCTCGGCGGCGCGACGGGCGGTGGTGAGCAGGATCTCGGCGTCCTGGGTGGTCAGCGGGGCGACGGCGCTGGTGGTGGTCATGGCGCTTCTCCTGGCGATGGTGTGCGGAGGGGGAGGGGAGGGGGGTTCAGTGGTGTACGGGGATACGGGCGTCCGTGTCCGAGGGGCCGGCGGTCGCGGCACCGGAGGCGTCGGCGGTCGCGAGGGCCCGGCGCTCCAGCGCGGCGGACCAGAAGGCGAGGCCGAGAGCGGCGGCGGCGAGGACGGCGCCGACCCAGTTCGGTGCTGTGTAGCCGAGGCCGGCGGCGATGACGAGGCCGCCCAGCCATGCGGCGAGCGCGTTGCCGAGGTTGAAGGCGCCGATGTTCACGGCGGAGGCCAGGGTCGGCGCGCCGTGCGCCTGGTCGAGGACGCGCTTCTGCAGCGGCGGCACGGTGGCGAAGCCGAGGGCTCCGACGAGGAGGACGGCGATCGCGGCGAGGACCTTGTTGTGGGCGGCCAGGGTGAACAGCGCCAGGACGATCGCGAGCCCGCCCAGGGCGCCGTACAGCAGGGGCATCAGCGCACGGTCGGCGAGCCGGCCGCCGAGCAGGTTGCCGAGGAACATCCCGACACCGAAGAGGACCAGCAGCCAGGTGACCGCACCGTCGGAGTAGCCGGCGACCTCGGTCATCATCGGCGCGATGTAGGTGATCGCGGCGAAGACACCGCCGAAGCCGAGCACGGTCATCGCCATGGCGAGCAGGACCTGGGGGTTGCGGAAGGCCTTCAGCTCCCGGCGCAGGTGGGTGCCCTCCGGGCCGGGCATGGCGGGGACGAGCCTGGCGATGCCGAGCAGGCCGATCACGCCGAGCGCGGCGACGATCGCGAAGGTGGTGCGCCAGCCGACCGCCTGCCCGATGAGGGTGCCGAGCGGCACGCCGACGATGTTGGCGACGGTGAGCCCGGTGAACATGGTGGCGATGGCGCCGGCCTTCCTGTCCGGGGCGACGAGGCCGGCGGCGACGACGGATCCGATGCCGAAGAACGAGCCGTGCGCGAGCGAGGCGATCACCCGGCCGGTGACCATCACCCCGAAGCTCGGGGCGATCGCGGAGAGTATGTTTCCGGCCACGAACAGGCCCATGAGCAGCATGAGCATCCGCTTGCGGCTCACCTTGTTGCCGAGGACGGTCAGCAGCGGCGCGCCGACGACGACGCCGAGCGCGTAGCCGGTGACGAGCAGGCCGGCGGTGGGGATGGAGACGCCGTAGTCACCGGCGATCTCGGGGAGCAGCCCCATGACGACGAACTCGGTCGTGCCGATCCCGAAGGCCCCGACTGCCAGGGCGAGGAGTGCGAGCGGCATGGCTCACCCCTTCCGTGAGTGCTTGAGCAAGCTCTTTACGTGCTCTCACAATAATTGCACACGCGCTATAAATGCAATCGCGGCTAGTCGGTGTGATCGGGATGGCGGTGACTGCAAGCACAAGGCAGGGGTGCCCTACTGCTAGCCGCCCCGCTCAGCCCGCCGCCCCGCTCGGGCCGGGCCGCGGCGGGCGTACCGGCGTGCGTACCGGCGGGCGACGGAAAGTCCAAGCGCCGTGGTGATTCGTCCCTATGAGCCGCGACGCGGGTGCGAGCACTCTGAGTGCCGCCCCGCACGTCCACGCCGGGAAGGGCGCACCTCGGCCTCCCCTCGTGGCTCCTCCGATCAGGGAGAACCATGCGCACTCCTCGTCACAGACTGGCCGGGGCGCTCGCCGCCGCCGCGCTGCTCGTCACCGGCGGCAGCACGCTGGGGACGCCCATCGCGTCCGCGGCGTCCGCGGAACCGAGCGCCGCCACCTACACCGTCACCGTCGGGGCCAAGGGCTCGTGGACCCACCCCGACGACACCCCCGCCGGCCCGTACATCGACAAGGACGGCACCTTCTACTTCCAGCAGGCGCACGCGCTGTACGGCGCGAACGATCCCCGCAAGTGGACCTTCTACACCGGGACGGACTTCGACACCGCCACCCGGTCCGGCGGCATCAGCGACGCGGTGAACCCGGCCAACTCCGCCGACCGCAACAACGACACCACGTGGCGGTGCAACAACAGCCCGACGGGCGTGGAGTCCACCCAGGCGCCCTCCACCGCCTCGTACGCGCACCGCAACTACTGCGACCTCGCGGGCGTCTGGGTCGACCCCGACACCGGTGACTGGTACGGACTCGTGCACAACGAGTTCACCCCGCAGCCCTTCGGCGACGGCATCCACTACGACGGCATCGACTACGCCGTCTCCAGGGACCAGGGACGGACGTGGACCATCAAGGACCACGTCATCACCTCGCACCACAGCACCGAGCGCGGCGACACCACTGCCTTCCCGCAGCAGACGTACCACTACGGCACCGGTGACCAGCGTCTCTTCGTCGACACGTCGTCCGGCTACTTCTACGCCTTCTACGGCTCCCGGATCGTGAACAAGGGCGGTGGCTGGGCCGCGTTCTACGGGCATGTCGCCCGCGCCCCGATCGCGTCGAAGATGGCGCCCGGCTCCTGGCAGAAGTGGTACGGCGGCGCCTGGTCCGAGCCCGGCGTCGGAGGCCGCGAGAGCACCATGGTCCCGGTCGGCTCCGGCAGTACGACGGGCTACACCCCGCCGTCGAAGGAGTACGACCCCGCCAACAGCGGCACCGTGAGCCAGCAGGTGGCCGCCGGCCTGACGCCCCCGACATCCCCGTTGTTCGTCATGGACATCACGTACAACGCGCATCTCGGCCTGTACATCGGCCAGCCCCAGGCGGTCGACCAGAGCGGTAACGCCTCCCAGGAGATCTACGCCACCGACAACCTGGCCACCCAGAAATGGTTCCGCCTCGGGGACACCGGAAGCTACAAGAACGCGTCCTGGTACCGCTGGTTCCTGGACAGCGGCAACAGGACCGCCTCCGGGATCGTCGGCAAGGACTTCCGCTCGTACTGCTCCTTCGGCTGCTCCAACGGCACCAGCAGCGAGTACGTCAACCTGACCATCGGCACCACCCGGCCCGCGGCCCCCGTCGACACGACCAGGGCGTACCGCGTCGCCGCAGCCGGCGGCCGCGTCCTGGCCCAGGTCTCCGGCGGTTCGGCCACCACCTCGCTCGCCGCCGCCACCGGGTCCGGCCTCGACGCCTGGATCTTCACCCCGAACGGTGACGGCTCGTACCGCATCGCCAACTCCTCCTCGGGCGGACTCCTCGGCGTGGGCACCACCTCCACCACCACCCGCGCCTGGGGCACCAAGCCGACCGTCACGCCCGCCCCGGCCGGCGGTCCCACCGTCGGCCAACAGTGGTTCGTCCTCCGCGGCGCCTCGCCCACCGACGGTGCCCCCACCGGCACGTACAAGATCGTCAACCGCTACAGCGGCCTCGTCATCGGCCTCTCCGCCGACTCCGGCCGCCTCGCCGAGACCACGCCCACCCGCACCTGGAGCAACACCACGGGCAACGCGGTCGGCGGCACCCGGACGGCGGGCGAGCAGATCCTGACCCTGACCCCGACCACTCAGGTCCCCGAGACGGTGACGGTCACCCACCCCGGCGACCGGACCACCCCCCTCAACAAGGCCGTCTCCCTCCAGGTGGAGGCCGCCGACTCCGCCGGCAAGCCCCTGACCTTCACCGCCACCGGCCTTCCCGCCGGTCTGAGCATCAACTCCGGCGGACTCGTCACCGGCACGCCCACCACGGCGGGCATGTCGACGGTCACCGTCACCGCGTCCTCCGGCAGCGCCACTGGCTCGACCACGTTCACCTGGGCGGTGACGGCCTCGCTCGACGGCGTCCACACCCTGACCGCCGGCGGCAAGGCACTCGACAACCCCGACCACAGCACCACCGCCGGCACCCGGCTCATCACCTGGACCCCGACCGGCGGCCTCAACCAGAAGTGGAGCTTCACCCAGCAGACCGACGGGACCTACGAACTCAGGAACAGCGAGTCCGGGCTGTGCGCCGACGTCGAGGGCGGCTCGACCGGTACGGGCGCGCGCGTCATCCAGTGGACCTGCACCAAGGGGGCCAACCAGCGCTGGAACATCGTCCGCCAGGCCGCCGGCACCTACACCGTCGCCTCCGCGGCGAGCGGACTGCTCCTGACGACCGCCTCTTCGACCGACGGAGCCCTCGTCACCCAACAGCCCGACACCGGTACGCCGCTCCAGCGGTGGACCGTCAACTGACACCGACCCCACTCCGACGGTGAGACGCCGACCGCCGTGCCGGTCCCCTCGCGCAGCAGCGGGGGGCCCGGCGGGCCCGATGCCGGACGGCGGGCGGCTTCACAGCCCCGACGAGGCCGCCTACCGTTCGGCCGGCTCCGGCCGTGTCGCGCGGCCGGTGCTTGTTCACTCGTTCGGCCCAGTTGAACGGTCGCTCCCGGAGCGACGGCCGGACGATGACCCCATGAGCCAGAACACCGCACCCCGCCCACCCGGCGCCGACGCGAGCGCACGAGGGGCCGCAGGCGGAACCCTGTTCGCCGGTGTCCTCATGGTGGTCATCGGCATCCTCGACATCCTCCAGGGCATCGCCGCCATCGCCAAGGACGACGTCTACACCCGCGTCGGGGACTACGTCTTCGAGTTCAGTCTGACCGGCTGGGGCTGGACCCATCTCATCCTCGGCATCCTCGTCGGACTCGCCGGCACCGGAATCCTCATGGGATCCGAGTGGGGACGGATGGGCGGCATCACCCTGGCCGTCCTGAACACCGTCGCGCAGTTCCTGTTCCTGCCCTATCACCCCTGGTGGGCGCTCTTCTCGATGGCCATCTCGATCCTCGTGATCTGGGCGCTCACCACGGACAGCACGTCCTTCCGGAAGCACGGCGCGGCGTGATCCTCCACCGCACCCCGGCCGTCACCGTCCCTCCGCCACCGCTCACGAGGGCGGCCGCGCCCACTCCACGGCCGCCGATCGTGAGGCGAGCATGACCCCCTGGCCACGGAAGGGCACCGCGGCCTCGCCCACGAAGCCGATGCGGTGCCCCCTGGCGGTGAGGCGTTCCAGGACCCCACGCAAGAGGCGTTCGGCGGCGGCGTCGACGCCGGTGACCTGCACGAGGTCCATGACCGCGCGCCCGTGGCCGACCTCGGGCAGGCGCTCCGCCAGGGCGTAGGCCAACCGTTCGGCACCGGTGAAGTCGAGCGGCCCCTGCGCCGCGACCCGAGGGGAGAGGCCGCCCGGTGCCGCCTCGCCTTCGGCCCGGGACCACGCGGCCCCGTCGGGCCCGTCGCCCGCGCCGGGCTCGATGATCGTCGGGGTGCCGGGCGGGGGCCTGTGCATCAGATGGAGTCCCAGTTCCTGCGACAGCACGGCCAGCGCCGCGACCGCGCGGACGGGGTTCCCGGCGGTGTCCAGCAGGGGACTGTACGAGCCGAGTCCGGAGCGTCCCGGACTGATGGCCACCAGGCCCCCGGAGACACCGCTCTTCGCGGGAAGCCCGACCCGGAGCAGCCAGTCGCCCGAACCGTCGTACATCCCGCACGTCGCCATGACGGCCAGGACCTGAACGGTCACCGGCTCCGGGACGACCCTCTCGCCGGTGACCGGATTGACGCCTCCGTTCGCGAGAGTCGCGGCCATCACCGCGAGGTCGACGGCGTTCACCCGGATCGCGCACTGCCGGAAGTAGACGTCCAGGGCCTCCGACGGGTCACCCGCGAGGGATCCTGCCGCCTTCATCAGATGGGCGAGGGCGATGTTCCTGTCGCCCGTGGCGACCTCGGCCCGGTAGACTTCTTCGTCGACGTCCAGGGGACGCCCGGCGAAGCGGCCCAGCGTCTCCAGGATGCGCGCGAACCGCTGCTCCCTGTTCGCGGCCGGCACCAGCGCGGTGGTCGCGATGGCCCCCGCGTTGATCATGGGGTTCGCGGGGCGCCCCGTCACCGGGTCCAGACTGATCGCGTTGAAGGGCTCACCGCTCGGCTCGGCCCCCACGCGGCGGAAGACCTCGGCCCCGCCGAGTTCGCCCAGTGCGAGCGCGAGGACGAACGGCTTGGACACCGACTGGATCGTGAAGAGCCTGTCCGCCTCACCCGCCCGGTAGCGATGCCCGTCCGCACTCGCCAGCGCGATCCCGAAGTCGTCGGGATCCGCCTGCGCCAGCGGTGGGATGTACGAGGCGAGGTGCCCGCTGTCCAGTCCGCGGAACTCCTGGCACAACTCCGCCAGAGCGGCGTTCACCGCGTCGAGCACGACACCCTTCACCATGCGCTCATCCTCGTCCAGGACGACCGTTTCTCAGTCCTGATCAGCTGTCGCCGGCCGAGTTGAACCCGCCTGGTCCAACCCCCTCCGCCCAGGATCCGTCCGGGTCGGGTCAGAGCGGCCGGTAGGTCTGGTACGTGCCTTCCAGTGACGTGGCCGCCGCATCGGCGACATCCGTCCGCGGACCCGCCGCGCAGCTCTCCAGGAAGGCGCGCACCCGCTCACCCGGCCAACCGGCCGCGGCGGCCGCGGCCCAGAAGCGCAGTCCGTCGTGAGGACGCAGGGGCACGAGCCGGTCGAGGACGAGGTCGACCGTCTCCGGATCCGGCACCGCGCGCAGCATGGCGACGGCGCGGAGGGCGCCGTCGGTGAGCTGGGGCGTTCCGAGGCTCAGACACCATCGCACCGGGGCTGAGACGCCCTCTTCCGCGCCGCGCAACCGCACGATCGAGTCGCCGAGGGCGGCATACACGCTCGTGTGCTCCATGGGCCGCTGTGCCAGCTCGCTCAGGAAGGGGACCGCCGGCCGGTGGTCGCACGCCCCGAGCGCCATGACCATCTCGTACTGGGTCTCCCACGTCCGCGGGTCGAGAACCTCGCGCCGGAGGGCCCGCAACAGCGACGGGCCGGCGGTCGTGACCGCGAGTCGGCGCAGTCGCCCGGCGGCCGCACGGCGCTTCGCCGAGGCCCTGTGGTCAAGCTGGACCAGCGCCGCGTCCAAGGTCAACACCGCGTATGCCTCCCCATGAGTTCCCCGCGGGCGAAAGGGTAGCCGGTCCTCCCGACACCGCCCCGCGGGCGATGCCATGCCGGTGGCCCCACCCGACCGGCAACGGGGTGTCGACAGGTTCCCGGGCGGTGACCGCTCGCGCGGACCGGGCGATGACAGATGATCACTTCGCGGCTACAGTGCGCGCTTCGGAGTGATCCGACGGATACGACACCCGTACGGCGGAAGGGATCGGGCCGCGCTCGACCTCGATCCAGGGGTGCCCGCCCTGCGATCTCCGCCCGCCTTCCGACACGTTCTGGAGACATCCGACATGGCACCATCCCTGCGCGTCCTCATCCACGGCGGAGGCATCGGCGGCCTCACGCTCGCCACCGCCCTCGCCCGGCGCGGCCACAGCGTGGAGGTCGCGGAGATCCGCGACGCCCTCGACGCGCTCGGCGTGGGCATCATCCAGCCGACCAACGCCCTGCACGTCATGCGGGAGATCGGCGTCCTCGACGCGTGCCTGGAGGCCGGGTTCCCCTGGGAGGTCCTGACGATCGCCGACCCCGCGGGGAACGCCCTCGCCCGCATCCCGCAACCCCGCATGGGCGACGTGCCGGCCGCCAACGGCATACCGCGGCCCGCGCTCGCCGGGGTCCTCGGTGACGCCGCCGTCGCCGCGGGCGCCACGGTGCGGTTCGGCGTGACGATCACCGCACTCGACGACGACGGCACGGGCGTCGACGTGACGCTCTCCGACGGTTCCGCCGGCCGTTGGGACCTGGTCGTCGGCTTCGACGGGATCGGTTCGCCGCTCCGTACCCGGCTCTACGGCGACCGGTACGCGCCCGCGTACACCGGCTTCGCCAACTGGCGGGTGACCCTGCCCCGCCCCGCCGACGTCCGGGGCGTGGTGATGGCCACGGCGGGCAAGGAGGCGAAGGCACTGCTCACCCCGATCACGGACGAACTGATGTATCTGGGCGCCGTGTTCGCCGAGGCCGAGGACTTCCGCCCCGACCCCGAGCACGCGCACGAGGAGCTCGCGAAGCGCCTCGCCCTGTTCTCCGGCCCGGTCGCCGAGGCGCTCGCCGCCGTCACCGACCCCGCGGCCGTGGTCTACTCCCGCATCTCCCAGGTGACCGTCGAAGAGCCCTGGCACGTGGGCCGGGTGGCCCTGGCCGGTGACGCGGCCCACGCCTCCACCCCGCACCTCGCCCAGGGTGCGGCCATGGCCGTCGAGGACGCCCTCGTCCTCGCCGAGTCGCTCGGGACGGCGGCCTCGGTGCCGGCGGCCCTGGAGACCTGGGAGGCCAGGCGCAGGCCCCGGGCCATGTGGGTGCAGGCGTTGTCGCGCGCGGTCCTCAAGCAGGAGACGGGCGGGGAGACGACCGCCGAGGAGGACGCCCTCCTGGAGGTCGGCGTCCCGGGAGCGGCACACGTCCTGGCGAAGTCCTACTAGGGCGCGCTCTCTTCGCGGGTCGCGCCCGCCCGGGAGCGCGCTCACGGCCGGCCGGATCCGCGCCCTCCACGTCACGGAGAGCGCGGAGCCGGCCGGCCGTCCCCTTGCGTCCGGAAGCTTCGTCGGGGGTGCCGGCGGACGTCGTCGGGACAGGCTTTCAGGACGTTGTCAGTGGCCGGGGATAGGTTCGTTCCTGTTCCGCCGCACCGGCGAGAACATCCCCTTTGACGTGCATGGGAGAGGTACGTTGCCGGTCTGGGAGCTGTCGAGCACGGCGCGGGTGGTACCGCCCGCGCGACCGCGGAAACTCGCCAAGGTGCCGTTCGTCGAACTGGCCGACGGACGGTTGCAGGGAGTCGTGTCCAGCGGGTCCGACGCAGGACGCGTGTACGTGTCCTCGATCGCGACCGGGACGTACGCGTTCGCCTGCAGCACGAACAACAACCGCCCCTGCGGCGGCGCTCGGGGGACCTTCTGCAACCACATCCGGGCGCTCGTCGGCGAGGCCGTCCTGCAGTACGGCGCCGAGCGGGTCGCCCGCTACCTGAAGGCCGACACGGGCGAGGCGTCGGACACCGGCCCCGACGCGCACCAGCTCGTCGCCCTGATGACCGCCACGCGCCCCCAGCAGGGCGACACCTCGGCGGCGGCGCCCGTGTTCAGCCGCTTCCTGCGGCACCTCGCCTATCTGGAACTGGAGCCGACCACCGCACCGCTGCCCGAGATGCAGTGGTTCCCGCCGACGAGGACGGCCGCCTGATGCGTACGGATCTGTTCACCGACCCCGTCGACGGGCTCGACGAGGCACTGTCCGCCGTCGACGCCTTCGACCGGGTGCTGGTCTCCGGACTGCTGCGCCCGCGGCCCGACCAGGCCGACGGCCTGGCGGCCCTCGCCACCGCCGTGGCCGGGTCGCCGCTGGCGGCTCTGGTGGCGGAGGCGGCCGACAAGGCCGCCGCCGGTGCCGCGGGAGAGGACCACCTCGTGGCGCTCGCCGCCGCCCGGACCGCCCTCATGGGCTCCGTCCACGACGCCCTGACGGAACGGGTCGCGGACATCACCGGCAGGCCGGGCGCCGAACGGAGCGCCCCGGACGCGGTGGCGGACGAGCCCGGCGCCAACGTGCTCGCCGCCGCCCGCGCCTGGCTGTGCGACCTCGCCCGGGCCGGCTGGCAGGGCATCGACCACGATCTCGTCGCCGGCGCCGCGCCCGTCGTCTCCGCGATGCTGCCGGACCCCCGACTGCGCCGCCAGGCCACCCTGCTGGACGGCTTCGCCGCCGAACTCGCGGCCTCCTGCCCCGGGGCCACCCTGGACCGCGTCCCGGTCCGCCGCTGGGCGGACCTCTGGACGCGCGCCCTGCTCCTGACCCTGCCGGGCGCCGCACGGACCCCGGCCCCGGCCACCGCCACCGGCCGTCTGCTGCCGCTCGGCGTGGACGTACAGGAGCACGCGACGGCCGTACAGGCCCAGGTCCACGCGGTGTTCGAACCCGCGGACGGCACGGAGCCGCGGCTGGTCCGGGCGGCCGTGTCCGCGCCCAAGCCGGACACGGTCGTGGGCGCGGGTCTGTGGCAGCTCCTCCGGCCGCGGATGTCGCTGCTCGCCGCCGTGGGGGAGGGCCGCGCCATGGAGCTCGACGGCATGCCGGTCACGGACGAGGGCGACCTCCTCTGGGACGACGAGCGGGCGCGTACGGGAGAGCCCGCCGACCCCTTCGGGACGGCCCGGGTCGCCCTCGCCACCGCAGCCGACCCGGTGACCGCGCCGCTGGACCGTCATCCGGCGCGGATCGCCGTCCCCGTCCTCCTGGAGGGATACGCGGTGGAGCACGGGGGTGAGGGCGACGGCCGGCTCACGTTCTCGCTCGCCGGACACCGGCTGGCCGTCGACACCGACCGCGTCCCGACCGCCGGTCCGCTCACCCCGGAGGCGGTCGCCGCGTCCGGCGCGTGCCTGGGCCTGCTCCGCTGGGACGCCGGGGAGTTCGTCCTCCAGCCGCTCGCCGTCGAGACGACCGTCCGGAAGAAGACCGTCGCCGTGCACGCGGGCGCGTGGGCCGGAGGCACCGCCGACAAGGCGGGTGCCCGGGCGGAGAAGGCGGCCACGGACACCGTCGCCGTGCTGCGCGAACGAGCCGGGAAGCTGCTGCGCGCATGACCGACACCGACACCGACGCCACGCCCGCCGACGCCACGTCCACCGGCCTTCCGTCCACCGGCCTCCCGCCTGCCGGCCTCCGGCCCGGCGACCTCCCGCCCGTTGATCCCCCGGCGGGTACCTCGCCGGCCTCCTCCTCCCCGGCCGTCCCCGACGCCGACGACAACCGTCGTCAGGTCCTCTACTGGCGGCTCCTCGCCCGGCTCTTCGACCCCGAGGAGCAGGCCGCCCTGGAGGCGGCGAGCCTCGCCGTCGTCGAGGACATCGGCCTGCCGTCCGCGCTGCTCGACCCGGGTGCGTCCGTCGACTCCGTCGTCCAGCGCCATCCGGAACTCGCCGACGAATTCGACGGGTTGATGACACCGGAGCCCGATCCGGCCGGTGCCCGCGACCGGGCGGCCGAGGTGCGGCGCGCCGCACTCGCCTCGAAGCTGCTGCTCAACGTCTTCTCCACCGGATCGGGAACGGTCTCCGCCGGGCAGCTGGCCCGCTGGCAGTCGGACGCCGGCTGGCTGGAGCGCTCGCTCGGCCGTCCGCCCGGCGGGCTGCGCGGAGGCCGGGGCGCCGGGGCCGTCTTCGACGGCGAGGGCGCGGGGCTCGAACTCGGCGCCGTCGAGGCCGACCTCGTCCGCCGGATGCAGCTGCGCGAGGTGCTGGCCGACCCGGCGCTCGCCGCCCGGCTCACCCCCAGCATGTCGCTGATCGAGCAGCTCCTGCGCGACAAGGGAAACCTGTCGGGCATCGCGCTCGCCAACGCCAAGTCCCTCATCCGGCGTTACGTCGACGAGGTCGCCCAGGTGCTCCGCACCCAGGTGGAGAAGGCCACGGTCGGGGAGCTCGACCGTTCGGTCCCGCCCAAGCGGGTCTTCCGCAACCTCGACCTCGACCGCACCATCTGGAAGAACCTCACCAACTGGAGCCCGGAGGAGGAGCGGCTCTACGTCGACCGCCTCTACTACCGGCACACCGTCCGGCGGACCACACCGCAGCGGCTCATCGTGGTCGTGGACCAGTCCGGCTCCATGGTCGACTCGATGGTCAACTGCACCATCCTCGCCTCGATCTTCGCCGGGCTCCCCAAGGTGGACGTCCACCTCATCGCCTACGACACCCGCGCGATCGACCTCACCCCCTGGGTGCACGACCCGTTCGACGTGCTCCTGCGCACCAATCTCGGCGGCGGCAACGACGGACCCGTCGCCATGGCCATGGCCAGGCCGAAGATCGCCGAGCCGAAGAACACCGTCATGGTGTGGATCTCCGACTTCTACGAGTTCGACCGGTCACAGCCCCTGTTCGAGGGCATCGAGGCGGTCCACCGGTCCGGCGTGCGGTTCATTCCCGTCGGCTCGGTGACCAGCTCGGGACGGCAGGAGGTCAACCCCTGGTTCCGGGAGCGGTTCAAGGCGCTCGGCACCCCGGTCGTCTCCGGACACATCGACAAGCTCGTGCACGAACTCAAGACCTTCCTCACCTGAGCCAGCCCAGAAAGGCCTCTCGCATGTCCGACCTGCTCCGCGCCCCCGCCGAGATCAAGTACGCCGAGGAACTCGACTGGCTCGAGTCGATCGACGACAACCCCAAGCCGTTCTCGTGGCGTCTCTCCCCCAAGATGGTCCGCCTCTTCATCCTCGGCTCCGAGCGCGCCGACGGCCTGGACCGGGAGGTGACGCAGAAGTGGTTCGGCGACCGCAGCTTCGTCGAGCGCTCCATCGTCACCCTCGCCTCCGACCGCGGCCTGCTCCTGATCGGGGACCCCGGCACCGGCAAGAGCTGGCTCGCCGAACTCCTCGCCGCCGCGATCAGCCGCAACTCCACCCAGGTCGTCCAGGGCACCGCGGGCACCACCGAGGACCACATCAAGTACTCCTGGAACGTCTCGATGGTCATCGCCAAGGGCCAGTCCCGCCAGTCGATGATCCCCTCACCGATCATGACCGCGATGGAGACCGGCACCATCGGCCGCTTCGAGGAGCTCACCCGCTCCACCAGCGACGTCCAGGACGCGCTCATCTCGATCCTCTCCGAGAAGTACATCTCGGTCCCCGAGCTGGACAGCGCCGGCGGCGAGAACATCGTCTTCGCCCAGCCGGGCTTCTCGGTCATCGCCACCGCCAACAGCCGCGACCGCGGCGTCAACGACCTGTCCTCCGCGCTCAAGCGCCGCTTCAACTTCGTCCGCATCCCGGTCGTCACGAACAAGAAGAGCGAGGCGGAGATCGTCCGCTTCCGCACCGAGGAACTCCTTCGCCGGCACTCGATCGAGCTGGACGTGCCGCCGACCCTCCTCGACGTCCTCCTCCAGAGCTTCGCCGACCTGCGCGCCTCCGCCGCCGCGGCCGGAAGCGACGACGAGAAGCTGGAGTCCGCGCTCTCCACCGCCGAGCAGATCGGCGTCCTGGAGGACGCCGTCCTGCACAGCGACTTCTTCGGCGAGCGGACGCTCACGGCCCGCGCCCTCGCCGCCTCCCTGGTCGGTACGCTCGCCCGCCGCGAACCCGAGGACCTGGCCATCCTCAACAAGTACCTGCACGGTGTCGTCGAGCCGCGCGGCAAGGAGCAGGGCGGCTCCTGGCCCGAGTTCCTCGAGGGCGGCCGCGAGGCGATCGCGAAGCTGGCATGAGCGTCACCTCCGAGAGGCCCACGAGCGCCTCCTTCGCCGCCCTGCGCGGTCAACTCCACGAAGCCGCATCGGAGTTCGCCGGCGGCCAGGACGCGCTGGAAGGCATCCTGCTCGGCATGGTCGACGATGTCGACCGGGCGGCCGCCGAGCCGCTGGAGATCTTCCCCGTCTGCCACCACTCACCGGCCTCCGCCCTCGCCATGGCCCGCCGGCTGCGGGAGAAGCAGCCCAAGGTCGTGTACCTGGAGCTGTGCGAGGACATGGCCCCGCTCCTCACCGAGCTGCGCAACTGCCGGCTGCCCGTCGCCGTCCAGGCCTTCGCGAGCGACATCGCCGGCTTCCCGCCCGACTGGGCGCCGCTCTCGGTCGTCGCCCCGATCACGGAGGCGTCCGCCGAGTACCAGGCCATCGCCTACGCCCTCGACACCCCCGGCGTGGAACTCGTCCTCGTCGACCGTTCCTCCGACCACGTCTTCCAGTGGGACACCCGCCGGCCCACCGACGGCGAGCCCCACCCGGCCGCAAGCGACACCGAACCCCCGGCCGGAGCCGGGACAGGGGCCGAGCCCGAGGCGGCGCTCCACGGCGAGGCCGTCGGCGTCGAGATCGGCGATCTGCGACCGCGCTTCGCCGAACTGGAGGAGCACCTGCTGCGGCACGGCAAGGTGCGGCACTGGTCGGAATGGTGGCACCAGTACGTCGAGGTCCCGCTCGGCGACAGCGACCACGACACCTACCGCCAGGTCATGTTCCTCATCGGCAGCCTGTTCCGGCGGCTCGCCCCGGGCCGCGGCGAGCGGGTGCGGGTCGACGAGGACCGCGAGCGCTACATGTGGACCCGGATGCGCGAGCACCTCGCCGCGACCGGCACCGACCCCGAGGACTGCCTGTACGTGTGCGGAGCCTTCCACGCGGCCAGCCGCGTCGACGAGTTCGGCGTGCACGGCGCGGGCGACTTCACCATCTCCCCGCGGACCGCCACCACCTGGCAGTACGGGCTCATTCCCTCCAGCCACGCGGCGATCGAGGCACAGTTCGGCCTCGCGTCCGGCTCGGTGTCGATCGCCGCGACGGAATGGGCGAAGAACCTCAAGCGGACCCGGGTGAAGCCGTACCGCCTGGAGGGCCAGTCCGGTACGAGGAAGCCGAGCGCGCGGAAGACGGCGGCGAAGGCCCCGGCGGCCCCGCCCACGCCCGTACCCGCGTCCGGCCCCACGCCCGTACCCGCGTCCGGCCCCACGCCCGTCCCCGAGTCCGGTCCGACCGAGGACCGGCTCACCGGCTTCCTCCGGCAGCCTCCGGTCCTCCACACCCTCGACGAGGCCGAGTTGCTCGGCTGGTCCGTGGACATCGTGCGCGCCGCCCGCCGCAGCGGCTATCTGGCCTCCACCGCGGACGCCATCGCCGTGTTCGAGACGTCGATCCTGCTCGCCGCCATGCGGGACCGGGCCAAGCCGACGCCGTACGACTTCCAGGACGCCGCGGTCACCTGCATCGAGAAGGACACCGTCCCCGGCCGGCGGGACGTGCGGCGGCTCGTCGAGATCATGATGGGCGGCGACCGGATCGGACAGGTCGGCTACGACGCGCTGCCGCCCCTCGCCCGTGACGTGCACGACCGGCTGGCGCCCCTGGAGCTGAACCTCCAGCAGCGCGGTGTCCGGCGAGCCCTGCTCGACATGGCCTCCCGGCCGGAGCTGCGCGCCTGCTCGGACGTCCTGTGGATGCTGCGCCGCCTCCTGCCGCCCGGCGCCGCCCGCACGGTGATGGGGGAGCGGCGGCTCGGCGAGCGGTCGATCCAGGAGTCCTGGGACCTCTCGCTCGGCACGCACCAGCGCGCGCTCATCGAGCTCGGCTACGAGGGCGTGAGCCTGGAGCAGGTGCTGGAGCAGCGGCTGCGCCGCGTCGCGTACGGCCCGCGGGCCACCACGGCCGAGGTCCTCGCGGCCGTCGAGGACGCGACGCTGCACCTCGGCGGCCGGCGTCTCGCCGACGAGCTGGGCGGCCGGGCCCTGGAGGTCCTCGCCGGCGAGCGCACCGTGGACGGCGCCCCGGAGGTGTTGCGCAGGGTGCGCGGCCTCCTGGCGTACTACCGCACCGGCGAACCGGTCCTCCCGCCGTGGATCGAGTCCTTCGTCAGGGCCGGGTACGCGCACTACTGCACGCTGCTGCCGACGGCCTTCCGGGACGAGGACGCGACGGTGGGGCAGGTGGCGGCGATGCTGGGCTTCCTGTTCAGCATGGAGAGCCTGGCGCTGTCGCTCGGCTGCGACCGGACGCAGCTGGAGCTCGCGGTCGCGCAGTCCCACCCGAACGACCCGGCCAAGACGGCCCTGCTGTGGGCCGCCCAGGTCCAGCTGGGCACGCTCTCCCGGGGCGAACTGCGCGGCCGCTGCGACGAACTCCTGGGCAATCCCCTGGTGGTGCCCTCGTACCCGCGCTACCTGAGTGGCTTCGTGCACGCGCTGGAGCCGGTGCCGGGACTCGCCGACGTCGTCGTGGAAGCGGTGTCGAACGCCTTCGGACGGCTCCCCGACCCCGTCCTGCTGCCCTGGCTGCCCACTCTCATCACCACGCTGCGGTCGAGCGCCGCCGACCTCGCCCCGCTGCTCATCCGCGAGGCGGGCCGGATCTTCCCGGCGCGCCTCGCGGCTCTGGACACCTGGGTCCCGCCGTGGCACGCGCGGCCGGCGGCCCGGGCGTCCCCGGACGCACCCGCGCCACGCGGCGCGGTGTTGCTCCCGCGTCACCCGGCGACGTGCGACGCGGTCGCGGAGCTCCTGGGCCGCACGGACGGGTGGGCCCCGGCGGACGCGCCGGCGACGGGCCCGGCGGCCGTGGCGGGTGCGGGACTCCTCTTCACCCACCGCGCCACCTGCGACGCCGTCGCGGACCTCCTGGGCGGTGGCGAGCCCTGGTCGTCCGCGGGGCCGGGTGTCGCCGCGCCGTCCCTGACGACGCGGCACCCCGCCACGGCCCGGGCGGTGGCGGCGCTCCTCGCCACACCGTGACGGCGCGGCGGCCGGTGCGGGAGCGCAGGGCACTCGTGCGGCGGATCAGTCGTCGAGGGCGTCCAGGACGGAGCCGAGGTCGACGAACTTGAAGTTGGTCGAGTCCCGGTCGCCGTCGCCGGGGGCGTCGTGGCCGTCCTGCACGACGAGCAGACCGTTCGGGTACTTCGAGCCGAGCGGGGCGTTCAGGGCGGCGGCGCCGTCGCACTCCTCGGAGCCGTCGAGGGTGTCGTTCGCGGGTGCCACGCGGAAGCCGCCCTCGTACTCGTTGTGGTCCGTGAGCTCGCGGTCGTAGGCGGCGAAGGTGTCGTCGCCCTGGCTGGAGGCGAGCAGGTAGCCGTCGCCACCGGGCTCGGTGATCAGGGTCAGACCCTCCACGTCCGAGGAGATCCTGGTCCCGCCGTAGCCGGGGTCGGCGCCCGGCGTGCACTCCTCGGTCTCCTCGTCGTAGACGCCGGGGACGCCGTACTCGCGGACCTTGTCGACCAGCTTCGGCGTGCCGGTGAGGTCGGCGCGCAGCCGCCAGATGCCGATGTCCTCCTGGCCGGCGTACAGGATGCCGTTGGCCGGGTCGACGACCATGCCCTCGACCTGCGGCAGTTCGCCGGGCTCGCCGCACGGGGCCCACGAGGTGCCGTTCGGCAGTCGGAAGGAGGCCGGCAGGTCGAGCGTGCGGATCGTGCGGTAGGTGACCTTGCCGCCGGCGGCCGGAAGCAGTTCGAGCAGCGCGATGCCGGTCCGCTCACGACGGCTGACCAGCGCGAAGGACTTCCCGTTCGCCGGGTCCGTCCAGGTCGCCAGGCCGTAGGCGGTCCGCTGCTCGTTGATCTCGGCCTGGTCCCGCGAGAAGACGGCCGGGGCGGCGGGGTCGGTGACATCGGTCAGCGGGCCGCCGGTGCGGTCGCGGTCGATGCGGTAGAACCGCAGCCGGTCGTGGCCCCGGTCGCTGGTGACGGCCAGGTCGGCCCGGCCCGAGGAGAGCCGCAGCCCCTGGACGAGGTCCACGTTGTTGAACCGGCCGGGGGCGTCGTCAGGTCCCTCCGCCGGAGGCGCGGCTATCGACTGCACCGGGCGCGCGTCCAGGTCGTAGACGCGGAGCCCGCCCTCCTTGGCGGTCGCGATGACGAGGCTGCGGCCGGGGGCGGCGGCGTTGCGCCAGATGGCGGGGTCGTCCGCGTCGGCGTTGCCGCCCGCGTCGTCGTCGTGCAGCACCGGCGTCTCCGCGCGGGGGGTCACGACCGGCAGCGCGCGGGCGGAACCGTGGTGGCGGGCCTGGCTCCGGGTGTCGGCCTGGGCGGGCACGGCGAGGGCGGCCGCGGCGAGCGCCGTGGTGACGGCGAGCACGAGCGACCTGGCGGTACGGGGGCGAGTCACGCAAGTCTCCTCAGGGGAGGGGGGCTTGTACGTCCTGCGTGAGCGTGCTGCCCTTCCGTGTCGGCCCGGCGGCCTCCGCCCGACCGGAGTTCCGAAGTCCAGGTGTACGCACGATGAACCGCGGCGCGGCAGGCGGATCAGGCGGGGTTCTTCACGTCGGCCAGGTAGCTCGCGCCGATGAGGCAGTCACGCATCTCGTAACGGGGCGCGAGGGTACCGGTCCAGCGGAGGAAACCGGTCGTCCCGGTCGCCGTCGACATGTCGATGAAGCGGCAGCCGTCGTACAGGACCTTGCCGTAGGTGGTCGGGGTGGACCCGGTCGACACCTGGTGCGAGCCCATGAGGCCGCAGTCCACGTATCGCACCATCGGGCCGCGGGCGCCGTTGGCGTTGAAGTCGTAGACGTGCGTGACGGCGTTCGGGGCCCAGGACTTGAAGCTCAGTGCGGTGTCGTCGCAGGACTCGAAGGTGATGTTGCCCTTGTACCACCGGGAGTCGATGACCTTGTGGCCGACGCCGCGCAGTTCGAAGCGGATGCCCTGCGCGTACAGCCGCATGACGGAGTCGGCCCGGGTGGTGGCGTCGGGGGTGAGCTGGAAGAACGTGCCGGTGGACGCGGCGTCGGTGAGGATGTACGAGCCGCCGACGAAGTTCATCGAACCGCCGCGGTTGTTCTTCACGAACACCCCGGACTGGTACTCCACCTTGCAGTCGCGGAACCAGTAGTTGAGGAACTGGTCCTGCTGCGTCGCGGCCGTCGTCATCCCCATGACGAGGAAGGCGTCGGAGTAGGAGCCGCCGACCTGGCAGTGGTCCCAGCCCATCTCGCTGTTCAGGTTGGACGTGGTGGCCGGGCCGTCGAGGCCGATGCCCCGCTTCCAGCTGCCGCGCCACTCGACATCGCTGTACCAGGTGTCCTGGACGCCGTACTCGGCCGACGAGTAGGCGTAGTTGAAGCTCGACGTGGCGTTGGTGCTGGTGAACGTCAGGCCCGAGATGCGGATGTTCTTGTAGCGCTGGTAGTTCGTCCAGAGCGTGGTGTCGTCGGCCGTCGGCGCGTACACGATCCGCGACAGCCGCTTGCCGTAGCCGGTGATCGACACGCCGTCGACGATGCCGCCGTTGCCCTCGCCGTCGACGTTCGGCAGGAGCGAGTCCGGCTGGGTCAGCAGGTACGTGCCGGGCGGGACGACCAGGACCTTTTTCGGGATGGCCCCGGAGATCGGGCCCGGCTGGAACGAGGCCAGGACCTCGGCGGCGGCCGCACGGAAGGCGGCGTCGCTCGGGGTGGCACCGGTCGGGTCCGCGCCCTTGCTGACGACATCGACGCTGTACGGGTCGCCCCCGGAACCGGCCGCGTACGCGGTGCCGCCCGTGGCCAGAGCGCCGACGGCGACTCCGGCTCCCGCTGTCGCCACGCCGCGTATGACGGAACGACGGTCCATGCCTCTGGTCATGTTCTGCCCCCAGGTAATGATCACAAGAAAGGCCTGAATATGATCATGGCAAGGGGTTGAAGGGCAAGATCCAGCCAGAGTCGTATGGCTCGTTCGCTCAGGGTGAGCCCCCGCCCGGCGGCGCCGGTCAGGTGACCCGCCCGGTCAGCCGCGTCATCGCCTCCTCCAGCTCGCGCCGCGCGCCGAACGGCACCAGCGCCGCGCGCCCGGGAACCCGGACGCCGCCGGTGAGCGCGACCCGGGTGTGCCCGCTCTCCTCCTCGGCTTCCGCGGCCGCCATCCCGATCACCAGGAACCGGCTCTGCAGCCAGCACCAGCCGGGCCGCAGCACGCCGTGGAAGTGCGCCCGCAGCCCATAGCGGCTGCGGGCGAGGGCCTCCACCCGGTCGCCGTCGCGCCGCAGGATCCTGACCGACCGCATGTCGGGCTGGAACTCCCCGAAGCCGCCCTCCAGATCGCCCATCACCTGCCAGACGCGGGGGAGCGGCGCGGGGAGCACCCGCTCGACGAGCCGGGCCCCCCGGACGCCGGCGACCATGACGCGCATCCGTCGTACGTCGTCGAGCGGCAGGCCGCCTCTGCCCTCGACGCCCCCACGGCTCCCCATGACCGCATGGCCCGCAGCGCTCTCGGTGCTCTCGTCGTTCACCGTGTTCTCGTTCACGCGGACCACGCCTTTCGGAAACTCTGCCGGGCCCGGTACAGCCGGGACTTCGCCGTGCCGGCCGGTACGCCGAGGAGCGCCGCCACGGACTCCTCGTCCATCCCCTCGATGTCCCGCAGCACGAGAACGGCCCGGTGCGCGGGGGACAGCCTGGCCAGGACGTCGTCGATATCGGCCGCCAGTTGCGGATCACCCCGCTCCGGTACGTCGGCGAGCTCGGCCGGCCGCGCCCGCCCCGCCCGCTTCGCCACCCGAACCGCCTCCCGTACGGAGATCGCCCGCACCCACCCGTACAGCGCCTCCGGCTCCCGTAGCGAACGCAGCGAGGTGAAGACCGCCACCAGGGCCTCCTGCGTGGCGTCCGGTCCGTCGTCCAGCGCGATGGGACGGCAGATCCGGGAGATGTACGGGGTGAGGTGATCGAGCAGCTCGTGCAGGGCCAGCGTGTCGCCACGCCGGGCGGCCCGGACCAACGCGACGCCCCGCTCGGCGGGTGCGACGGTGGCGGCGGACCCGACGGCGGCGGCCGCTTCGACGGTGCGGAGGGGGTCAGCGGGCGGCACGCAGGGCCGCCCCTCCGAAGACCAGGCACAGCGGTGTGTACACGAGCGCGTTGAGCCATGGGAACGCCGTTCCCGAGCCGTCCTTGCCGACGACGATCCACACCAGCCCGGCGGCTCCGCGGAGCAGTATCCCGGTGGCGACGCCGGCCGTGACCAGTCGAGGGATGCCGCGTCGGCGGCCACCACCGCGCGCGTGGAGCGCGACGGCGAACGCCGCGGCCGCCTCGAACACCGCGAGCGGCAGGACCACGGCCGGCCCGAAGGAGACGACGCTGCCGAGGACGGCGAGGGACAGGGCCCGCTCGTCGGCGGCGGGCCAGGTCAGGCCGGTGGCCCAGAGGACGTGCACGAGCGCGAGGACGGCGAGCAGGGCCGCGACCCCGCGCCCGCCGATGATCGTGCGAGGCCGCTCTATGTCGATGACCGCCATGGGGTTCCCCTCCGTTCCGAGGCCGGCGACGCAGCGCGCCGACACCCCGAGGAGGAGAGGTCCCGCCCGAAGGTTCCCTGTGATCCGGCTCACAGCAGCGGAGTGCGGGAGCCCGGGAACGCGGACGACCCGTGGGCCTTGGTCCCGTCCGCTCGAGTTCGGACGGGAGCCGACCGGATTACCGGCGGCCCACGGGTCGGGTGACTGCGTGGTTTTCGGCAGATGACCTGCCGAGGTGCACAGAGTGCGACGGCAGGCCGTTAGCCCGCAGTCACCTCACGAATCCGAAAAGAAACCATGTTCTCGGATCACCTCCTTTCAGCGTGTGACCACAGCCTAGGAAAGCCCGCGGCGACGCTCAAGCGATTTAATTCGACGTCTTTCGCGATCAGCCGAGTTCCGCCGCCACCAGTGCGGCCGCGTCGGCCACCAGCGCGTCGACGGGCGCCGCGTCCTCCACGAAGCGCGTGCTCAGCACGGTGAGCACGATCGGGCCGCCGTCCGGCGGCCAGGTGACGCCCGCGTCGTTGTTGCCGCCGTAGCGCCCGCCGCCGGTCTTGTCGGCGAGGAGCCAGTCGGCGGGCAGCCCCTTGCGGAACCGCTCGCCGCTGGTCGTGTTGGCGAGCATCCACCGCGTGAGCCGCTCCCGGTCCTGACTCGGGAGCGCGTCGCCGAGGATGAGGCGGCCGTAGCTCCGCCCGACGGCCCGGGGCGTCGAGGTGTCCTTCCTGCGCCACGGCTCCGCCGAGTTCAGCTCGGGCTCCCAGCGGTCGAGCCGGGTCGTCAGGTCGCCGATCGACCGCGCGAACCGGGTGACTGCCTTCGGGCCGCCCAGCTCGCGGAGGAGCAGATTGGCGGCGGTGTTGTCGCTGAAGCGCAGCGTGGCGTCGCACAGCTCACCGACCGTCATGCCGTTGGCGAGGTTCTCGGGCAGCTCCGTCCTGGGGGACCAGCCGGACCGTGCGACGTACGCCGCCGTGTAGTGGATGCGGTGGGAGAGGAAGGAGCCGTCGTGGTCGAGGTCGCGCAGCACGGCGGCGACGGCGAAGGTCTTGAAGACCGAGCACATGGGGAAGCGCTCGTCGGCGCGGTACGCGACGGAGCGCCCGGTCCGCACGTCGTGGGCGTACACGCCGAGCCTGGCGGCGTGCCGCTCCTCCAGCTCCCGGAGCCGGGCGACGAGGTCCTCCCCGCCGGGCGCGGAGGCGTTCGCGGTCCCGCCGAGCGGTAACGCGACGGCGAGCGCGGCACCGGCGCCGAGGCCGAGCGCACTGCGACGGGACGGGCTGAAACCTGTGATGGACAAGGTGATTCCCTTTCCGGAGCGATCACTGCACAGGGAAACACGCGTGAGCACCCCCGAACGGTTTCGACAAGCGCGGACGCCGCCGCCGGAAAGGGTGCGGGGGTCAGTCGTCCCGCCCCTGCCACGTCGTGACGCAGGCCTCGTTGCCCTCGGCGTCGGCCAGGACCCAGAAGGCGGGGGCCCGGTCCTCGGACAGGAGCCGGCCGCCCGCCGCGAGCGCGGCGTCGATCCTCCGTGCCGCCTCGTCGTGCGGCACGCAGACGTCGAAGTGGACGCGGTTGCGCTGCGGGCGTGGGGCGTCCATCCGCTGGAACCAGACCGCCGGGCCCTGCCTCACGGGGTCGACGAGTGCGGCGCCCGGGAGGCCGGCACTCGTTCCGTCGGGGCCCGGCTCGTCCGCGTACCCGAGGACCGCCTTCCAGAACGGCCGGATCGCGGCGATGTCGAGCGCGTCGATGGCGATCTCCAGGAGCTGGAGCGACCGCGGTGCCTCCGTCGCGATCTCGGGCCCGGTGCGCAGTCCCAGCCCGCCGACGGCGCTGGACACCCGGTGCGCGAGTGCGACGTCCAGGGTGGTCACTGCCGCGTGCTCGGTGGACTGCAGGGTCAGCAGGACCCGTCCGGCCCGGATGTCCACGGCCAGGTGCCGGTCGGCGTCGTGGCCGCACGCGGCGACCGCGAGCGCCGCCACGTCGGCCGCCTGCGCCATCGACGCGACGGTGACGGCGGTGCGGAGGCCGCCCAGCAGATAGCGCCAGCCCGCGTCGCCGACCGCGGCCGAGGCGCGTGTGCCGTTCAGTGTCGTCTCCATGTCGGGCATCCTCGCAGCCGCGGGCGCCCGGACGGGGCACCTTCACGGACCCCGGGGCGATGCACCGGCGACAGCCGATCAGCGCCCGCCGAACGACCAGGACTCGATGTCGCGGTACCGGATCGGCCCCGGGCCCCGGCCGAAGTCGCTGCCCACCAGGTGGAGCCGTTCGGCCCGCCAGGGGCGACCGGTGAAGCCGGCGAGCCCGGCGGCCACGTCCGGCACGCTGGACAGGTCGTCGCGGCGGGCCCGGGCCAGCGTCAGATGCGGGCGCAGCGGCCGGTCCTCGAAGGGGATGCCGCATTCCCTGACCACGTCGCGCACGTCGGCGGCCAGCCGGTGGAGTCCGTCGACGTCGCCGTCGACGCCGCTCCACAGCACCCGTTCGTCGGAGTGCCCGCCGCCCCGCAGCGCCAGCTCCACCGGCCCGCGCGACGCCGCGAGTCCGGCGAGCGGCGGACGGAGCGCCGGCACGGTCCCGGCCGGCAGCTCGCCGAGGAACGCCAGGGTGATGTGCCAGTCCTCAATGCGGTTCCAGCGCATCCGGGGGTACGCGTCGTAGGCGGGCCGGAGCTGCCGTTCCAGCTCGTCCTTCGCCTCGTCGGGCGGGGCGAGGGCGATGAAGACGCGCACCGTCGACGCCCGGTCCCGATCCCGTTCGCCCCCACCGGGCTCCGTGTCCTGCCCCCGCGCCTGAGTCATGTTCCGTTCCCTGCTCGCCCTGCTCATGCGGTTCGTGCCGCACCCGGCGAGGCCGGTGGGCGTTTCCGATGTGAGGGTACGTGGTGTCCGGGCCGCACTCCCGAACCGGCCCGTCAGTGGGTGAACAGAGCGCCGGCGAGGCGCTGGGCGACCGCCGATCCTGATCGCGCCCCGTGCGCTCCCTCGCGGGGGTGGTTCCCCGGGGCCGGTGAGCGTAGTCCGGCACGGCCCGCCGGAACGGGGCCCGCAACGGCACGAAGCTGTGCGCTGCTCCCCGTACACCACGAAGACGGAGGTTCGTACGCAGATGACCCACGTACAGCTGAGACCGGCGGATCGGCGGCGCAGGACCGGCGGAAGGGCCGGGGTGCCGGCCGCGCTCGGCATGGCGCTCGTCCTCGCGCTGCCCGGCACCGCGCTCGCCGCTCCCGGAGATCTGGATCCGACGTTCGGCGTGGGCGGCCGGGTGACGACTCCGGTCACCGGGTTCGCGGAGGGCCACGACATCGCGCGGCAGGCCGACGGCAAGCTGGTCGTGGTCGGTCTGAGCGAGGCGGGCTTCGCGCTCGCCCGCTACGGCACCGACGGCGGCCTCGACACCGGCTTCGGCGGGGACGGCACGGTGACCAGCGACTTCGGTGGTGGCACGCACACCGCCAACGCCGTCGCGATCCAGCCGTCCGACGGAAAGATCGTCGTGGCGGGCACCACCGAGGTGATCGCGGAGGAGGGCGGCGGCTGCTGTTTCTTCTCCGTGGCCCGGTACAACACCGACGGCAGTCTCGACACGGGCTTCGGCGACGGCGGGCTGGTGCGCGTCGAGGAGTTCGGCGGGTCCGCGGACGGCGCGGACGTGGCCGTCCAGCCGGACGGCAGGATCGTCGCCGCAGGCAAGGGCGGCGGCGGAGGCTTCGCGCTCGTCCGGCTCGGTACCGACGGCTCCCTGGACCCCGGCCTCGGGGGTGACGGGGCGGTCGTCGCGGGCTTCACCCCCACATCGCCGCAGGACGGCGGCGGCATCGCCCGGGGCATGGCGCTGCAGCCGGACGGCAAGATCGTGTCCGTCGGCTACGTGGGCAACACCGCGTTCGACATCGGGGTGGCCCGCTACAACGGCGACGGGTCGCTCGACACCACCTTCAGCGGTGACGGCATGGTGACCGCGGACTTCGGCGGCACCGAGTTCGGCAACGCCGTGGCGGTCCAGCCCGACGGCAGGATCGTCGCCGCGGGTTCGGGCGGCCTCGGCTTCGCCGCGCTCCGCTACAACGCCAACGGCACGCCGGACGTGGGCTTCGGCACGGGAGGCCGTACGTCGGTCAACGCCCCCGGCGACGGCGGCATCGCGTACGGGCTGGCGCTCCAGCAGAACGGCAAGATCGTGCTCGCCGGACGCGCGGACGACCCCGACAGCTCCGAGGCCAACGACTTCGGTCTGGCCCGCCTCAATGTCAACGGCTCGGTGGACACCGGCTTCGGCGGCGACGGCTTCGTCGTGACCGGGTTCAACGACTTCGACGAGGCGCGGGGGGTGCTCGTCCAGCCCGACGGCAAGATCGTCGCGGCCGGGTACGGAGCGGGCTTCTCCTTCGCCCTCGCCCGCTACCAGGGCGGCGACGGTACGACGCCGCCCCCGCCGAGCGCCGATCTGTCGGTGACGAAGGCCGGGACGACGACCGTGAGCATCGGCGACCGCGCCACCTACACGGTGCGGGTCACCAACGCCGCGACGTCCACGGCCACGGCGACCGGCGTCTCGCTCTCCGACACGCTCTCCGGGACCGGCGCGACGCTCGTCTCGGCCGTTCCCTCGCAGGGAACCTGTACGACGACCACGACCGGGGCCACCTGCGCCCTCGGCTCCCTGGCCCCCGGCGCGAGCGCGACCGTCACGGTGACGGCCGAACCCCGTGCCGTCGGCACCCTCACGAACGCGGCCGGCGTCAGCGGCTCGCCGCAGGATCCCGTGTCCTCCGACAACACGGCCACCGCGACCACTTCGGTGAACAACGCGCGCGGGTGCACGATCATCGGCACCAGTGCGGCGGAGACCATCAACGGCGGCTTCGGCAACGAGGTGATCTGCGGCCTCGGCGGCAACGACACCATCCGGTCGAGCTACGGCAACGACACGGTCCACGGTGGCTTCGGGAACGACAACATCGACGGCGGCTACGGTGACGACACCCTGAACGGCGGTCCGGGCAACGACACCCTGGCCGGCTCCTACGGCAACGACCGCCTCACCACCACCGACGGCACCGCGGGCAACGACACCGCCAACGGCGGCGCCGGCACGGACACCTGCACCACCGACCCGGGCGACATCCGCGTCAGCTGCCCCTGACGAAATCCTCGGGGAGCCGGGCGACGTCCGGACGGGCCACTGATCAGCTGAGGTCGGTCAGCGCGTCGGAGACGGCGCCGGGCCGTCCAGGCCTGAGGAGCTTCTCGAAGACGGTGAGGACCAGTTCGTCGGTCTCGTCCAGGGGAAGGTGGTCCTCGCGGCTGACGTGCCCGTCCCGGGGGCGGAAGCCGTGCTTGACGAACGACGCGATGCGGGTCCCGTCCCGCATCGCGTCCGCGCTCTTTCCGTCGGTGTGCAGGAACGTGTAGCTCCGGCCGTGGACGACGGCCCGCCCGGTCTTGTCCCGACGGCGCCCGTCGGCGGCGCCGTCGCCGACGAAGGCGTCCGGGTCGTGCGGATCCAGTGAGATCGCGCTCGTCCCCCGGCCGGGCAGCGACGGACCGTCGGCTTCGAACGCCTGGTTCACGACCGCGTTCTGGCGCTTGGCGAACCACCCCGTGAAGTGCTGTACGGGTTCTATGGGTACGGACGCCCGGACGTCGCCGACGGCGTCGATCACGTCGGCGCGGGTGCGGGCGTCGTCGACGGCGATGCGCCAGCCGCTACGGGTGGGCCGACGCCAGAGAGGCATGTCAGTCATGCTCACAGCCTCTCAGACGGGGTTCTCCCCTCGTACACCCCGGCCGCCTCCAGCCACGCGCGCGCGATGACGCGGTGGCCGAGCGGGCTCGGATGGACCCCGTCGGGGGCGAGGGCGGCCGCGCCGTGTTCCTCGGCGGCGCGCGGCAGCGCCAGGTCCGTGCGGACCACCGTCGCCCCGTGAGCGGTCGCCGCGCGCAGGACGGCGTCGGTGCGGGGTGCGAGGTCCTCGAACCACGTCTCCTGTTCGGGGCCGGCCGGCAGCAGGAACGGCGTCATGACGAACAGCCGGGCGGCGCACTTCTCCTTCACGAGGGCGAGGACGCGGCCGAGCGAGGCCTCGAACTCCGTTATGGGGCTGAGGAGTCCGCGGTCGTAGCGCCGCCAGGTGTCGTTGATGCCGATCAGGACGGTGACGACCGAGGGGGCGAGGGCGAGGACGTCGGTGGCCCAGCGCGCCTCCAGGTCGTGGACCCGATGGCCGTTGACACCCTGGTTGACGACGGTCGCGGGGGAGGGCAGGGCCTCGGCGATCATCCGGACGTAGCCGTCGCCGAGGGACGCGGGGTCCTCGCGGTCGCGGCCGGTGTCCGTGACGGAGTCACCGATGAAGAGCAGCAGGTCGTCCCGGGTGAACCGCACGCGCGTCTCCTCTCAGGCCTGCCGGAAGGTCTGGCGCATGGTGCCCAGACCGTCGATCCCGCACTCGACCACATCACCGTGACGCAGGTACGGCCGGGGTTCGGGCCGGCCGAGGGCCACGCCGGCCGGGGTGCCGGTGTTGATGACGTCCCCGGGGTACAGGACCATGAACCGGCTGAGGTAGCGGATGATCTCGGCGACCGGGAACACCATGTCCGCGGTCGTGCCGTGCTGACGCCCGACGCCGTTCACCGTCAGCCGCAGCGAGAGCTTCTGCGGGTCGGGAACCTCGTCCGGAGTGACCAGCCACGGACCCAGCGGGTTGAAGGTCTCGCAGCTCTTCCCCTTGTCCCACTGGCCGCCCCGCTCCAACTGGAACGCGCGCTCGGAGACGTCGTGCGAGACCGCGTACCCGGCGACGCACGCGAGCGCGTCCTCGTCGCTCTCCAGGTACCGGGCGGTCCTGCCGATCACCACGGCCAACTCGACCTCGTAGTCCGTCTTGACGCTGTCGCGGGGGATCAGCACCTCGTCGTACGGCCCCGAGACCGTCCACGGGTCCTTCATGAAGACCACGGGCTCGGCCGGCAGCTCCGCTCCCGTCTCCTCCGCGTGGTCACGGTAGTTGAGGCCGACGCAGACGACCTTCCCGGGCCGTGCGACCGGAGCCCCGATCCGTACGCGGTCGACGGGGACGTCCATGGCGGGCAGGGCGCCCGCCGCGACGGCCTCGGCGAGCCGGTCGAGCACGCCGTCGGCGAGCGAGCGGTGGTCGATGTCGTCGGCGATGCCCGAGGCGTCGAGCAGCCCGCCGGCCCCGTCCAGGACCGCGAGACGCTCCGCCCCCGCTTCGCCGACCCTCAGTACACGCATGCCAGCCATCCCTCACCATAGACATCGGATGTATCGACTGTGGAATGCAAGCAATCGCCCGCAGTTTTGTCCAGCCCTTCGACAGGATCAGGATTGTCCTCCGATGTATCGTGTGGCCCGCCGATACCGCCACGCCCCAGGAGGCCGAGCCGATGGCAGCTGCGACCACAACGCCCAACGTCCTGCTGGTCATGGAGGAGGAGCGCAGATCCGATGTCTACCCGGCCCACGTCCTGGCGGACATCGGACACCTGGCGCGCTGGCGTGCTCCCGCCCTCACCCGCGACGCCCTCCTCCGGGACCCCGGCGTGTTGGAGGAGGTCGACGTCCTGCTCACCGGCTGGGGAGCCCCGGTGCTCGACGCGGCACTGCTCTCCCGTGCGCCGCGGCTGAACGCGGTGATGGTGGCGGCCGGTTCGGTACGCCACCTGACGCCGCCGGAGTTCTGGGCCCGCGGCATCCCCATCGTGTCCGCGGCCGCCGCCAACGCCGTCCCGGTCGCCGAGTTCACCCTCGCCCAGATCCTGCTCGGCCTGAAGCAGGTGCACCGCCTCGGCCGCGAGGTGACGGTCGGCCGCCGCTTCCCGCACGATCCGCCGGTCGCCGGAGGGTACGGCTCCCGCGTGGGCCTGCTCGGACTCGGTGAGATCGGCCGGCTCGTCGCCCGGCTGCTGCGGAACTTCGGCGTCGAGGTGCTCGCCTGCGATCCGGTGATCGACCCGGCCGCCGCCGCGGAGCTGGGTGTCCGACTCACCGGAATCGACGAGCTGTTCACCTCCTGTGACGTCGTGAGCGTCCATGCCCCGCTGCTGCCCGAGACCGAAGGCCTCGTGGGGGAGCGGCTCGTGGCGCTCCTCCCCGAGGGGGCGACGCTGATCAACACCGCCCGGGGGGCGGTGCTGGACGAGCCGGAGGTGATCGGAGTTCTCCGCGACCGGCCCGACCTCACCGCCGTCCTCGATGTGACCTGGCCGGAGCCGCCCGCGCCGGACTCGCCCCTGTTCACCCTGCCGAACGTCCTCCTCACCCCGCACCTGGCCGGCGCCATGGGACGTGAACGCGCCCGCCTGGGTGAGCTGGTACGCGACGAACTGCGGCGACTGGTGCACGGCGAACCCCTGCGGCACGCCGTCGCCCCCGACCGGGCGTCGACCCGGGCCTAGCCTGGCCTGTTTCCTGCGCCCCGAACCCTCGCCCCCGCTCAGACATCGGAGCTTTGATCGATGTCTGAGCGAGGAGCTCCCAGGAATGCTCCCGGCGTCGAGGTGAAGCGCTTCGCTTCCCGACGCGGCTCCCTGACTGCTCAAGCGGGTGATGAGGGCTCCGACGGATACGCGTCATCAAGCGCCTTCATTCGTTTCAACTCTTTTCAGTCATCGGACTATTGACCCTCGTTCGGCCGCGCGTTAGCGTCCCCGGCAAGCGCTTACAGGCCAGCTGCCGACGGCGGCGAACAGGAGTTGTCATGCAGAGAACGCGATGGATCGGTGCGGGTTTTCTCGCCTCGGCGTTGGCCCTGACGAGCTGTACGTCCGGTCCTGCCGGGACGGACGCCAAGCAGGACTCCAAGGCGGAGCTGGAGCTGTGGACCAGGACCACGCCCGGCGGCCCCGGCGAGAAGGCCACGCTCCGGCTGGTCGAAGGCTTCGAGAAGGCCACCGGGCACAAGGTCAAGGTCACGGCGATCTTCGACGACTTCGAGACGAAGCTCCAGCAGCGCGCCGCTCAGCGGCAGTTGCCCGACATCGTCATGAACGACGTCACCCAGCTCGGCGCGATGCACAGCCAGGGCCTCCTCAGGGAGATCGACCTCGGCAAGATCAAGGGCAGTCAGGATCTCGTCGAGCAGGCCCGGGACTCCGGCCGGAGCGTCGACGGCAAGCAGTACGGCATCCCGTACTCCGCCCAGGCCGGCGCCCTCCTCATCCGCAAGGACTGGCGCGAGAAGCTCAAGCTGCAGGCTCCGCGGACCTGGGACGACTTCGCCGCGCTCGCCGCCGCCTTCACCACCCGCGACCCCGACGGCAACGGCAAGCAGGACACCTACGGCCTCGCCGCCCCGCTGTCCACCAAGCGCGGCTACGCCTCCTGGTACTTCTCCAACTTCCTCTGGGCCGCCGGCGGGGACTTCGTCACCGAGGCGGGCCAGGGGAAGTACAAGCCGTCGATGACCGGCAAGGAGTCGACGGAGGCCATGCGCTGGTTCCGCGCACTCGGCTGCGACGCGAAGGTCGTCCAGCCCGGTGCCGTCACCATGGACACCCCGCCGACGAACGAGACGTTCGAGGCCGGCAGGACCGGCATGTTCGTCGTCGGCCCCTACCTCATGTCCCGCTTCGACAAGTCCCTCGGCAAGGACAAGTACGAGGTCGTCCCCATGCCCAAGGGCCCGAAGGACGCCACCGTGCTCGCCGAGGGCGGCTCCGTCTACCTGATGGCCGGCTCCGAGAACAACGCCGGACAGGACGCCTTCGCCGGGTACGCCATCTCCGCCGAGGGCCAGAGACTCGGCATGGAGGGCGTCGACGGCTCCACCGTCCAGCTCCCCGTGAACAAGACCGTCGACGTCACCGAGGTCCGCCCCGACCCCCGCTGGAAGACCTACGCCGACGCCTACCGCTCCTCCGGGCGCTACGCCCCCTCCCTCCCCAACTGGACACCGGTACGGCAGACCACCGCCGAGACGGTCAACGCCCTGATGGCCGACTGCTCCCTCGACCTGGGCGAGAAGCTGCGTGAACTCGACACGAAGCTCGCCGGGATCCTCCAGGAGCAGGGAATCGCCGGATGACGAGCCTCGACCAGGTGACGGCGGCCGCAGACCCGGCGGCCGGCTCCACCCCGCCCGCCGCGCGCGGGCCGGCGACGACCGCGCCGGGAGGAGGCGGGACGCCCGTCTCCCGCCGCGTGAGGAACCGCCGCGGGGGCCGGTGGTGGACGCCCTGGCTCTTCCTCGCCCCCGCCCTGATCCTCTTCCTCTACTTCAAGTTCATCCCCATGGCCAGCGCGCTGACCATGTCCTTCCAGGAAGTCCAGCCCTACCTCGGCAACCGGTGGGTCGGCGGCGAGAACTACGCCACCGTGCTCTCCTCGGACGGCTTCCGCGAGGCCGCCTGGCACACCGTCGTCCTCGCCGTCGGACAGACCGCGGGATCGATGCTGCTCGGCCTCACCCTCGCCCTCCTCATGGAGGGGCAGGGCCGCAGACTCGGCTTCGTCCGCTCGGCGGCCTTCCTCCCCGTCGTCGTGCCGATCGCGGTCGTCGCCGAACTCTGGCGGATCATGTACCACCCCACCGAGGACGGCATGCTCAACTCCCTCCTCGGCCTCGTGGGATTCGGCCCGTCGGGATTCATCAACGACCCCGACACCTCGATGGCCTCCATCATGCTCACCGGCATCTGGCGGGGCGCCCCCTACGACATGATGATCTTCCTCGCCGGACTCGCCGGGGTGGACCGCGGACTCTACGAGGCCGCCAAGGTCGACGGCGCGTCCCGGTTCCAGCGCATCCGTCATGTGACCCTCCCCGGTCTGCGCGCCGTCCTCACCATCCTCTTCGTCCTCGCCGCCATCCGGGGCCTGCGCGTCTTCACCGAGGTCTTCCTGCTCACCAACGGCGGCCCCGACGGCTCCACCGAAGTCGTCATGACCGTGATCTACAAGCTGGGCCTCGAACAGAACCGGCTCGGTGTCGGCGCGGCCGGAGCCGTCCTGCTGTTCCTGGCGACGCTGCTCCTGACGGTCGGCGTCCACCTGTTCCGACGGAGGGGTAACGAATGAGCGCGCCGACCGAGACCGCCCTCGGACTGACCGAGAGCCGCAGCGCCGCCGGCCGCGCCCTCAAGGTCCTCACGTACCTCCTCGTCCTCATCGTGTTCGCGGGCCCGCTGCTCGCCCTGCTCGTCAGCGCGTTCAACCACGTCAAGGACCCCACCCAGCTCAGCGTCCTCCCCTCCGACCCCACCGTCGACAACTTCGCCGTCGCCTTCGACCAGGGCGTCCTGAAGTACCTCCTCAACTCGTTCTTCGTCGTCGGCTTCGGACTGCTGCTCCAGGTCGCCGTCTCCGTCCTCGCCGGCTACGCCCTCGCCAGGAAGCGCTTCCGGGGCATGACCCTCGCGTTCGTCGCCATCCTGGCGACGCTCATGCTGCCCGAGGAGATCCTGGCCATTCCGCTCTCCGTGATCCTCGCCGACCTGCCCGTCGTCCACATCAGTCTGATCGGCTCCCTCGCCGGCATGATCGTGCCCGTCGGCGCCTGGGCGTTCTCCATCCTCGTCATGACCGAGTTCATGAAGGAGGTGCCGAAGGAGCTGGAGGAGGCGGCGCGCATCGACGGCGCCGGAGACCTGCGGATCTTCGCGCAGATCATCCTCCCCATGTGCAAGCCCGCGCTCGGCGTCATCGGAGTCTTCGGCTTCACCATGATCTGGGACCAGTACCTGCTGCCCCTGCTCGTGGCCACCGACTCCTCCTCCTACACCCTGCCGCTGGCCCTGCGCACGCTGCGGGTCGACCCCCTCGTCACCCCCGGCGTGGTGATGGCCGCCTCGCTGCTCGCCCTGCTGCCGTCCGTCATCGTCTTCCTCTTCTTCCAGCGCTCCTTCGTCCACGGCCTGTCCAGCGGCGCCCTCAAGGGCTGACCCGAACGGCCGACCCCTCCGAAAGGACCACCTCCCGTGATCCCGTCCGGCCTGATGTCCTTCCCGCTCACGCCGTTCACCCCCGCCGACGAGGTGAACACGAGCGTGTTCACCGACCACATCGAGGACCAGCTCGCCCACGGCCCCGCCGCCCTCTTCGTCGCCTGCGGCACGGGGGAGTACTCCTCGCTCAGCGCCCCCGAGTACGCCGAGGTCGTCCGGCACGCCGTACGCGTCGTCGCCGGCCGCGTACCCGTCTTCGCCGGCGCCGGAGGAGGCCTCGGCACCGCACAGGCGGCCGTCGCCGCCGCCTCCGAGGCGGGAGCCGACGGGATCCTGCTGCTACCGCCGTACCTCGTCGGCGGCACCGAGGAGGGCTACGTCTCCTACGTGGAGTCCGTCGCCCGCGCCGGCCGCCTCCCCGTCCTCGTCTACCGGCGCGGCCTCGCCAGGATCGGCGTGTCCACCGCCCTGCGGCTCCTCTCGGTGCCCCAGGTCGCCGGGATCAAGGAGGGCGACGGAGACCTGGACTCGATGGCCCGCATGGTCACCGCCGTACGCACCAGCGGCCACCCCCGTGCCGAGACCTTCGCCTTCCTCAACGGCCTGCCCACCGCCGAGGTCAGCGCGACCGCCTGCCGTGCCATCGGCATCCGCGACTACTCCTCCGCCGTCCTGTGCTTCGCCCCCGACATCGCCCGCGCCTTCCACACGGCCCTCACGAACGGCGACACCGCCACCACCGGCCGGCTCCTCGCCGACTTCTACCTGCCGCTGACCGCCCTCCGCGACCAGGTCCCCGGCTACGCCGTCTCCCTCGTCAAGGCCGGAGCCCGGCTGCGCTCGCTCGACGTCGGCCACGTCCGGGCGCCCCTCGTGGACGCGGCCCCCGACCACGTCGACCAGCTCGCGGACCTCCTCCTCCAGGGCCGGCGCGCCCTGACCGGACCCACCCCCGCGCACGCCGCTCCCGCCGTGGCGGTCGCCTCGTGAAGGTCACCTCCGTCGTCGTCACCCCCGTCGCCTTCGCCGACCCGCCGCTGCTCAACGCCGTCGGCGTCCACGAGCCGTACGCCCTGCGCGCGGTGGTGGAGGTCAGGACCGACACCGGCGCGTACGGCCTGGGCGAGAGCTACGGCGACGCCGCCCACCTCGCACTGCTCCGCGCCGTCGCCGACGACCTGCCCGGCCTCGACCCCTTCGACCTCAACGAACTGTCCCGCAGGGTCGGGGCGATCGCCGGCGGCCGGGTGGCGCGCGACGCCCACGGCCTCATCGGCGACGGCGGCGCGGCCAAGACGGTCGCGAGCGTCACCTCGCCGTTCGAGGTGGCCTGCCACGACCTCCAGGGCAAACACCTCGGCAGGCCCGTGTCCGACCTCCTCGGCGGCGCCACACGCGACCGGATCGACTTCTGCGGCTACCTGTTCGCCAAATGGGCCGCGCACCCCGGACACGAGCCCGACGAGTGGGGCCCGGCGCTCGACCCCGCGGGACTCGTGGCGCAGGCCCGGATGTTGACGGACCGCTTCGGCTTCCGCTCCTTCAAGCTCAAGGGCGGCGTGCTCCCGCCGGACGACGAGGTCGCCGCGATCCGCGCCCTGCGCGAGGCGTTCCCGGACCACCCGCTCCGACTCGACCCCAACGCGAGCTGGGACCCGGACACCGCCGCCCGGGTCGCCGAGGAGCTGACGGGAGTACTGGAGTACCTGGAGGACCCGGTCGCCGGCATCCCCGCCATGGCGGAACTCGCGCGGACCGCCCCGATGCCCCTCGCCACCAACATGTGCGTGGTCACCTGGGAGCACCTGACCCAGGCGATTCCCGCCCGGGCCGTCGGCGTCCTGCTCGGCGACCACCACTTCTGGGGCGGACTCAGGGCGAGCCAGCAACTGGCCACCGCCTGCCACCACTTCGGCATCGGCATGTCCATGCACTCCAACTCCCACCTCGGGATCAGCCTCGCCGCGATGGTCCACCTCGCCGCCGCCACCCCCGCCGTCACCCACGACCTGGACACCCACTGGCCCTGGAAGCGGCCCGAGGACGACGTCGTGACCACCCCGTGGAACCTCGTCGACGGCGCGATCACCGTCCCGCGCGGCCCCGGACTCGGCGTCGAGCTGGACCGCGACGCACTGGACCGGCTGCACGAGCAGTACCTGGCGTGCGGCCTGACCCGCCGCGACGACACCGGCTACCTGGCCCGCGTCGCCCCCGGCGTACGGCTCCGCGAAGACGTCCACGAACCGGCCTGACGGCGTCGGACGGACCGCCCTCACCTCCCGACCGCACAGGAACGATGCCCGATGACCTCCACCAGCGCCGACGCCGGCCTCCCGTCGACCTCTTCGCCCGACACGACCTGGTTCACCCACGACCGCTTCGGCATGTTCGTCCACTGGGGCCTCTACTCCCTCGCCGCACGCCACGAGTGGGTGAAGACCCGCGAGAGGATGACGGACGAGCAGTACCAGGTGTACTTCGACCACTTCGACCCCGACCGCTACGACCCGGTCCGATGGGCACGGACGGCGAAGGCCGCCGGCATGAGGTACGTCGTCCTCACCACCAAGCACCACGACGGCTTCTGCCTCTGGGACAGCCGGCTCACCGACTACAAGGTGACGAAGACACCCCACGGCCGCGACCTGGTCGGACCGTTCGTCGAGGCGTGCCGCTCCGAGGGCCTCAAGGTCGGCTTCTACCACTCCCTGATCGACTGGCACCACCCGTCGTTCCCCGTCGACGGGACCCACCCGCGGCGCGACGACGAGGAGTTCAAGGCCGCGGCGGCGGACCGGGACATCCGGGAGTACCAGGAGTACCTCCACGGCCAGGTCCGCGAACTGCTCACCGACTACGGACGCGTCGACTACCTCTTCTTCGACTTCTCCTACGCGGGCCGCGAATGGTGGGGCGGCAAGGGCCCCGACGACTGGGACTCCCCGCGGCTCATGGCCATGGTCCGCGAGCTCCAGCCGCACATCCTGGTCAACGACCGGTCCGGCCTCCCCGGAGACTTCGTCACGCCCGAGCAGTACCAGCCGTCCGCCCCGATGGCCGTCGACGGCCGTCCGGTCCTGTGGGAGGCGTGCCAGACCCTGAACGGGAGCTGGGGCTACGACCGCGACAACCTCGACCACAAGAGCCCCGACCTGCTCATCCGGATGCTCGTCGACGGCGTCTCCAAGGGCGGCAACCTGCTGCTGAACGTCGGGCCCACCGGCCGGGGCGACCTCGATCCGCGCGACACCGCGGCCCTCGCCGAGATCGGCCGCTGGACCGACCTCCACGAACGCTCCGTCCGCGGCTGCGGCCCCTCCCCGTACACCCCGCCCGCCGACTGCCGGTACACCCAGTCCGGCGACCGGCTCTACGTCCATCTCTTCTCCTGGCCGCTGCGCCACCTCCACCTGCCCGGCCTCGCGGGCCGGGTGCGGTACGCCCAGCTCCTGAACGACGCCTCGGAGATCGTCCAGGAACCGCTCGACCCCGACCGCCCGGCGATGAACACCCAGATGGGCGGCCAGCCGGCCGGCACCCTCACGCTCCGGCTCCCGGTGCGGCGGCCCGACACACCCGTGCCCGTCATCGAGCTGCGTCTGACGGACCCGTCCGGGCCCGGCGCCTCGATGTGACGGGCCGTACGCGTACCACCCATCCGACCGATCACGGAGGCACCATGCAACGACGCACGTTCCTCACCGGCACCGCGGCAGGGGCGGCCGTCGCCGTCCTGCCCCTCTCCGCCCCGGCGTACGCGAATACCGCCCGGTGCAAGCCCGCACGCCCCCTGGGCGCCACCGTCGACGTCAGCACCCTGGACGACCTCCAGGACGCGATCGACGCGGCAGGACCGGGCACCCGCATCGTCGTCGCGAACGGCACCTACACCGTGCCCGCCGCCAAACCCCTCACCATCACCGGCAAGAACGGCTCCCGCACCGCGCCGATCACCATCGTCGCCGCGTCACGGGGCGGCGCCGTGCTTCATGGCGAGCGGAGCTTCGTCTTCGACGCGTCCAGCAACGTGACCGTGAGCGGCTTCTCCTTCCGCCAGAGCACCACCCTGGAGATCCCGCCGACCTGCACGTACATCCGGCTCACCCGCAACGACTTCCAGCTCGCGGACATCGAGGGCCTGCACTGGGTCATGGTCCGCGGCGACGAGGCCGTGATCGACCGCAACCACTTCCACGGCAAGACGACGCTCGGCATCTTCCTCGGCATCGAGGGCGCGGGCAGCGAGGCCATGGCCCAGGGCGTGCACGTCCACCGCAACCACTTCTCCGACCACACCTTCGCGGGCTCCAACGGCGGCGAACCGATCCGCCTCGGCGTCAGCCCCCGTGCCCTGTCCAGCGCGCACGCGCTCGTCGAGTACAACCTGTTCGAGCGGGCCAACGGCGACCCCGAGGCCATCTCGGTCAAGAGCTCCGACAACACCATCCGCTACAACACCATCCGCGACAGCCTCGGCGGCATCGTCCTGCGCCACGGCAACGGCACCCTCGTCGACGGCAACTACCTCATCGGCGGCGAGGAGGGCGTGCGGATCTACGGCAACGACCACATCATCGTCAACAACTACCTGGCCGGGCTCACCGGGCGGGCGATGGTCATCGGCAGCGGAACCGAACGCGACCACCTCCCCGGCGAATCGGCCGAGGCCCGCCGGGGCAACGACGCACCCGACCGCGTCCTCATCGCCCACAACACCCTCCTCGACAACGCGGGCGGCGCGCTCTCGGGCGAGAGCCACCGCCCGCACGAACCCCGTGACATCACCGTCGCCGACAACCTGCTGGTCGGCCAGACCGGCAGCCTGGTCGAGATGGCGACCACGGTCCGCTTCACCTGGCAGAGCAACATCCTGTTCGGCGCCGCGGCCGACGGGAACATCCCCGCCGGCGGATTCCTGCGGGCCGACCCCCGTCTCGTGCGGGGCTCCGACGGCGTGTACCGCCTGTCGAGCACGAGCCGGGCGATCGGTGCGGCCACGCTCTCCCCGGCGCCCGTCACCCATGACATCGACGGCGACGCGCGCGGCAGCGTGCGGGACGTCGGTGCCGACGAGTACGCGACGACGACGCCGCTGCGCCGACCGCTGACCCCGGCGGACGTGGGCCCCAACGCCCGCTGACGGCGAAGGGGGAGGGGCAGCCGGCCCGACGTACGTCACGCTCCGGGCCGGCTGCCGACTCCCCAGACGCTCCCCTCGGACCGCCACGGCGGGCCACGACCGCCACGGCGGGCCACGACCGCCACGGACCTCCCCGGTCTGCCGAGGACATCCGTGGACTTTCCCCGGCCTTCCTGGGCCTCCTCGACTCCCTCGACTCCACGCGACCGGCTCTACCCGAAGGAAACCGCTCCCGTGCCCGATCCCGACCCGCCGCACCCCCTCCCACCAGGGCCGGACACCGCCCCGCCCAGGCTCGGGATCTGCTCCGTCACGTTCCGGGGGCTGCCCGTCGCCGAGGTCGCCCGTCGCGTCGCGGAGGCGGGCCTCGAGGTCGTCGAATGGGGCGCGGACGTGCACGCCCCGCCCGACCGCCCCGAGGCGCTCCGTGTCGCCCGGGACGCCGCCGACGCCCACGGCATCGCCTGCTGCTCCTACGGCTCGTACTTCCACTGCCTCCCGGACGAGCTGTCCGGATTCGCGGAGATCGCCCGCGGGGCCGTGACGCTCGGAGCACCCCGCATCCGCGTCTGGGCCGGTGTGTCGGGGTCGGCGGAGGCCGTGGAGGAGGACCGCGCCCGGATCACCGCGACCCTGCGGGAGGCCGCGCTGGTCGCGCGGGACCACGGCCTGGAGCTCGGTCTCGAGTTCCACGGGGGAACCCTGACCGACTCGGTCCCCTCCACCGTCCGCCTCCTGGAGGAGCTGCGGGCGGCGGACGCGGACAACGTCACCTCCTACTGGCAGCCACCTCAGGACGCCGCCGACCCCGAGGCGCTCGCCGGCCTCGACGTACTCGCCGACCGGGTCGGCGCCGTCCACGTCTTCTCCTGGTGGCCGGGCAACCGCCGGCTGCCGCTGTCCGCGCGCGCCGCGCTGTGGACCCGGGCGTTCGCCCGGCTCGCGGCGTCGCCGCGGCGGCGGGACGCCCTCCTGGAGTTCGTCCCGGACGACGACCCCGCCGTCCTGGCCCGCGAGGCGGCGACCCTGCGGCGCTCCGCGGGCCTGGACCCCGGTGGTCCCGAAGGCGTCCCTGACGGACCCGGTCGCCCCCACGCCACCCTGCAGTAAGGTGGCGCCCAGCAGACACATCCGATGTATTTGGCCTTGCACAGGAGGACGCCTTGGCAGTTACGGACGAGGCGATCGGCAAGATCAAGGAGATGATCGTCTCGGGCGCGCTGCGTCCGGGGGACCGGCTCCCCAAGGAGGCCGACCTCGCCGCCGAGCTGGGCCTGTCGCGCAACTCCCTGCGCGAGGCGGTGAAGGCGCTGTCCCTGCTGAACATCCTCGACGTGCGGCAGGGCGACGGGACGTACGTCTCCAGCCTCGAACCACCCCTGCTGCTCGAAGCGGTGTCGTTCGTCCTCGACTTCCACCAGGACGACCAGGCGCTCCAGGCCCTCAAGGTACGGGGCATCCTGGAGCCGGCGGCGACCGCGCTGGCGGCGGAGCGCATTCCCGAGGAGGAGATCAAAGCGCTCGGGGAACTCCTCGACCGGCTCGGCGACGCCCCCAGCCTGGAGGAACTCGTCGCCAGCGACCTGGAGTTCCACCGGCGCATCGCGACGGCCTCCGGGATTCCCCTGCTGTGCTCGCTCCTCGACAGCATCTCGGGTGCCACCGTGAGGGCGCGGCTGTGGCGGGGCATCACCGAGGAGACCGCCGTGGCCCGGACCCTGTCCGAGCACCGGGCCATCCTGGACGCGCTCGCCGCACGGGACGCGCGGACGGCGGAGGCCTGGGCGACCATCCACATCTCCAATGTCGTCCGCTGGCTCGACAGCGTGCTGTGACCCGCCGTTCCGGCCTCTTCCGCCGCCTCCACCACCCGTGACGCACGACGAGGGCGGGCGCCTCCCCCGGGAGCGCCCGCCCGTCGGCATGCCATGCGTGAGGCGGTGGGTCACGGCCTTCGCGCTGCCGCGCGTGATGCGTTCTCAAGGTCCGAGAAACATCCGATGTCTACTTGCCTCACCTCTCGCGAGCGCCGTATCGTTCTCGCTCAACAGGCCAATCACCCGATCTGTGCTGATGGTTGGGGCTGCTCCGCGTCGCTCGGGCAGATGAAGCCGAACACCGAGCAAGCAGCCCAGGTGTGAAAGGAACCCCGTTGTCCACTGACATCACGCGGGTCATCGCGATGGACACCTACGACATCCGTTTCCCGACCTCCCGCCAACTCGACGGGTCCGACGCGATGAACCCGGACCCCGACTACTCCGCCGCCTACCTCGTCCTGCGCACGAACGAGCCCGACGGCCCCACGGGACACGGCTTCACCTTCACCATCGGGCGTGGCAACGATGTCCAGGTCGCGGCGATCGAAGCGCTGCGCGCCCACGTCGTCGGCCGGTCCGTGGAGGACCTCTGCGCCGACCCCGGCCTCGTCAGCCGGGCGCTGATCGGCGACAGCCAGCTCCGCTGGCTCGGGCCCGAGAAGGGCGTCATGCACATGGCCGTCGGGGCCGTGGTCAACGCCGTGTGGGACCTGGCCGCCAAGCGGCAGCGGAAGCCGCTGTGGAAACTGCTCGCCGACGCCGATCCCGAGTGGCTCGTCTCGCAGGTCGACTTCCGCTACATCACCGACGCCCTCACCCCCGAGGAAGCCCTGGAGCTCCTCCGGCGCGGCAAGGACGGCCGCGCCGAGCGCGAGAACGTCCTGCGGGCCCAGGGCTACCCGGCGTACACCACCTCGCCCGGCTGGCTCGGCTACAGCGACGAGAAGCTCACCCGACTCGCCGAGGAGGCGGTGGCGGCGGGCTTCACCCAGATCAAGCTGAAGGTCGGCGCCGATCTCGCGGACGACGTCCGCCGCTGCCGGGCCGCCCGCGCCGCCGTCGGCGCGGACGTCCGCCTGGCGGTCGACGCCAACCAGCGGTGGAACGTCACCGAGGCCATCGAATGGACCCGGGCGCTCGCCGAGTTCGACCCGTACTGGATCGAGGAGCCGACCAGCCCGGACGACATCCTCGGGCACGCGCGCGTGCGGGCCGCCGTCGCCCCCGTCAAGGTGGCCACGGGCGAGCACGTACAGAACCGCATCGTGTTCAAACAGCTCCTCCAGGCGAACGCCGTCGACATCGTCCAGCTCGACGCGGCCAGGGTCGGCGGCGTGAACGAGAACCTCGCCATACTGCTCCTCGCCGCAAAGTTCGGCGTCCCCGTCTGCCCGCACGCCGGCGGGGTCGGACTGTGCGAACTGGTTCAGCACCTCGCCATGTTCGACTTCGTGGCGCTCAGCGGCACCACCGAGGACCGGGTCATCGAGTTCGTCGACCATCTCCACGAGCACTTCGTCCACCCGGCCGTCATCCGCGAGGGCGCGTACACGACCCCTCTCGCTCCCGGCTTCTCGGCCGACATGCACGAGGCCTCCCTCACCACGTTCGCCTATCCCCACGGCACGTTCTGGGCCGCCGACCTGGCAGGATCGCTCGCCGACGACGAGACCGTCGCATCCGTGGTGGAGGTGACCGCATGACCGCGTACCCGCTCGCCGGCCTCCGCGCCGTCGTGACCGGCGGTGCCTCCGGCATCGGCCTCGCCGTCGCCCGTCTGCTGGACGCGCGGGGCGCCGCCGTGGCCGTCCTCGACCTCGACCCGTCGGCCACCCCCGACCCCCTCACCGCCCTCCGCGCGGACGTCGCCGACGACGCCTCGGTACGCGAAGCCGTCGCCGCGGCCGCCGCCGCACTCGGGGGCATCGACATCCTCGTCAACAACGCGGGCATCGGCGCCGCCGGCACCGTCGAGGACAACCCCGACGACCAGTGGCACGCCGTCCTCGACGTCAACCTCCTCGGCGTCGTCCGCACCACCCGCGCCGCCCTGCCCCACCTGCGCCGCTCGGAGCACGCCGCCGTCGTCAACATCTGCTCCATCGCCGCCACGGCGGGCCTGCCGCAGCGGGCGCTGTACTCGGCGAGCAAGGGGGCGGTCCTCTCCCTGACCCTCGCGATGGCGGCCGACCACGTGCGGGAGGGCATCCGGGTCAACTGCGTCAACCCGGGGACCGTGGACACCCCGTGGGTCGCCCGCCTGCTCGACGCGGCGGCGGACCCGGAGGCCGAACGCGCGGCGCTCAGCGCCCGCCAGCCCACCGGCCGGCTCGTCGGCGCCGACGAGGTCGCGGCGGCGGTCGTCTACCTCGCCTCCCCGGCGGCGGCCTCGGTGACGGGCACCGCCCTCGCCGTCGACGGCGGCATGGCGGGACTCCGACTCCGGCCGGCGGGCACATGAGCGGGGACCAGAGGGCCGCTGACCGGAGGACCGCGGACGAGAAGGCCGCGGACGAGCGGTCCATGGACCAGCGCGCCCGGGGCGACCGCGCCGCGGGCGAACCTGCCGTCGGCGTCCGCGCCGCCGACCCCGTGAGCCTCTCCCGCGCCGCCGCCCCCGCCCGCGTCCCCCTCGGCCGGACCACCGCCTGGACGAGCCGTCTCGCCTTCGGCGCGGCCGGCATCGGCAACCTCTACCGCCCCGTCACCGACGAGGACGCGCACCACACCCTCGCGACCGCCTGGGACCGGGGGATCCGCTCCTTCGACACCGCACCCCACTACGGCCTCGGCCTGTCCGAACGACGGCTCGGTGCCTTCCTCCGGGCCCGGCCCCGTGACACGTACACGGTGTCGACGAAGGTGGGCCGCCTCCTCGTCCCCGACCCCGGCGCGACCGGCGACGACCTCGCCCATGGCTTCGCGGTCCCCGCCGCGTACCGCAGGGCCTGGGACTTCGGGGCGGACGGCATCCGGCGCGGCCTGGAGGCGAGCCTGGAGCGGCTCGGGCTCGACCGCGTCGACATCGTGTACCTGCACGACCCCGACGACCATGCCGACCAGGCGCTGCGAGAGGCGTACCCCGCCCTCGAACGACTGCGGGCGGAGGGCGTCGTCCGTGCCATCGGCGTGGGCATGAACCAGACCGCGATCCCCACCCGCTTCGTCACCGAGACCGACATCGACGTCGTCCTGCTGGCCGGCCGCTACACCCTGCTCGACCGGAGCGGCCTCGCCGAACTGCTGCCGGCCGCACGGCGCCGCGGCGTCTCGATCGTCGCCGGAGGTGTGTTCAACTCGGGCCTCCTCGCCGATCCGCGTCCGGGCGCCACGTACGACTACGCGGCCGCGCCGCCGGAGACCCTGGCCAGGGCCCTCCGGCTGCGGGAGATCTGCGAGCGCCACGGAGTGCCCCTGAGGGCCGCGGCGGCCCGCTTCCCGCTGCGCCACCCCGCCGTCGCGGGCGTCCTCCTCGGTCTGCGCAGCGCTGCTGAGGCCACGGACGCCGCCGACATGCTGGCCCGTGAGATACCCGAGGCACTCTGGGACGAGCTGCGCCACGAGCACCGCATCCCCGGGTTCGTACCCTCCCGCGACGGCTGGTGAGGCGCCGATGAGGATCGGACTGTTCATCACCTGCCTCAACGACACGCTCTTCCCCGGCACCGGTCGGGCTGTCGTCACCCTCCTCGAACGGCTCGGCCACACCGTCGAGTTCCCCCGCGAGCAGAGCTGCTGCGCACAGATGCACTTCAACACCGGCTACCGCCCCGAGTCCCTCCCCATGGTGGCCCGCTTCGCCCGCGCCTTCGCCGGATACGACGCGATCGTGACGCCCTCCGCCTCCTGCGCCGCCATGATCCGCGACAACCACCCCGTCCTCGCCGAACAGCTCGGCGACGCCGCACTGCGGGACGCGGTGGCCGCGGTGGTCCCCGCCGTCCACGAGCTGACCGAGTTCCTCGTCGACGTCCTCGGCGTCACCGATGTGGGCGCGGTGTTCCCGCATCGCGTGACCTACCACCCCACCTGCCACTCCCTGCGCGGAGTACGTCTGGGCGACCGGCCCCTGCGGCTGCTGCGCGCGGTCAGGGGCATCGACCTCGTCGACCTGCCCGCGGCCGAGGCGTGCTGCGGCTTCGGCGGCACCTTCGCCGTCAAGAACGCCGACACCTCCACCGCCATCCTCGCCGACAAGATGACCACGGTCCTGAGCACCGGGGCCGAGGTCCTGTGCGCCGCCGACAACTCCTGCCTCATGCACATCGGCGGCGGCCTCAGCCGGTGGAACAGCGGCGTACGCACCCTGCACCTCGCGGAGATCCTCGCCGCCACGGAAGGAACCAGGTGACCGGCATGACGGAGGACACCGACCACGACGGACGGGTCTGGCTCGGCACCCCCGCCTTCCCCGAGGCCGCCCGCACCGCCCTGGCCGACACCCGGCTGCGCCACAACCTCCGGCACGCCACGACCACCATCCGCACGAAGCGCCTCGACGCGACCGGGGAGGTACCGCACTGGGAGGAGCTCCGGGAGGCCGGCGCCGCCATCAAGCGCCGTACCGCACGCCACCTCGCCACCTACCTGGAGCAGTTGGAGGCCAGCGTCACCGCGGCCGGCGGCACGGTCCACTGGGCGGCCGACGCCACCGACGCGAACCGCATCGTCGCACGCCTCGTCCGCGCCGCCGGCGGCCCGGACACCGAGCGGCACGAGGTCGTCAAGGTCAAGTCGATGGCCACCCAGGAGATCGGGCTCAACGAGGCACTCGCGGCCGCCGGCATCACCGCGTACGAGACCGACCTGGCGGAACTCATCGTGCAGCTCGGCGAGGACCGGCCCTCCCACATCCTCGTCCCGGCGATCCACCGCAACCGGGCGGAGATACGGGAGATCTTCGCGGAGCGGATGGGGGAGTGGGGCCGGGCGGCGCCCGACGACCTCACCGACGACCCGAAGGCGCTCGCCGAGGCGGCGAGACTTCACCTGAGGGAGAAGTTCCTCACCACGCGAGTGGCGATCTCGGGGGCGAACTTCGCCGCCGCCGACACCGGCACCATCGCGGTCGTCGAGTCCGAGGGCAACGGACGGATGTGCCTGACCCTGCCGGAGACCCTGATCACCGTCATGGGCATCGAGAAGGTCGTGCCGACCTTCACCGACCTGGAGGTCTTCCTCCAGCTGCTGCCCCGCAGTTCGACCGGCGAGCGCATGAACCCGTACACCTCGCTCTGGACCGGAGTGACGCCCGGCGACGGCCCCCAGGACTTCCATCTGATCCTCCTGGACAACGGCCGCACCGATGTCCTCAAGGACACCGTCGGCCGGCAGGCCCTCGCCTGCATCCGCTGCTCGGCCTGCCTCAACGTCTGCCCCGTGTACGAGCGGACGGGCGGCCACGCCTACGGCTCGGTCTACCCCGGCCCGATCGGAGCGGTGCTCACCCCCCAGCTGGCAGGGGTGCGCCGGGCGGCGTCGCTGCCCTTCGCCTCCACCCTGTGCGGTGCCTGCTACGAGGCCTGCCCGGTGAAGATCGACATCCCGGAGATCCTGGTCCATCTGCGGGCGAAGGCCGTCGAGGCGAAGCGCGACGGCCGGGCGCTGCCGACACCGGAGGCGCTCGCCATGAAGGCGGCGGCCACCGTCCTCGACTCACCCGGGCTCCTGGCCGTCGCGCAGCGCGCGGGGGCGGCCGGCGGCCGGCTGCTGGGCGGCCGCGGCGGACGGATCCGGCGCCTGCCCGGTCCGCTCGCCGGCTGGTCCGCCACGCGGGACACGCCGGCACCGCCACGTGAGTCGTTCCGCACATGGTGGCGCGCGCACCGGGAGGAGCGATGAGGAGCGGCGGCACGGACGGCGGCGCCGGGGAGGACCGCCCCGCCACGGACAGTCGATCCGCCGTGCTCGCCCGCGTCCGGACCGCGGTGAGCGACGTTCCGAGCGACGAGACGCCCGACGACGTACCCGTTCCACGGACCTACCGCCGCACGGTCGCGCCCGGCGACACCGTCGGGCTGTTCGCCGCACGCGTCGCCGACTACCGGGCGACGGTGGTGCGTTGCGCACCGGAGGACGTCGCGGGGACCGTGGCCGCCCTCCTCGAACGCCGAGGTGCGCGGCGGGTCGTCGTGCCCGAAGGCTTCCCGCCCGAGTTCCTGACACGTACCGACGCGGACCTGGTGGGCGACCGTCCGCCCCTGAGCGTGCGCCGACTCGCTTCTGTGGACGGCACATTGACCACCGCGACCGTCGCCGTCGCGGAGACCGGGACGATCGTGCTCGACACGGGCCCGGGCCAAGGGCGTCGCGCCCTGTCCCTGCTCCCGGACTACCACCTCTGCGTGGTGCGCGCGGAGCAGATCGTCCCGGACGTACCGGAGGCACTCGCCCGCCTGGAGCCCCACAGACCCCTCACCTTCATCTCGGGCCCCTCGGCGACCTCCGACATCGAACTGCAACGCGTCGAAGGCGTCCACGGCCCCCGCACCCTCGACGTCGTCCTGGTCGTCGCCGACACCTCTGGAGCGAACCCTTGAGAATCGCCCTGCACACCCGGGTCCGCGCGGACCGTATCGCCGCCTACGAGGAAGCGCACCGCGAGGTTCCCGCCGAGCTGACCCGGGCGATCCGGGCCGCCGGCTGTACCTCTTGGACGATCTGGCGCAGCGGCACCCACCTCTTCCATCTGCTCGACTGCGAGGACTACGCCCGCCTCCTCGCCGAACTGGAGAAGCTGCCGGTCAACGTGACGTGGCAGGCCCGGATGGCCGAACTCCTCGAGGTCGTGCACGACTACTCCGGTGACGGCGCGGACGCGGAACTGCCCGTGGTGTGGGAGCTGTGAGCGGCACCAGGGGCGCGGCGGCGGGACAGTCGGAGCACGCGACGAAGGGCGCAAGGGATAACACCACGATGGGCGCCCTCCCCACGGCGACCGCCGCCGACGGCCCCTACGTCGTCGACGCGCACCACCACCTCTGGGATCTCTCCGTCCGCGACCAGGACTGGATCACCGGACCCGCCCTCACGCCCCTGCGCCGCACCTTCACGGAGCGCGACCTGAGCGCGGAGACGGCCGCCGCGGGGGTGACGGCCACCGTCCTCGTCCAGACGGTCACCGTCGCCGAGGAGACACCCGAGATGCTGGCCACCGCCCGCGACAGCGACCTGATCGCCGGTGTCGTCGGCTGGACCGACCTGACCTCCCCCGAGACCGCCGCCACCCTGGCCGCGCTGCTCGCCCTGCCGGGTGGCCGGCACCTCGTGGGCATCCGCCACCAGGTCCAGTCGGAACCGGACCCCGCCTGGCTGCTCCGTCCCGACGTCCGCCGCGGCCTCACCGCCGTTGCCGCCGCCGGGCTCACGTACGACCTGGTGATCCTCCCGCACCAGTTGCCGGCCGCGACGACGGCCGCGAGAGACCTGCCCGAGCTGACCTTCGTCCTCGATCACGCGGCGAAACCGCCCGTGGCGAGCGGAGAACTCGAACCGTGGGCGACCGACCTGCGCGCCTTCGCCGCCCTCCCGAACACGGTCGGCAAGCTCTCCGGCCTGCACACCGAGGCCGACTGGCACGCCTGGACCGTGCGGGACCTGCGGCCGTACGCGGACACCCTGCTCGACGCCTTCGGCCCGAGCCGCCTGATGTTCGGCTCCGACTGGCCGGTGTGCACGCTGGCGGTGCCGTACGGCCGGACGCTCGCCACCGCGGGGGCGCTCACGGAGGCGTTCAGCCCCGGCGAACGGGCCGCGGTCTTCGGCGGCACGGCGGTGGAGACGTACCGGCTGGGGGAGCGGACCACTCACCGGGCGGGCCGACGGGCGGTCACGTAGGGTCGTGGTGCCGCTACGGAAGCAGCGGTGGTACGACGAGGGGGACCGCCTCGTCGCCGCAGGCGCGGGCGGGGGCGCCGCTCGACCGATCTGGGGTGCCCCATGACAGGACAGTTCGAAGCGACGTTCGAGGTCGACCGTCCGGTGGACGAGGTGTTCGCCTTCCTCGCCGACGGGCGCAACGATCCGGAGTTCAGCCCCCGGGTGCTGAGGATCGAGCGGGTCCCCGACGCCCCGACCTCCGTGGGCACCGTCTTCCGGAGCACCGTCAAGGACGCCGGGACGAAGACGGCCAGGGAGTTCCGCATCACCGCTTTCGAGGCTCCTGTGAAACTCCGCTGGGCCGAGGTGTCGAAGAACCTGATCACGGCGCGTGAGGGTGGCTACGACCTGGAACCGCTCACCGACGGCCGGACCCAGGTCCGCGTCTACAACGTCCTCGAAGGCCACGGCCTGGGCAGACTCTTCGCGGGCCTGGCGCTCGCGGCCGCCCGCAAGGACGCCGACGGCTTCGGCGCCAGGATCAAGGCGGCGGCCGAGGCGGGGATCGCCCCGCGCTGAGACCGCGCCTCCGCCCCCCTGCCACGGCCTGGCGAGCCGCCCGTCCCCGCCCCCGACGAGCCGGCTACCCGTCCCCGTTCCTCGGGTGCGGGATCGACACGGCCCGCGGGTTCCGCGGCGGGGCGCTGAAACGGACCGGCACGCCCGGTGAGTAGAGCACGCTCACGGGCGGGCCCGGCGGCTGCTCCAGACCGGCCGCGGTGAGCAGTGTCTCGTCGAGGTCGAGCAGCCGGGCGCGGTGCAGCGGCCAGCGCGGGTGGGTGTTCGGGAGGTAGAGAGGCCGCCCGCGGAACGCGCTGTGCATGCCCCAGCGGGCGGTCAGGAAGTGTTCGAGGGCGGTGGGCTCCGCCACCGGCTCGCCGACCTCGACGCTGATCGCGCTGCGCGCCCCGCGCGGGCCTGGCCAGCGACGGCTGCTGGTGTAGGTCACGGTGGAGCCCTCGTTCCGGACGCTCATCCTGGACCAGACGTACGGGATTCGGAACGCCCACCGCCCGACGGCCACCGGGATCAGACGGGAGGCGTCGAGGGAGCGGAAGACGACTCCCCGGCGCCCGTGGGCGTCCACCGAGTAGAGCCGGACGTTGGTCTCGGGGAAGGTCCCGAGATACGGGATCCCGGGGAGCCTGAGCCAGCCGGCCCGGTGCATCCGGAAGGCGACCAGACCCACGTAGGTCACGCCGTCGTGGGTGTCGGGAACGGTGCCGGCGGGCAGCAGCGGGGCCACGTCGGCGGGGTCCACGGCCCAGTGGAGGAACGCCAGGTCGAGCCAGGACTGGGTCAGCAAAGTGAGGTCCGGGCGGTGCGGCGGTTCCGCCGATACCGGCTCGGGGAACCCGGCGGGCTGCGTCTGCGGCATCCCAGAAGTATCGGGCACCGGACCGACGAAGGTGGCCCTCCACCGGTGTGTGGAGGGCCACCTCGTCACGGCTCATCGGGGGCGGGGTCGGCCCCGGCGAGTCGCGGACGTGCTGTCACAGGGTTACGGCGTCACCTTGAGGAGCTTGTTCGCGGTGCCGGAGGAGGCGTTCTTGATGGCGTCCGGGGTGGCCGCCCCGGTCAGCGCGGCGGCCGTGTCGGCCGGCGTCGCCGACGGGTTGGCCGCCAGGTAGAGAGCCGCCGCACCGGCCACGTGCGGGCTGGCCATCGACGTTCCGGAGATCGTCTTGACACCGGTGTCGCTGTCGTTCCAGGCCGAGGTGATCTCCGAGCCGGGCGCGTACAGGTCCACCACGGCGCCGAAGTTCGAGAACTCCGACTGCTGGTCGTCCTTGGTGCTGGACGCCACGGTGAGTGCCTCCGGCACCCGGGAGGGCGAGCCCTGGCCGGCGTCGGCGGACTCGTTGCCGGCCGCCACCGCGAAGGTCACACCGGAGGTGATGGCCCGCTTGACCGCCGCGTCCAGGGCCTCGTCGGCGCCGCCGCCGAGGCTCATGTTCGCGACCGAGGGACCGGAGTGGTTCTGGGTCACCCAGTCGATGCCGGCCACGACCTGCTCGGTGGTGCCGGAGCCGTTGTCGTCGAGGACGCGGACGGCCACGACCTTGGCCTTCTTGGCGACTCCGTGGGAGGTACCGGCGATGGTGCCCGCCACGTGCGTGCCGTGGCCGTTGCCGTCGTCGGCGCTGTCGTCGTTGTCCACGGCGTCGAAGCCGTGGGCCGCCCGCCCGCCGAAGTCCTTGTGCGAGATCCGGACGCCGGTGTCGATGACGTACGCGGTCACGCCCTCCCCGCCGTTGTCGGGGTAGGTGTACTTCTGGTCGCCCGCCGTGTCGGCCTGGTCGATCCGGTCCAGGCCCCAGGACGGGGGCTGTTCCTGCGTCTCCTTGATGCTGAACCGCTTGTTCTGCACGACGGTCCCGACCGCGGGGTCGGCGGCGAGGCGCTTGGCCTCGTCGACGGACAGACCGGACGCGGAGAAGCCGTTGACCTTGGAGCCGTAGGAGCGGACGAGCGTGCCGCCGTACTTCTTGGCGAGGTCCCCCTTGTTCGCGGATGCGTCGAGGATGACGATGAAGCTGCCGTCGACGGCGCCGGGTGCGCCGAGTCCGTGGACGGTGCCCTCGGCCGGGGTGGCTGCCCCGGCGAGATTGCCCGCGAACAGCGCTGCGGCAGCCGCGGCTGCCGTACCTGTGGCGATGGCCGCGTTGCGAAGTCCGTGGGATCGCTTGTGAGTTGCCATGAAAGTCGGTCTCTCCTCGTGTTGACGTGTGGGGCGTCAAACGTTCGAGAGAACCCTGTTCGGATTGGCAGGAGCAAATCAAGAGTGAACCAGGGGTAAGGGCTTATTCAACAAGGTTTCTTAAACAGCTCTCCGCACCGCCTCCATGTCACACACGAGCCCTGGCCAACTCCTCCCTCGAATGGTCACGTTCGGCCGCACCGCCGTGGCGGCGCGCGCCGCACCGCGTCGAGCTGCTTACGCAGCCGCGCGGGCATGGAGCCCTATCGCCGTCGAACGTGAGTCAGGGTGCCGTCACCGAGGCCCGGTCGTCCGCGTATGAGCCGGTCCCGAGTCGTAGCGGTCGAGAAACGCCTTCGCCGGGAGGTCGAGGGCGTGCAGCGCGAAAAACACCTCCGTCCCCGCGCCCACGTCCTCGTCGCCGTCACAGATCAGGTACGCCTGCACCATGTCGAGGACTTCGAAGCCGCCGGCCCCGGCCTACTCCGCCGACTCACGCTCGCCCAACGCGACGGCCTCTTCCCTCATCGCCCGTCCGTCCCTTCATGCCGGAACCGTGATCGTCGCGGCCGTGAGCCTCCGGCCGGCCGGGGCGGGAAGCCGTCGAGGGGGTCGGCCCCGGTGGCGACGGCGTGCCCCAGAAGGTGCAGCGGGCCCGCCGTGACACCCGCCGCTTCCATCCCCCGCCAGTAAGCCAGCGCGAGCCGCGCGTCCACCAGGCCGTGGACCAGCGGAAGTTCCGGGGTCGCGGCGTGCAGCAGCGACTCCAGGCGGCAGGAGGCGATCGTGTCGGGAAGCCACGCGCGTGCGGCGTACGCCGCCGCTGCGGCGGGCGGCAGGCCCGGAGCCGTACGGCGTTCCACGGAGCCCCCTGCTCCGCCGGACCTGCCCGTTCTCCCCGATCCCTCCGCGGCGATCGACAGCAGGCCACCGCCGACGATGAGGACGTCGCGCCGCTCCCGCATCCTGGCCAGCGCCTTCGTCGTGTCGAAGCAGTGGGGGAACGAGTCGTCGACGACGATCGTGCCCGGCCGGAGGCGCGACACGTCGAGCGGCGCGCCGCCCCCGCTCACGGCGGTGACGAGGAGATCCGCCTCGTAGACGGTGGCCGGCAGGGCGGACGGGCCGGACTCGTGGACCTCCACGTTCCGGGCCAGACCGCGGCCGATCAGGTCGTCGGCCAGGGTGCGCAGCCGAGACGTGCTGCCGGCGACATCGCACAGGAGCAGCCGGGCGGGCGGCTCGGGCGCGAGGTCCAGGAGCAGTTCGAGTGACGAGCGGCCGATGGAGCCCAGGCCGACCACGGCGACGGCGAGGCCGGCGATGTCGGTGAGATCGCCAAGATCACTCGGGTCACTCGGGTCACTCGGGTCACTCAGGTCACTCAGATCACCGACGTCACCGTCACGGACGTCACCCAGATCGCTTCGGCCGGCGAGGTGCGGGCCCGTCGTCCGGGCCAGGGCGGCATGAACCGTCTTGACCACGGACACCGCCGTCGCCGCGTGCCCGGTCGTCAGCGCCGTCCGTTGCTCCGTCTCCCGCAGGACACCGAAGCCGTACGCGGTCAAGGACGGGATCATCCCCGCGAGCGAGACGGAACGCGCGCCAGCCGACGCCGCGAGCTCGACAGCCCGGGCCGTCCGGGCAGCGAGGTCGGACGTCGACGCGAGCTCGTCCGCGAACAGCGGAAGACACACGAATCCCGAGCGCCCCAGCGGGGTGTCGACCTCCTCCACGAGCCGTGGGTGTCCGCCCGGGAAGAGCGACTCCCGGAGCTGCTCACGTGACGCGGCGGCGTCGGCCGAGGGCGCCCCCAGCTGACCCGGCGGCGGGAGGTACCCGACGAGCGCGGAGTCCAGGGCGCGGGGAGGCGAAGGCTGGGCCACGTCACCTGGCCGCCCGGCCACCGCGCCGACCGCACCGGCCGCATCCTCCGTCATCCCGCTCCGCAACGCACCGGTGAACGAGGCGAACGCCGCCTCGTCGGGGAACGCCGTGGCGGACGCGCGCAGCGTCACCCGCAGCTCCCCGTCCCCGAACGGCCGCACCGCCAGGAACGTGTCCGTGCCCACCGGCGGTGGTGCGAGTTCCGCGTCGGCGTCGTCCCACCGCACGCTCAGCGTGGCGCCGCTCATGGGTCCGAGTGCGGAGAAGTCCAGGAAGGTGAAGAAGAACTGGGCCACCGGCGGAAGCCCGCCGTCGCTCCGACGGGGCGTGACCCCCTCGGAGCGGGCCGCCTCCACCTCCTCCACCACCGCCCGAAGGTCGTCGGTGAACGTGCGGCCGGTCGTCGCCCCCGCGCCGGACCGGAGTCCCGGCCGCAGCGGCACGGCGGCGGCGTACGGACCGAAGACCAGGTGGGCGTCCCGGTGGGTGTCGTCACGGCCGGACACGGCGAGTCCGAGGATCAGGTCCCGCTGCCCGGTCGTGGCCGCCAGCGTCCGGTAGTACGCGGTCAGGACCGGCGCGAAGAGCGTCGTACCCGCGTCGGAGGCGATCCGGCGCAGCGAGGCGACCTCGTCCGGGGCCAGGGTGAATCCGGCGGAGCGGTACGGGGGCGCCCCGGGGCTCTCGGCGGACGCCCGTTCCCCGGCGCGGCCTCCGAGGACCGGACGCAGGTACGCCGCGTCGAGCCGGGTGGCCGGGTGGGAACGGGCGCCGGTGTCGGCGTCCTGAAGACGGACATGGTCGCGGAACGTGCCTCGCAGCGGCGGGAGTTCGGCGGCCTCACCCCGTACGGCACGGTCGTAGACGGCCAGCAGCTCCCGGCCGAGGAGCGCCACGCTGTATCCGTCGCCGATCAGGTGGTGGGCGTGGACGACGAGCGCGTGCTCGTCGGGCCCGAGGGTGAGCACGCGCAGGCGCACCAGCGGCCAGGCCCAGGACTCGAAGCGCCGTTCACGCTCCTCGGCGATCCGCGAGGCGAGGAGTCCCGGCTCGGCGAGGGTCTCGAAGGCGACCGGGAGCCGGAGGGCGGGTGGGAGTTCCTGCTGGACGGGCGGTCGTGCTCCGGCGGGGAACACGGTCCGCAGCATCGGATGACGTACGACGCAGGCGTCGACGGCCTGCTGGAACGCATCGGCTCGCAGCGGCCCGTCGACCCGCAGGCAGGCGAGCCAGGCGGTGGGCGAGCCGGGTGCCATCGTCTCCGCGAGCAGGAATCCGCGCTGGGAGGGGGAGAGCGGGAACGGGGACGGACTGCCGTGACCGATGCCGTACCCCTGCCCCGGTCCCTGGTCCTGCCCCGGTACCAGGGACTGTCCCGGTACCAGGGACTGTCCCTGTCCCTGTGCCTCGGCGTGACGGTGATCGTCGGCGCGCGAGACCGTCCGATCGCTGCCGGCAGGGCCGTCCGTCGGACCGCGGTCGATGGCGGCGGCGAGCGCGGCCAGCGTGCGATGGGCGTACACGACCGTGGGCCGGGGCAGGACAGGTATCGCCTCGCGCAGCCGGGCGAACACCTGGAGGACGAGCAGGGAGTCGCCACCGAGGGCGAAGAAGTCGTCCTCGCGCCGGATGGTGCCGCCGTCCGCGTCGAGGAGTTCGGACCACACGCGCGACAACAGGACCTCGGTCGGGGTCGCGGGGAGCGATCCGGCAGCCGGTCCCCCCGCGGGACTCTGCGCCGCGGTCACCGGGGCCTTGAGAGCACTGCGGTCGATCTTGCCCGTCCCCGTCAGCGGGAGCTCGTCGACGAGATGGATCCGCGTCGGGAGCATGTACTCCGGAAGCGTCCGCGCCAGGTGGGCGCGGAGTTCCGTGGAATCCGGAGCCACGACGCCCGGCTGGCACCGCACGAAGGCGCTCAGCCGTTCCTCGCGATGGACCACGGCGGCGCGCGCGACCGCCGGGTGCGTCAGGAGCGCCGACTCGATCTCGCCGAGTTCCACCCGGTGCCCGCGGATCTTCACCTGGTCGTCGAGGCGTCCGAGGAATTCGAGGACGCCGGCCTCGTCGCGCCGGACCCGGTCGCCGCTGCGGTACCAGCGGCGCCCGTCGCGTTCGGTGAACGCGACGGCGGTCAGCTCCGGGGCGTGCAGATAGCCGGGGGTGAGTCCGACGCCCGCGATGAGCAGCTCGCCGGGTTCGCCCGGTGCGCAGCGCCGACGCCCGTCGGCGGTGACGACGTCGATCTCCGTGCCCGTGAGAGGGGTGCCGATGGGGAGGGTCCGTATGTCGTCGGCGGGACGGGAGTCGACGATGTGGCAGGTGGCGTTGATGGTGGCTTCGGTGGGCCCGTAGAGGTTGGCGATCCGCTGTCCGGGCCCGAACAGGTCGTACCAGCGCCGGACATGGGCCGGCGGAAGCGCCTCGCCGCCGACGTGGATCCAGCGGAGGGCGGAGAGATCGGGCGTCGGCCCGCCCTCCCGTACGCGCGTCTCCGCGGCTTCGAGCAGCCGCGACCACAGGCTCGGGACCGAACTCCACACCGATATCCGGGCCCGCTCGACCCGGGCGAGCAGCGCCTCGGGGTCCCGGAGGAGCTGCCGGGGGAGGGTGACGACCGTGGCGCCGACGAGCAGGGGCGCGAGGAGCTGGCGTACGGACGCGTCGAAGCACAGCGACGCCGTCTGGGCGAGCCGGTCACCCGCGCCGTAACCGAAGGTGGCGAGCGCCCAGTCGAGGTAGTTGCTCATCGAACGGCGGGTGATGGGAACTGCCTTGGGGCGCCCGGTGGAGCCGGACGTGAAGATGACGTAGGCGAGGGAATCGGGATCGGGGGTGGGGGACTCGTCCTCCGGGGAGTCGGAGTGGGAGCGCCGCGCTGAGGAAGGGCCGTCGGCCGCGACCAGCGCGATGTTCGCCGACGAGGCCAGTTCCACGGCCGAGGTCCGGGTCGCCGCATGGCAGACGAGCGCCCCGGCGCGCGACCGCCGCAGCTGATCGGTCAGGCGCACGCGGGGATGTGCGGCGTCCAGCGGAACCCAGCCCGCACCGGCGCGCAGGATGCCGACCACGCCGGTGACGGCGTCGGCGCCCGGCTCGGTCAGTAGGCCCACGAGGTCACCCGGGACCACGCCGCGGGCGCGCAGACGGGCGGCGAGGGCCTCGGACGCACGGTCCAGTTCGGCGTAGGTGAGGGCGGAGCCGTCCGTGTCGACGGCGACCGCGTCCGGCGTCGCCCGGAACTGGGCGCGAAGTCGGGCGACGATGTCGCCGGCCAGGGCCGCGGTGGCCGTGGAGGGCTCGTCGGGTCCGGCCCTCCCGTCGAGCGAGGCGGTCGCGTCGGGTCCGGCCGTCCCGTCGAGCCGGGTGGCCTCCGAGAGTGCGGCGGTGGGGGCGATCCCGGCGGCCTCGGTCAGTTCGGCCAGGTACTCGGCGGCGAGGCGCGCGATCGTCGACCGGTCGAAGAGCCGCGCCGGGAAGTTCCACGAGAAGGCGAGCTCGCCGTCGGACTCCCAGCACAGCAGGCTGAGCCGGGTGGCGGCGGAGGCCGTTCCGGCCGAGGCCGGGCGCACCTCCACAGGGCAGTCGGGGTCGAGCGTGACCGGGAAGCGGGCGAAACTGAACGACGCGGGGGAGGCCGTTCGTGGCCCCGCCCCGTCCGCCGGGAGGAGCCGGGCGAGGTCCAGGCTCGTGACACGGCTGTGCCGCTCGGTCTCGGGCCAGGCGTCGCGGAGTCGTACCGCGAGCGTGTGCACCGAGTCGTCCGGTCCGACGCGGACGGGCACCGGGAGGGTGTCGGCCAGCGGCCCCACCAGCCGTTCGATGCCGGGCAGCCGGGTCTCGCGTCGGGCCCTCGCGACGTTGACGGACACGTCCTCCCGCGCCCCGCTCCATCGCGACAGACAGCGCGCGTACGCCGCGAGGAGCAGATGGAAGAGAGACACGCCGTGGGCGGCGGCCGTTGCCCGGAGCGCCGCCGACAGACCGGATCCGGGGGTCACCTGGTGGGCGAGCAGCGGAGGTCGGGGGAGACCCAGCGGATCGCCGTCGTACGGCAGGGCGAGCGGCTCGCCCTGCCGGCGGAGCGCCGCACGCCAGTGGGCCCGGTCCTCGGCGAGGGCGGAGTCCGTTCGCGCGGACCGCTCGTGGGCCACGTAGGCGGTGAAGTCGGTCGTGAGTGGCGGGAGTTCCGGGCTGCGGCCGTACGACAGGGCGGTGTAGAGGGCCCAGAGTTCCTCGCCGAGGATGTTGAGGCTGAAGCCGTCGGCGGCGGCGTGATGGACGACGAGCACGAGACGGGCGACCTGCGTGGCCGCCCCGTCGGCGGTCCCGTCCCGGGCGTCGGTACGGGCGAGCACGGCCCTGATCGGGGCTTCGACGGTGAGGTCGAACAGCCGGTTGCACAGCGTTTCTTCGAGCTGTGCGATGTCCTTCTCGGCGGTACGGGTTCCGGGCAGCTCACGCACCTCGTACCAGTCCGGGATCCTGGTGCCGGCGTACGGCGAGGCCGGTACGGCGGACTGGCTGGGCGTCGGCTCCCCGGGGTGGATCCGGATGCGGAGCATCGCGTGCCGGTCGGCGAGCAGGCCGAGCGCCTCGCCGAGCAGATCGGCGTCGAGGGGGCCGCGGACGTCCTGGGTCACGTATCCGTAGGCGGGGACGTCGGGGTGGAGCCCGCCCTGGACGTGGAACGCGAGCTGGACAGGTGTCAGGGAGAAGGGGACGCCGTCGTCGGCCGACGGCACGGCGACGGACTCGTGGGGGGCGGAAGGGGCCTTGTCCGTGGGGGAGTTGCCTTCCTCGATTTCGGAGCTGCCTTCTTCGGCCTCGGATGTGCCGGCCTCGGACCCGGGGTCTCCTGCCTCGCGGCCGAGTTCGTGGGCGAGTTCACCCAGGGTGTGGTGCTCGAAGAACAGCGTGATGGGAAGCGAGCGGTCCAGCTCCCGCTCCAGCCGTTTGACGAGATCGACGGCCATGAGCGAGTCGAGCCCCAGGCCGAGGAGCGGTACGTCGTCACCGAGGGCGTCGGGGGAGACGTCGAGCGCCTCGGAGAGCAGGTGCCGCAGGACGTCCGGCACGCCGTCCGCTCGGGAGGGCGCGGCCTTCGCCACACGGGTGGACGTCGCCGGGGGAGCGGGGGAGGCGAGCCGCTGTACGCCGAAGTCCGGCGAGGTACGGGCAATGTCCGCCGGGGTTCCTGGCACGGCGGCCCGCGGGGCGAGGTCGGCGATCATGAGCTGGGCGGCGCCGACGCCGCAGGCCGTACGCAGGGCCTCCAGCGCCTCACCGGTCGCCAGCGGGGCGGGCCCGCGCGCTGCGCCGGTACCAGGACGGGAGCCGGTGCCCGTACCGGAGTCGGCACGACCTCCGGCTCCGGCACCACGCGCAACCGCGCTCGTGTCGGCAGCGGCTCGCGCATCGGCGACGAGCCCCGTATCGGCGAACGCCGCGAAGTTGACCGCCAGCCACGGCCGGCCGGCCGCGCGTTCGGCGGCGGCGAAGGCGTCGAGGTAGGCGTTGGCGGCGGCGTAATCGCCGATCGCGCCCGCCAGGCCCGGCAGCACCGAGGCCACCGAGGAGAACGCCACGCACAGGGAGGGGCGCAGGTCGTGCTCGGCCATCCCCCGGGCGAGCAGTTCGGTGCCCCGCGTCTTGGCGGCCAGCGCGTCGGCGATCTCGTCGGCCGTCTTGGCCCGCATGGTGCCGGGAAGCACGACGCCGGCGGCGTGGACGAGCACGTCGAGCCGCGGCAGACCGGCCAGCAGGGTGTCGACGTCGGCTCCCCGGGAGACGTCGGCGGCGCGGTACTCCACGGTGGCGCCGAGCGCCCGGAGTTCGGCGAGCAGCCCGGCGGGCGGCTCGGCCGAGCGACCGGTGAGCAGCAGTGTCGGCCTGCCCCGTTCCGCGAGATCGCGGGCCAGCGCGGCGCCCACCCCGCCGGCTCCACCGGTGATCAGATACGCGCCGTGGAGCGGCAACGCCTCCACCGGGGAGCCGGGCCTCGTCGGGTCGGGCTCCGTGGGGACAGGATCCGTGGGGACAGGCTCGGCCGTTCGCCGCAGCCGCCGCCCCGCCCGCCAGGCGATGGCGGCGGCCGGGCGGAGGCGCGCATCCGCACCGGCGTCCGGCGTGTCGGGCCGAACGGCGAGTTCGTGGTCGAGCGCGTCGAGCCGCAGGCCGACCTCGTCGAGGGACGAGAGATCCACACTGTGGGCGACCACACCCGGCAACTCGTCCGGCAGCGCCAGGGTCAGCCCGGTGAGGATCGCCTGCGCGGGCCGCGGACGCTCGGGCGCGGCGCCGGTGACGTGGACGTCCTCGGTGACGACGAGCACGCGCGGTCGGTGGAGCGCGAGTGCGGGCAGCAGGTTCTGAAAGCCGGTCACCATGGCGCGGTGGGCCGTGTCGAGCGCGTCGGCGGAACCCGGTTCCACGGCGGGGCCCGCGAGCAGGACGACGACCTCGGGGGCCGCCTCCGTCCGGGGCACCGGCCCACTGCCGAGCGGCGCGTCCCCGTCCCCCCGCTCGACCGTGGCTCCCCGGCGCCTGAGCCGCTCCGCGAACGCGCGGGCGAGCGGCGAGTCCGGCCCCGCGAGCAGGACGGAGCGCGGCCCGGAGCCGACGGTCAGCGGGGCGTCGGCCCATGCGAACCGGTGCAGCAGCGGCTGAGGCGGTCGGGGCGCCCGGTCCGGAACGGGCCGGGCGACGGCCGCAGGCCAGTAACGGCGCCTCTGGAAGGGATACGTGGGTACGCCGGAGATCCGGGCCCGTCCGGCGTCCAGCGCGGTGCGGTCCAGCGGCACACCCCGCTCCCACAGCCGGCCGACGGTGTCGAGGAGTCCCCGCGCCCCGTCCCGGTGCCCGGCCGCGAGCGCGACCGCCCCGCCTCCGCGCGCGTGCGCTGCCGCGGCGGCCCGCACGGAACCGCGCAGGGTGTCGGCGCCGAGCTCGACGAAGGTGTCGTACCCCTCACCGAGCAGCCGCTCCACCGCGGCCCCGAACCGCACCGGCTGCCGGGCATGGGCGCGTAGATGGGCCGGGTCCAGGACAGGCTGCCACGCGGCGGTGACGGTACTGATCAGTGGTGTCGACATCTCCGACGGCCGGAGCACGAGGGTCCCCGCGGCGTCGGTGAGCGCGTCCAGGGCCGGTTCCATCAGGGGCGAGTGGAAGGCCCGGGACACGCCGAGCCGACGGGCGGCGACGCCCCGCGCGGACAGTGCGGCGACGGCACGTTCGACGGCCGCCTCGGTCCCGGCGAGAACGACCTGGTCGGGACCGTTGACGGCGGCGACGCTCAGCGCGCCCCGCGCCCCGGCCACCAGCGGGGCGACCGACTCCTCACCGCAGCGCACGGCCGCCATGGCTCCAGGAGCGCACAGCGCGGCCATCAGGCGGCCGCGTTCGGCGGAGAACCGTACGGCGTCGGCGAGCGAGAGCGTCCCCGCGACGCACGCGGCGGCGATCTCGCCGACGCTGTGCCCGGCGACGGCGTCCGGCCTGATGCCCCAGGCCCGCACCTGGCGGGCGAGCGCGACCCCGTAGGCGACGAGCAGCGGCTGGGCGACGTCGGTACGGGCGAGGGCGTCGGGCGCCGCCACGTCGTCGAGACACCAGGCGGCGAGACTGCGCCCGCCGATCGGCCCGGCGTGGCCGGAGGCCTCGTCGAGCGCCTCCCGGAAGGCGGGCGCGTCGGCGTACAGGGCGCGGGCCTGGCCGTGAGGCCGTACGCCCTGTCCGGGAAGGAGAAGGACGAGGCGGGCCCGGGACCGCAGGGGGGCACCGACCGGCGCCGTCCCGTCGCGTACGGCCTCCAGCCGGGCGGCGAGATCGCCGTCGGTGACGAGGTGCAGCCGGTCGGGCCCCTCGTCGCGCGCGGTGGCGACGGTGGCGCAGACGTCCCCCTCGTCGAGACCCGGGTGCTCACGGAGATGGGCGGCGAGCCCGGCGGCAGCGGCCCGAAGCCCGTCCTCCCCATGAGCCGACAGGGTGAGCAGCCGGCGCCCGCGGGACGGCACCCGCTCCGGTCGGCTCCGGGCCGGTGCCTCCTCCAGTACGGCATGGGCGTTGGTGCCCCCGAAGCCGAAGGCGTTGATCCCCGCGACGAGCGGGCCCGGCGCCTCCCACTCGCGTACGGCATCCACCAGGGCGAACCCGTGACCGGCCAGGTCGAGCGAGGCCGAGGGCCCAGCGGCGGGCGCAGCCGACGAGGCGGGCGATGGCGGGGTCGGGGGCGTGCTCCGCAGCGGTGACGGCGGCAGGCGGCGCTGCCCGAGCGCGAGGATCACCTTCACCAGGCCGGGCATTCCGGCGGCGTTGAGGAGATGTCCGATGTTCGTCTTGACCGAGCCGAGCAGCCGGAGCCGTCCGTCGGGCAGCGGCGGAAAGGCGTGGGCCAGCGAGCGCACCTCGACGGGGTCGCCGATCGGGGTACCGGTGCCGTGCGCCTCCACGTACGACACGCTCGCGGGGTCGACGCCCGCGTCGCGGTACGCCTGCGTGATGACCTCGCGCTGGGTCAGGGGGTTGGGCGCCATCAGACTGAGCGAGCGGCCGTCGTTGTTCACGGCGGTCCCGCGGAGCACCGCGAGGACGGGGTCCCCGGCCTGCTGCGCCTCATCGAGCCGGGTCAGGACGAGCGCCGCGCCGCCCTCCCCGGGGACGAACCCGTCGGCCGCCGCGCCGAACGCGTGACAACGCCCGGTCGGCGAAAGGGCTCCCGCCTTCTCCAGCAGGGTGTACCCGGCCGGCGTGAGGTTGAGGTGGACGCCGCCGACCACGGCGATGTCGCACTCCCTGGCCTGCAGACTGCGGCGGGCCAGGTGCAGCGCGACGAGGGCGGAGGAGCAGGCGGTGTCGACCGCGAGCGCGGGCCCGGTGAGGTCGAGGCAGTGCGCGATGCGTGCGGCGAGCATGCCGGGCAGATTCCCGGTGAGGGCGGCGGCAGGCAACTCGCCCTGACCGTAAGCCTGTTCAAGAAGGCTCCGATAGCCGCTGTCACCGGCCGCGACGAACACGCCCACGCGGCGCCCGCGCCGCCGCGGCCCCGCGTGACCGGCCCGTTCCAGGGCCTCGTGGGCCAGCTCGAGGAGGATCCGGGCCTGAGGGTCGGTCGCCCGTGCCTCCTCCTCCCCGATCCCGAAGAAGCCCGCGTCGAAGCGGTCGGGCTCGTCGAGGAACGCACCCCACCGGGCCCGCCCGGCCCCCGGCGAGGCCCACCGCCCCTCGGGTACGGGGGTGACGGCGTCGTAGCCGTCGAGGAGCCGCTCCCAGAAAGCCTCGGGCGTATCGGCCCCGGGGAACCGGCAGGCGAGTGCCGTGACGGCGATCGGAGGCCCGTCGGCCTGCCCCTTCTCGCGCGGAGCTCCGCCGGACGGTACATCGCCCGGCGCGGGCGCGCTCGACGCGCCGTACGCCGGAGGACGGTCGTCAGCCGTCGATTCGTGGCACGCCGACGCGTCACCCGTGGAGCGGTCCGCCGTCGCGTCGCGCCGCGGCGACCCACCCGCCTCCGCTCCTTCGGAGCCGCCGCCGGCGAGTATCAGCCCGGCCAGGGCCGCCACGGTGGTGTGGTCACGTACGTCAGAAGGGCGCGGCGTCACGCCGAACGCGTCCTCGAGCCCGGCCAGGACCTCCATGGCCTTGAGCGACGAGCCCCCGAGCGCCCGGAAGTCGTCGTCCAACCCGATGGCGCTGCCCGGCAGCCCGAGCACCCGTGCCCAGACACCGCGCACGACGGCCTCGACGGCAGGCCGGGACAGCGGCACGTGCGTCGCCGGAGGGACGCCCGACGGACCGCCGCCGACGGAGAGGTCCGGGAACGCCGTGGCCTGCCCCTCGGCCCCGAGGCCCTCGACCTCGCCGCCAGGGGAGGCGCCGGACTCCGACCGCTGCTCGGGCAAGGTGCCGACCACCGGACGCGGCAGCGGGCCGGCTCCCCCCGACGCATGCGGCAGGGGGCCGGATGCCTTCCCCGCCACCCCGACGGCGGCCCGTCCCGCTATCTCCGGATACGTCCCGCCCTCGAAGCGCTCGCGGAGCACCCCGCGACGGACCTTCCCGCTCGTCGTGCGCGGGAAGGCGCGTGCCGGCAGAGCCAGCACCCTCACGTCGTCGTGCCCCAGGGCCTCGCGGACCCGTCCTCGGACGGCGTGCAGGAGTTCGGCGGTCACGGTGGTCACGGGCCCGGTCGCGGCTGTCGCGGCGGACAGCGCAGGCGGGACGGGCAGCCCAGGCGAGGCGGTCAGGGCAGGCGCGGCCGTCGGTGCCAGGAAGACGACCACCCGCTCGCCGCCGCCCGAGGGATCCGTCGATCCCACGACCGCGACCGGACACCGGCCGAGGCCCGGCGTGTTCGCCGCGACCTCCTCCAGGTCCGAGGCGTGCAGCGTGCGCCCGTCGACGAAGAGGACGTCCTTGGACCGGCCGGTCACGCAGAGACGCCCCTCGCGCAGGAACCCCAGGTCACCCGTGCGCAGCCACGGACCGCGGAACGCTTCCGCCGTCGCCTCCGGGGCGCCGTGGTAGCCGCGTGCCACCTGAGGTCCGCTGACCTCGATATGGCCGACCCGGCGTTCCCCGACGGGGTTGCCCGTGCCGTCGGTGATCCGTACGGCGCACCCGTGCACGGGGCTGCCCACGTCCATCAGCTCCACCGCGCCGGGGCCGGGCGCGGTGTCCACGGCCCGGCCGTGCCCCAGCTCCGCCCTGTCCAGGGCGAGCGGCCGGGCGACTTCTCCGGGCGGCGGGAACGTGACGGCGAGGGTGGACTCCGCGAGGCCGTACACCGGGGTGGGTGCGCACGCCGGGAGCCCGGTCGGCCTCATCCGTTCCACGAAGGCCCGCCACACGGTCGGCGAGATCGGCTCGGCGCCGACGAGGAGCATCCGTACGCACGTCAGGTCGAGACCGGCGAGTGCGTCCCGGGGGACCCGCCGTTCGACGAGCGCCAGGGCGAAGTCGGCGGCCGAGAGCAGCGTCGCCCGGTGCCGTGCGGCCGCTTCCAGCCACCGAAGGGGTCGCTTGGCGAAGGTGAGGGGCTCCAGCCGGACCTGCCTGATCCGGGCCGACAACGGCACGAGATGCGTGCCGATCAGCCCCATGTCGTGGAAGTACGGCATCCAGGTGGCCAGCACATCGGCGGAGTTGATGCCGGCCGCGGCACGGATCTGCGCCAGATTGGCCAGCACGGCCGCGTGGGTCAGCTCGACGCCCTTGGGCGCCCCCGTGCTGCCGGAGGAGAACTGCAGGAACGCCACGTCGTCGGGCGCCCGCTCCGGCAGCCGTGGTGGAGCGGGGTGCCGACGGAGCTGGTCGAGCGTCAGGGGACGTACGGAGCCGGGCAGGGCGTCGAGAAGGCGCGCGGTGGACGCGCCCACGGCGACCGGCGGCCCGCCGAGGAACTCCCCCACGGGCAGCATCCGCCGTACGTCGGGGGCGAGGGGGACCGGTACGAGCCCGGCGGCGACGGCGCCCCAGAAGAGCGGCAGGAACTCCTCGCTCCGCTCGGCCGGCACCAGTACGTGGCTCCCGGGCGCGAGCCCGGAGTCGAGGAACCCTCCGGCGACGCGCAGCGCGTCGGCGAGCAGCGCGCGATGGCTGACGGCTCGCTCCACACCGTCCCCGCCGACATGGACGATTCCCTGGTCGGGCGCGGCCGCGGCCGCCCCGGTCAGTACGTCCAGCAGCACCGTCTCGCCCTGTCCCCGCATCAACGCCCCCGTGCGTCTGCCCGGGGTGAGCCCCGCCCGCGGTCCGCGCGAGAAGGACCGCCCCCGGTCTGTCTGCTCTGTTCTGGTCTTCGACCGGACTGGACTCGTCGCGTCTTCTCTCGTCTCGTTCAGTCCCCGGTCATCATGACTGATCACCGAGCCCGCACGACGTCGGCACGTACCGGCCGGTGGGCCATCGGGGTTGAACAGGGGCCGAGGGCGGCACGGGCATGGCGTGCCGCGTGACCTCTACGAGTCCGGCGAGGTTGGGTCGGGGGAGGTGCGTCCGCAGCACCTCACCCTGCCCACCGGCACCTGGTCGGCTACGGCCGTTTCGGGCCGTGCCGATCCTCACGCCCCGGAGTCGTCCATGCCCCGCTTCTCAGGTCTCGCGCTCGCCCTGGCCCTGGCCGCCCTGTCCACCTGCTCCACCGCCTCGGCTGTCGCGGCCGCCACCGCGGACTCGGCTGCACCAGCGCCTCCGGACCGCCTCACCGTGACCGTGACGGGCGACGTCGCCCCTTCCGCCGATGGCACGTTCGAGCTGATCTGCCACCCGGCGGGCGGCACGCATCCCGCACCGCGGGCCGCCTGTGACCGGCTCGACGAACTGACCACGTGGGGCACCGACCCCTTCGCGCCGGTGCCGCCGGAATCCCTGTGCACGATGCAGTACGGAGGACCGGCCACGGCCCACGTCACGGGCACCTGGGCGGGCCGGCCGGTGGACGCCGAGTTCACGCGCACCGACGGCTGCGAGATCGCCCGCTGGGACTCCTTCGCGCCCCTGCTGCCGAGCGCGGCCGGAGCCTGATCCCGCCCGGCACCGAGCCTGATCCCGCCCGGCACCGAGCCTGATCGCGCCGGCACCGAGGCGGCCCGAACCGACTCACCCGCGCGACGCGTCGCCGAGCCCGCCCACCTCGAACCGGACGCTCAGCTGACTCCCCAGCTCTCGGAACCCGAGCGACCGGGCGACCCGTCGAGAGGCCGGCGGACGGGCGCGCCACTGAGGGAGCCGGCCCGCCGTCAGCGCGTGCGCCACGGCCGCGTAACCCGTGTGGCGGGCGAGTCGGCGGCCGCGCCACCGCGGATGCGTGAGCACACAGATGTGCGCGGTGCCGAAGGGCCAGGCGCGGTAGCCCGCCGCGGCCACCACGTCCGTCCCCTCGCGTACGACGAACGCGGGAGAGGTGATCTCCTCCATACCGCTCTCCGCCACGTCCTCCGGATCCGCCGACCGCAACAGCCCCTGGAAGTCCGGATGGTCGCAGCCCAGGGAGTCGACCCTGCCGCTCGCGCAGTCGTCCGCGCGCGCGGGGCGGAAGTCGGCGCCGGACAGGTACGCCAAGGTCGCCGGACCGAGCACATCGGCCACCGGCACCGGAAGGGCGGCCCTGACCGTCTCGGGCCGGGTGAGCGAAGCGGGCAGCAGCGGGGAGAACGCTGTCCGCAGTACCCGGGCCACGTCCTCCGTCGGCGCGGTGGCGATCGCCGCGTCACCCAGGACCACGATTCCGGCCCACGAGCCCGGGCACAGGGCCGAGGCCGGTGAAACGACCACGTCGGGGCCGGCGGGTCCACCGGACGACGCGAAGGACACCGGCGCGCCGGCCAGTGTCTCCCACAGCCCACGGGCGCGGAGCAGCAGCGGATCGAGGGTCATGTCGCCGGACGGGTCAGCAGCCATACGGGCGATCCTGCCACCGGCGGGGGAGGAATGGTCCGATTCGGTGGCCCGGCTGCCCCGCATCACGACGGCAGGGCGTGGGGAGTGCCGTTCCGTGCCCCGGGGCCCAGCGCGGGGTGGCTCCTCGCCACGGCTCGCGCCGGTACGCGCGGCGCCGGGGCGCGGTGGTCGAGCGGCCGGGGAAGGCGGCCGAATGTCCGACCCGGCGACCGGGTGTCGGCGTACTCGCGCCCCCGTGTGTCGAAGGCTTGTCGGCAGTGACCCGTGCGCTGTCGGCGGCTTGTCGGTGAAGGCTGCGAGGTTGGGGGGTGGGTGCTCGCCGTGAGCACGCACTTCGAGCGCAAGGAGCCTGTCGTCGTGTCTTTCGCATCCCCGAGCCGACCGTGGGACGTTCACCGGCTGCCGTCCGCCGAGGGGAGAACCTTCCTGGTCACCGGGGGCAACGCCGGAATCGGATACTTCGTCGCGGAGCAGCTCGCCGCGACCGGTGCCGTCGTGGTGCTGGGCAGCCGGGACGCCGCGAAGGCCGACGCCGCCATGTCCTCGATCCACTCGCGCGTCCCCGGCGCGCGGTTGCGGCACCTCCAGCTGGACCTGGCGTCCCTGTCGTCGGTGTCGTCCGCAGTGGACGGGCTCGGCCTCGATCACCTCGACGCGGTGGTCTACAACGCGGGGGTCGCGCTCGACGCCCCGCCGCGGCGGGAGACCGAGGACGGACACGAGCTGATGTTCGGCACCAACCACCTCGGCCACTTCGCGCTCACCCGGCAGCTCGCCCCGCTTCTGTCGGCGGCGCCGGCGGGCCGCGTCGTGACGGTCGGAAGCTTCGCGGCGCGGTCCGAGCGGCTGGACCTGGACGATCCGCAGTCGACCCGGGACTACCGGCCCAAGCGCACCTATGGCCGATCGAAGCTGGCGCAGATGAGCTTCGGCTTCGCGCTCGATCGCCGCCTGCGAGCCGTCGGCAGCACGGTGCTCAGCGTGGTGGCCCACCCCGGCGGCGCGCTGGACTCCCTCACTCCGTCGCGTCCGCCGGTACGCGTGACCACCCCTGCCGAGCGACTGCGCGCCCTCCCCGCCGGACTCGTGGTGCAGGGCAAGGACGCCGGAGCATGGCCCGTCGTCCGCGCCGTCCTCGACCCGGAGGTGCGGGGCGGGCAGCTGTGGGGGCCGAGGCGGTTCGGCCTCCGCGGCATGCCATGGAACGAGCACGTCCCCTCCCACATGGCGGACCCGACGGTCGCCGATCGTCTCTGGGCCATCAGTGGTGAGCTGACCGGCACCGATCCGCACCTGGGCTTCCGGTAGGGGAGCGGAGGTTCACGCGCGAGAGGTTCGACGGACAGGGCTCGGGGACGGAAAATCGGTTGCGCACCCTTCGGGGCGCGGTGTCTGATCCCCGCCATGACGATGGTGCTGGGCACGCCGACTGCTGACGGAGTACGCGAGGCCATGGCCGCACTGCGGGAGTGGCAGCACGACGGAGCGCCGATGCAGCTGCATGCGGGAGACATCGGCTGGAACCACCGGTTCGGAACGGCCGAGACGGCCGCCGTGCTCCGCACCTGGAGTCGTGACGGGCGGATTCTCGCGGTCGGGATGCTCGACTCGCCGACGCTGCTGCGGATGACGGTCGCGCCGGACGCCTTCCGGGACGAGGACGTGGCGCGCCGGCTCGTCGAGGACTTCTCGCTGCCTGAGCGCGGCGTGCTGCCGGAAGGAGCGGTGTCCGTCGAGGCGCCGCCGGGCCTGCTGCTCCACGATCTGCTGAGCAAGGAGGGCTGGGGCGTCGACGAGCCGTGGACGCCGCTCTTCCGCGACCTGACCGAGCCCGTGGAGGTCCCCGATGTGCCGATCACGTCGATCGGCCCGGACCAGGCGCAGGACTTCGCCGACGTCCTGCGGTCGGCGTTCGGCACTTCCCGCCCTACGCGCCGGTACTGGCACGCGATGGCGGAGGGACCGTTCTACGCCGACGCCCGCTGCCTGGGCGCCTACGACGACCAGGGCGGCGTGGCGGCGGTGGTGACGGTGTGGTCGGCCGGCCCGGGAAGGCCGGGGCTCGTCGAGCCGATGGGCGTCCACGAGAACCACCGTGGTCGCGGCTACGGCCGGGCGATCACCCTGGCCGGGGCGGCCGCGCTGCGGGAGATGGGCTCGTCGAGCGTCCGTGTGTGCACGCCGAGTTCCTACGTCGGAGCCGTCGCCACGTACAAGGCGGCCGGGTTCGAGGTGCGGCCGGAGGTGCGGGACCGGATCCGGACGGCCTGAGACGGGGGCGTCCGTGACGGCGTCGAGCAGGCCGTTGAACCCTGTGCGGTCACGGCACCGGGTCCGGCGGAGGCTCCCGTCGCCCCTGCGGGCCGGCGGTCCGTCTCACGGAGCGATGGTGGCCGCCGGCGGGGTCCAGCGGCGGGTGCGGGACGGTGCGTCGGGTACGCCGTACTCCTTCCTCAGATGTTCGGGGATGGCGTAGTGCATGACACGGCCCCGGGTGAGCGACGACAGCTCGAAGATCGTCGTGAGGTGCCCGAGCCGGTCGAGGGCCCAGGCGCCGAGCGGTGAGCGGTCCTCGATCGTCTCCAGGACCCCCAGCAGATGGGGCACGGCCTTGACGACGGTGTCCCAGGGCGTGCTGGGGACCTCGAGCCAGTCGGCGCTCGTGTCGCCGACGAGATACCTGACGAGCGCGGCCACGACCGGGTCGAGCATCTTCCCCGGCACGATGTCCTCGTAGAGCTCGATGAGCTGCCGGGTCAGGTGGGCGCCCTCCGGGGACGGCCCCATGTACCGGACCATGTACTGGTCGAGGAACCCACGTGCCTCGTCGAGGGACGTGGGGACGGCGTCCTGGTCGACGCCGAGCATCGCGCCGACCACGCGCCAGGCGTAGGAGTACGCCTCCGCTCCCTCCTGGGACATGTGGATGCCGAGCCGGTGCAGGCTGTCGAGGACGAGCATCGAGAAGAACATCTGCCCGCCGATCATGTCCTCCTGACAGATCGGCACCCCCAGCTCCCCGACGTCCCAGCGGTCCTCGCGGGTGAGGTGGTGACGGATGGAGGCGTGGAGCAGCCGGACCTTCTGCGCGGCGGGGATGAAGCGGCTGCCGGCCTCGAAGGCGTCGGGCTGCATCAGGTAGACGGTGAACTGGCCGGTCGCCGCCATGCGCGTCGAGGGGTAGTTCAGGCCGTGGGTCGTCGACAGCAGCTTCGCCACGTGGGGGACGAGATAGCAGGCGGGCATGGAGGCGAAGGACAGGGCGGTGGCGATGTGCACGTTGTTGTCGATGAAGAAGAGCCGGGCCCGTTCCATCTCGTCCCAGTCCACCCAGGCCGGCGGGGCGCTCGTGGCCTCCAGGTACTCCCTGGCGACATCGGGAAGCCCGTCCGGAACGGGTGCGCCGGCGGTGGAGAAGAAGCGCATCAAGGTGTTGAAGGTGCCCATCTCGCCGCGCTCGAAGAGGGCCGCGACGGTGGCGTCGGCGAGCTCGTCGCCGCTCTGCCGGAGGGCGTTCATCGTCGTCTCGGTGTGAAGCAAGGGGAACTCCTCTGCATCTCTGTGTGGGGAGGGACGGGGGGAAGGCGAGGTGAGGGGACGCGATGGCAGGCCCAGGTCGGAGCGGGCGCGCCCGCTCCGGACCCCTTCGGCCCGGGCTCCGTCCGGATCGCCCGCGTCCGTTCCGGCGGGTTCAGCCCCCGACCCCGGTCAGGACACGCGCACCGCGGCCGAATGCGCCAGACCGGTCAGGGCGCGGGCCGCCGGCGCGGGCACGTTCAGCTCGTGGAGCGCGCCGAGCGCCTCGTCGACCCGGGCGGCGATCATGCTCTCGACCCGGTCGGGCGCCTTGAGCCGCCGCATCGCGTCGCGTACGGCCTCCAGACCGTCCTCGTCCAGGTCGTGCCGCCCCAGCAGGGCACCCAGCCGCTCCCGCTCGTCGGTACCGGCGATGCGCCAGGTCTCCGCCAGGAGCGCGGTGGGCCGATGGCCGCGTACGTCGTCGGCGTTGGCCTTGCCGGTGTGCCGTGGGTCGCCGAACAGGCCGAGCAGATCGTCCCTGAGCTGGAAGGCCTCGCCCAGCGGCAGCCCGTACGCGCTGTACCCCTGGCGCAGCCGCTCGCCGGCCCCGGCCAGTGCCCCGCCGATCAACAGGGGCTGTTCCACGGTGTACTTGGCGGTCTTGTAGCGGATCACCTTCAGCGACGCCGCCGTGTCCGGGGTGGCACCGGTGTGGAGGATCTCCAGACACTCCCCGGCGATGAGATCGCGGGCCAGCGCCGCCCACAGCGGACGGGCCCGGCCGAGGTACGCGGCGGGCAGACCACTGGTGGCGAACAGCTGCCCGGCCAGCGACATGAGCAGATCCCCGACGAGCATCGCGAGGGACCCCGCGGCGTCCGTGGCCCGCGGGTGATGGCGTACGACATCCCCGAGCGCCACCTGAGCGGTCGGCCGCCCGTGGCGCAGGGGACTGTCGTCGATGAGGTCGTCGTGCACGACGGCGGCCGCGTGCACCAGCTCCATGGAGGCGGCTGCCCGCACCAGCGCGTCGCTGTCGGGCTGCCCGGCCGCCCTCCAGCCCCAGTAGCAGAAGGCCGCCCGCAACCTCTTCCCGACCGCGACCGATGCCTCCAATTGCTCGGCCACCGGACCGAGTGCCGGGTCGACCGCCGCCAGCAGATCGGCCTCGTCGGCGACGAAACGATGCAGGACCTCGTCGACCCGCGCCTTGAACGCGGCCGACTCCCACCCCTCAGTCACTCTCGCCCACCCGCCGGGCGAGGGCGTGCCGGGCGAGAACCTCCAGGTGCGCCGGGGGCGCGGCCGCGTAGCGGTCCAGTACGAGGCGGCCCCGCGCGGTCAGATCCCGCTCGGCCTCCGACACCAGCTCCGCCGCGTCCGAGCGCCGGGCCAGTCCCCGTACGACTCCGAGGGCGGACCCCAACATCCCCACGGCCACGTCGGCCAGCCCCGCGAACAGGAGCACCGCCTGTTCACCGGCACCTCCGCGGCCCGTCTCCCGAGTCATGTCAACTCCCCCTCCACCGCACACCGATACGGCGGCGCAGGTCACGCGCCGCCGATGCCAGCGTCGCGGCAGCACGGGCGCGACCGGGGAGAAACTCACGAACGAGTGATCACTCCGATGGGGCGTACGGATCACGGACCTCAGCCGCCGGGGGCGTCCTGGACCTCCGAGAGCAGCTGGATCATCCGCGCGACGACCGGCTCGGGCAGCCCCGGGTTCCGGGCGGCCGCGTACGCGGTGTCCCTGTTGCGCAGCAACGGGATCAGCCTGCGCGCCGGCAGTCCCGGGTGCCTGGCGGCCGCGTGCCGCACGTGCTCGTACGGGTCGTCGAGCAGTCGCACCGCCGACGCGGGCGTCAGCCGGGGGTCGGTCGCGGCCCGGAACCGGACCTCCTCGTCGCCGTCCCGGCTGAGGAGTTCGACGAGCTCGACGGTCGACTCCGGGTCGTCCAGGGCGAGTCGCCGCATCCGCGGGCGCGGATCGTCGGCGAGGCGGACCAGGTCGCGGCGGGGAAAGTTCGGATGGCCACGGGGACGGTCGGGGACGCTGAGGCTGCCGTCCCACCACTGCCACACCCGCAGCAGCATCTCGGCGGGCGCGTCGTCGCACGATTCGGCGAGGAAGAGCTGCACGACCCGGTCCTCGTCGCGCGCGAGGGACTCGACGACGTCCGGCGGGAGCCGCCTGGCCCGCGCGACGCTCCTGCGTACGCCGGGGTGCGAGGAGGCACTCAGGCGCCGCATGGCGTCGGGATCGTCGTGCAGCGCCCCGACCCAGTCGAGCGTCCGGGAACGCGTACGCGGGTCGAAGTCGATGACGACGCCCGCCCGTTGCTCCTCGGTGAGACCGGGATGCGTCGAGACCTCGAACCGGACGCCGTCGTCGGGGTCCCGGGCGAGGACGGCGACCAGGTCGGCGTCCAGCCACCGGTTCCTCGCGAGGGCACGGCGCCGGCCGGGATCGCCGTGGTGAGCCACATGCCGGGCGAGATCCCGCGCGAGACGGCAGGTCGCGATCGCGTCGCTCGCCTCCAGCCCCTCCGCCTCGTACACCGACCGGGGGAGCGGGCGCTCCCGGTGGTGCTGGAGCAGCGCCGCGACACGGACTTCCCCGTCGGGGTCGTCGAGCAGCGCCCGCCGGGCCGCCTCGTCCAGATGCGGCCAGGCAGCCTCACGGCACGCCGAGGCCCGTACCGCCGGATCGGCGTCGCCGGCCAACGCCACGAGCAGATGACCGGGGAGGCCCGGCAGCCTGGCCGTCTCCACACGCACCTTCGGGGACGGGTCCGCGGCGAGCCGCGCGTACGCGGGGGCGGTGAGCTCGGCGCGCCGGTCCGCGGCGAGGAGGGTGAGGATCCACCGCTGACGGTCGTCCCGCTCGCTCAGGACGAGCCGTGCCCACTGCTCCGCGGTGATGTTCGGCTGCGCCTCGGCCAGCAACCCGCGCACCCGCCACTCCGGGTGGACCACCGCGGCCTCGACCACCGAGGAAGGCAGCGCGCGCCACAGAAGGCGGTCCGTCCGGCCGAGGAGCCCCGCACACAGGTCGTCGGAGGTGGCGGGGTTGTCCGCGAGCCCCTGCGCCCACTGGTCACGCACTCTCCGGAGCGACCCCGGCAGCCGGAACAACAGCTCCCACGCGGCTTCCCGCTCCTCGGCCGTCTCCCGGGCCGCGGCGCGCGCCGCCGACTCGTGCCACTCCTTGAAGCGGTCTAGCGCGACGAGCCAGACGTCGTACTCCTCGGTGGTCGCCCCCACCAGCGCATCGCCGTCCGTGGAGAGGGTGACGAACTCGGGTTGGCCGGGCCGTGTGCCGAGGACTCCCGCGAGGTCCCACCGGTCGGTGAGCCGCACGCGTGTCCAGCGCTGGGGCCTGCCGTCCGGCCGGTCGCCGCCGACGTCGATGAGGAAGGTGCCGTCCGGGCCGAAGATCCCGTACTCGACCGCCAGCCGGTGCCACTGCCTGTTGAGTTCGGCGACCGGCTCAGGTGCGTCCAGCCGTACGGCCACCGTCGGTGTGGCCTGGAAGGAGACGACCGGCCGCCAAGCGGCGTGGGACGTCACGACCTCCTCGACCCGGTCTCCCGCCACGATGTCGAGTCCGGCCCGCCGCAGCCGATCCACGAGCTTCTCCCGCTCACCTGTCATGGTCACCCATCCTGGCAAAGCCGCCTCCTCGGCCGCCGAGCGGGACCGGGCTCGTCGACAGGCTCCCGGCATGTTCGAGTACTGCCGGACGACGCCGTCACGTCAGGCGGCAGCCGCAGACGGCGCGACGAGTGACGTGGACCCTACGAGGCGTCCCGCACCGTCCCCACGAACTCGGGCCCCGGGACAGGCTCCCAGGCGCCGTCGTACGTGGTCAGCTGTGCCCGGACCGACTCCACCGGCTCGCTCACGTCGTCCTTGACCGTGGGCACGCTCACCTCGACGGTCGTCGCGCCCGCCGGGACGGAGACAGGGAGGTACAGGCCGCCGAACCCGATCCGGGACAGCGGCGTGGCCGTGGCCGGCACTTCCCCGAGCAGCTCCTTCAGCCACGCCTGGTCGACGTCGGCCGTGGACAGCTCCGTACCACCGGTCGGCGGCAGGAAGGAGACGTGGCCGCCGATCTCGGCGTCGGCCGGCTCGGACAGCGTCACCCGCCAGGTCAGCGCGGAGCCCTCGGCCACCCCGTCGGCGACGGGGGTCACGGTCGCCCTGGGCATGGGGTCGTCGTTCCGAACGGTCACGCCACCGTGGTGCGCGCCGATCGTCGTGCCGCGTACCGCCTTGACGAAGGCGTCGTGGTCGACGTCGTAACCGAAGCGCTCGTTGCCCCGTACCTCGACCGGCACGTCGATGTCATGACGTCCGGGTCGCACCGTCACCGTGCGGGAGGTGATCTCGCCGGTGGCCGGATCGGGGACGAACAGCCGGACCTGGCCGCTGCCCTGGCCGGACACCCGTACCGGGACCCGGTAGGTCCGGACGCCGGAGGCGCCCTCCGCGACCGTCAGGCGCCCGATGTCGACACGCGCCAGCGCGGCCGGACGTACGGCCGGAGTGCCGGGACGCCAGCCCCACGCGTCCATCAGCCACGCCCGGCCGGCCGTCGTACGCGGAATCAGCTCGAGCGTCGTGATCCTCCTGAGGTCCAGGCCGGACCGGGCGGCGGCGGACAGGGGTACGCGTACCTCGCGCGCCCAGTACGAGGTGGTCCGCTCGCTGCCCGGGAGACCGTCGACGCGGGTACGTCCCAGGCGCGCGCGGCGCCCCGAGGCGTCGGTCACGGCCACGTCCAGCTCGGTGCCCTTGCTGTTGGGCGGGACGATCACCCGGAGGGTCAGTGCCTCGGCGCCGACCAGGGAGACCGGCCGCGCCGAGCGCACGGCCACCGGGGTTCCGGGACGCGACCACTCCATGGCGACGGCTTCCCGGCCCGGCTCGGGCGAGGCCTCCCAGTACGCGAAGTGCGGGGACGCGCCGCCCGCGTCGGGTGCCAGGCAGGCGCGCCCGGCGTCGGGGTCGATCTGGGCGCACAGCCTGCCGCCGCCCGACACGGTGAGCGCGGAGGTGCCGGGCACGAAGGCCGGCGTACGGTTCGCGCCGACGGCGTGGCTGAGGGCACGGACCGGGTCGGCCGAGGGGGCGCGGCGGCCGGTGCCGTCGAGGAGCGGACGGACCCGGTCGTCCCCGGCGACGAACAGCCGGGCGGCCGCGCCGATGTAGGTGGCTCCCGCGGCCTGCTGTTGCGCGGCGGTGAGACGGGTCGTCGTGCCGGGGGAGCAGACGGGGTCGGGCTGATCGTCGGACCAGAAGTCGTCGAAGGCCGGCGCCTGCGCCTGGCCGGGGGTCCACTCGCTGTTGAAGAAGTTGTGGTTGGCGCCGACCATGTAGACCGCGCTGTGCAGGGCGGCGCCCCGGCTGACCCCGCGCGTGCCGTCGACGAAGTTCTGGCCCTGGAGGTCGGAGACGTCGCCGTCGCAGCCCGGCAGGATGGTCATGGACGGGACGTCGGGCGCCGGGTTGTTGCCGAAGATCGTGGGGCCGATCGGCACGGTGCCGAGGATCTTCCACCGCACGGGGCCCCGGTAGCCGTCCTGGTCGGCGGGCGGCGGGGTGAGGGTGTCGAGCGCGGCCCGGTTGACGCCCTCGCCGCCGCGGGAGTGGCCGACGAGCAGGACCCGAGAGAGGTCCGCGGCGGAGGAGCGGCGTACGGCGGCCGGGGCTGCGGCCCGGTCGGCCGACCAGTCGGCCCAGCGCGCCAGGTGCTGCCGTACGAGGGACGAGCGGGCCTGGGCGCCGCCGTCCTCGGCCCGGAAGTCCTGGCCGTTGATGCCGTTGGCGGATATGGACAGGGTCACGTACCCCTGGGACGCCAGGAGCTTCTGGGCCCGGAGATAGCCCTGGTGGCTCGGTATCGGCTTCGAACCGGGCGCACAGGGCCAGTCGCCGGTCACGTCCTCGGTCCCGGGGGTGTAGCAGGTGCCGTGGCGGCCGTGCAGGAAGAGGGCCACGGGCCGCTTCCCCGGAGCGTCCGCCGGCCCGACGACCGTCGCACGCATCTCGACGGGCTCGGGGAACCCGGGCAGTCGCACGGACTTCAGGTCGTACTCGCCGCTGACGGTGCGGTAGCGACCCGGGACTCCGGGGTCCACGCCGTTCGCGGGGAGTGGGGCGGCGGGCAGCGCGGCCGGGGCGGAGGGGGCGGGACGCGCGGACCGGGCGGGACCGGCGGAGTCGAGTCGCCGCCCACCGGCCGTGACCCGCAACCGGGTTCCCTCGGTGAGCCGCACGTCCTGGAGCGGCAGTCGGAAGGACCGGCCGTCCCGGCCGGCCACCGGGTGACCGAGAAGCCGGTCGCCGGCGTGGAACGCGACGCGGGAGTCGCCCATGGGCACGGGCTCGGGCGACGTCCACACCAGCTGCCGGCCCGCCCCGGCCCCGGACACCTGCCAGCCCTCGGGCAGGTCGAGATCGCCCAGCCGGGTGGTCGGGGACGCACCGGACGACGACTGCCCGGACGGCGGGGAGGTGGACGGGGTCGATTGCGCGAGCGCCGCCCCGGGTGACGCCGAGGCCAGCGCGAGTAACGCCGCGGCGGTGGCCACGCCGCGTGTAGCACGTATCAAAACGGACTTCCTCACGATCGGTCGTGTGGGGAACGGGGAGATACGCGGAGCGCGTCGGGGCCTCAGAACTCGTTGACGTGCCCCAGAACGCCGCCTTTCCCAGCTCCCTCTCTCGCCTTCGGAGGATGCCGACGACGTGGTGAGGGTTGCCTGGTGGCGTGAAGAGGGCGTCAGGCGGCGTGTTCTCGCTGTGGGGAGGGGAGGGGAGGGTGCGGGGGCGCGGGCGATGCGGGCATGGGCGAGGGCGCAGGCGTAGGCACCGGTGGAGGCACAGCCATCGGCGCCCGCACCGGTCCCGCGTCATCCGGCATGGCGTGCCTGCCCTGCGGAAGCGCCCGACCACAGCCTCCACTCCCTCCCCGTAGGAATACATTCACACGGCAGACATCCCGGTGTCGGGAAACATGCCGCCCTGATTGCGTATCCATAACGGGTCTAGTGCACAGAGCGGTGCCCGGGGCGTGAGTACGGCCACCGCCCGTCCGAGAGGAACTCTCCGTGGATCGCAGGTCTCTGCTCACCGTCGCGACAGGAGCGGTGGGCGCCGTCGCCGCCTCCCAGATACCGGCGAGCGCGGCAGGCCCGGAGCATTCCGGTCCGGGGCGCATCGGCCCGGGTCGCCCGGTCACCGCCTTCAACGTCATCAGCGACATCCAGGGCGACCTCCGGGACCTCGGAGTCGCCCTGGAGGACATGAACCGGACCAACCCCGGGAGTTCGGGCCTCGCGGTGGCCGGCGACATCACTCCGCGCGGGTACGACGCCGAGTACGCGGCGGTCGGCATCGAGGTCGCGCGCCACACCCACGCGCGTACGGTCGCCTGGGCCATCGGCAACCACGAGTTCTACGTCCCCAAGTGGCGCGACCCTTCGACCCTCGCGCAGGACACCTGGCCCAACGGCACCACCGAGGACTCGCTGTTCCGCAGCTTCTACCACTTCGCCGGCCGCAACAAGGTGTACGCGGAGCACTCGTTCGGCGGCATTCCGGTGCTGAGCCTTGGCACGGAGAAGTACATGCACTACCACGACCCGAAGCTGTGGGACGAGGTGTGGCTGAGCGAGGCACAGCTCACCTGGCTGGAGGAGCGCCTCGCGCACTGGGCGCACCGCCGCAAGCCGGTCATGGTGGTCACCCACCATCCGCTCCCCAACACGGTCTCGGGCAGCCACAACCGCCTCTACTCGCGCGACTACCTCCAGGCGGACCGTCTCCTCGGCATCCTCGGCCGCCACAAGGACGTCTTCCTCTTCTGCGGGCACACGCACTGGGACCTCGCGCTGTCGGACTGGTACGTGCGGAGGGTCGTCCCCGGCACGGCCAACCTGGACGGATTCTCGGTGATCAACACGGGCGCGGTGCAGACGGGCTACACGGACGACGGCAAGGGGGGTGAGGTCACGGTCCCCGGTACGTTCAACCAGGGGCTCCAGGTGGAGGTGTTCCGTGACCGCGTGGTGGTGAAGGCCCGCGACTTCGCGGCGGGCAGCTGGCTGAAGCAGATCACGGTCCCCCTGTCGACCCGCATCTGACGACCGGTCCGGTCGGTCGGACGCGACCGGCGACGCCGGACGAGGGACCGGCATGCTTCGGCATGGTCCGGCCCCTCGTCCGTGCGGCTGTCCCCGGGTGCGCGACCGGCAGGGAGCGGACCGCTGGGTGGTGTCCACGGACAGGGGCACATGACGGTTCGGTGGGCGCCGGGCAACTTCGGCCGCCCGCGGTCCGCACACGCCCCGGTCTCCCGATACGGTCTCCGGATGACCGAACCCCACACGCTGGACGCGACCCGAGACGCCTACGACGCCATCGCGACCGTCTACGCGCAGCAGTTCCAGGACTCCCTGCGGGACCGCCCCCTGGAGCGCGCCGTGCTCGGCGCCTTCGCGGAACTGGTGCGGACGAACGGCGGCAGCGACGCCCAGGTCGCGGACCTCGGCTGCGGGCCGGGCTACGTCACCGCCCATCTGCGCGGGCTGGGCCTTGAGGTGTTCGGTGTCGACGCCTCCCCGGTGATGGTGGAGCTGGCGCACGCGGCCCATCCCGGGCTGCGGTTCGAGATCGGATCGATGGCCGCGCTGGACATCGAGGACGGCGCGCTCGGCGGTGTGCTCTCGCGATGGTCCGTCATCCACACCCCGCCGCAGGACGTTCCTGACATCGTGGCCGAGATCGCCCGGGTCCTGGCACCCGGTGGGTACCTCTTGATCGACTTTCCCGCGACGGACGGCCCGCATCCGGAGACGCAGAGCTACGACCATGTGGTGGCGACCGCCTACCGCTGGCACCCCGACAGCCTCGCCGCGCTCCTGCGCGACCACGGCCTGGCGGAGGTGGGACGCACGATCATCGAGCCCTTGCCCACCGACCGACGGCAGTTCCAGGAGATCGAGCTCCTGGCCCGCAAGGTGTGACGCGGACACCCCCTGATCCACCCCCCCCGGGCGAGCGGCCCCAGTGTGTCCCACGCCTTCGTCAGAGGTGTGGAAGTGGGCGAGGAACGACTCGCCGCCGATGGGGCGTTCGGCGAGGCCCGGGCGGGCCGGACGTGGCGTCAGTGCATCAGCAGCAGGCGGGTGTTCGGAACGAGCTTCCGGTTCACGCTGGTGCTCTGCACGAAGATCGTGAAGTCGTCGTTGTGGTCGGGCTTGACGCGCACCTCGACGTCCGGCAGGCCCAGCAGCGAGCGGGCCTCGGGCCCCGCGTACACCCGGTCCGTCTTCTTCTCCAGTACCGCGATCCGCTTCCGCGCCTGGATCTTCTCCGACTTGCTCAGCTGGTAGAACGCACCACCGGTTCGGTACGTGTGCCCGCTCTCGACGACCCAGTCCCGGATCGCCGCGTCACGGGCCACCGCGATCAGGTCGTACTCCGAGGGATCCACCGGGGCCAGGCCCGCCGCCTCGACCGTGTCCTTGTTCACGGCCTCCGCCCCCACGGAGAACACGGCCCGCGATCCCCGGATGCCCTTGCTGCGCCCCACCATGAACTTCTCGGTGGCCTCCTGGATGACCTGGCCGGCCTCCTCCAGACCCTGCGTGCTCGTCGCGTCCCAGATCGCGATGTTGTCCTTCGGGAAGCCGCCCCGCATGGCCTCGTGCCTGCCCATCTGGTCCGGAACCAGAACGGCGAGCGTCCAGTTGTCCTCCTGCGTCCGGATCATCTCCGCCACGGACTCCACCAGTTCACGCGGATCCTTGGCAGGGGCATCCGGGCAGCGGTGGCTGGCGTTCTCCTGGCCGTCGGTGAGCACGAACGTCAGGAAGCTGTGGTCGCCGTACAGTTGCGCCGTCTGCGCGAGCTCCCGCTGCGACTTCAGCGCGGCCGCCAGCAGGGCCGTCATTCCGCCCACGCGGTACAGCTGCTTGAGCGACGGCATCCGCAGCACGTCCTTGTCGTAGATGACGCACTCCACCGTGTCGGCGAAGACGTACACCGTGACGCGGGTCTCCTGGTCCAGGTCCTTCGAACGGCGGGCGAGGTACGCGATCTGCTGGTCGGCGACCTCGACGACCTTGCGGCTCAGGTGGGACATCGACGAACTGGCATCCAGCACCAGGGCGACGTGGTTGATGTAGTTCTGGCTTCGGGTCATGACAGCTCCCCCTCGTTCCGACTCGATGCACCTACCGTCTCACCCACCACTGACAATCGAACGGAGATTCGAGGTGGGTGGTGACGTGGGTGCAACGCACCGGCGGGGTCGTCCTGTTCGCCGCTCCGGTGGGCATCGCGGGGGGAGGTCGTACGCACACGCGCCTGCCGCCCGGGAGACGGGCGGCAGGCGCGTGACGTTCGGTTCTCCGGCCCGACCTGCTCAGTAGGAGGCGTGCCCCACGTGCGCGAGGGCCTGCTTCAGCAGTGTCCCGCGGCCGTCGGGCATCTCGTCCTGTACGGCGGGGGAGGCCGCCTCCTGAGGGCTGAACCAGACGAGGTCCAGGGCGTCCTGCCGGGGGCGGCAGTCGCCGCTCACCGGCACGATGTACGCCAGCGAGACCGCGTGCTGGCGTGGGTCGTGGTACGGCGTGATGCCGGCCGTGGGGAAGTACTCGGCGACGGTGAAGGGCTGCAGTGAAGGGGGGACGCGTGGCAGGGCCACGGGGCCGAGGTCTTTCTCCAGGTGGCGTAGGAGTGCGTCACGGACTCGTTCGTGGTGCATGACCCGGCCGGAGACCAGGGTGCGGCTGATGTTTCCGTCCGCGCCGATCCGGAGGAGCAGACCGATGCTGGTGACTTCGCCGCTGTCGTCCACACGCACGGGTACGGCTTCGACGTACAGGATCGGCATCTGGGCCCGAGCCATGTTCAGCTCGTCCGTGCTCAGCCAACCGGGTGTGGTCTCTGTCATGTCGGACATCGCTTGATCATACTTTCCCGACCGTGCCGCGGCCTAGGCCATGTGTCTGCCAGGCGGGTGGCGGCGGCATTTCCTGCCGGGCCGCACGGGTGGGGAGCCTACGGGGTGGCGTCGGTCGGCCACGGCTCGCCGGCGAGCAGCGCCAGCAGCCGGCCGAGCGTCTCACGCTGCTCGGGGTCCAGAGCGCCGAGCGGGTCGGCGGCGAACGGCATGGCCGTACGCAGCTCGGCGATCGTGTGACGGCCCGCCTCGGTGGCGGCGACGAGCTTGACCCGGCGGTCCGTGGCGCCCGACCGGCGCTCGACCAGGCCACGTTCCTCCAGTCGGTCGACCAGTGTCGTGAGGTTGGACGGCTCGGCGTGCAGCCGCTCGGCGAGCGCGCGCATCGGCACCGGTTCGGCGCTGTACAGCAGCGCCTTGGCCTGGAGCGGGGTCAGGTCGTGCGCGGTGGCGGCGGCCTCGGCCTCGCGCGCGTACCTGCGGTTGACGACGGCGAACAGGCCGACCACCCGCGCGTCGAGCCGGTCTGCGGGAGAGGTCATGCCGTCCACTGTAGCCAGGTGCTTGACAGTGACAAATATTCGAGCACATAGTTATGAAGCATGATGGTTATGACTCATAAGTAATTGCCTCGTGAACGTCCTCGTGCGCGCCACGGTGGACGCCACCCGAGCACGTCACATCGCGCCGTCCGCATCACCTCAGAGAGGGTTCGCCATGTCCGACAAGGTCGTCCTGATCACCGGTACCTCCTCCGGCATCGGCCTCGCCGCCGCCGTCTCCGCCGCCCGCGCGGGCTTCACCACGGTCGCCACGCTGCGCGATCCGGCCCGGGCCGGCGCGTTGCGCAAGGCGGCCGAGGCGGCCGGGGTCGTACTCGACATCCGCCCCCTGGACGTCACCGTCGCCACCTCGGTCGAGGAGTGCGTCGCCGGTGTGATCGCCGACCACGGCCGGCTGGACGCAGTGGTCAACAACGCGGGCGCGGGTCACGTCGGCACCATCGAGAACGAGTCGGTGGACGAGGTGCGCAAGGTGATGGAGGTCAACTTCTTCGGCGTGGTCACCGTCACCAAGGCCGTCATGCCGCACCTGCGCACCACCGGTGGACGGCTGCTCACCGTCACCAGCGTCGGCGGCGTGGTCGGCCAGCCGTTCAACGAGGCCTACTGCGCCGCCAAGTTCGCGGCCGAGGGATTCATGGAAAGTCTGGCGCCGGTCGCCGCCACCGTCGGCGTCACGGTCGCGGTGATCGAGCCCGGCGCGGTGGCCAGCGAGTTCGTCGCGAACGTGGGCATCGGGGAGAGCGCGGCGGCCGAGGCCGGTGTCTACGGTCCGGCGCTGGCGAACTACCTCGGCCGCACCCGGGGCGCCTTCGCGGCCGCGCAGACCTCGGAGGCGGTGGGGGAGGCGATCACCGAGGCCCTCACCACCGATCGACCTGCCTTCCGGATCCAGACGTCGGACACGGCCCGTGCCTTCGTCGGCGCGAAGCTGGCGGACCTGGACGGCTCGCTGGTCCAGACGGCCACCTCTGCGTGGGTGTCCTGAGCCGCGACGCCGGCAGGGGAGTGAAGCCCGGATCGGTGTGACGTCGAGAGCCAAACGACAGGGGGAAAAGTAGCTCTGGGTGACCTGTGTGACGTTCCGCCACGACAGCGGCTCCCTCGTCACGTCGCCTCGCTGCGGCCCGGCTGCACCCACGGCCTATTGGTGGTTGAGTGGAACGAGGGGCACCTGTATCCACCACCGCAAGCCGAGGAGGTCGGACGATGTCTGAATTCAGGCTGGGCGATCGAATCGATGAGAGCGCGGAATTCGTCAACACTCCACCCCCAGTGGTCTTCAAGACCCAGCCGACCGGTTACGTTCGGCTGAAGAGTCCCGAGGAACTCCGGGCGTGGGAAGAGGCGGTGCGCCTGACCACGGGCCTCGAGATGGTCGCCGACACTCTCGCCGGGCACGTCTGCGAGTCCGGCTGCGAAGTCGACCTCACCTCTCGCAGCGACATGTGTGACTTGGCATGATCCTGGCCGTCTCCTACCGTGAGGACTTTCATGCGCTCGCGGTGCAGCACGCGGTGCGCGGTCGAGGTCATGACTTTCACATCGTGGAGTGCGACACCATCGGTGGACGGACGGCGGTCTCGTGGAATTCGCACGGATCCGGAAAGAGCCACGCCCCGGGAAGGGCACGCCTGGTGACGTCCGAAGGCGCGACCGTGGATCCGGAGGAGGCGAGCCGACTGTGGTGGCGGCGAGCCAGGGCCGATCAGGAGATCAGCGAGACGGTGAGCAGCGCCCACCAGCGCAGTCTGATCAACAACGACTGCCGCGGCGCGCTCGCCGGCGTCCTCGCCGCCACCTTCCACGGGGACTGGATCTCATCCCCTGAGGCAACCGACCGGTCCTCGGACAAGGTGTATCAACTGGCGGTGGCGAGGGAGGCGGGATTCCGGGTGCCGCGGACCCTGGTCTCGCAGTCACGCGAAGACGTCATCGCCTTCACCCGGGAAGTCGGACGAGCCATTGTCAAACCCGTGGTCGGAGCCCGTGGACCGTCGCTCTACACCAGCTGGATGGACGGACCGGAGTCGATCCCGGAAGGCTCGTTCGAGGTCTGCCCCGCCACCTACCAGGAGTACATCGAGGGCAACCGACACGTCAGGCTCAACTGTTTCGGTGACCGCATGTACGGCGCGCTCATCGCGACGGAAGCGCTCGACTGGCGCCCCGACCTCAATGTGCCCATCACGGCTTGGCCCGTTCCCGAGTACGTGAGCAGACAGGTCGACGAAGTACTACGCCGCCTGGGGCTCCGCATGGGCGTGGTGGACCTGAAACTCACACCGGACGACGAGCCGGTATGGCTCGAAGTGAACCCACAGGGCCAGTTCCTGTTCCTGGAACCACTGACCGGCCAGCCACTGATCGAGCTGTTCGCTGATTTCCTGCTGTCCGAGGCGGCTTAGGGGTCGTTTCCACTCACGCGACGAGTTCCATGCTGTGGCCCGCCGTCTTGGACGTCCTCTCGTTCATCGCCCGCTGCGAACGTCGTCGTGGAGGCCCCGCGGGGCCGACGTCCCGTCGGCCCCGGCCCCTACCAACTCGTGGGACCGGCCAGTTCGGTGACGGCTTGCTGTGCGGCCCGGGGGAGGCCGAGGCGGGTGCGGGCCGTGTGGACGGCGGTGAGCTGCGCGGCGGCTTCCGGGCCCCAGTCGAAGAGCTGAAGGACCTGTTCGGGGGTGGCCAGGACGCGGATGTACGTGCGGCCGGTGGCGGGGTCGCTCGGGACGGGGCCGAGGCGGGTGAGCGCCGCGGCGTAGCGGACGCGGACGCACGGTTCGGCGGGGTCGGTCAGATGGCCGAGGTACAGGGTGTCCGCCAGGGTGGCGGCGGCCTCCTCGCGGGCCTCCCGGGCCAGGGTGGTCGCGGCGTCACCGCGGTCCGACGGCTCGGGCGCGCCGCCCGGCAGGCAGGCCGCACCGGTGCCGGGTTCGAGGAGGACGAGCACCCGCCCGTCGGGGGCGAAGAGCCAGCCCCACGACTGGCGGACCGGGAGGGACTCCGGGGCCGGTTCGGGGTGAAACGGCTCGTGGTGCCGGGTGCGGGCGGTGCGCAGGATGCCGGCCCGGTCCAGGACGCCGGGTGCGAGGGGCACTCCGTCCTCCAGAAGCACGGGTCCGGCGCAGTCGACACGGGCGCGCAGCGCGGACAGGGCGCGGCGCGCGTCGCCCGGGGAGAGCAGCCCGGGCAGGTCCGCGGGCTCGACGAACTCGACCGCTTCGATCTCTCCCTCGGCCGGTGTGATCGCGGCGATCTGCTCGTCGTCCCAGACGCCACCGTCGTAGACGTGCAGGATCTCGCCCGGGAACTTCATGACGGCGGGCACCCTCATGCCGGTGGTGGAGACCCAGTCGACGGCGAGCCCGCGCGTGGGGGTCGCCGTGACGCCGAGTTCCTCCTGCAGCTCGCGGGCGGCGGCGTGGGCGGGGGATTCCCCCGCGTCGACGGCGCCGCCGGGCAGAAGACGAAAGGGCCGGTATCCGACACGCTGGACGAGGACCTTCCCGTGCTGATCGGTGATCAGCACGGAGGCCCCGGCCCAGAGCGCGGCCGAGGCGCGCAGCGCGCCGTACTCCTCATCGGTCATCGCGGCGCCGGAAGGCTCGTCGGCGGGGGACGTCGTCAACTTTCTCTCTCCGTTCGGTGAGGTGGTGCCCCGGAGGGCGGTGGAGCAGGACGGACACACTGTCGTCTCAGCTGACGGCGCCGCGTGCGGTGCGCTCCCGGGGCCTGTCGTCCCGGCGCCGGTGGACGTCATGGCATCCGTCGTCCGGGTTCGTGGCGGGCCAGGGTATGGACGAGGCGGCCGAGTCGCCGGTACGGGTCCCGGGTCGATGCCGCCCACTCCGTCCGCAGCGCCTGCGCGTACTCCTCGGGGTCCGGGGCCCAGTCCTCGTGGTGGTCGTGGAAGATCCGCACCCCCTGCCAAGGGAGCGGAACGAGCCCGTGCTCGGCCGCGAGAGCGTCGAGCGACTCGGCCGTGTCCCCACGCGTCTCGATGCCGAGGTTTCCGACGCTCGCCGCGGCACCCTGTTCGATGAGGCCACGCGCCGCCCGGTACTCCCCCCGAAGAGCCTCGCGGAATCCGATCGCGGCCCGGTTCTTCGTGAGGACGCTCAGGACCCCGCCACGGGCGACCAGCCCCGCCAGGCGGGCGATCGCGCCGGCCGTGTCGTCGAGATACATCAGCACTCCGTGACAGCACACCGCGTCGAACCGTTCCCGCTCGAAGGGAAGGCTGTCCACGCCCGCTTCGAGCATCCGGATCCGCGGGGCGAGATCGGGCCGGGAGGCCAGTCGGCGGGCCGCCGCCGCGAGCATCTCCGCGGACGGATCGGCGCCCGTCACATGGTGCCCGGCCGCGCCGAGCCGCAGTGTCATCTCGCCGTCCCCGCAGCCGACGTCCAGGACGCGCGCGGGCCTGCCGGGCAGCTCGGCGAGGAGCCGACGCGCGACGAGGTCGTGACGCAGGCGGCCCCGGGCGCTGAGCGAGTGAGCGGAGTACGCCGCGCACACGGTGGCGAAGTCGGTCAACGCGCCCACCCCGATTCCGTGTAGGGCCGGCCGGCCCGGATCCCCTCGACTGCCGCGCGGGTGTACGGGACGACCGGTTCGGGCAGGCCCTCGGGATTCCACCACTGCCACGCGACGCACTTGTCCGGCTCCCGCAGCTCGGGGGTGCCCTCGAAGCGGGAGGCCCGGAAGAAGAGCTGGATCCTCGGCGGCCGGTCCCCGTCCCGATCCCCGGGCCGGTCGACCACGTGCACCGTGTGGACCAGTTCGAGGTCCTCGCGGTCGATCACGAGGCCCGCCTCTTCGTACGCTTCGCGGACCAGGCACGCGGTCGCCGACTCCGCCTCGCAGTGACCGGCGAGTGCGTGCCACGATCCGCCCGCGTACGCCGAGTCCGGATGGCGACGCCCCAGCAGGATCAGGCCGTCGCGCTCCAGATAGAGGTGGACGCCGACGATGTGCGGGACGGCCCCGGAGGGTGTCGGCGCGGCGTCCTCGACGGCGTACGGCCGCAGGTCGGCGACCTCCGGGCCGGCCTCTTCCCGGAGTGCGCGCCGGGCGGTGTCCGGCAGGGTGCCGTCCTGCGGCGCCCGGCCGCCCCCGAGCAGGGCAGGGTGCTCGTCGGGGTGCTCGGCGAGGTGGGCGGTGACCAGATCGCGTACGGGGGTGGGGGAAGGCGGCATGTCGGACCTCACGGAGAACTCGGCAGGAGGGGCGGACGAGGGGTTCGACTCGCTGACGGGCGGCGACGTCACCACGGAGGGCCTCACCGGGAGGATCTCTGTCATCAGGTGGTCTCCCCGTCGTCCGGCCGGGCGCCGGGAGTCCTCGGCCTCTCCTCGGACCGTACGGGCTGCGCCGGGACGACCGGCCGGACGAACTGGCGGGCCTGCAGCTCGTACGCCTCCCTGAACGCCCCGGTGCCGGTGGCCGGATCCATGAGCTCGGCGAAGGTGCCCCGTTCGGCGACCCGGCCCTCGTCGAGCACGTAGATCACATCGGCGTGGCGGGCGCTCGCCAGGCGGTGGGTGATCAGCACGGTGGTCTGCCCCTTGTCGGCCAACTGGTGGATCTGGTCGAACACCCGCTGCTCGGCGGCCGCGTCCAGGGCGCTGGTGGGCTCGTCGACGATCAGTACGGCGCCGTCACGGTGCCGGGCCCGGGCGAGGCCGAACTTCTGCCACTGGCCGCCGGAGATCTCCTGCCCGCCCTTGTAGCCGCGGGTGAGGAGGGAGTCCCAGCGACGAGGCAGTCCCGCGACGACGTCGTCGGCCCCCGAGTACGCGGCGGCCGGCTCGACGGCCGCGTCGGTCATCGCACCGGACGTACGCCCGATGCCGATGTTGACACGGGCGGTGAACGGCCACCGGAAGAAGTCCTGGGCGACCATCGCCACCCGCGCGAAGACCTGCGCCCGGTCCGCCTCAGCGGTGCTCACCCCGCCCCAGAGGACCCTTCCGCTGTCGGGGAGACGGGCGCCGCTGAGCAGGCTGATCAGTGTCGACTTGCCGGCGCCGTTGCTCCCGACGAGGGCGACGGTCCTGCCGCGGGGGATGACCAGATCGACCTCGGACAGGGAGGGCCTGTCCTTGCCGGGGTAGGTGAAGGTGACCTGTTCGAAGCGGATCTCGTCCACCTCCTCGGGCAGGTCGCGCCCGCCCGTGGGGATGGCGCGCCGGACGGCCTCCGTGCACAGGGTCTCCAGATCGGCGACGAACAGCGCCTCCTCCTGTACGTCCGTGACGCGCAGGACGAGGTCGGTGATGCTGGCCGAGCCGGAGCGGATGGCGAGTACCGCCGTGCCGGCCACGGCGAGGTCCATCCGGCCGTTCCACAGCAGCAGTCCGAGGACCCCGTAGGTGGCGACGGTCGCGAGCCCGCGGGCCGAGTCCGCCAGCACATGGGTGCGGGCGCCGGTCCACGCGAGCCGGGTCTGCTCACGCTCGCTCGTCCGCGCCATCTCCCGGAAGTGGGTGAGGAGGAAGGGAGCCACGTCGTGGACGCGGATCTCGGCCGCCGCCTGCGGGTTGATCAGGAGCTGGCTGATCAGCTTGGCGGCCCGGACGTGCTGGACGAAGCGGTGCCAGCTGACGTACCGGTGCCTGGCCATGGTGAGGGAACCCCAGGCGCTGGGGAGCGCCATGAACGCCAGCAGCGGCAGGAGCGTCCAGTGCAGCACCGCGAGGACACCGGCGGCGGCGATCAGGGAGATGGCCGAGGTGACCACCGCGGTGCAGTAGCCGACCATCCGCCTGGCCGAGTCGGCGCCCCACTGCGCGGAGTCCATCAGCTTGTGGAAGGCGTCGTCCTCGATCGCCTCCAGCTCCACTCTGGCCACCAGCCCGAGATAGCGCTCGGTCGCCACCCGTTGGGCCTTCGGCTCGAGGATCCCGGTCGCGGCGGCCGAGGCCGACTTGCACGCCGATCCGACCACCGCCAACACGGCGACGAGGGCGAGCGAGGGCAGCGCGGCACGGAGCCTTCCGGTGATGTCGCCGGACGCGAGCAGCTCGACGAGGAGGGAGTTGACCGCGATCAGGGAGACTGCCTGAGCGATGCCGCGGGCGATCTCGCAGACGGCGACCGTGACGAACGCCCGCTGGTCGGCCTCGCGCGCCAGCCGGATCGCGACCGCGACCTGTCGCGGCAGCGCGCCGCCCATCTGCCGCAGTCCGAGCTTCAGCCAGGCCCCGTCGTGGCTGCCCCAGCCGTAGTCGTAGGTCAGCTCGCCGCCGAACAGCAGCTGTTCCGAGGGCGAGGGCCCGTCCACCGAGGACGGGGCGGTGGTCATGTCGTCCGTCATCCCCACCACCTCGTATCGGGTCGTGCCGCACAGGAGACGCCGACGGTAGGCCGGGGCCGTACCGGCGCGGTCGAGAGCCGGACCGGAGCGGGCTCGGCGGCGGGAGGAAGGGAGGTCCGGGGATGCGGCAGGGGATACAGGGGATACATGTCAGCCTCTGGGAAGGGGTGCGGCGAGTGGTTGCCAGGCTCAACGACGCTCCCCGTCCTTTCGAACACATGACTTTTGGACGTGCTCCGATCCCTGACTCCAGGCGAAAGTTCGTTCGTTCCGGATACACCGACCCTTGTCGGGGCTGGGTCGGCCGCCGACGCGGCGGTGGCCGAAACGCCGACGCGACGGTCCACGGGGCCTGTGACGGAGAACCTCCCGGCCTCGTGCGCGCCGGCGGGCAGCGAGATCGAGACGGTCGCGCGGGAGGCGATAGCCGAGGACTTCTGGCGCGTCGCGTCGGCCTACGGCTTCGCGGACGCCGACGCGGAGGAACTGATCGCCACGCGGGACTGGTGATCCGAAGGACCGGCGGCGACCCCACGGCGGACGCGCGAGGGGGGAGGGCCTCGCGGCCCTGTGGCGTGGGCGGCTGCTTGTCGTCGGTGTCAGCGCGAGGTGAGAGGATCACCGGATGCCTCTGCCGCAGCCTGATGACCTGACCTCGCTGGTCCTGCGTACCGACTTCGGCTCCGAGGGAGCCTGGGACGCGGTACGGGCCGCACTCGACGCGGCCGGCGAGTACCCCCACGCCACGTATGTCAGCGAGCCTCGCTTCACCGACGTGGGGGTCCAGGCCTTGGTGGACGAGGAGGCCGCCGCCGACGTGGACGACCAGATCGTCTACGTGTTCCTGGCGGACGCGGCCACGATGAAGGATCCGGGCCGCCCGCTCCTGGCCGTGGACCTCGCGGACGAGCCCGGGCGGACGTTCAGGGTGCCCGCGCGGTGGTTCCCCGACGTCTCGACCAACCTCGGCATCGCCAACCTGGACTTCGCGGAGTTCGCCGACGCCACTGACGCGTCAGGGACCTTCCGCGGCTTCGACGAGGGCTGACGCCCTCTCGGTACGTCCGATGCCCTCTCGGTACGTCCGACGCCAGGATGTCCGGCCTCTCAGTGACGGCCGGCGTGAGGGGCGCCGAGCGGGCGGGGGCATCGGCCCCGGCCCAGGACCATGAACTGACCCATCATTCCCTGGTCTTCGTGGTACCGCATGTAGCAGTGGTACATGTACGGGCCGGCCGGATCCGCGTGGTCGGCGAAGCGCATGATGAGCCGCATCGAGGTGCCCGGGGCAGCAGGAGGGTGTCCTTCCAGCCGGCTCGACGACGTCCTGCGCGCGCTGCCCCGTTCACGCCCGTCGTCGAGGCGCTGACGGGCGTGTCGCCCGGCGTGCGGCGGCCGGCGGGCCGATCGGGGCCGGGTGCTCCCGCCCGCCCCCAGTGGGGCGGGCGCGGCGGCCCGGGCCCTGTGACGTCAGGAGTCGGCGCGGCCGATGCCGCGGGCCCACAGGATCAGGGGGATCTGGAGGGGGAGCCGGCCGTAGGCGATCGCCCGGGCCTTCGGTGAGCGGTCTCGCCAGTCGTAGGCCATCTTGACGTTGGCGGGGAAGACGCCGGCGAAGAACAGGGCCGAGGCGCGGGCGCTGGCCTTGCGGGTCGCCGGGACGACGAGCCCGGCGGCGAGGGCGAGTTCCGCGACTCCGCTGGCCTGGGTCCAGGCCCGGGGGCTGCCCGGGAGGGACTTCGGCACAGTGGCGTCGAACTGCTTGGGGGAGACGAAGTGGGCGACGCCCGCGGAGGCGAGCAGGCCGGCGAGCAGGAAGGCGGAGCGGGCGGACCGGGACATCGGATTCCTTCGGGCGGAGGGGCGGTGACGGCGTGAGGGAGGGTAGCGCATACCTTACCGGCCGGTAAGTATGTCGTGCCCGGTCTCCCCGTCGGCCCCACCCGCGACGGCAAGCGGTCGGTGTACCGCGCTGCGGCGAGGCGGGCGACCAGGAGAGCACCCGGCCTTCCGGGCGTCCTCGGCAGGTGAGACCGGTCAGCTGTTCGTCAGCCATCCCCGCTGCGCCACCTGCCACACCAACTGCGTCCTGGTGAGCGCCCCGGCGCGCTGCATCAAGGCCTGGATCCGGCGCTGCACCGTGCGCTGGCTGACCCACAGCTGGGAGGCGATGGCCTTGTCCGCGACCCCGGCGACGATCAGGGAGAGCAGATACCGCTCGTCGTCGGCGAGGTGCACCGCATGGTTCGGGCCGCCGTCGAAGTCGGCCAGTTCGCCGGAGTCCGTGACGTGCAGCGGGGTCGCCGCCGCCCACTGGCTCTCGAACAGGGCGATGAGCGCGTCGAGCAGGCTGCTGCTGTGGATCACCGCGGCCGTCGGCGCACCCGCCCGGTCGGCGGTGCGCGCCGCCCGCTCCACGCCGTCGAGGCCTTCCCCGCTCTCGTACACCAGGGGGCAGATGGCCGTCGAGCTGTCCGCGATCACCAGCCGCACCGGCAGCGTTCCGACGGCCCGGGCCTGCTCGCCGGCGCGGATGCTCCGGGCAACGTTGTCAACCATTCCGGGTCCTTCGAGCAGTTCACGCTCGTAGATCGTCTTGTAGCGCACGCCCCGGGCGAGCAGCTCCCACTCCTCGTCGTTCTCCGCCGCCGCCAGGGCGACGGGGCGGGCCTTGCAGAGCCAGCGCATCTCCTCGGCCCCGTACGCCATGTGCCGCAGCCGCTGCCGGATCACGCTCGCCCCGGTGATCACCTCGACGAGTTGCCCGGCGTCGTGCCGCCGCCCGCCGGCCCGGTACTCCTCGGCGAGCTGTTCCACCCCCCGGCGTGCCGATTCGAGCGCTTCGTGCCCGCGCAGCAGCAGGGGGCGCAGCGCGGCGTCGGGCGCCATCGGCACGTACCGCTCGGGGCCGCCCCCGGGCGGCTCGGCGGCCCGGCCCACCAGGCCCTTGTCGTGGAGGGACGCCAGCAGCCACTCGACCCGTGGCTCGTCGAAGCCCAACTGCGCCGCGATCTCCGCGGTGTCGGCCTCCCGCACGCCGAGGAGGAGGCGGTACACCCGCTCCTCCGCGGCGCCGACCCCTGCTGCCTCCAGCATGTGTCCTTCGCCCATGACGCCTTTCCCCACCCCGGCTGATGTGATCACCCCCGTACCCGGAGTGATCAAATCACAACAGGACCGTCGGAAACGAGGGCCCGCATTACCACGCGGGCACTCAAATGGCCTGTGCCGCAGGCACATTGGCGGCGAGCGGACATGTCGCCTCTTCGCCAGCCGCGGACCGTAGCGAAGATGATCGTTCCTGTTGACTCTTGGTTCCGCCGGACACGGATCCCCCTCCGCCGGCGGAAGGAGTGCCCTCAGCATGCGCAGCAGACGGAGAACCGCACTGCTCGGCTTCGCCCTGGCAGCCACCATGACCGCGGGAGGCATGGCATACGGCGCCACCCCTCCTCCCCCGACCGGCGAGGACGCGGTGACAGCCGCGCCCCGGGACGCCGTCCGCACCACGACGGTCACCCTGGTGACCGGTGACAAGGTGACGGTGGCCACCCGGGCGGGCAGGACCGTCGCCGTCAACGTCACCCCGTACGGGGGCAGCGCCGCCGGACTGCGGACGTACACCGTCGGCACCGACGTGTACGTCATCCCCCGGGAGGTCGAGGCGCTGGTCCACAACGGCCAGGTCGACAAGCGACTGTTCAACGTCACCCAGCTCGTCGCCCAGGGCTTCGACGACGCCCACCGCGCGTCCACCCCGCTGATCGTGCGCTACGACTCCGCCGGCACCCCGGCGCCCGGCGGGACCCGGCTCACCCGCAAGCTCCCCGGCGTGCGCGGCGCGGCCGTCACCGCCGACAAGGCCGAGGGCGACACCTTCTGGGAGTCCGTCGACGACGACAGCGCCCGCGCCGGAACCCCCAGGGCTCGGCTGTCGGGCGGCGTCCAGCGCCTCTGGCTGGACGGCAAGGTCGACGCGCTCCTGGAGCAGAGCGTTCCGCAGATCGGCGCGCCCGAGGCCTGGGCCGCCGGATACGACGGCACCGGCGTCAAGGTCGCCGTGCTCGACACCGGCGTCGACGCCACCCACCCCGACCTCGCCGACCGCATCGTCGAGAGCCGCAGCTTCGTCCCGGGCGAGACCGCGCGTGACGGCCACGGCCACGGCACCCACGTCGCCTCCACGATCCTCGGCAGCGGCGCGGGCTCCGACGGCCGGTACCGCGGAGTGGCGCCCGGCGCCGAGCTGATCGTGGGCAAGGTCCTCGACGACGGCGGCTCCGGTTCGGAGTCCGGCATCATCGAGGGGATGGACTGGGCCGCGCACTCCGGCGCGAAGGTCGTCTCCATGAGCCTGGGCGGCCAGGAGGGCGCCGACGGCACCGACCCCATGTCCCTCGCGGTCAACGAACTCACCGCGCGTACGGGCGTCCTCTTCACCATCGCCGCGGGCAACAGCGGGCCCGGTGCGAGGACCGTCGGCTCGCCCGGTGCCGCCGCCGCTGCCCTCACGGTCGGCGCCGTGGACTCCGGCGACGCCGTCGCGAACTTCTCCAGCCGGGGCCCGCGCGGCGACGGCGGCCTCAAGCCGGAGATCACGGCGCCCGGCGTCCGGATCGTCGCGGCCCGCGCGGCGGGCACCACGATGGGCTCGCCGGTCGGCGACCTCTACACCACCGCGAGCGGCACCTCCATGGCGACACCGCACGTGGCGGGCGCGGCGGCGATCCTCGCCCAGCGCCACCCCGACTGGTCGCCCGCGCGACTGAAGAGCGGGCTCATCAGCACCGCGAAGACCACCGCCGACACCTCCGTGTACGCGCAGGGCGCCGGTCGCCTCGACGTGGCGCGCGCGGTCCGCCAGCCGGTGTCGTCCACCGGCACGGTCGACTTCGGCCTGCGCGGCTGGGACGACACGGCCTCGGTCGAGAAGACGATCGCGTACGTCAACGACGGCGACGCCCCGGTCACGCTGGCGCTCTCGCTGGCCGACGCGGGGGAGACCCTTCCGGCCGGCACGCTCGCCCTCGGCGCCGACTCGGTGACCGTCCCCGCGCACGGCACCTCCGAGGTCGCCGTCACCCTCGACAGCGGCAAGGTCACCACCGGCTCGCACGGCGCGCACGTCACCGCGCGTGCCACCGACGGCACGACGGTGACGACCGCGGTCGGCTTCGGCCGGGACGTCCAGCGCTTCGACGTCACGCTGAAGGTCCTCGACCGCGACGGCAAGCCGACCGAGGGCATCGCCGCGATCACCGACACCTCCCTGGACAGGGCGGTGCTCCCGGAGACCTACCCGGTCGGCGCGGACGGGACCGTCGTGGTGCGGGTGCCGCGCGGCGAGCACTCCTTCATCGCGGAGATCTTCCACTACAGCCCGGACTGGAGCGTGCTCCACGAGTACACCTACGGCGCCCAGCCCGGCACGCTCGTCGACTCCGACCGGACCCTCACCTTCGACGGCTCCAAGGCGGGCCGCGTCACGATGGCCACGCCCCGCCCGTCGGAGACCAACCGCCTCCGGGTCGGCATCTCCTCCCGCTCCTCCTCGCAGCCCCTCGTCCAGGACCGTGAGACCTGGATCGGCGGGGAGACCGCCGTCTACTCGGTGCCGTCGGCGACGACCGACGCCGGCCTCTTCGAGTCGCGCGTCGGCTGGTCCCTGAGCGCCCCCGCGCTCTCGGCCCGGCTCGCCGGACACGGCGGCCGTGCCGTCGACGTCTCCTACTTCCAGGGCTGGACCGGCTCCGCGCGCTTCGACGGCAGCCGCACCCTCCGGGTGGCCAGGCCGGGCGAGGACGTCCGGGGCAGGCTCGCGCTGGTGAAGCGGGACTCCGCCACCACCACGTACGCGCAGGTCGACGCGGCGGCCGACGCCGGAGCTCTGGCCGTGCTCGTGTACAACGACACTCCTGGCAGCTGGCTGGCGGGCAACTGGAGCCCGAAGGAGACCCGGATCCCCGCGATGACGGTCTCCGGCACCGAGGGCGAGCGGCTGCTGGCCCTGACCGGCGCCCGGATCACCTTCTCCGGCACGGCTGTCAGCCCGTACTCCTACGAACTGCTCAAGTACCGAGCCGGCGGCATTCCCGCGGACCAGCGCTACCGCGTCCGTGCCGGTGAGCTGGCCACGGTCGACTCCCGGTTCCACGGCACGACCGCCGGAGCCGAGGCCGGATACGGCAGGCTGATGCACGCGCCGATGCAGCCCGTCGCGAACTTCGCCTTCGGGCGGACGACGCTCCAGCGCACCCTGACCGAATACGTGTCCACGGGCCTGCGTACCTACGAGGCCATGAAGCTCGGCCCCGTCTGGAAGGCGGGCGGCACCTGGCAGCTGACGGCCGCCACGACGTTCACCCCCGGCCAGCAGGTCCGCCGCGACTGGAACAAGGCCGTCGTCCGCACCGCGCTTCCGATCGCCCTCGACGGCGCCGCGGTCCGCGACGGCGCGGTCGCCGGGATCATGGCGGCGGGGCTGCTCGACAGCGGCTCCGGGCAGTGGACCGTCATGGGCAACGGCACCGACAAGGAGCTGACCACGGTCTACCGGGACGGCACGCTGCTCGGCACCGCGCCCTCCGCCGCCGTCGCCTTCCCCGTGGTCCCGGAACGAGCCGGGTACCGCGTGGTCACCGACGTACAGCGGGAGGAGGCCGGCTGGACCACCTCCACCAAGGTGCGCACGGACTGGCGCTTCCACTCCGCGCAGGGTGAGGGGCGGACGCTGCTGCCCGTCCTGTCGGTCGACTACCGTCTCGGGACCGACCTGGCGAACAGCGCCCGGACCAGGTCCCGCACGACGGTCGGCCTCGGCGTACGACACCCCAAGGGCCTCGTCGGCCCGGCCGTCACCGGGGTCAGGCTGTGGGCCTCGTACGACGACGGTGCCTCCTGGCGGGAGGTGCGCCTGGACGGCCGGCTGAACGGCGCCATCGACAACCCGGCGGCCGCGGGCTTCGTCTCGCTGCGGGTCACCGCCACCGACGCCGACGGCAACTCGGTCGACCAGACGGTCACACGGGCCTACCAGGTCCGCCGCTGACCGCACGGCAGCGGGAAGGCCGGGGCACCCGCGCGCGGGTGCCCCGGCCGTGTCGTGCGAGCCCCGGCCGTGAAGCGTGGGTGCCCCGGCCGTGTCGTGTGCCGACCGGCGCGGCTGCCGGGAGAGGCCCAGGTCACATTCGGCCCCCTTCCGGGGGGCCCGCGGAGTGAGGCGCCCCACAGGACCTAGGTCACCTACGACGTGGAATAGGAGAAGGTAGGGACCTGTCTGAATCACCGCAGACCGGGGTGTGACCTGGCAAAACTCACATTCCGGTGGGGCGGGGCTTTCGGCGCGGGTCCGAAACGTCCTCGTACCGGGGGTCATTGCGCCGGGGTCCCACGGCTGCTTCTCTGGTGGACGTCGCCAGGCAGGCAGCGCTCAGCGCAGCCCAGGCCGGCAGGCCGATCCCTCCGGATCCGGACCTCCCGGGCTCTGGTTCCGGCTTGCCGGGAACGCCCGGCGCGCCCCTTGTCCCCGACGTTAGGTCGCTTCGTGTTCCGCTCGCTCTCCACTCGTGTCTCGTCCCGCAAGAAGACCTTCGCCGTCTCGGCAGCCGTGCTGCTGGGCGCCTCGGGCGCGGTGCTCGGCACGACGTCGGCGGCCTCGGCCGCGAGCCCGCAGGACCTTGCCAAGCAGATCGTCCCGGCCTCCCAGTACGCCTCGTTCAGCAAGATCGTCGAGCACGAGTCCGGCTGGAACCCCGCCGCGACCAACTCCTCCAGCGGCGCCTACGGACTGGTCCAGGCCCTCCCGGCCTCGAAGATGTCCTCCGCCGGCTCGGACTGGAAGACGAACCCCGCCACGCAGATCAAGTGGGGCCTCGACTACATGAACGAGCGCTACGGCTCCCCGAACGCCGCCTGGTCGCACTGGCAGGCCAACGGCTGGTACTAAGAGTCACCCGCCGCACCACGCAGAACCGCAGGGCCCCGCCTCCCACCGGAGACGGGGCCTCTTCGCATGCCCGGAGGCCCCGCAGGCACCGCCGCACCCCGCCCCGCCGGTCCGTACCTCCGCCGTTTCCTCGGCCGGAGCCCCGTCGCCTGCGCGAACGACGCACAAACGCTGCGCCTTGAGGCGGCGGCACCGCGCGCCGGAGCCTGAGGGGGCGCAAGCATCCGCCGCGCACCGGCACGGGGAGGAGGCGTCATGGACACAGCGTTCACCGTCCACCGCCCGGGGCTCCTCGCGACCGGCGAGGAATCACCCCTCTCACGGACCGGCGGACCGCGGTGCCCGCCCCGGGGCGCGAAACCCGCACCCATCCGGACGGCCCACCGCACCGAACCACCTACGGGGACGCTCCACGCGATCGGTGCGCGGACGCCCCGCGACACGAGGGGGAACAGATGAACCGGCGGACTGTCGCGGTCGTCGGGGCGGGAGTGGCCGGCCTGACAGCCGCGCACGTGCTCTCGCGGAGCCACGACGTCGTGCTGTACGAGGCGGACGCCCGGCTCGGAGGCCACGCCCACACCCACGAGGTGCCGACCCGCGGCGGCGGAACCGTACGCGTGGACACCGGATTCATCGTCCACAACGAGCGCACCTACCCGAACCTGCTGCGCCTCTTCCACGAGCTGGGTGTCGTCACCCAGGACGCCGAGATGAGCATGTCCGTGCGGTGCGACGGCTGCGGCCTGGCCTACGCGGGCGCCCGCGGCCCGCGCGGTCTGCTCGGCGGCGGCAACCTGCGCAGGGGCCGTCACCTGCGGATGCTCGCCGACGTGCCGCGCTTCCACCGCGCGGCCCGGCGACTCCTCGCCGCGGGGGACGACAGTCAGACCTTCGGGACGTTCCTGGCGAGCGGCGGGTTCTCGCCGTACTTCGTCGGCCACTTCGCCATCCCCCTGGTGGCCGCCGTCTGGTCCTGCGCCCCGGACACCGCGCTTCTGTACCCGGCGGCCTACCTCTTCCGTTTCCTCGACCACCACGGGCTCCTCTCCACCACCGGATCGCCGCAGTGGCGGACCGTCACGGGAGGTTCCGCCGCGTACGTCGAGAAGGTGGCCAAGGGACTCGCCGCCGTCCGCACCACCACCCCGGTCCGCGCGATCGAACGGGGCACCGACCAGGTCCGCGTGACCACCGACGACGGCGAGTCCGAGGTCCACGCGGCCGTCGTCATAGCCGTCCACCCCGACCAGGCCCTGCGGATGCTCGCCGACGCCACGCCCGACGAGCGCCGGGTCCTCGGCGCGTTCACCTACTCCCGCAACCCCACCGTGCTGCACCGGGACACCACCGTCCTGCCGCCCGCTCCGCACGCCCGTGCCTCGTGGAACTACTGGCTCCCCACCTGCGACGCGCGCCCCGAGGCCGTCAAGGTCAGTTACGACATGAACCGGCTCCAGCGCCTTCCGGTGGACGAGCCGCACATCGTGACCCTCAACGGGGACGGCCGCGTCGACGAGAGCACGGTGCTCGCCCGCATGGTGTACGAGCACCCGGTCTACACGCCCGGCTCCGTCGCCGCCCAGCGCGAACTGCCCGCTCTCGCGACGTCCGTGACCGCCTTCGCCGGTGCGTACCACGGCTGGGGGTTCCACGAGGACGGCTGCCGTTCCGGCGTCGAGGCGGCCCGCGCCCTGGGGGTGACCTGGTGAGCACCGACCGCGCCCCCACCGCCGCAGGAACCTCACCCGCCGCAGCTGCGCCGACCGTCGCGCCCGGGACGCCCACGGTGCCCGCGCTCTACCCCTGCGAGGTCGCCCACACCCGCGTCCAGCCGGTGCACCACGCGGTGCGGCAGCGCACGTACCTGTGGCTCGTCGACCTCGACGACCTCCCCCGGCTGCCCCGCCCGCTGCGGCCGCTCGCCCGCTTCGACGCCCGCGACCACTTCGGCGGCCGAGCACCCACCCTTCGTGCGGGTCTCGACGCCTACCTCTCGTCCCAGGGCGTACGCGACGCCGACGGACGGGTGGTGATGCTCGCCCACGCGCGCGTATTCGGCCATGTCTTCAACCCGCTCACCCTGTACTGGTGCCACGACCGCGCCGGCGCCCTCGTCTGTGTCGTCGCCGAGGTCCACAACACCTACGGCGGGCGGCACTGCTACCTCCTGCGTCCCGACGCCGCCGGACGCGCGGACGTCGCCAAGGACTTCTACGTCTCCCCGTTCTTCGACGTCGAAGGCTCCTACCGGATGCGGCTGCCGCTGCCCGGCGAGCACCTCGACCTGACCGTCCAACTGCGGCACGGCGACGGGAGCAGGCCCCTGACCGCCACTGTCCGCGGCCGCCGCCGGCCGGCGGACGCACGCGGCCTGCTCGTCTCGGCGCTCCGCCACCCATGGTCCACCGCCGCCGTCAGCGCCGGGATCCGGTGGCACGGAATCCGTCTGTACCTCAAGGGACTTCCCATCCGTCCCCGTCCCGTCCCGCCCACCCGAGAAGGCATGCTGTGACCGTCACCGACCCGCAGGCCGCCCCCCGCGCCGCGGCCCCCGGCCGTCCGTTCGTCGATCCCGAGCGCTGGCCCGATGTCGCCCGCCTCCCGCGCGCCTCGGCCCTGCGCACGGCGATCGCCCGGCGCGTCCTCGCCCGCGCCTTCGCCCGGCTGCCACTCCGCCTGGGCCCCGACGCCCCGCTCGGCATAGTCCCCCGCCCCACCACCGGTGAGACCGCCCCGCCCGGCAGCGCCCCCCACCCCACCGGTCGGACCGGCCCGCCCACCCTGACGCTGCACGACCCCGCCGCCTTCCACCGGCGGATCGGCGCCGACGGGCTGATCGGCTTCGGCGAGTCCTACATGGCCGGCGAGTGGGACAGCGACGACCTCGTGGGCCTCCTCACCGTCCTCGCCGCTCACGTGGACGACCTCGTACCCGCCCCGTTGCGCCGCCTCCGGGGGGCCTGGGTGCGCCGCCGCCCGACCCGGGACCGCAACACGCTCGAAGGCGCCCGCGACAACATCCAGCGGCACTACGACCTGTCCAACGACCTGTTCGCCCGCTTCCTCGACCCGAGCATGTCCTACTCCTCGGCCGTGTTCGAGACCCTCCCCGCCACGCCGGACGCGTTCACCGCGGCCCAGCACCGCAAGATCGACCGCCTCCTCGATCTCGCCGGTGTCGGCCCGGGCACCCGGCTCCTGGAGATCGGCACCGGCTGGGGCGAACTCGCGCTGCGCGCCGCGTCCCGGGGAGCCGACGTCCTGACCGTCACGCTCTCCGAGGAACAGCGCGCGCTCGCGATGCGGCGGATCGCCGAGGCGGGCATGGCGGACCGGGTGCGCGTCGAACTGCGCGACTACCGACAGGTCGAGGGCCGGTACGACGCCGTGGTGAGCGTCGAGATGATCGAGGCCGTCGGCGCCGAGTACTGGCCCACGTACTTCGCCGCCCTGCGCCGCCTCCTCGCGCCCGGCGGCGCCGTCGCCCTCCAGACCATCACGATGCCGCACGAGCGGATGCTCCACACCGCGCGCACCCACACCTGGATCAGCAAGTACGTGTTCCCCGGCGGCCTCATCCCGTCGCCGGACGCCCTCGGCCGCGAGAGCGCCGACGCGGGACTGCGCATCACCCACGACGACGGCTACGGGGAGCACTACGCCGAGACGCTGCGGCTCTGGCGCGAGACCTTCGTCCGGGAGGCCGAGGCCGTCGGGGAGCTCGGCTTCGACCGGGTCTTCCGCCGCATGTGGGAGCTGTATCTGGCCTACTCCGAGGCCGGCTTCCGCGCGCACTACCTCGACGTGCGTCAGCTCCGCCTGGTCCAGGCGGATGCCTCCCCCGGAGCCGGCCGATGAACTGGTCGGCGCTGGCGATGAACCTGGCCGGGTCGGCCGCGACGGCCCTCGCGGTCATGCTGGTGACCTTCGTGATCGGCTCGGTGAAGGGCCTCCACCGGATCGTCGACATCGCCTGGGGCGTGGCGTTCGCCGCAGTCGCGGTCGTCACCTGGGTGCTCTCGGACGGGTACGGGGACGACGTCCGCAGGCTCGCGGTGACCGCCGCGACCTGCGTGTGGGGGCTGCGACTCGCCCTCCACATCGCCCACAGGGCCCGGGGCCACGGCGAGGACCCCCGCTACGCGAAGATGCTCGCCAAGGGCTCCGGCCATCCGGCGCTCTACGCCCTGCGCACCGTCTACCTGCTCCAGGGCGCCCTCGTCTGGCTCGTCTCGCTCCCCGTACAGGCGGCGGCCTATCTGCCCGAGGGCCCCGACCCCCTGCTCGTCCTCGGCCTCGTCCTCTGGGCGGCGGGCCTGGCCTTCGAGGCGGTCGGGGACCACCAGCTCGCCCGCTTCAAGTCCGACCCCGCGAACCGGGGGCGGATCATGGACCGGGGGCTGTGGAGCTGGACGCGGCACCCCAACTACTTCGGCGACTTCCTGGTCTGGTGGGGGCTCTACCTCACCGCCTGCGCGAGCTGGCAGTCCGCGCTCCTCTGCCTGGTGTCGCCCGTGGTGATGAGCGGCCTGCTCATCTGGGGGAGCGGCAAACGACTCCTGGAGGCCCATATGGCGCACCGCCCCGGTTACGCGGCCTACGCGGCCCGCACGAGCGGCTTCCTGCCCCGCCCTCCGCGCCGGCCCCGTCCGCCGGCGCACCGGAGCCAAGCCCGATGACATCCGAGGCCGCCCCGGCGGCGCGCGGCAGCGTGGAGGGCCGACTCGTCGTGCGCGGGGCCCCGGCCGTCCCGGCGGCGGCCGTGATCCTGTTGCACGGCGGCCGCTCCGAGGGTCTCGGGGTCCCGCCCCTGGTCAACCTGCCCGCCCTGCGGATGCGCCCGTTCGCGACGGCCGTGACGCGTGCGCTCGCCGGCCGGGACGTGCTCGTCGCCGAGCTGCGCTACCGGCACCGGGGCTGGAACGGCGGCCGCCGCGACGCGGCCCGTGACGCGGAGGCCGCGCTCGCGCGGCTGCGGGAGCGGGCCGGGCGGATCCCCGTCGTCCTCGTCGGCCACTCGATGGGCGGCCGCGCCGCGCTCAGCGCCGCCGGCGATCCCCTGGTCCGGGGTGTGGTGGCCCTGGCACCGTGGTGCCCGCCGGGGGAGCCCGTCGCGCACCTCGCGGGACGCGCGATCTATGTGCTGCACGACGAGACCGACCGGATCACCTCGGCCCAGGAGTCCTGGGACTTCGTCCGCAGGGCCCGGACGGCGGGCGCCGAGGCGGTCGGCATCCCGATGCCCACCGGAGGGCACGCCATGCTCCGCGGCGCCGCCCGGTGGCACCGCCGCACCGCCGAACTGACCGCGGCGCTGCTGCCCCGGGCCGAGCCGCGCGGCTGAGCCCCGTGACGGAGACCGGGCCGTCGAGCCGGTCGCGGCCCGAACGGTACCAGGGGCCGGTCGGGTGCCGGAGCGGCCGCGCACCCCGGACGCCGCACGGGAGCCCTCGTGGTGACGACGTGTCGGGTCCGGCCCGCCCCGCGCAGGACGACGCACGAACGACGCGAGTCCGGCGCGTACCTGGGGGGACCCTCAGAGCAACCGTCCGAGGTGACCGCACCGCCGCCGCCTCGTTGGCACAGTCATGCAGTCGCACGACACTCTTCCCAGCAACGCCATATCCCCTTCCCCGCTTCCTCGTCCCGGGCGGACCGAGGCCGAGGCGGCGCTCGTCGAGCACTACCCACGGCTCGTCCGGATCGCCCACCTGATCCTCCCGCCCGCCCTCGGCCGCCACCGCCGCGTGCTCGTCGCGCACGCGCTCGCGCAGAAGTCCCTCGCGGGGGCGGCCCCTTCGCGCCCGGGCCGCACCGTGCCCGCTCAGCGCGGTGAGGCGGGACCGGTCCTCGCCTGGCTGAGGGAACGCGTCGTGGCGGCCGCGCTGCGGGCGGCCGTCCACCCCCGGTGGTTCCACGGACGGCATCCGCTTCCCGCCGTCCTCGGACTGCGCCTCTTCCCCCGGGTCGGCGGCGACGACGAGCTCGCGCTGGAGTCCGCGCTGGCCGCGGCGGACCCGGAGGTCCGGGCCGCCCTGGCCCTGCGCGTCCTCGAAGGACTCACCGCGCAGTCCGCCGCCCGCCTCCTCACCGCTGTCGGGGTGTCCTCGGCGGACGAGGCCCTGCGGACGGCCGAACGTCTCCGCGCCACCGTCGGCGCGCCTGCCGAATCGCTCCTGCGCGGCGTCGAGTTCGATCCCTGCAGTGTGCAGGCCAGGCCCACGGACCTGCTCCGCCGCCGACACCGGACGAGGCTCACCGCCCTCGCCGCCGTCATGGTGTTCGCCGCCTCCGCCGTCGTCGTCCTCGCCCGGAGCCCCGAGTCGGCCGCGCCCGCGCGGGTGCCTCCCGCCACGGTCCTCGCCGGGGCGGCCGACGCCGGGCTCCTGCTCCGTACCCCCGGCGAACGGTGGGCCGACACCGCGCGGGTCGACCTCACCGCGTGGCCCGCCCGAGGCTCGCGGACCGGCGATACGGCCCTGCTGTCCCGGGCTCTCGACGCCTGGGCGCGGGGCGCGGACGGCCGGTCCGGCGCGAGATCCGGCGACCGGGCCGGAGACCGGTCCGGCGTGCGGATGACCGCCACGCCGGGCACGCCGACCACCCCACCGGCGACGCCGGTGCGGCTGCTCTTCGCCGGCCGGGTCGACCGCTCCTCCGTCGTCCTCCTGCACGACGGAGGGCGGCTCGTCCGGTACGCCGAGCCGCTCACCGGCGGGGGAGACGCGGTCGTCGAACTGGCCCGGGCCGATGACGCGGACGTGACCACCGGCGCGGCCGTGGCCGTGAGCAGGACACCTCTCGGAGCGCGGTTCCTGCTCGCCCCGTGGATCGACGAGAGCGCGGTGCGCGACCTCCTGCGTCCTGACGTGCCCGCCCGGCGGTTGCCCGTGTCCGAGGACGGCGTCACCGACCCCGTACCCCTGGGTCCGGGCGACTGCAGCCGGGTGTCCGCACTGCAGGTGCGTTCGTCCGGCAGGATCGTCGAGGACCATTCCTTCCTGCTGGCGGACCTCGGGGAGCTCGCGCCCGCGCACCTGACGTGGACCCCGGCGCCGGGAACCGGGGCTCCCGCGCGCCAGCCCCGGGAGGCGACGTCGGCGGCGGGCCTCGCCGCCTGGGCCCGGTCGGCCTGCGGGCTGTTGGGACTGCGGGGAACCGGCGTACGCGCCGTGAACCGTTGGGAGTTCGCCCGGCAGGACCTGCCCGAGCGGGCCGGCCGCGCCACCTGGACGTGCACCCGCGTGGACGGCTGGGACGGGCGCGGCCGCGTCACGGTGGGATGGGAGGGGCCGGACAGGGACCGCCCGCCGACGCCGGTACGGGTGCCGGGTCCGGCTCCCGCGGACACGGCGGCGTGCAGTCGCTTCGGCCAGCACATGCTGGCGGGGACCTACTGGACGGCTCCGTCCGGAGTCCGCTACTACCTCGCCGCCGGAAGCCGTGCCCTGACCTCGGTCACCGCCGGCGGTGCCGTCTCCGCCACGGCACGGGGACCGCTTCTCGCCGTCCGCACGAACGCGTCCGGCGCGGTCCGGCTCACCGGCTCGGTGGCCGGCTCGGGCGAACTCCGGGGCTGGGGTGAGGAGGAGAGGAGTTCCGGCGGTTCCTGACGCGATCTCCTCACCAGGCCGCCGTCCCCCTCGCCCGGTCGCCGCCGTCGGGCGGACACGGGGACGCGGCGCCGCCCCGTACGCCGGCCGGAGAGGCCGGCGCACGGGGCGGCACTGTGCGCGGGTAGGGACGCTCGGCGCGCCGCTACGGCTTCTGCTGCGCGTGGAGGGCCGCCACCTCCTCGGAGGTGAGTGCCTTGTCGAAGGCGCGGACCTGGTCGACCGAGCCCTTCCAGAAGTCGACGTTCCCGCCGCCCCACTTGGCCCGGCCCACGGACAGCGGCCCGGTGCCGACGTCCGCGGGACCCGAGGCGGCCGTCGCGACCAGGGCGCCGTCGACGTACAGCCGGATCTCGTTCTTCGCGGCGTCACGGACACCGACGAGGTGGTACCAGCGGCCCGTCTCGGGGGTGGTGACATAGCGGGCGCGGTTGCCGCCGGGCGTGCTGAAGGCGAAGGCACCCTGACCGTACTGCAGGTAGAAGGGGTTCTCCTGGCGCCGTCCGTCCTGGCTGACCACGGTCGCGTAGTTGCCGGGGAGGGAGTCGAGCGTCGCCCAGGCCGACACCGAGTAGCTGGTGGTGGTGTCGATCACGGGGCCTTCGGTCTCGGCGTACTGGCCCTGTCCGTCGAACTTCAGCGCGCTGCCGCTCACTCCGGGGGCCCAGGTGGTGCCCTCGGAGAGCCTCAGGTCCTCGGCGTTCGGGCCCGCGTCCCGTGACGTCGTCCCGGTGCCCTCGTCGAGGGCCCAGGAGCCGCCGCCCTTGAGCAGGTCGCGCTCGCCCGCCGCGGCGCCGGCCGCGATGACCTTCCGGTTGATCTCACGGACGCGCACCGGGTCGACCTTGATCTCCCTGCGGTCGTACGTGTACAGGCCGTTGAGCTCGTTCTCCAGGTCGGAGATCTGGGTGTAGATCGAGCCGGAGAGCTCCGCCCCGGCAGCCTCCAGGTAGTACTTCTCCGTGTTCTCGACGTACTTGCGGGTGAGCGCCTCCTTGTCGGCGACACCGCTGTAGATCACGGTCGGCGCGCCGGGCCACATGTGGCCGGGGGCCCGGAGGGTGAAGCCGCCGTGCTCACCGTCCATCGCCGCGCGCCGGGCGTCGGGGAAGGCGGGGTCGGTGTTGTTGTAGTCGTGATGGTCGATGATGTCGCCCTTACCCGAATCCCCCTTGGAATTGCAGCAGTTGACACCGCTGTGGGCGTTGACGACACGGGACGGGTCGGCGGCCTTGACGGATTCGGCGATCCGTCCGGTCTCCTCGCGGTTCCACTCGCCCCAGCCCTCGTTGAAGACGATCCAGCCGATGACGGAGGGGGAGCTGTGGTGCTGGCGCATCATCTCGCGGCCCTGGTCGACGAAGGCCTTCCGGCCCGTCTCGTCGGTGAGGTCGCCCGATACGAAGTCCTGCCAGACCAGCAGGCCGAGCCGGTCCGCGTGGTAGAACCAGCGCGGCGATTCCACCTTGATGTGCTTGCGTACGGCGTTGAAGCCGAGCTTCTTGTGCGCTTCGAGGTCGAAGGAGAGGGCCTTGTCACTGGGCTGGGTGTAGAGGCCGTCGGGCCAGAACCCCTGGTCGAGGGTGGCGAGGGAGTAGACGGGCTTGCCGTTGAGCACCAGCTTCTGGAAGCCGCCGACCTTCTCGATCGCTATCTTCCGCATGCCGAAGTAGCTCTCGACGGTGTCGGTCGACCGGCCCTGGACGAGCTTCACGTCGAGGTCGTAGAGGTACGGGTCGTCCGGGCTCCAGAGCCGCTGGTTCGCCACGGGCAGGCGCAGCCGCGTGTTGGCCGGACCGCTGACCCGGCCGACGACCTTGCCGCGCCTGTCCCTGGCGACGGCCTCGACGCGCGCTCCGGACGTGGCGTCGTCGGACGCGACGGTCACGGCCAGGCTGCTGGTGTCGATGTCGGGGGTGGTGACGACGTCGTCGATGGAGACGGGGGCGACCGGTTCCATCCAGACGGTCTGCCAGATGCCCGACGACTGGGTGTAGAAGATGCCGCCCGGGTTGGTGGACTGCTTGCCGGTGGGCTGGTCGCGGCCACCGGTGTCGGTCACCGCGACGACGACCTCCTGCGGTCCGGTCCCCACGACCGCGTCGGTCACATCGGCGCTGAAGGCGTTGTATCCGCCGGTGTGCTCGGCGACCTGCCTGCCGTTGACCCAGACACGGGCCTGGTAGTCGACGGCGCCGAAGTTGAGCTTCAGGCGGTTGTCCTTGCCGCCGGTGCCGATCTTCCAGTCCTTCGGCACGTTCACGAGCTTGCGGTAGAACATGTGGTCCTCGTGCCGCTCGACGCCGGAGAGCTGCGACTCGACCGGGAACGGCACGATGATCTTCTCGTCGAGGTCCTTGCCGAAGGCCGGCTGCTCGCCCGCGTCGGCGCCGGCGAACTGCCAGGGACCGTTGAGGTTCTTCCACTTGCCGCGTACCTGCTGCGGGCGCGGGTACTCGGGCAGCGGGTTCTTCTCGTCCAGCCGGTCGCCCCACTCGGTGGTGAGCCGGTGGGTCGAGGTGTTCCTCGCGGAGCGGAGGATCTGCGGAACCGTCTCCCCGCCGTTCTTCAGACCGCCCTTCCCGTCGTAGTCGACCCTGACCTGCTGGCCCTTCTGGACCGGTTCGGAGAGGGTGACGAGGACGGAGTGACGGTCGTCCGGAGCGACCGTGACCGAACGGATCGGCATGGGCGTGGTGTCGGCCTCGACCGTGAGGTGGTCCTTCACGGCGGCGAGATCGGAGACGTCGCCGTCGAACCGCGCGCGCAGCCGGCGGCCGCTCTCGTCCACCGTGAGTTCGACGGGATAGACCTCGAAATCGGCGGGCGGGGTGAACGCCGACTCCGGTACGAGCTGCTTGGCCGTCGTCGGTGTCGACCAGCGCAGGAACATGTTGGCGCCGCCGACGTCCTGGAACATCTCCAGCCGGAAGTCGTGCTTCTCACCGGCGGTGAGCCGGATCGAGGCGCTGGTCTGTTCCTTGTCCCAGTCGGGGATCCAGTGGTCGATGACCGGCTGTCCGTCGATGAAGAGACGGAAGCCGTTGTCGCCGATTCCGTAGAACGTGTAGTCGCCGGTGGCCGGAGCCTCGATCCGGCCGGTCCAGCGCGCCGTGGTGTGCTCGGTGCGGCCGGTGAGGTTCTGGAAGGTGCCCGTGAGCCCGGAGAAGTTGACCTGCGGGTCGAGGGACGTGCCGCCGAGCGTGGCGAAGTCCCGCGCGCCGGGCGCGGACATGCTGAAGTACTCGCCCTTGAGGCCGTGCACCTCGATGGCGGCGTTCTCGGCGGAGGCCTTCTCGGTGCCGGCGGCGCCTGCGGCGCTCGTGCCTGGGGGCTGTTCCGCGGCCGAGGCGGTGGGGAGCAGGATGCTCGTGGGCAGCACCAGGGCCGCCGCTGTCAGGAGGGCCCACATTCTGGTGCGGGGGCGGGGGTGTCGTCGTGTCATCGAATCTTTCCTCGGGGCGGAGGGGAGTCGGAGCCGGTGCGGGGAGGGCATGACGGCTGAACCGCCGTGCGGGGTCGCGGATGGGCGGGGTGACGTGGTGACGTGAGGAGGTGCGTGACGTGAGGAGGTGCGTGACGTACGGACGTGCGTACGTCGCGGCGGCCGGAGTACGCCCGAACGGCCGACGTACGGCGGTCGCGCGGCCCCCGCCCGGCCGCTCGGGCGGTCGCTCGGGCGGCGTCGGGCCCACGGACTGCCGAGCCCGACTGGGTGCGGGCACGGAGTGGCCGACAGGTGGGCCGACCGTCATTCCAACGTTGGAAATCGGCGTGCAGCGGAATGACAGCACGCCGTCCGGCGCCTGTCCACCCCCCTCGCGCCCTTCCGCCGACCGTTCGTCACCACGTGGACGCCGTCGCGCGGTTGCCGCGTGAGAGCGCGTTCAGGAAACGTCGTGCCGAACCCTTGCCGTGCGCTCCACGACGCGGTTATAACGTTGTAAAGCCGCAGACGCCGCCCCGTCGCACGAAGCGCGTCGAGGTCGAGTCTCCCCAGTTCAGGCTTTGCGTCGGCCAGGTGGGCACAGCCCTCCTGACGTGCTGACAACGTTTCCCGATCCCCGCGCGACCGCACGCCACTCGGCGGTGCTGTCCCCCGCCAAGGAGTGTCTTGACATGACCCTTCCGAAGAGATCCCGCGCGCTCTCCGTCGCCTGTCTCGTGGTCGCCACCACCACGCTGGCGCTGAGCGGCTGCGCCAAGTCCGAGACCTCCGACCAGGCCGGCGGTGACAGCAGCCAGGGCGCACAGGTCGTCCAGACCCCCACGGCGTCCGCGGCCACCGGCACCGGCTGCTCGCTGACCTCGTACGGCGCGCCGAAGCTGGACCTCAAGAACACGGTCGTCGGCTTCTCCCAGTCGGAGAAGGAGGCCAATCCGTTCCGCATCGCCGAGACGCAGTCGATCAAGGACGAGGCCGCGAAGATCGGTGTGAAGAAGCTGCTCACCACCAACGCCCAGTCACAGCTCTCCAAGCAGATCAGCGACATTCAGGACATGCTGGCCCAGGGCGCGCAGTTCCTGATCGTCGCGCCGCTCAACTCCGACGGTCTGGAGCCGGCCCTCCAGGCGGCGGCCGCGAAGAAGGTGCCGGTCCTCACGATCGACCGCAAGGTCAACGCGACGGCCTGCAAGGACTATCTGGCCTTCCTCGGCTCGGACTTCGTCGAGCAGGGCAAGCGCGCCGCCGACGCGATGATCAAGGCGACGGGCGGCAAGGGCAAGGTCGCCATCCTCCTCGGCTCCTCCGGCAACAGCGTGACGACCGACCGCACCAAGGGCTTCGTCGACCAGGTCGCGGCGCAGGCGCCCGGGATCGAGATCGTCGCCCAGCAGACCGGCGAGTTCGCCCGCGACAAGGGCCAGCAGGTCATGGAGCAGCTCATCCAGTCCAAGCCCGACATCACGGCGGTCTACGCGGAGAACGACGAGATGGCCCTGGGCGCCGTCACCGCGCTCAAGGCCGCGGGCAAGGCCCCCGGCAAGGACGTCAAGGTCGTCTCCATCGACGGCACGCGCAACGCCGTCCAGGCCCTCGCCAACGGCGAACTCAACGCCGTCATCGAGTCCAACCCCCGCTTCGGGCCTCTTGCGTTCGCCACCGCCCAGAAGTTCTACGCGGGCGAGGGCATCCCCGAGGACGTCATCATCGCGGACCGCGCCTACGACCCGGCCAACGCCAAGGCGTCCCTCGGCGGGGCGTACTGACGCCGCGCCTCCGACGCCGCCGGTCGCCGCGCCCGCGGGAACGGCGACCGGCGGCCGAGCGCGCCCACCGGGAGCCAGGCGGGTCGCCACGGCACCTCCCCGCCCGTGGCGACCGGCCCCCTCCCGGAGGGACGTCCACCCGCCACCGACGCATCCGTCACCCACGCAGCCACCACCGGCACACCCGTCACTCACTCACTCACACGAACCATCTCCGGAAGGCCACGCTCATGGCACCCCCCGAAGCGGCCCTGTCCGCGACCGACGGCACCGGGCCGTCGCTCGCGCCGACGGTGCTGGAGGCGCGCGGCGTCGGGAAACGATTCCCCGGCGTCGTGGCCCTCGACGACGTGTCGTTCACGCTCCGCGCCGGCGAGACCCATGCGCTCGTCGGTGAGAACGGCGCGGGCAAGTCCACCCTCATCAAGGTGCTCACGGGCGTGCACCGTCCGGACAGCGGCGAGCTGTTGCTCTCGGACCGGCCCGTCCACTTCTCGCGCCCGTTCGAGGCACAGCAGGCCGGCATCTCCACGATCTATCAGGAGGTGAACCTGGTCCCGCTGATGAGCGTGGCGCGCAACATCTTCCTCGGCCGGGAGCCCCGGACCCGTCTCCGGCTGATCGACTTCTCCCGGATGCACGCCGAGGCCGCGGCCCTCCTCGACGGGTTCGGTGTGCGCGTCGACCCCCGCCGCCCGCTGCACACCCTGGGCATAGGCGCGCAGCAGATGGTGGCGCTCGCCCGCGCGGTGTCGGTCCGGGCCCATGTGGTCGTCATGGACGAGCCCACCTCCTCCCTGGAGCCTCGCGAGGTCGAGACGCTCTTCCGGGTGATCGGCGATCTGCGCCGGCAGAACATCGCCGTCGTCTACGTGAGCCACCGCATGGACGAGCTCTACCGCATCTGCGACCGCGTCACGGTGCTCCGCGACGGACGGCACATCCACACCGGCGACCTGGCCGCCCTCGACCGGATGCAGCTGGTCTCCATGATGCTGGGCCGGGAACTGTCCGAGGTCCGTCGGCACGGAACGACGAGCTTCGCGGGCGAGGGGCACGACATCGCGCGCAAGCCCGTCCTCACGGCCACCGGCATGGTCAGGAAGCACCAGCTGGACGGCATCTCGCTGGAACTCCACCCGGGGGAGGTGCTGGGCCTCGGCGGTCTGCTGGGCTCCGGCCGCAGCGAGACCGCCAAGGCGCTCGCCGGCGCCCTGCCGCTGGACACCGGGCGGATCGCCGTCGACGGCACGCCGCTCGACCGGATGTCCTCGGCCGGCGCCATCCGAGCCGGGATCAGCCTGCTCCCGGAGGACCGTAAGGCCGAGGGCATCGTGCCCGGCCTCTCGGTCCGCGAGAACATCGTGCTCGCCGCGCTGCCCCGCCTGTCACGCGCGGGCATCGTCTCCCGCGCGCAACAGGACCGGGTCGTCGACATCTTCGTGAAGCGGCTGCGGATCAAGGCCTCCAGCCCCGAGCAGAAGGTCGGCGAACTGTCCGGCGGGAACCAGCAGAAGGTGCTCCTGGCCCGGTGGCTGTGCCTCGAACCGAAGGTGCTGCTGCTCGACGAGCCCACCCGGGGGATCGACGTCGGGGCCAAGGCGGAGGTGCAGGCCCTCATCGACGAGCTCGCCCAGGAGGGCCTCGCCGTCCTCCTGATCTCGTCCGACATCGAGGAGCTGGTCGAGGGCTCCGACCGGATCGTGGTCCTGAGGAACGGGGCCACGTCCGGTGAACTGACCGGGGACCAGGTGTCGGAGAGCGAGCTGCTCGCCGTCCTCGCGGACCACTCCCCGGCCGCCGACGAGCCCGCCCTCGCCAAGACCGCCTCCGAGGAGGACCCCCGATGACCACCCAGGTGACCGCCGCGCCGCCGGTCGGCGGCTCCCTACGACGGAGTGCCCCGGCCTGGTTCCAGGAGTACGGCGTGTACGCGGCGGTGGCCGCGCTCCTGCTGTTCAACGCCCTCTTCACCGAGCACTTCCTCACCGTCGAGAACCTCCGCACCCAGTTGATCCAGGTCGCCCCGATCGTCATCGTGGCGCTCGGCATGGCCCTGGTGATCGGGACCGAAGGGGTCGACCTCTCCGTGGGGTCGGCCATGGCACTGGCGGCGGCACTCCTGCCGCTCTACCTGGGCTACGGCCTCGTGCCCGCCCTGCTGATCGCGCTGCTCGCCGGCGCCGTCGTCGGGGCGGTGAACGGCGCCCTCGTGTCCGTCGTCGGACTGCAGCCCATCGTCGCCACCCTCGCCCTGTTCGTCGGCGGACGCGGCATCGCGCTCGTGATGGCGGACGGTCAGCTCAAGCAGATCGTCAACCCCGACCTCCTGTCCCTCGGCACCGGAAGCCTCCTGGGCATCCCGCTGGTCGTCCTGATCGCGGCCGTGCTCGCGCTCGCCGTGGCCTTCCTCGTGCACCGGACCACCTTCGGCCGCCAGGTCGTCGCGATCGGCGGCAACCGGTCCGCGGCCGCCCTCTCCGGACTGCCCGTCAAGCGGGTGCTGACCGGGGTCTACATCCTGTGCGGGGTGCTCGCCGCCCTCGCGGGAATCCTGGCCACCGCTCGGCTCACCGCGAGCGACCCGTCATCCCTGGGCACCCTCATGGAGCTGTCCGCGATCACCGCGGTGGTCGTCGGCGGAACTCCGCTCAGCGGCGGCTCCATCCGGGTGCTGGGCACCGTCGCGGGCGCGCTGCTGATGCAGCTGCTGCGCGCCACGCTCGTCAAGCACGACCTGCCCGACTCCACCGCCCAGATAGCCCAGGCGGCCATCATCATCGCCGCCGTCTACGTCGCACGGGAGCGCCGATCCCGATGAACCCCACCTCCTCGCTCGCCGCACCGGGGACAGGCACCACGCCCCCCGCGCCCACCGGCAGCGGCGCCGCCGCAGACCGCGGGCGGGCCGACGTCTCCGGCCGGGAACGGCTCGCCGCGCTCGTACAGCGCCAGGGCGTCCTCGCCGTGCTGCTCCTCGTCGTCGTGATCGCCTCCTTCGTCTATCCCACGTTCGCCACGCTGGACAACGCGCGGGGGGTGACGGTACAGGCGTCGTTCCTCGCCGTCGTCGCGCTCGGCATGACCCTGGTGATCATCACCGGAGGCATCGACCTGTCCGTCGGCTCGGTCTTCGCGCTGGGCGGGGTGCTCGCCGCCTGGGCCTCGCAGTGGGGCATCCTGCCCGCGCTGCTCGTACCGCTCCTGGCGTGCGGGGCGATCGGCCTGATCAACGGTCTCCTGATCGCCCGGGCCGGCATGGCACCCTTCATCGTCACGCTCGCCTCCCTCCTCGGCGCGCGCGGACTGCTGCTCGCCCTCACCGACGAGGGCGCCACCACGTATCTCGTCCCCAAGGGCTCGGCGTTCGCGGAGCTCGGCCAGGGCAGCATCGGGGGCTTCGGCTACCCGATCCTCCTCGCGCTCGCGCTCTTCGGCATCGGCGGGCTGGTCCTGCAGCGCACGTCGTTCGGCCAGACGCTGTTCGCCGTCGGCGGCAGCGGCGACGCCGCCACGCTGATGGGCCTGCCCGTGGCCCGCGCCAAGGTGACGGTGTACCTGCTGAGCGGAGTCCTCGCGGGACTCGCGGGAGCCGTCAATGCGGCCCGTCTCTCCTCCGGTGTCACGATCATCGGCGCCGGCATGGAGCTCGACGCGATCGCCGCCGTCGTCATCGGCGGAACCCTGCTGGTCGGCGGCGCGGGTTCGGTGAGCGGCACCCTCTGGGGGGTCCTGCTGCTCGCCGTCATCCAGAACCTCATCAACCAGATCGGCACGCTGAACTCCTCGTACCAGTCGGTGGTCAGCGGCGGATTCCTCATCCTCGTCGTGGTCGCGCAGCGCTACCTGTCGCGGAGCCGAAGTACCGTCTGACGAGGGACGGATCATGCCCGGCCCGTCCGAGCAGAGTCCATCCAGAGCCGGTCCAGAACCGACCCAGAGCCGAATCAGAGGAGTGCCGTGGGCGTCAGCCTCAAGGACGTCGCGCAGCGGGCAGGCGTGTCGATCAAGACCGTGTCCAACGTCGTGAACAACTACCCCCACGTCACACCGCAGATGCGCGCCAAGGTGCAGCGGGCCATCGACGAGCTCGGGTACCGGCCGAACCTCACCGCACGGCATCTGCGCAAGGGACGCACCGGCATCATCGCCTTCGCCGTACCCGAGCTGGGCAACCCGTACTTCGCGGAGCTGGCCGGTGCCATCATCGACGCCGCCGCCCAGCACGACTACACCGTCCTCGTCGACCACACCGCGGGACTGCGCGAGCGGGAGCTGCTGGTCTGCCAGGAGTTCCGCTCCCATGTCATCGACGGGCTGATCCTGAGCCCGATCCATCTGGAGACGGCCGATCTGGTCGCCCGGCAGGAGACCTCGCCGCTGGTGCTGCTCGGCGAGCGCGAGTACGAGGCGCCGTACGACCAGATCGCCATCGACAACGTGGCGGCGGCGCGCGAGGCGGTGCGTCACCTCGTGGGACTGGGCCGCCGCCGCATCGCGTTCCTCGGCTCCCGTACCGACCGTGAGCGGCAGCCCGCGCACCTGCGGCTCCGCGGCTGGCGGGAGGAGCTCGTCGCCTCGGGACTGGAGCCGGCCGAGTCGCTGGTCGTCGCCACGGACGGCTACGGCCGCTCCGACGGGGCGGCGGCCATGTCGGCGCTCCTGGACCGAGGGGAACGGCCCGACGCGGTCTTCGCGTACAACGACCTCATCGCCCTCGGTGCGATGCGGACGCTGACCGAGCGCGGCCTCCGGGTCCCCGACGACATCGCCGTGGTCGGCTTCGACGACATCGAGGAGGGTCGCTTCGGTGCGATCAGCCTCACCACCGTCGCCCCCGACAAGCACGCCATCGCCCGCCTCGCCGTCGACCGGCTCGTCGAGCGGCTCAGCGGCGGGCCGGACTCCGAACCGCGCAGGATCAGCCCCGGCCACGAGCTGGTCGTGCGGGAGTCCACCGGGGGCGGCCGCACCGGCGCGCTCCCCGGCGGCGACACCCCGCCCGCACCCGCCCGCTGACCGTCCGCCCCGCACGGCCCGCCACGGTGCGCACGTGTCTTCCGCACATGTCTTCACGCACGCGCCACCGCGCGCTCGTCACCGTTCGTCGATCACCGTTCGCTCATCACGTTCGTGACGCACGGTCCCACCCGTCACGTCCGGCCATCCGCTCGCCCTGAGGACTCGCCATGCTCCGACCCACCGTCCGCCACCGGCCGTTCGGCACCGCCCCGAGCGGAGAGGAGGTCGGCCTCTGGCGGCTGGAATCCCCTTCCGGCGTGTACGCCGAGATCCTCACGTACGGGGGTGTCCTGCACTCCCTCGGCGTGCCCGACACCGAAGGCGGGACGGACAACGTGGTCCTCTCGCTGACCTCGGTGGACCAGTACGCCGAGAAGGGCCCGTACCTCGGTGCGCTGATCGGCCGGTACGCCAACCGCATCGCCCACGGCCGCTTCACACTCGACGGCACCACGCACCACGTTCCACGCAACGACCGCGGCCACGCCCTGCACGGTGGGCCCGCGGGGTTCGACTCCCGGGTGTGGGACGCCCACCCCCTCACGGACGGCGACACGGCCGCGCTCCGTCTGTCGCTGCGCAGTCCCGACGGGGAGATGGGGTTCCCCGGCGCTCTCGACGTCACCGTCACGTACTCCCTCGACGCGGCCGGCACGCTGTCCGTCGACTGCCGGGCGGCCACCGACCGCCCGACCGTGGTCAGCCTCACCAACCACGCCTACTTCAATCTGGCGGGCGCGGGGGACGTCCTGGGCCACACGCTGGAGGTCGACTCCGCCGCCTATCTGCCGGTCGACGACGACGGCATTCCGCTCGGCCCCCTCCGTGACGTGACGGGCACCCCCTTCGATCTGAGGACCCCCCGGCTGCTCGGGGAGTGCGTCCGGTCGGCCGACGAACAGGTGCGCGGGGCCGGCGGGTACGACCACTGCTGGGTGCTGCCGGGGCGGGAGCCGGGGCCGCTGCGGTACGCCGCCCGGCTGACGGCCCCTTCGGAGACCCGCGTCATGGAGGTGTGGACGACGGCACCGGGCGTGCAGGTGTACACCGCCAACCATCTGGACGGATCCCTCACCGACGGGACGGGACGCGCCCACGAACGCCACGGCGCGGTCTGCCTGGAGACCCAGCACTACCCGGACGCACCCAACCGGCCGGAGTACCCCAGCCCGGTACTGCGCCCCGGCACGACCGCCCACCGGCGCACGGAGTTCCGCTTCCCGCACCTCGACGGCGGGGCGGAGCTCCCGCCCGGGCCGCCTCGGGAAGCCGTGTGAATGATTGCGGAGCCGGGGGGTAGCAGCGGAACCCAGACGGTTTGTTCCGTTCTCGACAGAAAGGGCGCCCATGCCTTTCTCGACTGCGACCGCCGCCGAGACGGCCGCCTCCGGTTCCCCTGCCCTGCTCCTGATCCTGATCGGGGTGGGTATCGCCGTCCTGCTGATCGCCGCCTTCTGGTGGGGTACCCGGCGGGTGGCCCGCAGAAAGGTCTCCGCCGGTGTCGCTCAGCCGCCGGCGGCCGAGGCGCGGCGGGACTCCTGGACCGCGCCGGACGAGAGGCCGGACCGATGAGGACGCCCACGGGGCGCGGTGGAAGGAGGACCCCGTGAAGGGACGAGGGAACGAGGACGAGCGGCGGCACCGCCGCACCGCCCCCACCACTCCGGCGGGCGCCGAGGGTGAAAGCGGTGACAGGGAGGCGCGCGAGGAGGCCGAGGAGGCCGTGACGCGCCGTGCCGGCAGGGACATCGAGCGGGCCGGTGACACCGACCGGGCCGGTGACACCGACCGGGCGGGCGCCGGAGGCCACCGGGCCAAGCGTCAGCGTCCGGGCATCGGCCGCGAGGAGCAGACCCAGGACCGGGAGCCGTGACGCCCGGCCTCCTCGCGTCACCCCGGGCGGGTCACTCGTGCGCGCCGGCCCGGACGCGGTGGGCCGTGTCGCGGAGCCACAGGGCGCTGCGCTTGGGCGTACGGGCCTGGGTGGCGTAGTCGACCCGGACGAGCCCGAAGCGCTTGTCGTAGCCGTACGCCCACTCGAAGTTGTCCAGGAACGACCAGGCGAAGTAGCCGCGGACGTCGGCCCCCCGGGTGCCGGCCTCCGCCACGGCCGCGAGGTGGGACGCGAGGTAGGCGGTGCGGTCGGAGTCCTCGACGAAGCCGTGGGCGTCGGGGACGTCCTCGTACGCGGCCCCGTTCTCGGTGACCACCATCGGCGTCCCGGGGTAGTCACGGGAGATGCGCAGCAGGAGTTCGGTGAGGTCGTGCGGCATCACCTCCCAGCCGAGGCCGGTGACCGGCAGCCCGCCGTGCGGCAGGTTCCGGGTGACGGGGATGCCGTGGGCGTCGGTGGTGGCGCCGTGCTCGTCGACTCCCGAGGTGCGCATCGAGCGGTAGTAGTTGACGCCCAGGGTGTCGACGGGGCTGGAGATGATCTCCAGGTCGCCGTCCCTGACCGGGATCTCGACGCCCCGCACGGCCAGGTCGTCGACGAGGTCCCGCGGGTACCGGCCGCGCAGGATCGGGTCGAGGTAGAAGCGGAAGCCGAGGGCGTCGGCCCGGCGCGCGGCCTCGCGGTCGGCCGCGGAGTCGGTGGCGGGCCGGCTGGTGCCGAGGAGGTGGGTGACGGCCAGGTCGAGCGGGCGGCGGGCGGCGGAGCGCAGCCGCTGGACCGCGAGGCCGTGCGCGAGGTGCAGATGGTGCACGGCCCGTACCCCGTCGGCGAAGGAGCGGCCTCCGGGCGCGTGGATGCCTTCGACATGGCCGAGGACGGCCGAGCAGAACGGTTCGTTGAGGGTGGTCCAGTGGGTGACGCGGTCGCCGAGGCGCTCGTGGACGAGTTCCGCGTAGTCGGCGAACCGGTGTGCGGTGTCGCGGGCGGGCCAGCCGCCGGCGTCCTGGAGCTCCTGGGGCAGGTCCCAGTGGTACAGGGTGAGCCAGGGGGTGATGCCGTGCGCGAGGAGCTCGTCGACGAGGCGGTCGTAGAAACCGATCCCCGCCGGGTTGGCCGGCCCCCGGCCGTGCGGCTGGACGCGGGACCAGGAGACGGAGAAGCGGTACGTGTCGAGTCCGAGGGCGGCGAGCAGGGCCACGTCCTCCGGCATCCGGTGGTAGTGGTCGCAGGCCACGTCTCCGGTGTCGCCGTTGTCGACGGCCCCGGGGACACTGCAGAAGGTGTCCCAGATGGACGGCGTGCGGCCGTCCTCGGCGGCGGCCCCCTCGATCTGGAAGGCGGAGGTGGCGGCGCCGAAGCGGAAGTGCGGGGGGAGGAGGTCGATGAGCGCGTCGTGGTGGGCAGTGGCGGACGGGGCGGGGGCGGTCACGGGATCCTCCTGGTGCCGAGGGGCGGACGGGAAAGCGGCCCGGGCGCCCTCGGGGGCGTCCGGGCCGGATGCGGGAGTGGGATCAGGGCAGACGGTGGTTCTCGTCGAGCACGACGCCGCGTTCGGGGCGGTACAGGTCGAAGCCCCGTGTGTCGCACTGCAGGCCGCCGACGATGCAGTGGTCGACGAGGGCCTTGAGGGTGCGCTCCTCCCACGCGTTGAAGAAGTCGTAGTGGAAGGAGTAGCCGCGGCCACTGGCCAGGCGGACCTGGCTCATGTCGCCGTTCACCGGCCACGCCATCTTGAACTCGATCATCGGCAGGGCGACCGGGTGGGAGGCCGGGCACATGTTGTCGTTGGTGCCGGGCTTGACCACCGGGTAGGCCATGTGGCTCTTGTGGTCGGGGGTGTCGAGGTACAGGCCGTTCCAGCAGCTGGGGGCCTGCATGCGCAGGTTGAGCTGGACGTCGGGCCGGCTCGGACAGTTCGCCGGGATGTCGGTGTTGAAGAAGCTGTCACCGCATTCCCAGCCCTCGACGAACCCCTTGTGGGCGCGGAACTCCTCGGCGGTCTGCATCGGGTTGCCGACGACGAACCGCAGACCCTTGGGGAAGGGCCGCACGCTGCGGTAGTCGGTGACGCCCGCCTTGTAGTAGATGACCTGCGGGCCGACGGGCAGGATCTTCTGGTCGCCCTTGAACAGCGAGGGCATCCAGTACGCGGAGGCGTCCGCGGGCGCCTTGCAGGTGGTGCTGCCCCCGTAGAGCGAGCCGGTGGTGCTGGCGGCGTTCGTGGAGGTGTTGCCCATGAACGTGTGGTCGTGGGACTTGCCGAACTGGCCCGGGTAGACGATCGGGTCGTCCGGCGCGGTGTGGGTGACCGAGCAGCCTGCCTGGAACTCGTGATGGTAGGCCGGGGGCGGGGTGGCCGTGGACGGGGTGACGCCGGTGACCTGCGGGACGGCCGGGATGTAGCCGTCTCCGTCGGCGTCGTCGCCCGAGGCCTGGGTGGACACGGCCATGGTGTGCCCGCTGTGGGCGCCGGCCGTGACGACGGTGGGCGGTGTGCCGCTGTCCGTGCCCGCGGCGGAGGCCATGGTGCCGATGCCGAGGACGCCGGCGACGAGGGCCGTGCCGAGGAGGAGTGCGGGGAGCCGCTTGGGACTCGCTCTCATGGGGATCTCCTGCCCATGGGGGTGGTTTCGCGTGACCGTGGAGGCCACGTGACTGGCGGGTTGGTCCTGTGCGGTGCTGCCGGGGTGGCGGAGCCGTTGGGGCGGGCTCCGCCACCCGTTCGTGGGGTTCGGCGTGGTCAGCTGTAGACGCCGAACTCGTGGAGGGAGTAGCCCCAGCCGGTGCCCCGGGCCGTCAGCTGGAGGCGGACGTGGCGGGCCGTGGTCGAGAGCGCGACGGTGTCGATGTCCCCGTTACCCGTGGTGGTGGTGTGGACGGTCCGCCAGGCGTTCCCGTCGTCCGACACCTGCACCTCGTAGGACCTGGCGTAGGCGGGGTCCCAGACGAGCTGCAGGGTGCGGATGGGCTTGACCGAGCCGAGGTCGACCTGGATCCACTGCGGGTCGCTCCAGTCGCTGGCCCAGCGGGTGGTGGTGTTGCCGTCGGTCGCGTTGCTCGCCGGGCAGGGGCAGTCGCCGTACGAGGCCTGCGCGGAGGAGGCGGTGGCGGGCCGGTTCAGGGCGATGTTGGTGCCGGCGACCGGCGGGGCGACGACCTTGACGGACTTCGTCTCGATGCCGGCGTTGCCGCGGCCGTCCTCGGCCTGGACGTACACCTTCCACACGCCGAGCTTCTCGGGCGCGGTGACCGCGAAGGCGCCGTTGCCGAGGGAGCGGTACGGGACGTCGATGAGGCGCTTGTCGCCGTTGGCGTAGTTGCCGCTCAGGAGGATCTTGGTGGTGACGGGGTCGCCGTCGGGGTCACGGACGTCGGCGCGGACGGTGAACTCACCGCCGGCGGGGGCGGATCCGGCGGGGGTGACCGTCATGTTGCTGATGACCGGAGGGGTGTTGTCGCCGGCGACGGACCCGGTGTACGCCTTCTTGAGGGAGTAGTACGAGAGGCGCTTGAGGCCGTCGGGGAGCAGGTTGAACCAGACGCCGCCGAAGTCGTGCTCGATGCCGTAGTGGAAGACGGTCGCGCCGAGGGCGACGCCCTGGTGGCCGGTGACGCAGTTCCAGGCCTTGGTGTAGCCGTCGGCCTTCTGGACGTCGGTGGGCTCGTCGGGAACGCCGTTGGCGTCCTTGGGGGTCTCCCACTCGCCGGCCGGACCGGTCTCGGTGATGATGTACGGCTTGGTGTAGCCGCCCTCCACCCAGTCCTCGCGGACCCCGCAGATGTCGCCGTAGGCGTTCATCGAGTAGAGGTCCAGGTCGGGCGCGTTGCGCTTGTAGTACGGCCAGGCGCCGGTCCACGCGTCCGTGGAGGTCACGGGGTGGTCGGGGTCGATGGAGTGGATCTTCTTCGCGACGTCGTTGACGAAGGTCGTGTACGCGTTGCGCTGGGCCTCGAGCTCGGCGCCGCTGTAGCAGTTCTGCAGACCGAGGACCGACTCGTTGCCGACGTTCCACATGAGGGTGGCGGGGTGGGACTTGTAGGTGTCGACCCACTTCGCGAACTCGGTCAGCGAGTTGCTCTTGTACGCGGCGTCCGTCACGTAGTTGACGCAGCCGCCGGAGCCCGGTCCGCCGCCCGGCTGGAGCCAGAAGCCGTTGATCACCTTGACGCCGTTGGCGGCGGCCGCGTCGAGCAGCGGCTTGCTGCCGGCGTCCGTTCCCCAGGTGCGGACGGTGTTGACGCCCATGGACTTCACGTCCGGCATGTAGCGGGGGGCGTCGGCCATCGCGGGGCCCCAGGTGACGCCCTTGACGGTGTACGGCTGCCCGCCGACCGTCAGCCGCCAGTTGCCCTGCGTGCCGCTCACCCGGACGGCGCCGCCGGGCTCGGGCTGCGCGGATCCGCCGCCGTACACCTGGAACTCCCACAGGGAGTAGCCGTAGCCGGTGCCCCGGGTGATCCCCTGGAGGCGTACGTAGCGGCCCTTGCCGGTCACCGCGAGGTCGTCGGTGCCCCCGTCGCCGGCGGTCACGGACTTGACGGTGCGCCAGTCCGACCCGTTGTCGGAGAGCTGGATGTCGTACGCCTTGCCGTAGGCGCCCTCCCAGTTGAGGACGACACGGCTGATGTCGGCGCTGCTGCCCAGGTCGACCTGGATCCACTGGGAGTCGGTCCACTGGCTCGCCCAGCGGGTTCCGGTGAGGTCGCCGTCGACCGCGGCGGAGGCGGCCCAGGCGGCGCCCTCGTTCGACGAGGCGGTGGCGGTCTTGCCCTGGGAGAGCAGGGTCTCGGCGGCGGTGGCCGGGGCGACGTTCAGCGCCGTGGCCGAGGTGGCGAGCAGGGCACCCAGGGAGATGAGCGAGCCTGTCCTGCGGGCGCGTTCGCGGGCGCGCCTTCGTGTCGTGGGGGCATGGGTGGAGGTCATTGAGGCTCCTGGACGGAGGGGAGGAGGGGGATCGCCTTCCGGGCGGCGCAGCGGGGACTGGGCGCCGCCCGGAAGGGGTGAGGGGCCGGGACGCCCCGGACGGGTGGGGCGTCCCGGCGGGACCGTCAGGGGAAGGAGACGACGGTGGACGGCACGGTGGAGGTGCCCGCGGGGATGGTGGACGCCCCGGTGTCGTTGATGACGTGGTTGTAGTGGCCCATTCCGCCGAGGGACACCACCAGGAGGCTGTGGAACTTCACCCCCGGCTTCACCGGTGCCTTGAAGCCGTGGTCCTGGACGATCGTCGGATCCACGTTGTAGTTGCAGTAGCTGCCCAGGCCCCAGGCCTCGTGGGTGTTCACGGAGTCGTCGACCCGGTAGGCGGCGTACCCCTTCGTCGAGCCGTTCTGGATGGCGGCCTGGTTGGGGGCGTCGTACGCCTTCTCGTTCTGGTAGAAGATCGTGCGGCCGCGCTCGCCGTACCACTCGACGTCGTACTTGTTGAAGTGCTCGACGAAGAGGCCGGTGGCGAGCACGTCGTCACCGTTCACGCGGACGCCGTAGTCGGCCCGGTTGGTCTCCCAGCCGACGCCCTCGCCGTGGTCGGCGCGCCACACCCAGGTGTGGTCGATGATGGCGTCGTCGCTGTTCACGACCACGCTGGTCGTGGCCTTGCCCGCACCGGCGCCACCGACGCGGATGTACACGTCCTGCACGGTGGTGGGGTTGGCGGCGTGGTCGGCGGCGGAGTTCTGCGGTCCGAGCTCCAGCAGGGTCGGCGAGTTGACCGGGCCGGCGTCGATGAGGAAGCCGGCGAGGCGGACGCCGTCGACGTCGGCGACCTTCATCGCGGTGACGCCGTTGTCCGGGATGATCGTGGCGAGGCCGAGGCCGAGCACGATGGTGTTGGCGCGGTTCACGTTGATGGTCTGGTCGACGTGGTAGACGCCCGGCGTGAACAGCAGGTGCAGGCCCTGGGCCAGCGCCTGGTTGATCGTGGCGGCGGTCGCGCCCGGCTTGACCACGTAGAACTGGTTCAGCGGGATCGACTCGCCCTGCGGGGCGCCGTTGGCCCAGCTGGTGCCGCGGGCGTTGACGCGCTTGGCGGGGGCGAAGACCTTGTACTCGTTGCCGTCGAGGTAGAGGTACGGCTTCTCGCGGGAGACCGGCGTGGTGTCGAGCGTGGTGTAGCGGGGCTCGGGGAAGGAGGTGGCCGGAGCGCCCTCGACGCCCGAGAACGTCTGGTTCCAGACGCTGTTGGACCAGCCCCCGATGGAGCTCTCCCGGGTGTACCACTGCTGCTGGGAGTAGTTGCCGATCTGGCCGTCGACCTTGGAGTCGGCGATGTAGCCGCCGCTGGCCCAGCCGTAGCCGTTGGGCGCGAGGTTGAGGCCGCCCTTGACGTGCATGCGGCGGAAGGAGGAGGCCTGGGAGACGGCCCAGCGGTCGGTGCCGTTCACCGGGTTGAGGGTCAGGCCCTCCGCGCCGCGCCAGAAGTTCTGGGTGGCGTTGCCGTTGAACCAGCCGGCGTCGACGGTCACGTCACCGTTGATGGTGGTGTCGCCGGGGCGCAGACCGAGGCCGGCGATCTGGGTGTAGAAGCCGATCTGGGCGTTGAGACCGTTGTACGTGCCGGGCTTGAGGAGGAAGGCGTGCCGGCCGCTGCCGAACTGGGCCGACTCCTGCTCCTGGAAGACCTGGTCCAGCTTGGCCTGGATGCCGGGCGTGGACGGGTCGAAGACATGCACGTTGGGGCCGAGGTCGCCGCCGCCGGGGAGCGTCGGGCCGGTCCCGCCGGTGGTGCCGTACACCTGGAACTCCCAGAGGGAGAAGCCGTAACCGGTGGCCCGGGTGAGGCCGTTCATCCGGATGTAGCGGCCGGTGCCGGAGAGCGTGACGTTGTCGGTGCCGCCGTCGCCCGCGGTGACGGAGGTGACGGTCCGCCAGTCGGTGCCGTTCTCGGAGGCCTGGATGGAGTAGCTCTTGCCGTACGCCGCCTCCCAGTTGAGGACGGCGTGGCTGAGCGTGGCGCTGCTGCCGAGGTCGACCTGGATCCACTGGGCGTCCTGCCAGGCGCTGGCCCAGCGGGTGCCGGTGAGGTCGCCGTCGACGGCGGCGGAGGCGGAGAAGGCGCCGCCCTCGGTGGAGGAGGCGGTCGCGGTCTTCCCCTGGGAGAGCAGGGTGGGGGCCGCTTGTGCCGTCGTGGCGGGACCGAGGGCGAGCAGGCCGCCGGCCAACGACGTGACAAGTGCGCCGACGGTGGCCCGGCGGACGCGTGAGGCGGGTCGCCGGAAGACCGGCGGGGACCCGACGGAAGACATGGGGTCTCCTCTGGATACATGGGGGAAACGTGGGAGAGCGCTCTCCCGAAACCTTGCCTGCAGGGCGAGTTGACGGTCAAGGCGTATGACACGACTTTTCTTTTGGCTTTCATTAAGTGTCGACGCCAACTGGTTCCGGCCGTCCGTGGACCGTCCTCCCACCGGACACACGACACCGTTAAGGTGCGCAGGTGGGGAATCGAGGACCGACTCTGGAAGACGTCGCACGCGAGGCGGGGGTATCGCGCGCGACGGTGTCCCGCGTCGTCAACGGCGTGCGCAACGTGGCTCCCGACATCCAGGAGAGCGTGCGCGAAGCCATCGCCCGCATCGGCTACACGCCCAACCAGGCCGCCCGTTCCCTGGTCACCCGGCGCACCGGGACCGTCGCCCTGGTGCTCTCCGCCACGGGCCGGTCCTTCACCGCCCGGGTGTTCTCCGACCCGTTCTTCGGCCGCGTGGTGGACGGTGTCCTGCCTGTCCTGCGCCGCCGCGCCATCCAGCCCGTGCTGCTCGTCGCCGAGTCCGAGCAGGCCAGGGCCCAGCTCGTCGAGTACCTGCGTCAGGGCGGCGCGGACGGGGCCCTGGTCGTGCCGCTGGACGAGAACGACCCACTGCCGTCGATGCTGGTGGCCGCGGGCCTTCCCACGGTGCTGTTCGGCCGCCCTCGCGACGGCGAGCGGTGCGGCTATGTCGACCTCGACAACCCGGCCGGGGCGCGGCTGGCGGCGGAGCACCTGTGGGCCACCGGTCGGCGACGCCCGGCCACCATCGCCGCGCCGGTCACCGCCCCCACCGCGGACGAACGTCTCGACGGCTTCCGGGAGGCGCTCGCGGCGCACGGGGTGACGTCGGTTCCCGTCGCACGGGGGCGCTTCACGGTGGACAGCGGTAGGCGCGCCATGGCCAGACTCCTCAAGGACCACCCGGAGATCGACGCCGTGTTCGCCGCCAACGACCTGATGGCCCGGGGCGCCTGCGAGTACCTGCGCGAGCAGGGGATCGCGGTCCCCGGCACGGTGGCCGTGGTGGGCTTCGACGACTCGGTGGTGGCGCGGAAGGCACAGCCGCAGCTGACCACCGTGCGTCAGCCGGTGGAGCGCATGGCGGCCGCGATGGCCACGCTGCTGGTCGAGCAGCTCGACGGCGGCCGGTCCGAGACCGTCGCGAAGGTCTTCGAACCGGTCCTGGTCGTACGCGAGTCCACCTGACCCTCCCGGTGACGGCCGCGGTGACGGCGAGGGGCACGGTGACGAGGTCCCGGTGGGCACAGGGACGGTCCCCGCCGGCCGGCCCCGGGGCCTCACGCCTCCAGGGAGTCGAGCACGGCGAGCTGCTCCATGACCCGGTCGGCGGACCAGGCGTCGAGCCAGGCGGCGAAGTCTCCGCCGTAGGCCCGGGGGACGGACTCCACGCGCATCACGAGGGCCAGATAGACCCGGTAGAGGGCGAGGCGGACGCGGGCGCCGGTGCCGAGGGCCGGGGCGGGGACGACGGAGCCGTAGCCGGCCATGAGGTCGGCGTCGTCCTCGGCCGCGCCGAGCGGGTCGAGTCCGACGAGCTCGGCCAGCGGATCGCCGAAGAAGGCGCGTTCGCCGTCGATGAGCCCGCTCAGACGCCACGGGCCGGTCTCTGTGCGGGCGAGGACGACGTTGCCCTCCCAGGCGTCGAAGTGGACGAGGGCGGGACGGCGCACCTCGGCGAGCCGGTGGCCGAACCGCGCGGGCAGCCGTGCGAGGAACCCGGCGGGGGCGGGCAGGGCGACGTCGAACCGGTCCGCGTCGGCGAGGACGGCGTGCAGCATGGCGGCGAAGGCGGTCGGCCAGTCGGGGGCCGAGAGCCCCGCGCCGGGCTGCGGGTATCCGTACGCCTGCCCCGTGACGCCGGCGATCCGGGCCAGGTTCTCGCCCAGCCGGCGGCGCAGCGCCGCGCGGTCGGCCGGGGTGAGCCGGTCGCGGGCCGCGTCCCAGGTGGTGCCGTCGACGTAGGAGAGGAGCAGCCACTCGGCGGGGGTGCGGGGGCCGGCGGGCTCATGGTGCAGGACCGCGGGCACCCGGGCGCCCGCCCTGGCGGCGAGACGGTGGAAGAGCGCCTCGGTGCCGAGGAGACCCCGCTCGTGGGTGAGGGCGGGGGTGCCGGCCGGAGGGGCGGTCTTGAGCACCAGGTGCCGGCCGTCGGAGAGTTCCAGCAGCCGGGCGGAGTTGTGGAGACCGCCGCTGAGGGCGGTACCGCGGACGACCGCCGCCGGACCGAGGACGTGCCGGATCCGTGTGGCCGCGAGCCCGTCGGCGTTGTCGGACCCCGGGGGAGGGGACGGCACGGAGCTTGCGGCCATGGGCACTCCCTGAGGCGGCGGAGCGGGGCGGAGGAGTCGAGGGAGAGGGCCGGCGGTGCGGCACCGGCCCTCTCCTCCCGGAGCGAACGGCGGGCCGGCCCCTCGTGCGGGCGGAACGGCGGCGCCGGGATCATCTCCGGGAGCGAGGAGAGCGAGGAGAGCGAGGAGAGCGAGGAGGCGTCGGGGCGCCGTGCCCGATCCTCCTCCGGGAGGGGCGAGGGCCTGTCCGACCCCGAAGGCCGCCCCGGCGGTGCCGGGGCGGCCTTCCGGAGGAGCGCGAAGGGCGTCCGGTCAGCCCGCGTTCGCCGCGCGGTGGGCGCGGATGATGTCCGCGTACCGGCGTCCGCTCGTCTTCACGGTCCTGCGCTGGGTGGCGTAGTCGACGTGGACGAGGCCGAAGCGCTTGTCGTAGCCGTAGGCCCACTCGAAGTTGTCCAGGAGCGACCAGGCGTAGTACCCGGCGAGCGGGGCGCCCTTGCGCAGCGCGCTCGCGCAGGCCGCGAGGTGCTGCTCCAGGTAGCGGGTGCGCTCCGGGTCGTGGACCGCGCCGTCGGGACCGACGGTGTCGGGGAAGGCCGAGCCGTTCTCGGTCACGTACAGCTTCCGTACGCCGTAGTCCTCGGTGAGGCGCAGCAGGAAGGCCTCCAGGCCGCCGGCGTCGATCTGCCAGTCCATGCCGGTGCGGGGCACGTCGGGGAGCCGTACCTCGCTCGCGTACGGGGCGGGTCCCGTCGGGTCGTCGGCGACGGTGACCGGGAAGTAGTAGTTGAGTCCGTGCCAGTCGAGCGGGGCGGCGATGGTCGCCAGGTCCCCGGGGCGCTCCGGCAGTTCGACGCCGTACAGCTCGCGCATGTCGGTGGGGAAGCCGCGGCCGTACACCGGGTCGAGCCACCAGCGGTTGGTGTGGCCGTCCGCGCGGGCGGCGGCGGCGATGTCCTCGGGCCGGGTCGAGGCGGGCGCGACGGTCGAGTGGTTGGTGACGAGACCGATCTGGGCGCCGGGTGCGGCGGCGCGGATGGCCTGGGTGGCGAGGCCGTGGCCGAGAAGGAGGTGGTAGGAGGCGCGGACGGCGGCGGTGAGGTCGGTGAGGCCCGGGGCCATCCGTCCCTCGAGGTGGCCGATCCAGCCGGAGCAGAGCGGTTCGTTGAGGGTGGCCCACTGGGTGACGCGGTCGCCGAGGCGTTCGGCGACGACGGAGGCGTAGGCGGCGAGGTGTTCGGCGGTGGCCCGCTCGGTCCAGCCTCCGTGGCTGTCCTTGACCCGGTCCTGGAGGGCCTGGGGCAGGTCCCAGTGGTAGAGGGTGACGGAGGGGGTGATGCCGGCGTCGAGGAGGCCGTCGACGAGCCGGTCGTAGAAGTCGAGTCCGGGCGCGTTGACCGGGCCGTCGCCGCCGGGGAGGACGCGCGGCCAGGCGACGGAGAGGCGGTAGGCGTCCGTGCCGAAGCCCTTCATCAGGGCGATGTCCTCGGGCCAGCGGTGGTAGTGGTCGCAGGCGCTGTCGCCGTGGTCGCCGTGGTCGATCGCGCCGGGGACGCGGGAGAAGGTGTCCCAGATGGACGGAGCCCTGCCGTCCTCGGCGACGGCGCCCTCGATCTGGTAGGCGGAGGTCGCGGTGCCCCAGGCGAAGTCCGGCGGGAAGGCCTCCAGGTCGAGCGTGGTGCGGGAGTCGGGGGATTCGGACACGGGGAACCTCTTCGTGATGGGTGTGGAGAGGGACGTCACTTGACCGCACCTGCGGTGAGGCCGGCGACGAGATAGCGCTGGAGGAGGAGGAAGCCGACGACGACGGGGACGCTCACGACGAGGGAGGCGGCCATCACCTGGTTCCAGTACACGTCGTTCTGGGTGGCGTACCCCTGGAGACCGACGGCGAGGGTGCGGGTGGTGTCGTTCGTCATGACGGAGGCGAAGAGGACCTCGCCCCAGGCGGTCATGAAGGCGTAGACGGCGACGGCGATGATGCCGGGCGAGGCGGCCGGGACGATCACGCGGAACAGCGCGCTGATCGGGCCGCAGCCGTCGACCTTGGCGGCCTCGTCGAGCTCGCGCGGGATCGAGTCGAAGTAGCCGGTCAGCATCCAGATGGAGAACGGCAGCGAGAAGGTCAGATAGGTGAGGATCAGGCCTTCGCGGGAGCCGAAGAGGGCGATGCCGGTGGCGTTGCCGATGTTGACGTAGATGAGGAACAGCGGCAGCAGGAAGAGGATGCCGGGGAACATCTGCGTGGACAGCACCGTGACCGTGAAGACCCGCTTGCCGCGGAAGCTGTAGCGGCTGACGGCGTACGCGGCGAAGATCGCGACCACCACCGAGAACACGGTGGCCGCGCCCGCGACCACGATCGAGTTCACGAAGTAGTCGGCGAGCGGGACGGTCTCCCAGATGTCGAAGTAGGGGCGGAGCGTGAGCCCGGAGGGGATCCACTCGAACTTCCCCGAGACGTCCTCCAGCGGCTTGAGGGAGCTGGAGACCATGACGTACACCGGCAGCACCACGAAGGCGGTGAGCAGGGTGAGGAAGATCCGCCGGGTCCAGAGGAACGAGCGGGGCGCCGCCATGGGGGAGCGCGGAGCCGTGCGCCGGGATGCGTGCTCAGACATCGGAGGTCTTCCTTCCGCGGCTGGTGAGCAGGAGGTAGACGCCCGTGACGACGAGGAGGAAGAGCAGCAGGAGCACGGACATGGCCGAGCCGGTGCCGAAGTTCCAGGTCTGGAAGGACGACTGGTAGATGTGGAGCGAGATCAGGTCCGCCGCCTCGGGCGCCGCCTTGCCGAAGAGCACGAACGGCGTGTTGAAGTCGTTGAACGTCCAGAGGAACAGGACGAGCACGAGGACCTGGTTGACGGAGCGCAGCGACGGCAGGGTGATGTGCCGGATCTGCTTCCAGACGCCGGCGCCGTCGAGCGCCGCCGCCTCGTACATGTCACGGGGGATGTTCTGCAGTCCGGCCATGACGGTGAGGAAGGCGAAGGGCCAGCCCTTCCACACGGACACGATGAGCAGGGCCCAGAAGCTGTTGTCCCCGATGAGCCAGAAGGCGGGGCTGTCGCCGATGCCGAGCTGGTCGTGGAGGACGTGGTTGATGAGGCCGTTGTCCCGCTGGAACATGAACGCCCAGGTGATGACGGCGGCGTAGACGGGCAGGGCGTACGGGACGAGGAACAGGGTCCGCAGGAAGCCGCGGCCCCGGAAGTTCTCCTGGAGGAAGATCGCGGCGGCCGTTCCGAGGAACCAGCACAGCCCCACGGACAGGAGGGTGAACAGACAGGTCGTCAGGAAGGACTTCAGGAGCGCCTGTCCGACGGGGGCGTCGAAGTCGATCGCGACGGTGTAGTTGTCGAAACCCGACCAGGGGGCCTCGCCCCAGTTCCGGATGTAGAACTGGGTGAGCTCCTTGAAGCTCATGGCGATGCCCATGAGCATCGGCAGGAGGTGGACGAGGAGTTCGAGGAGCAGGGCGGGCAGGAGCAGCAGGTAGGGCAGTGCGATGCGGCGACGCCCGGAGCGGCGTGGTGCGCGTGCCTCTCCGGGTGTGGCCTTGCGCACCGCCGGCTCGGTCGGCTGAGCGACGGCGGTTTCGGTCATGGTGCGGCGGCCTACTTCTTGGGCATCTGCTGCTGGGCCTTTTCGAGCTTGGCCTTCACGGACTCCGTGGTGACCGGGCGGCCGGCGGCGGCGTCGGCGAAGAGCTCCTTGACCGCGGTGCCCACGACCGTCTCGAACTGGGACTCCTCGGGCACCTGCGGCAGGGCGGCGGCGCTGGTGGAGAGGGTGTCGCGGATGACGGTGAGCGACGGGTCGGCGAAGGCGGGGTCCTTCTGGGCGCTCTTGACCGGCGGGACGGAGCCGTACGCCTTGTTGAGGACGACCTGCTCCTCGTCGTTCGTCATGTACTTCACGAACTTCAGCGCGCCGTCGAGGTTCTTGGTGTTCTTGAAGACGGCCAGGTTGATGCCGGCGACCATCGAGTTGGTCTGGGCGCCCTGACCGGGCTTGCCCGACGGGACCGGGGCGGGGGCCACGCCCCACTCGTCCGGGCCCATGCCCTGCGAGGAGAAGGTCTGCGAGGGGGTCTGCCACAGGACCATGCCGGTCTTGTTCTTGGCGAAGTCGCTGAGTGACTGGTTCTGGGCGTACTCGGCGTTGCCGGGGGCGACGATCTTCTGCACGGCCATCAGGTCGATGTACTGCTTGACGGCGGCGACGGCACCGTCGGAGGTGAAGTCGGGCTTGCCGTCGGCGGTGAAGAAGTCGGCGCCGTGCTGCTTGGCGAGGACGAAGACCTGGTGGATGTTGTTGGAGAGGTTGGAGCCCTCGACCCCGATGCCCGCGTTGCCGTTCTTGTTGAGCTTCTTGCCGGCCGCGATCACCTCGTCCCAGGTGGTCGGCGGCTTGGCTATGCCGGCGTCCTTGAACATCTTCTTGTTGTAGTAGAGCGCGTAGGCCATGGAGTAGAGCGGGACGGCGGCCGGGTCCTTGTCGGCGACGCCGGTGGAGCCGAGCGCGGAGTCGACGAAGCGGCCCTTGCCGCCGATGGCCTCCAGGTTCTTCGCGTCCCAGGGCAGGAGGGCGCCGGTGGACTGGAGCGAGGCGCTCCAGGTGTTGCCGATGTTGAGGATGTCGGGGCCCTGGCCGGACGTGGTCGCGGTGAGGATCCGGTTGAGCAGGTCGGACCACGGGATCACCTCCAGCTTGACCTTGATCCCGGTCTCCTTCTCGAACTGGTCGAGCTCGGGCTGCAGGACCTTCTTGTCGACCTCCAGGCTGGCGCCCTGGTTGGAGGCCCAGTAGGTGAGGGTCTTCGGCGACGACTCGCTTCCTTCACCGCCGCCGCAGGCGGTGGCGGTGAAGGCGAGGGAGAGGGTGACGACACCGGTGACAGCGGCTCTGACTCTGCGCATGGCTCCTGGGCCCTTTCGGGGACGAGGGGAGGGCCGATGAGGTGGGCGACTGGAGGCCTCGCCGTGACATCGGCTTAATTTAGGATGTGAGTTAAACCCCATGAGAAGGTCGCGTCAAGGCTTGTGCTGCGGGTATGTTGCAACGAACGACTTCAGAGACGGGGACCAAAGTGCACGCGAGAACTGGCCGCACGGTGCGTGACCTGCGGCGCGAGAACCGCACCGCCGTTCTGCGCAGGCTGTACTTCGACGGACCGATGAGTCGTCTCATGCTCGGCCCGGCGACCGGCCTCAGCTCGGGATCCGTCAGCAACGTCGTCGCCGAACTCGTCGCCGACGGTCTCGTCGAGGAGGCCGGCAGCGTCGACTCCGCCGGCGGACGCCCCCGCACCCTCGTCAGGATCACTCCCGCCAGCGGCTTCATGATCGGCGTCGACATCGGCGAGACCCGGGTCAGGATCGAGCTGTTCGACCTCACCCTCACCGAACTCGCCCGCACGGAACGCCCGCTGGCCTGCTCCGGGCCTCGCACGGCCCGCTACGACGTCGATCTCGTCGTCGACCATCTGCGCGAGGGCATCGCGGAGGTGCTGCGCCTCGCGGACGTCCCCGCCGACCGCCTCATCGGCGTCGGCGTCGGCGTCCCCGGCATCGTCGCCCGCACCCCCGAGGACGGTGCCGTCGTCCACGGCCAGACCGTCGGCTGGGACGCCGTCCCCTTCGAGCGCCTTCTCCGCTCCGCCGTCGACCTGCCCGAGTCCGTCCCGTACTGGATCGACAACGGTGCCAAGACCCTGGGCCAGGCCGAGATGTGGTTCGGTGCCGGGCGGGGGGCGCGCAGTGCGGTGGTGGTGCTCTTCGGTTCGGGCGTCGGCGCCTGCGTGGTGACCGATCCGATGGGGCCGGGCCGGGCGATCGAGTGGGGTCATCTGACGGTACGGGTCCGCGGGCGCCGCTGCCGGTGCGGAGCGCGGGGCTGCCTGGAGGCGTACGCCGGATCCGAGGCGCTCCTGGAGCGGTGGCGCGAGGCCGGGGGCCTGCCCCCGGCGGATGCGGACGAGGAGACGGCGCTGACGGCGATGCTCGCGGCGGCCTACCCGGCGGAGCCGGGGACGGAGCCCGACGCCACCGCGCTCGCCGTCCTGGAGGAGACCGCCGAGTACCTGGGCGCCGGATTCGCCGACCTCATCAACCTCTTCCAGCCCGAGCGCATCCTGGTCGGCGGCTGGGCCGGACTCCAGCTGGGCACCCGCTTCCTCGAAACCGTGTCCGGCTACGCACGGGAGTACGCGCTCAAGTACCCGGCCAGCCGTACCGGCATCGGCCTCGGCACCCTCGGCCCGGAAGCGGTCACCGTGGGCGCGGCCCTGCTGCCGCTGGTCGACTTCTTCGCCCAGGGCGGCCGCCGCCCCGAGAGCAAGCCCACCATCCCCGCACCCGCCTGGAAGTCGGCCCTCCAGGACCGGGTCTCTCCCTGAAAAGTCGCCAAAGACGTTCCCGGCGTCGGGCGATGCACGACCGTGCGACCCCGACGCGCCGTACGTTCCTCGCGTGAATCCTTCCTCTGAACCTCACATATCCCAGGACCCCACCGGGGCCGCTTCCTCGTCCTCGGACACCAGCCGTGCGGCGCCGTGTCCGCGGCCGTGCACGCGGAGCAGACCGGTGAGCGGCTCCCCGCGCACATCCAGTACATCGCCGACCAGATCATCCCCGCGATCGATCACACGCACGAGGGCACCGCCCGCATCGACGCGACCGTGTCGGCGCAGGTGCGGCGTGTGCGGTCGCGGCTCGCCGCGGAGCCGGACCTCGCTTCGAGGATCGGCGCGGGACGGCTGGCGATCGTCGGCGCGCGCTACGAACTCAGCAGTCAACTGGTCCACACCGTCGACTGACCGCTCGCCCCGCCCCTGGCCGGCCGGTGCGCGGACCGGCCGGCCAGCGGCGGCCCGGCCCGGGATCGTGGCGCTCTTCCCTGAGGGGCAAGAGGCGGCGCGGTGCACTTCCACGCCAAAAGAAGGCGGTACGCGACGCGGTTATTGGCTTGGCGCCGTCCTGCCCAGAGCTGCGTCGACACCTAGCATTCGACCATCCCCGCCGACATCGGTGGGGATGGTCGGACAGAGCTCATACGCATGATAGTTCAACCATTGTCTGTTGGACTACCCCACCGCGTCGTTCTGGCCTTCCGCATCCCTCGCACCGCGCACCAGGCCTCCACCGCAGGAGGTCCGTGACGGCCGCCGCCGCGATCGAGCGGGGCGCGCCGCGTCATCCCGCCCGTGGCACCGACGCACCCGTGCGTCCGCGCCCGCCGGGAACCGAAGCACCGGATGGGAGAGACATGAGAGTTCCCCTGCTCGTGAGCGGGGCGGCTGCCGCCCTGCTCGCCTCGGTCCTGCCCGCTCAGGCCGGCCCCTCGTCGATCGTCGACCCGCCGCCGGACAGGATCGTCATCGACATCGCCACGGTGAACGGATCCGGCTGCCCGCTGGGCACCGCCGCCATCGCCGTCTCCGAGGACAACACCGCCTTCACCGTGACCTACAGCGAGTACCTCGCGCAGGTGGGAGGCGGCTCGTCGCCCACGGCGGCCCGCAGGAACTGCCAGCTGAACCTCCTGGTGCACGTCCCACAGGGCTTCACCTACGCGATCGCCAGCGCCGACTACCGCGGCTACGCCTCCCTCCAGCGTGGCGCGAGCAGCACGGAGAAGGCCTCCTACTACTTCCAGGGCTCCCCGAACACCGCCTCCCGCACGCATACCTTCCGGGGCCCGTACGAGGACAACTGGCAGGCGACCGACGACACCGACTGGGCGCAACTGGTGTGGGCGCCCTGCGGCGTGCAGCGCAACTTCAACATCAACACCGAACTCCGGGTGAACGCCGGCACGTCGGCCGCGGGCGCCACCAGCTACATGACCATGGACTCCACCGACGGTGACATCAGCACCGTCTACCACCTGGCGTGGAAGGAGTGCCCGGCCGACTGACACACCCGGCGGCCGGGCGCACCGCGCCGACGCGCCCGGCCGCCGACCGGCACCAGCCCGCGCACCGCGGCCCGCGCTTCGCGGAGCCCGGAGACACGGCCGGGACGGACCACTGTCCGCCGGCGGTGAACAACCGTCCGGGCGAACTCGACGGTCATTACAGTCGAGTCGCATGACGACGGTCACCACACGCACAGTGGAGTATTCAGCCGACCACCTGACGATGAGCGGGCACCTCGCGCTCCCGGCCGGTGCCGATCACCGGCCCGCGGTGCTGATCGGACCCGAGGGGGTGGGCCTCAGCCATGTCGAGCGCCGCCGGGCGGAGGCCCTGGCGGAGCTGGGGTACGTGGCACTGGCCTTCGACCTGCACGGCGGGCGCTATCTGAGCGATCCCGAGGAGATGCTGGCCCGTTGCCTGCCCCTGCTCGCCGATCCGGACCGGATGCGCGGCATCGGCCACGCGGCGCTCGACGTGTTGCGCGCCGAACCGCGGGCCGACCTCGACCTCGTCGCGGCCATCGGATACGGCACCGGGGGCGCCATCGCGCTGGAACTCGGTCGCGACGGCGTCGACCTGCGCGCGATCGGGACGGTCAACGCACTGACCACGGGCCGACCGGACGAGGCCGCGCGCATTCGCTGCCCGGTGTGGGCAGGAGTCGGATCGGAGGACCCGATCATGGGGACCGCCGCGCAACGGGAGGCGTTCACCGCCGAGATGCAGGCCGCGGGAGTCGACTGGCGCCTCACGGTCTACGGCGGAGCCCTGCACGCCTTCCACCACCCGACGGTCGACCACGTCACGCCCCCCGGCGTCGGCTACCACCCGCGGCACGCACAGCGAGCCTGGAGCGACATCGTCGGCCTGCTCGCGGAGTGCCTCCCCGTCACGCGGTGATGCGGCCGGAGATCGAGGCCCCCTCACGCCCGCCGTCCTCGACTGCGGCTGAGCCGATGTTCCCCGGGGCCTGACTCCCGCGAGGAGCCGTGCCCGGCAGGAGGGCTCCCTCGCCGGTGGCCACCGACGACGTCCGTCTCATTGAGGACGTCGAGCCACCGCGTAGTACTTGAGGACGATCTTGTTGCCCCTACGGAGACGGACATTGCTCCGGAGAGGGAACCCCGTCCCGGGACAGACGTCTTGATCCTCGCGTCGGCTCGATCGTCGAGCCGACCCGAGGAGGTTCTGATGGCAGGTCAGGTGACGGACAGGCCGGCGAGGGCGTCGGCGCCGGAGTACCAGGGAGCGCTCGGGTCGCTGTCGGTGAACGCCTCCCTGCCCGAGGTGCTCGCCCGGGGCGTCCGGGAACTCCAGGCGGCGGAGGAGGCCGGGGACCTGCGGGAGGCGGCGCGCTGCGGACTGGCCGTCGCGGAGGCGTGCCGCAGGCTCGGGCGGATCGAGGAGGCCGACCGGGCGTGGAAGGCGAGCTACCGGGCGGCCCGTTCGGCCGGTCACGAGGGGGCCATGGCGTGGGCGCTCTGGAGCGGCGGCACGCTGGCCCGTCAGCGCGGTGCGCTCAGGCTCGCGTACCGGCTGCTGGGGCTCGCCGCCGAGGCGGGCGAGCGGGGCGGGGACATCGTCGTGCGGGGCTACTCGCTGGCGGGGCTCGCCGAGACCGGACGCATCCAGGGCGACTACGAGGCGGTGGGCAGGCTGCACGAGCAGCTGCTGGCCGAGGCACGCCGTCGCGGCGAGGCCCGTCACACGGTCTGGGCGCTCGAGGGCATCGCGCAGATGCACCGCAACACCGGCTCCTACGACAAGGCCCTGGCCCTCTTCGAGGAGGCTGCCGAGACGGCCTCGCGCGCCGAGGACCGCCGCGGGTGGGCCTGGGCCCTGCGGGGGATCGCCGACGTGGTGTCCGTACGGGACGGGGACGTGGAGCGCGCCCTGTCCCTGCTGTCGCGGGCGGAGGAGGCATGCCGGGAGATACGGCTGGCCAGCGCGCTCGCGTACAACCACAAGATGCGGGGCAACGTGCTCTACCGGGCCGGCCGCCACGAGCAGGCCCGCGAGCTGTACGCGCAGGCCCTGGCGGAGTTCCGCGACATGGAGGAGCCGCGGGGGGCCGCACTGTCGCGGCTGGGACTGGTCAAGGCCGAGGCCCGACTGGGCCGCGAGGCCGCGCGCACCGCCGCGGAACTGGCCGAACTCCGCACGACGCTGAACCGCATCGGACTGCGGCACGCCCGGGACATGGTGGACAAGGCCGCGGCCGAGCTGGGAGTCGGGCCCCTGCCGGACCCCGAGGGAACCGGGGCGGGGACGGACGGCCCGGTGCTGCCGGCGGTCGGGACCGACGCCCTGCGGAAGGCCGACGTGGAGGGCCTGCGGTGAGCGCCCTCCCGACCTCCGCCCCGCCGCTCCGCACGCTCGACGCCATTTCAGGCACCACGGCGGTGACCAGGGTGGGTGCTCCGCGTGCGCACGAGGCCTCGGCGGCTCTCCTCCTCGGGCGGTGCCGTGACCGGGTGCGTCCCGCCCTCGTGGAGGCGGTGGGCCGACTGCACCCCTGGACCGGCGAGATGGCGGCGTACGGGCTGGGCTGGGCCGACGCGGCCGGAACCCCGGGCCCCGGCGGATCCGAGGGCAAGGGAGTGCGTCAGGCGCTCGCCCTCCTCGGGGCCGAGGCCGTCGGCGCGGACGGCGCCGACGCGGTCCCCGGCGCCGTAGCCGTCGAACTCGTCCACACCTTCTCCCTGCTCCACGACGACATCATGGACGCCGACGCGCTGCGCCGGCAGCGCCCCGCGGTGTGGAAGACCTACGGGACCGGGCCGGCCGTCCTGGCCGGCGACGCGCTCCTCGCCCAGGCCGTGACGACCTTGGCGGAGGCCCCGGGCCACCAGACGGCGGCCGCGGTACGGCACCTCTCCCACACCCTGAACACGCTGGTCTCCGGCCAGGCGGAGGACCTGCGCTTCGAGGAACGTCCCTGGTCCGGGCCCGGAGCGGTCGAGCCGGACGAGTACCGGTCCATGGCCGAACACAAGACGGGCGCGCTGCTGGGCTGCGCGCTCGCGCTCGGCGCGATCCTCGGCGGCGCCCCCGACCGGACCGTGGCCACGCTCGACCGAGCCGGACGCCATCTCGGCCTCGCCTTCCAGGCGGTGGACGACATCCTCGGCATCTGGGGCGACCCGGGGGTGACCGGAAAACCCGTCCACGCCGACCTCCGGCAGGGCAAGAAGACCGCCCCGGTCCTCATCGCGCTGTCAGCCGGAGGCAAGGCCGCGCACACCCTCGGGGCGCTGCTGGCATCCGGCACCCGGATCGACGGAGAGAACGCCGAACACGCCGCGGCTCTCGTGGAGGAGGCCGGCGGACGGACCGGAACCCGCGAGGAGGCGCGCCGGCACCTGGACGCCGCCCGCCACGCCCTGCGTGAGGCACCGCTCCGGCACTCCGCGGCGGAGGAACTGGACGTGCTGTTCGCCCACTTGCTCGACCGCACCTGGTGAAGCGATGGTCGGCGACACGAGCCGGGGAGCGGGCAGGGCAGTCGGCTGCGCGCGCGTACGGCCCCCCTCAGGAGGAGTCGCGGACCCCACGAGGAATCGCCAGGTCCGCCAGGACCGCTTCCCCCGGGCGCAGACCGGACCAGGTGCCGGACCAGGTCAGGACGGCGATCGCGGACGTCGGAAACTTGGTCCGCACCCGGTCCAGGAGGTCCTCGTCCGCTCCCACCGCACCGGCCGCCTCGTCCGCACCGGCGGCCAGCAGCAGGACCAGGTCCTCAAGCCCCGGGTTGTGCCCGACCACGATCAGCGTCTCGACCTCGTCGGACACCCGGTGGAGGACATCGAGCAGTTCCGGGCCGTCCGCCCCGTACAGCCGCGGGTCGTGACGGGTCGGCACCGGGCGGTCCAGCTCCGCGGCCGCCAGCTCCCAGGTGTGGCGGGCACGCCGGGCCGGGGAGCACAGGGCGAGATCGGGCAGCCCGTGTGCCCCGGCCAGATGGCGCCCCACGGCCGGGGCGTCCCGCAGCCCGCGCGGGCCGAGGGGCCGGTCGTGGTCGGCGACGCCCTTCGGCCAGGCGCTCTTGGCGTGTCGCAGGACCAGCAGCCGCCGGGGCCGGCCGTGGCGGGAGGGGCTGTGCCCAGGGGGCTCGGTCGAGGGATGCACCCTGCTGAGCGTACGGCGAGGGTCGCCGAACGGCCATGGACACCGAAGGCGGACCGGCACATGGTCGCGCCCGCCGCCCGGGGCTCACAGCCGGATGACGACGAGCGCGGTGTCATCGGTGTTGCCGGTGGTGTTCAGGAGGTCCGCGAGGAGGCCGTCCGCCAGGGCCTCGGGGTTGTCCCGACCCCGTAGCCGCAGGGAGTCGGCGAGGCGGGCGAGGCCGGCGTCGATGTCCTCCGTGCGGCGCTCGATCAGGCCGTCCGTGTACATCACCAGCGTCGCGCCCTCGCAGAAGGCGGTGGTCGCCTGGGGACGGGAGACGTGTGCGGGGCGGGCGCCGAGCGGCGGGTCGGTCGCCCGGTCGAGGAAGACCACGTCGCCGCCGGGGGTGAGCAACGCGGGCGGAGGATGGCCGGCGCTGCTGTAGGTGAGGGTGTGCGTGGTCCAGTCGATGAAGGTCGTCGCCACGGTGGACGACTCGGCGCCCTCGACGGAGCGGGCATAGAGCCCGAGGACCTCGAGTGCCTGGGCCGGGCCGTCGGCGACGAGCGTCGCCGCGCTCAGTGCGCTGCGCAGTTGTCCCATGACGCAGGCGGCGTTGAGGCCGTGGCCCACCACGTCTCCCACGGCCACCGCCATCCGGTCCCCGGGGAGGCCGACCAGGTCGTACCAGTCACCGCACACGTTGAGGCCGCCGACCGCGGGGCGATAGCGCACCGCCGCCCGGTGGTGCCCGACGGGGCCGGGGGAGGGGAGCATCGCCGCTTGGAGGGCCAGGGCCACTTTGCGCTCCCGGGCGTGCGCCTTGCGCAGGCGCTCGTTGACCTCCTGCAGTTCCCGGGAGCGCGTGTAGAGCTCCGCCTCCAGTCTGGCCGCCTTGGTGGTGCCCCCCCAGACCGCCCCGTGCGCGGATGAGCGGAGTGACCTCCTCCACCCGGTGCACGATCAGCACCACCTGATCGTCGGAGCCCAGCACGGGTGCGTTGACCGGGCTCCAGAAGTGTTCCTGCCAGTGGCCTGGCCGCCGGGAGTCCTCGATGTCGTAGCGGAGCAGTGCCATGGTGTCGCGCTCGCCGGTGGACACCACGCGCAGCATCGACGCCTCGGTCTCCCGCATGCCGGCAGCGGCCGGGTCGTCCGGCCTCTCGGGAAACGCGTCGAAGATGTAGCGGCCGACCAGCTCCGCGCGGGAGCGTCCGGCGAGACGCGCGAAGTCCTCGTTGACGTCGACGTACACCAGGTCCGGGGTGAGCAGGGCGACCATGCCGGGCAGGGCCTGGAACACGGCTGCGTAGTCGACCCGCTGTTCGTCCATTCCACTGCCGTCCCGACGTCGAGCCGTCCTCATGTGCCCTTCCACGATAGGAGGGACGCGTCGCGGCGGCCGGAGTGCTGTCCCCCACGACCGCGGCGCATCACCCGTTCGGCCCTATGGACATACGGCCAGGGGGCCCGCCGGACCGTTCGCGAACACCGTCGTGCTCCCCGACCGTTGGCCCGACCGGGTCCTCGGTACGGGCGCCGACCGGTGTCGCCCCCTCGACGGCGGCCGTCCCGGTGAGGATCGGTCCATGGGCATCGTCCTGCCGGTCCTCTTCTCGCTGTTCGCCGCGTTCAGCAACGCGCTGGCCACGGTGCTCCAGCGGCGTGCGGCGCTCACCGTCCCGCAGTCCGACTCCTTCCGGCCCGGACTGATCCTCGACCTGCTCCACCGTCCCCTGTGGCTGGCCGGCATCCTCGCCGTCATCGCGGCCGGTGTCGGACAGGCGGCGGCCCTCGCGACCGGGCCGCTGGCCCTCGTACAGCCGCTCTTCGTCCTCGAACTCCCCCTCGCCCTGCTGATCGCCACCCTTCTGACGCGGGAACGACTGCCCGTCCGGCTCTGGGCCGCCGTGGCCGGGGTCGTGCTCGGCCTCGGCGTGGCGCTCATGGCCGCCTCGCCCACCGGCAACCGCACCCATGTGGCGGTGGACCGCTGGGTTCCGGTGCTGGTGGCCTGCGCCGTCGCCGTGGTGGCCCTCACCGTCGTCGGACTCCGCCGACCGGCCGGGCGCGCGAGGGCCGGCTGTCTCGGGGCCGCGACGGCGATCTGCTACGCCCTGACCGCCGCCCTCATGAAGACGTCCATGCACATCCTCGGCGACGGCGGCATCGGCGCCTTCCTGACGGCCTGGCAGACCTATGCCTTCGGCGCGGCGGGTATCGCGGCCCTCCTGCTGCTCGAACACGCCATGCAGGGAGGTCCGCTCGTCGCCTCGCAGCCCGCCCTGACCCTCGGCGACGCCACCGTGAGCCTGTGCCTCGGCGTCCTGCTGTACGAGGAGCACGTACGGGCGGGCTGGTGGCTGCTGCCCCAGCTCGCGGGGGTGGCACTGATCGTCGCCGGGGTGTTCACGCTGGCTCGCGGCGGAGTCGGCACGACCTGATCACGACCGGCGCGCCGGGTCACTCCGGACGGTTGAAGCGTCGCGCGGCCCAGAGCAGGGCGAGGACGCCGGTGGCGAGGAGAAGACCGGCTTCGAGAGGGAGGGGCGGCTGCCGGCCTGCCCATTCGATGCCGGAGGCGGCCTGCGGGCCGGGCACGCGATGGGTGACGCAGCGGCGGAGCAGGTCCACCGCGTAGGCGAGCGGGTTGGCGGCGGCGAGGGCGTGGGCCCAGCCGGGCAGGGAGTGCAGCGGGAAGAAGCCGCCGGAGAGGAACAGCAGCGGCATCATGACCACGCCGAGGAGCGTGTGGAACGTCTCCGCCCGGCGGAGGGACACGGCCAGGGTCAGGGCCAGGGCGGTGATGGTGAACGAGGCCAGGATCATGCCGCCGAGGAGCAGGACCAGGAGGAGCGGGTCGTAGGGCAGGCCGACCACACCGATGAGGCTCAGCAGCACGGCGCCCTGCGCCGTGGCCGTCATGGTGCCGCCCGCGCAGTGCCCCAGGAGGAGGGTGGCGCGGCTGACGGGGGCCATGAGGAGCTCCCGCACGTAGCCGCTCTGCCGGTCGGTGATCAGCCGGATGCCGACCATGATGGCCGGCGTCTGCACCGTCATCATCAACATGCCGGGGAAGAGGTAGGTCTGGTAGCCGACGCCCAGGGAGGAACGGGGGATGAGGGCGGCCAGCCCGCCTCCCAGGACGAGGAGGTAGAGCATCGGGTGGAGCAGCATCAGCGCGGTGTGGGTGCGCTGGCCCGCCAGGCGCAGCAGGTCGCGGTGGACCAGGGCGTGGACCGCGCGCAGTTCGTGCCGGAGACGGGCGGCCCGCCCGCTGCCGCGGATGCCGGAGCCGTGCGGAGCGCCCGGGACACCGGGGCCGTCCGGAACGTCGGCCGTGCCCGGTGTCCTGACGGTGAGGTCCGTCATCGGTGACCACCGGCTTCCGGCGTGCTCGCGCACGCGGGCACGGGGTCGGCGGGGCGGCGCCCGGTGGTGTCGAGACTGCGGCCGGTGTGGTGGAAGAAGACGTCGTCGAGCGTGGGCGGGGCCGCGGAAGCGGCGTGGACGGCGATGCCGTGGCGTTGCAGGGCCGCGCAGAGGCGCGGGATCCAGGTGCTGCCGTCCGGTACCCGCAGGGAGACTCCGTCGGCGTCCGCGGTCACGGCGCGGTCCGGCGGAACGACGCCGCGCGCGACCCGTCGTGCCGCCGTGTCGTCGCCGGTACGCAGGACGACCAGGTCGTCGCCGATCGCGGCCTTCAGTGCGAGGGGCGTGCCCCGCGCCACAATGCGGCCGCGGTCGATGATGGCGATGCGGTCACAGTTCTCCGCCTCGTCCAGGTAGTGGGTGGTGACGAAGAGCGTGCTGCCGTCCCGGTCGCGCAGCGCGCGCAGATGCTCCCAGACCCGGGCGCGGGCGTGCGGGTCGAGTCCGGTGGTCGGCTCGTCCAGGAACAGCACACGGGGGGAGTGCAGCAGAGCGCGGGCGATCTCCAGCCGGCGGCGCATGCCACCGGACAGGGTGCGTACGGGGGAGCGCCGCCGGTCGGCCAGTCCGGCCGTCTCGAGCACCTCGGCGGCGCGCGATCGGGTACGGCGGCGGGACAGCCCGTAGAGGCGGGCGTGGATGAACAGGTTCTGTTCGGCCGTGAGGTCCGGGTCCAGCGCACTGTGCTGGAAGAGCATGCCGACCCGGCGCCGCACCTCGTGCGGCCGACCGAGCACGTCGGCGCCGGCGACGACGGCGTGACCGGCGGTGGGCCGGGCCAGGGCGCAGAGCACGGCGATCGTGGTGGACTTCCCCGCGCCGTTGGGCCCCAGGAAGGCGAAGGTCTCGCCCTGCGGCACGTCCAGGTCCAGGCCGCGTACCGCGAGGGTGGTCGTGCCGTGCGGGCCCGGATAGCCCTTGACCAGGCCGCGTGTGCTGATGGCGTACACGGGCTCGGGAGCGTGAGGTGCGGCGGCCGTACCGGCGACGGCGGCCGTCACGAGGGTCGCGGGGCTGCGCTCGTCGCCACCGGCGGGTGGCTGCATCGGGTCTGATCGGTCCTCGGCACCGGCGGGTCGCTGCATGGGGTCGGTCCTCGTCTACGGGTTCGCCCTGGGGACATCCGGCCGGCGGCTTCCCGGGTGGGCCGCCGGCCGGATGGTGGGTGCCGGTCCTACGCGCAGCTGATGCCGATGCAGACCGTGTTGAGGAGGGTCAGCAGGCCGACGCACTCACACGTCGCGGCGAACGGCGCTCCGTCGGCACCGACCGGGTCGGTCTCCGGAAGGGCGTGGAGGCGGGCCAGCAGTTCGATCTCGTTGTTCTCCATGGGTTTCTCCTTCTTTGTGCGAGCTGGCGACAGACGTGCTGCCGCTCAGACCGGCTGCTGGACCATCCAGTGCCGGGGGTCTGTGTGCCGGATCCTCAGGAGGAAGGCCAGGATTCCGGCGGATCCGTCGCTCCAGCTGGTCGAGACGTCCCCGTACTCGTTGGGGAAGACCACCTGGGCGCGGCGGTGGGCCCTCTCACTGACGAGGAGGCGGGCCACGTCCTCGGCCATGGTCCGGTGGACGGGGTCACCCGTGGCATCGGCCATGTCGAGGAGGAAGTCACCGTTGCCCGCGAGCCCGTGGCACTGGGCCAGGGCCGCGCGGGAGGCGCGTTCGGTGACGGCATGGGTGCTGCGGCGGGCGAGTTCGCCGAACCTGTCGTCCCCGGTGGCCTGCCACAACCGGACGAGGAAGGTGCCGATGCCCGCCGAGCCGTGGCACCAGTACGGGGCCGTGGGCGGGTCCGCGGACTGCGCGGGCCACTGGGCGGCCTCGCCGGTGAGTACGGCGTGGGCCAGCAGGTGTTCGCCGGTCTCCACCGCGAGGTCCAGATGCTCCCGGCGCCGCGAGACGGTCGCGGCGGCGAGGAGGAAGCAGCCGATCCCGGCCGCTCCGTGGGCGAAGCCGAGGTAGCGATTGCCGCCGTCCGGGGAGGCCGCCTCCGCGGGTACCGGCCAGCCCACTCCGTCCCCACCGCGCTGCGCCGAGGCGACGAGCCGGTCGGCCGCGTCGACGGCCAGCTCGGCGAAGCGCGGATCACCGGTGCGGTGCCACAGATGGACGGCGGCCAGTCCGCTCCCCGCGCTGCCGTGGGTGATGTCGTGATGGGGTGTCGACTGCTGCGGAGCCAGCGCCAGAGCCGACGCGTGGTCCATGAGCCCGTGGTCGTCCACGGCGCGCCCGGCGTCGTACAGCGCCCAGGCCGTTCCGCGTCCGCCGAAGTGCAGACCGGGGCGGGTGGAGCGGAGGTCGGTGCGGTCCGCGATCCAGTGGCCCGCGGTGGAGATCACCTCGGGCAGGCGGTCGTCACCGGTGAGCTCCCAGTACCGCGTCAGTACGGCCAGGACACCGGCCGCGCCCTGTTGCACGGTGCAGGGGTCCGTCTCCCCGGCCATGGTGGACACGGGCCACAGCCGGCCCTCGTCCACCGGCGTCATCGAGGCGACGAGATGGTCCACGATCCCCGCCACCGCCTGGTCCACGATTCCCGCCGCCGTGTCGCGCCGCTCCTCGCCCAGGCTGCCGTCGGGGCGGTCGTCCAGCGGCGCCCGCGGTGCGGAGCGGCTCCGCGGCCGCGACCGGTCCGCCTGCCGGAGGGCCTCGCGCGCCCGGTCGGGATCCCACCGCTCGGCGGGGTCGTCCTTCATCAGCCCGAGGACCGTCGCCGCCAGGTCGCCCGGCAGCCGGAGCGGCTCCGTACAGGCGGCCAGCCAGTCGGCGAGCCGCTGTTCCGCGGTCCTGGTGGCGGGCTCCTCGGGCAGCAGGTTCGGTACCTTCCCGGCCAGGACGAAGCACACCGTGGCACCGAGGCTGTAGTAGTCGCCCGTCGGACTGACGGGTGCGTCGGCCAGGCGCTCGGGGGCGCTGAAGCCGGGGGTGCCCACGCGGGTCGGCAGGGCGGCCTCGTCCTCCAGGACGGCGAGTTCGAGGTCGATCAGGCGCAGCTCGCCGTCCGGGCGGACCATGACGTTGCCGGGTGTGAAGTCCCTCAGGACACAGCCTCGGGCGTGGGCCGCGGCGACCAGCTCGACCAGACGCTCGACCTGGGCCAGGGCGTCGACCCGGTAGCGTTCCGCTCCGACGTCGCGGAAGTGCTCGGCGACCCAGGTGCGCAGCGTGACGCCCGGTACCTCCTCCTGGGCCAGGAAGAGGTGCCCGCCGTGCTCGAACAACGCCAGCGCTTCCGGAGCCAGTCCCGTGCCCTTGAGCTTCTCCAGCGTCCGGGCCTCGGCGCGCAGCCAGTCACGGACGTCGCACCCGGAGGCGTCGGCCTCCACGTGCGGCCGGGCTTCCTTGATCACCACGAGGGCGTCCGTACGGACGTCGCGGCCCCGGTAGACGCCGCCCTTGTTGGTGTGCCGGATCGCCTCCCGCACCGCGAAACGACCACCGAGCAGCACCGGAGCGGCCGTGCCTCCCGCCGCGTCCTGTCCCTCCGCCGCGCGCGGCACGACGGAGACCGTGGCAGGGAAGGGGGAGACCGCCCACGCGGGCGGAGAGTACTGGCCGGTGCGCTTGTCCTCCACGGGATTGCCGTCGGGGTCCTCGATGAACCACACCAGCAGACCGTCGTCCGAGAGCCGCCTCCGGCCGACGAACGCGCCGTACCGGTAGTGGACCAGCGAGTTCACGGCGTACGGCTGGTCGGACAGGATCCGCGGGCCGGCCAGCCCCGTCGTGGCCCTGTGCAGCTCGCGGGCGAGCCGGGCCGCCTCGGCGTCGGAGCGCGGGTAGACGGTGATGAACTTGCCCGAGCTTCCCCGGGGCGTGGCGCGGGAGTTGAGCGCGCTCACCTGGTCGAGCGACCGGGCGAACTTGAACGCCGACTCCTCTCGGAGCAACACGTCGAGGGCCTTCTCGAGGACAGCCGGCGCGGAGGCGGCCGTCGCCGACAGATGCAGCTTCCACCCCTGCTCACGCCGTGTCCCCGACTCGGGCGTGACACGGCACCACATCTCGTCCGAGTCGGCCGACCAGCGCGCGCCCGTACCCGTGGCGTGCAGCGCCTTGTGGAGGAGGGCTTCCAGTTCGACTTCGGTAACCTGGCTCGTCATTGGCTTCCTTCTCGACGGTGAGGTCCGCTGACGAGAAGGTTCCCGACGACATCGGCGGACCAACACGCCCCCGCCCGCATTCACTTGATTCAGCGAGCGCACAGCGCGACGGCGCGGCCAAGAGGTGCGCCCAGCGCAGAAGCAAGCTCACGAACCGACGCCCCTGCGCCCGCGCGCCAGGGCGCGCCGTACCGGCCGCGGCGGCCCCCCGGCGCCGGTACCTCCGCTACGGCAGGATGGAGTCGACGTACCCGCCGTCCACACGCAGCGCGCCACCGGTGGTGGCGGACGCCTGCGGGGAGGCGAGGTAGACCACCATGTGGGCGATCTCCTCGGGCTCGATGAGCCGCTGCAGCAGGGACTGCGGACGGTGCTCGCGCATGAAGACGCGTTGTGCTTCGTCCCACGGCAGGGAGCGGTCCACCAGCTCGTACACGAACTGCTCCACGCCGCCCGTGTGCGTGGGTCCGGCGATGACGGAGTTGACGGTGACCCCCGTCCCCGCCGCCTGCTTGGCGAAGCCGCGCGTCACCGCCAGAAGCGCTGTCTTGGACATGCCGTAGTGGATCATCTCGGCGGGGATCACCACGGCCGAGTCGCTCGCGATGTTCTGGATCCGCCCCCAGCCGCGCTCGCTCATGCCGGGAAGGTACTGACGGATGAGCCTCACCGCGGCCAGGACGTTCACCTCGAAGTAGCGCCGCCACTCGTCGTCGCTGATCTTCAGCGGGTCGGCCTCGCCGAAGACGCCGAGGTTGTTCACCAGGATGTCCACCTGAGGCAGCACCTCGGCGGCCAGCCGCGCGCCCTGCTCGGTGGCGACGTCGGCGACCACCGGAACCAGATCCGCGCCGGGGACCTCGGCCCGCAGGTGGGCGACGGCCCGCTCGACGCGTTCCCGAGTCCGCCCGTTGACGCCGACGCGGGCTCCGGCCCGGGCCAGACCGGTGGCGATGGCGGCGCCGATCCCCTGGGTGGAGCCGGTGACCAGCGCGGTACGTCGTCTCAGATCGATGAGCATGGGCGGACGTGCTCCTCACAGCACTCGACGAGTCCATCGGACACCCCCGCCCCGTGCCCCTTTACCCGCCCGGACACGGGGAGCACCGGAAAACCGCGCACCGCCCTTCGTACGGCCCACTCGCCGGCCGGGCTCAGTAGCGGAGCAGCCCCGCGTCGATCCGTTCCCAGGCCGCCCGCAGCTCGGCGAGTCGCGCCTGCTCGAACGGTGCCCGGTCCGCCTGCTCACGGGAGTCCTCGGACAGATCGAAGAGCTGGTCGCGGCCGGACTTGCCCCGGTAGTACTTCCAGTCGCCGCGGCGCAGCGCCCGCTCGCCCCGCACCCGCCAGAAGAGATCCCGCTCGGGAACGTCGGCGCCGCGGAGCAGGTGCCCGGCGATGCTGGTGCCGTCGAGGGGGTACGCGGGATGGGGGCGGGCCCCGGCCAGGTCGAGCAGGGTCGCCGTCCAGTCGGGCGAGAACACCGGCAGGTCGCTGACCTGGCCGCCGTCGATCCTGGCGGGCCAGCGCAGGATCGACGGCACGCGGATGCCGCCCTCCTGGAGCGAGCCCTTGTTGCCGGCGAGCGGCCAGTTGTAGGAGAAGCGCTCGCCGCCGTTGTCGCTGGCGAAGAAGACGAGCGTGTCCTGCTCCTGGCCGGAGCGCTTCAGCGCCTTGAGGACCTGTCCGATCGAGCGGTCGAGGTCCTCGACCATCTCCTGGTACTTCGCGACGGAGCCGCCGTCCTGGTGCCAGAGGGCGGAGCGGTCGCCGGCCTTGATGCGCCGGACGATCTCGTCGCTCGCCTCCTTGTCTCCGTCGGCGATCCAAGGCCAGTGCGGGGTGGTGAAGTTCAGGTTGAGCAGCCAGGGCTCGTCGTGGTCGCGGCTGACGTACTCGCTCGCGCGCTCGGTGAGGATCCGGGTGTAGTAGCGCAGGTCCTTGTACTCGGCGTCGCCCTCGTAGAGGTCGTACTCGCCGCCGAGGCCGAGCTTGGAGTAGTACTCCAGGGCTCCACCGAAGTTGCCGAAGAACTCGTCCCATCCGGAACGGGTGGGGGAGTAGTCGGGCAGGTAGCCGCAGTGCCATTTGCCGATGAGGGCGGTGGCGTAGCCGGAGTCCCGGAGGAGTGAGGCGAGCGTCGGATGGGTGGGTTCCAGGCCGACGGACCTGTCGGCTATCGGCTCGGCCAGTCCGCCCTTCGTCCGGCCCGGGTAGCGGCCGGTGTAGAGGCTGAATCGGGTGGGGGAGCAGGTGGCGGAGCCGGAGTAGGCGTCGGTGAAGCGGACGCCGTCGCGGGCGAGGCGGTCCAGGTGGGGGGTGCGGATGTGCGGGGAGCCGTACGAGGAGAGGTCGGCCCAGCCGAGGTCGTCGCCCAGGATGAAGAGGATGTTGGGCCGCCGGGAATGGCGGCGCGGGTGCGCGGCGCGGAAGGGCCTCTCCCGCGGGTCGGCCGCGGTGGCCGCCGCCTGTGCGGCGGGGGCGGTGGCTCCGAGCGCGGCGGCGGCCGCGGCGCCGGCGGCGACCCCGCCGAGGGCACGGCGGGACAGGGGCGTGGACATACGAATCTCCAGGGGGCGTGCGGGCATGCCTCCGGGGCCCGGCGTGCGGGTGTGCGGAGGGAACGCGGGTACGGGGGGAGCGGAAGGACGTCCGGTCAGCGGCAGCGACAGACAGCGCTCGCGACACGGACGAGGTCCACGTGTCGGCGCTGGACGGTGGTGACCGACTGGTCACGGAGGGGCTGCATGGGTCAGGAGTCTTGCCGAGCCGGAGGGGGTCGTCAACGGCGTACGGGCAGGTCGACGCGCGTAGTTCGCATGATCGACATGACGGCGGTCGGCCGTGCGCCGCACGCACAGCCGGTAGAGGGCCGCGGTGACCGGGAGCCCGACGATCCACGAGGTGTCGGCGCCGTCGAGCCGCTTGAGGAGCGCGCCGCACAAAGGCTCTCCCGCCGCGCCGGACCGGTTCGGGGCCGGGACGACCGCCGGAGACGTCGGACAGGTCGGCCGATACGCGGCCAAGCCCGTCACGCCTTCCCCGGCCGCTGTTTCTTGCCGGAACGGCAAATTTCGCGCCACGAGAAGGGCCGGATGGGCATGGTGGATCCGTGACCGAGAACATCGCAGCGGGAACGCCCGCGCACGCCGCTTCCTCGCCCTTCGACGACTATGCCGGCGACCCCGCCGTACGGGCGGAATGGGACAGCCGCTACGCCGACCGGCAACAACTCTGGAGCGGCCGACCGAACGGTGCGCTCGTGGCGGAGGTCGCCGGACTCACCCCCGGCCGGGTCCTCGACGTCGGCTGCGGCGAGGGCGCGGACGCCGTCTGGCTGGCGCGCGGCGGCTGGGACGTGACCGCGCTCGAGGTCTCGGGCGTGGCCCTGGAGCGGGCGGCCGGGCACGCTCGGGACGCGGATGTCGCCGTTCACTGGGTCCACGCCGAACTGACGGACGCGGCCCTCGCGCCGGGATCCTTCGACCTGGTCTCCGCCCAGTACCCGGCCCTGCTGCGCACCCCCGACGCCGCTGCCGAGCGCGCGTTGATCGGGGCCGTCTCCGTCGGAGGGGTGCTGCTGCTCGTCCATCACGCGGGGATGGACACCCGGGATCCGGACGAGAGCGGCTTCGACCCGGCCGACTACGTCTGGCCCTCGATGGTCACGGCCCTCCTCGGCGACGACTGGGTGGTGGAGGTGGACGAGCAGCGCGCCCGCGTCGCACCCGACGGCGGGGCCGGCGCGCACCACACGGACGACCTCGTGCTGCGCGCCCGCCGGCTGCGCTGACCGGGCATCACGTAGCCGCGCCCGGACGACATCGAACTAGTCTTCGGTGCATGGCTCTGCGACCTGACGAATTCTACGAACACGCGCTCGCCGCCGCCGACGCCGAGCAGCGGCTGCCGCTCGCGCGCATGACGGGGTGGAGCATCAGCCCGTTCGAAGCGGACGGATTGCGCGTCTCGCCCCTGCGCCCGCCCGTTCTGCCCGAGCCTCCGCGACACGGCGAGGACCCGTCGGACTGCGAGTCGTGCCGTGACCGGGGCGATGGGATCTGGTTCAACGACAGATGGCGGCTCACGCGGATCGCGGGAGTCGGCGTCCCGCTGGTGCTCATGCTGCATCCGCTCGACCACTACGACATGGCCGACCTGCCCGACGAACTGGCCGCCGAGTTGGGGATCCTGTCGGCCCACCTCGTCCGCCATGTGCAGGCCCTGCCCCACATCTCGCGAGCCCACGTCTACCGCATCGGGGACGGGGGCGCGCACCTGCACATCTGGTTCTTCGCCCGGCCCGAGGGACAGGCCCAGCTGTACGGGTCGTGGATGCCGGTCTGGGACGATCTGCTGCCGGAGTACCCGGCCGATGTCGCGGACGCGGACGCGGCGGTCGTGGCGGACGCGTTGGCCGCCTCGGCCGGCGGGCATCGCCCGGCCGTCGGGGACGTACCGCACGACTGATCACCGGGGCACCTGCGCTTGATCACCGGGGCACCCGCGTTGCCGGCGGGGCGTTCCCGTCGCTCGCGCGCGAGGATGGAGGCGTGAACACGACCGGGAAGTCGGGTCCGGGGCTGCGTGAGCGGGTCGGCGCCAGCCTCTTCAGCCATGTCGCCGGACCGTCCGGGCCACAGAACCGGGCCCGTATCCACGGCGCCCCCGGCCCCCGCTGGTTCGGCCCGGAGCGGCCCATCCGCACCGTCCACGGGGACGCGTCCATGTTCGTCGGAGGCCTGAGCGCGCTACTCCTGCAGTCCCTGCACCCGCGCGCGATGGCCGCCGTCGCCGGGCACTCCGGCTTCCGGGGCGATCCCTGGGGGCGCCTCCAGCGGACCAGTACCTTCCTCGCCGTCACGACCTACGGCACCGCCGACGACGCCCAGAGCGCCGTCGACCGCGTGCGCGCGGTGCACGAGCGGATCAGGGGAACCACCCCCGCCGGAGAGCCGTACCACGCCGCCGACCCGCACCTGCTGTGCTGGGTGCACGTGGCGGAGGTGGACAGCTTCCTGCGCGCACACCGGCGTTTCGGCGCCGACCCGCTGGACGGCGCCGGCTACGACGGGTACATCGCCGACGCGGCCCGCGTCGCCCGTGCCCTCGGCGTCCCCGATCCGCCGCGCGACCGTGCCGCCCTCGCCGCCCGGCTGGCGAGCTACCGCTCCGAGCTGCGCGCCACGGCACAGGCCCGGGACGCGGCCCGCTTCGTACTCCGCGAACCCCCGTTGCCGTGGGCCGCGCGGGGCCCCTACGCCGTCCTCGCGTCGAACGCGGTCCGGTTGCTGCCACCCTGGGCGCGCACCCTGCTGGGCCTCCACCCCGCGCCGTACCTGCCCGAGGGGCTCGTACGGGTGTCGGGGCGGGCGCTGACGGGGACGATCCGGTGGGCCATGGCGGCTCTCCCGCCCCGTGAGGAGCCCACCGAGCCACGCTGAGACCCGACCCCCGTGCGGGACCGCGTCGCTCTGTCGGCCTGCCGGGGGGTGCCGGACTCCCGCGGCGGCACCACAGTGGGCCCATGAAGGTGAGCCGGGCGGCGCGCGCGATGGCCCGGCCGCACCACCATTCAGCGGCAGGGCCCGCTCCGCGACGCACGGGGGGCCGGCGGCCGTGGCGAAAGGAAGATCCGACGTGGCCACACCCCCCAGCTCCGGCGGGCACACCCCCGACGACCACGTCATCGTCATCTCCGGTGCCACCGGCGACCTCGCCCGCCGCAAACTCCTGCCGGGCCTGTACCACCTGTCCAGAGCGGGGCTGCTCCCCGACGACTACCGGATCATCGGATCGGCTCCCGCGGCGGTCGCCCTGGGCGACGACGCGTTCCGCGCACACGCGCGCGAGGCGGTCACCGAGTTCGGCCGGACCAAGCCCGAAGGCGCCGCGTGGCGGGACTTCGAGAGCCGGCTGGCCTTCGGCGCCGCCGACCCGGACGATCCCGGCCCGCTCGTCGCCGCCGTGCAGGAGGCCGAGCGGGCGATCGGCGGCAGTCCACGGCTCCTCCACCACCTCGCCGTCCCCCCTCAGGCGTGCGCCTCCGTCGTGGGGACACTGGGTGCCTCCGGACTCGCCCGGAACGCCCGCGTGATCGTGGAGAAGCCCTTCGGCACGGATCTCGCCTCCGCCCGCGCTCTCAACCGGTCCCTCCACTCCGTCTTCGACGAATCGCGCGTCTTCCGCATCGATCACTTCCTGGGCAAGGAGTCCGTCGACAACATCCTCGCCCTGCGCTTCGCCAACGGACTCCTCGAGCCGGTCTGGAACCGCGACCACATCAGCCACGTCCAGATCGACGTTCCCGAACACATCGACATCCAGGGCCGCGCCCACTTCTTCGAAGGCACCGGCACCTTCCGCGACATGATCGTCACGCACCTGTTCCAGCTCCTCGGGTTCGTCGCCATGGAACCGCCGGCCACCCTCGACGCGAACTCCCTGCGCGCGGAGAAGGACAAGGTCTTCCAGAGCCTGCGCCCCGTCGACCCGGCCCGGGTGGTCCGCGGACAGTACGACGGCTACCGCGCCGAACCCGGGGTCGATCCGGCCTCCGACACCGAGACCCTCGCCGCCCTGTGCCTGGAGATCGACAACTGGCGCTGGGCCGGCGTCCCCTTCTACCTCCGCTCCGGCAAGGCCCTGGCCGAGAGCCGCCACGTGATCACCCTCGGCTTCCGCGAACCACCGCTGCGCATGTTCCCGCCGGCCGCCCAGGACTCCGCCGACGGCCGCCACAACGAACTGGTCATCGACTTCGACGACCCCGGGACCATCACCGCACGCTTCCTGGCCAAGCGGCCCGGCCCCGACATGCGCCTGGCCCAGGCCGAGATGGTCTTCGACTACGCCGGTTCCTTCAACCAGGACCATGCCCTAGAGGGATACGAGCGCCTCATCCTCGACGCGATGCTCGGTGACCAGTCCCTCTTCACCGACGCCGCGGGCATCGAACGTCTCTGGGAGGTGGCCGCTCCGTTGCTGCAGTCCCCGCCGCCGGTGGAGCCGTACGCCCGGGGATCCTGGGGTCCGGACAGCCTGCGAGAGCTCATCCGGCCGCACCGCTGGTACCTTCCCGAGGGCAGCGCGGTGCCGCCGAGTACGACGTGAACGGTCGGCAACGGGTCGTCTCCGAAGGGGCTGTACGCGTCGTCCTCCCCGCCGCGGCCCCGCCCTCTCCCGGAGTCCTCGACGCCCACTCGCAGCCCTGAGCCTTCCCGGTCACACCGTGCGGTACTGCTGGGACTTGCCGCGGTCCCGCACGCTGACGCCTCGTGCCCACAACTCCTCACGGGCCGCGTCGGCGGCGCCGGTCCGGTCGTCCTCGATCGCCCGTCGGCGCTTCCGCAGCAACGCGTGGGCGGACTCGTCGAGGTCCGGCGTGTGGTCGACCCAGGAGGTGTACGCGGACTCGTGCGGGTCGACGGTGCCGCACCAGGGATAGCCGTGCCGCTCGAACGCGGACCGCAGGCGACCCGCGAGGCCGCTGTCGACCCGGGTGCGGACGTGCTCCTCGCCGTCGGCACCACGCAGCACCAGGTCGTGCCCGTCGGTGAACACCTCGGCGAACTGCGCCCGTCCGACGTGGCGACCGCCGCCGTCGGCATGGACGACGACGCTGTCCGCGCCCACCTCCACCACGGGATTCTCCGCGCGCCAGACGCCCGCCAGCCATGCCCCGGCCGACGCGCCGACGAGCGTCAGCACCGGCACGGCCCAGGCGAGCGGCAGGGCGGCCACCAGCCTGAGCGGGCCCGGTGCGCTGTCGAAGAGGCGGTTCGTCCAGTCGGCGACCGGGCCCACCGCGAACGCGGCACCGACGCCGAGCGAAGCCCCCAGCAGGATGACGACCCACAGCCACGCGTCGGGCAGGCGCACCGTGACCGGGGGTTCATGCTTGACCATCGTCGCTCTCACTCTCTCGGACCCGTCCCCTGACGGGCCCGGCCCGGTAGCTCTTCCGGCCAGCTTCACAGGCCGGTACCGGGCCGGACATCGGCCAAGAGTCTCCGAGACGGCGGCACGCGTACGACTTTGGTCGCGGCCCTCAGCCGGCCCGCGGGGAGCGACGCCCGCCGGAGCCCCGCACCTCGTGCGGCGGTCTCCGCCCCCTCACTCCTCGACGAAGGCGAGGAGGTCGGGGTTCACGGTGTCGGGGTGCGTGGTCAGCATCCCGTGGGGGAGACCCTCGTAGCTCTTCAGCCTGCCGTTGCGCAGCAGCTTCGTCGACAGGGGTGCCGAGTCGTCGTAGGGGACGATCTGGTCGTCGGTGCCGTGGGCGACGAGAACGGGCACATCGATCTGCTTCAGGTCCTCGGTGAAGTCCGTCTCGGAGAACGCCTTGATGCAGTGGTAGTGGGCGTTGGCCGCGCCGCTCATGCCCTGGCGCCACCAGTTGTCGATGACGCCCTGGGACACCTCGGCGCCCGGGCGGTTGAAGCCGTAGAACGGCCCGGCCGGGACGTCGACGTAGAACTGGGCGCGGTTGGCGACGAGGGAGGCCCGGAAGCCGTCGAACACCTCGATCGGCAGGCCGCCCGGGTTGGAGTCGGACCTGACCATGACGGGCGGGACCGCTCCGACGAGCACGGCCTTCGCCACTCGCCCCGGCTTGGCGCGGGCGACGTACCGGGCGACCTCGCCGCCCCCGGTCGAGTGGCCGATGTGGACGGCGTCGCGCAGGTCCAGAGCGTCGGTCACCGCTGTCACGTCGGCCGCGTAGGTGTCCATGTCGTGTCCGGTCGCGCTCTGGCCGGAACGGCCGTGCCCGCGCCTGTCGTGGGCGATCACGCGGTAACCGTGCTCCAGGAAGAAGAGCATCTGGTTGTCCCAGTCGTCGCTGCTCAGGGGCCAGCCGTGATGGAACACGATCGGCCGCGCGTCGCGTGGCCCCCAGTCCTTGTAGAAGATGCCGGTGCCGTCCTGTGTATGGACCGTTCCCACGGATTTCCTCCGCCCGGATGGTGCCGATGGGATGACCCTGGCGGGCCCGCCCCTGTGGGTGTTCACGGAAATGAGGCATTCCTCGGATTCGGCACGGTCCCTGCGGACGCCTGCCGAGGCGCGGCCTCGTGACAGAACATACCGGCAAGCGGCATTTCTCTCATTTGGGGCAATAGGGGTGAGGGTGAGCGTCGCTAATCGGTCGTACTGAACGACCGGTCGGTAAACCTGACGCGTCCTTGCGCAGGCCGGCGGTCGCCGTGGGGCTGCAGCGAGCGGGTGCGGGGCCGTGGTGAGACCGTCCGGCATCGGGCGTGACCTGCTGAACATTCATTCGATCACCGGCATGTGGGTGCGCATGTCCGGATAGTGACCGCGAAGGTGCGGTCGCTCTCTGTGTCAGACACACTCCGAAGCGCAAGCGGGGCGGTGATCGAAAGGTAGATGCCGCCTCAACTCTTCGAATCGAAAGTGAGTCACTGTCATGCTTCGCCGTTTCGCTGCGATCTCCGCCTCCGCTCTCCTCTGTCTCGCCGGCACCGCCGGCGCCGCGGAGGCCCGGACGGACAGCCTGTACGCGCCCTCCGCCGTCGTGCTGAGCATCAGCAAGGGCTCCGACGTGAGCTCGGCCGTCGTCCTGCGGGCGGTCACGCTCAGCTGCGCGCCGACCGCCGGCGGAACCCACCCCGCCCCCGAGGCCGCCTGCGCCGAGCTCAAGGCCACGTCGGAGCGCGGCGCCTTCGACGGTCTGCTGACCTCGCCCGATCCGGACCGCATGTGCCCGCAGCACTTCGACCCCGTCACCGTCACCGTGGACGGTGTGTGGGAAGGCTCCCGCACCTCCTGGGAGTACACCTTCGCCAACACCTGCACCATGGGCGTCACCCTGAACTCAGGCGCGGCCTTCGCGTTCTGACCGCCTCAGGCGGACCGGGCTCTGTCCGTGCGACATCAGCCCGCCGCATGAGACCGCCCCGGGGTGACGGCGCTGACTCCCGCGCCGCTCCCAGGGCGGCCCCCCCCGGGGCATCCGGTTCGCGTGTGGTCGCACGCGTCGGCATCGCCCCCGGACGGCTCGGCCGTCGACCGGGCGGAGCCGCCGAGCCGGCGGACTCCGCCTCAGACCGCGACCGAGAGCAGGTCGACCACGAAGACGAGCGTCGAGCCCGCCGGGATCAGCGGCGAGGGCGACTCCTTGCCGTAGCCGAGGTGCGGGGGCACGACGATCTCGCGCCGGCCGCCGACCCTCATCCCCCGGATGCCCCGGTCCCAGCCCTTGATGACCCTGCCGCCGCCCACGGCGAACTTGAACGGCTGGTCCCGGTCCCAGGAGGCGTCGAACTCCTTGCCGGACGCGAAGGTGACCCCGACGTAGTGAACCCGGACGACCCTGCCCGGCTTCGCCTCGGGCCCGTCCCCGACGACGAGGTCCCGGATCGTCAGTTCGGTGGGGGCGTCCCCCTCGGGAAGCTCGACCTCGGGCTTGGTCGGTTCAGTCATCGCGGCCTCATCGCTCTCCGCCGCACGCCGTCGTACGGACCACCGGGCGCACGGTCGTTCCATGCGGTGGCTCATCACGCTACCGGCGCTCCGTCGCCGGCTCGGCGGCGGCCGTGCCCGTGCGGCCCGAGACGCGCTGCCGAACCGTGCCGAACGAACGGGAGATCCTCCGGCCTCACCCGCTCGCGCGGCCCCGCCGCACGCAGCACGACATCCAGGACTCGGGCCGGATCTGCGGCGTACGCGTGCGAGAACCACGCCATGTTGGCCTCCACCACGGCCCACCGACGGCCCGGGCGGTACGCGTCGAGGAGCTGCCCGACATCCACCACGACGGCGCTCGGCAGGGTGGGCCCGGCCGCGGCGACCAGACGGTCGACGAACGCGGCGATCTCCGCGGCCAGGGGCCCGTGCCCGTCGAGCGGACGGGGGTCGAGCCTGCCGAACACGGCGTACCGGCTGGCCGCCGCGATCCGTCCGTCGAGCAGGAACAGCCGGTACTCGGCGGCGAACGTCACCACCTCGGACAGCAGCACCGGCGTCATGGGATCGAGGCCCGCGGGCAGCCGGGAGCCGTCGGCGTACACGTCCGCCGGGAAGGACTTGTCCCGTGGGGGCTTGACGAACGTCGGCCGGCCGATCGCCCACGCGTCAGCGAGCGTGGCCGTACGGACCTCCCGCCCGGTGAACTCCTCCGGGAGCTCGGCGAGCCAGTCGTCCGCCGGTTCGAGCAACGCGATCCCCAGCCGCCCCGCCAGCCGGGCCCCCGCTTCCGGCCCGCCGTACCAGTACGCCGGTCCCGATGCCCCGGAGAACCCCTCCGCGGCCACGACCGCCATTCCCCGTCCCGCCGCCTCGACGGCCATCAGCTCCATCGTCGATGTCCGCCGCCCCGGCATGACAAGCACCATGATTCCCCCTCACGACGTGCCGAGCCGCCACGGTAGACCCGCCCCGGGCCGACCGCACCCGGGTTCCAGGCCGTGCGGCGCGTGGGCGGCGCGCCCGCACCTCAGGTGACGGTTCCCCGCTCCAGGAGAGTCATCAGTGCGCGGGCCGCCGGGCTGGTGGCCTGCGGCGGTGGCAGCAGGGCCACCGTCTCGTAGACCGCCTCGCCGGCGTCGGTGAGAGCGACGGCGTGCAGGGACTCCCGCTTGTGCCGGAAATGCCGCGGTACGGCGGCGACACCCAGGTCCTCCTCCACCAGGTCCAGGAGGCTGTGCACGTCGTTCACCTCCAGCCCCACGGTGCGCGGCACGCCCGCGGAGGCGAAGGCGGTGTCCGTGGCCCGACGCGGACCCCAGCCGGGATGGAAGTCGACGAAGTCCTGCTCGGCCAGGTCCCGGAGCGCGAGGGCCGGCCGGGCCGTGGCGAGCGGGTGCGCCGGGTGACACAGGAGCGTCATCGGCTCGGCCGCCAGCGGCACCGCGCGCAGCTGCTCGGAGTCCGCCCGGGTGCGGTACGCGAAGGCCAGGTCGAGGCGCCCCGCGGCGACGTCCTCGGCCAGCGCGAGCCCGCCCTCCTGTCGGAGCCGTATCTCCACCTCAGGGTGCCGTCGCCTGAACGCCGCCAGCAGCCCCGCCACATGGACACCCGCCACACACTGCTCGGCCCCCAGGGAGAGCGTGCCGCGCACCACGCCCTGCACGGCCGCCACCGCGTCGTGCGCGGCCCGTACCCGCGCGAGGATGCGCTCCGCCTCGACCAGCAGCGCCCGCCCGGCCTCCGTCAGCGTCACCCGGCGGGTGCTCCGTACGAACAGCGGAGCCCTCAGATCCCGCTCCAGGGCCCGGATCGACGCCGAGAGACCGGACTGGGAGACCATGAGCCGCTCCGCGGCCCGCGTGAAGTGCCGTGCCTCGGCGACGGCGACGAAGTGCTGGAGATGGCGCAGTTCCATGATTCAGAAGGCTACTCGCTGAATCGCATCGGATTCTCCTGTTGGATTCATGCCCCCGGGACAGGGGAGATTGGTGGCGGCACGGCGGTCCCCCCGCCGCACCCCCGTGACCGGGGGCCGTTCCCACCGCCATGGAGTCGCGTTGTACACCGCACATTCCGATCGATATGCCGACATGCTGTACCGGCGCACCGGGCACAGCGGCCTGAAGCTCCCGGCCCTCTCCCTGGGGCTGTGGCACAACTTCGGCCCGGACCGCCCGGCGGAGACCCAGCGCGCCATCCTGCGCCGCGCCTTCGACCTCGGGATCACCCATTTCGACCTGGCGAACAACTACGGCCCCCCGCCCGGCGCGGCGGAGTCCGCACTCGGCGACTTCCTGCGGACGGACTTCGCGCCCTACCGCGACGAACTGGTCGTCTCCACCAAGGCCGGATACCTGATGTGGCCCGGTCCGTACGGCGAGTGGGGTTCCCGCAAGTACCTCCTGTCCTCCCTGGACCAGAGCCTGCGCCGGCTCGGGCTCGACCACGTCGACATCTTCTACTCGCACCGCTTCGACCCGGAGACGCCCCTGGAGGAGACCATGGGCGCCCTCCACTCCGCGGTCCAGCAGGGCAAGGCGCTCTACGTCGGCGTCTCCAACTACTCGGCCGAGCAGACCCGCGAGGCCGCCCGGATCCTCGGCGAGCTCGGCACCCCGCTCACCCTCCACCAGCCCCGCTACTCGATGCTCGACCGGCGTCCGGAGGACGAGGGACTGCTCGACGCCCTCGACGAACTGCGGATCGGTTCCATCGCCTACTCCCCGCTGGAACAGGGCCTGTTGACCGGTCGCTACCTGGACGGCATCCCCGAGGACTCCCGGGCCGCGAGCGACAGCCCCTTCCTGAACCGCGACTCCGTCACCGAGGACCTGGTGACCCGGTTGCGCGCCCTGAACGACATCGCCGTGTCCCGCGGCCAGACCCTGGCCCAGCTCGCCCTCGCCTGGGTGCTGCGGGGAGGCCGCGTCACCTCGGCCCTGGTGGGCGCGAGCAGCACACGACAGCTCGAGGACAGCGTGGCCGCGCTCCGCGGCCTCGACTTCGACACCGAGGAACTGGCCCTCGTCGACGCCCTGTCCCGTACCTGAGGAGGGCGAGCCGCCCCTCGCACCCGTAGGCGTGATCAAGCCGTCGTTCCGTCACCTGAGAACACCACCAGGTCCTAGAGTGTGCGCGTGACCGAGCCACATCCCGAACTCATCGCCGGCCGCTACCAGCTGGTCGAACGCATCGGCCAGGGCGGCATGGGCCGGGTGTGGCGCGGCCTCGACCTGCAGCTCTTCGGACGCGAGGTCGCCGTCAAACAGATCCTGTTCCCGCCGGGGATGGACGACGACGACCGAGCCGTGCTGCTCCGGCGGTTCACCGGCGAGGCCCGTGCGGCGGTGACTCTCAGCCACCCCGGGGTCATCACCGTCCATGACGTCGTGGAGCACGAGGGAGCCCCCGTCATCATCATGGAGCTGATCCGCGGGCAGTCCCTGGCCGGTGCCGTCCGAAGCCACGGCAGGCTGCCCGTACGGCGGGTGGCGGAGATCGGCACCGTCCTGCTCGACGCCCTGGCCGAGGCGCACCGGGCGCGCATCGTCCATCGCGACATCAAGCCGGACAACGTGCTCCTGACCAAGGACCGTGTCGTCCTGACCGACTTCGGCATCGCCCACCTCGCCGACGCCACGACGAAGCTGAGTCACAGCGGAATCGTGATCGGCACCCCGCAGTACATGGCGCCGGAGCAGCTGGAAGGCAAGCGGCCGACTCCGGCCAACGACCTGTGGGCGCTCGGTGCGACCCTCTACCACGCCGTCGAGGGACGCCCGCCGTTCGAGGTGGACGGGCTCCACGCCCTCGCCGTGGCGGTGTTCACCAGCCCGCACCGGCCACCGGTCCACGCCGGGCCGCTGACCCCCGTCCTCGACGGGCTCCTCACCAAGGACCCGGCACGACGCCTGGGCGCCTCGGAGGCGGCCGAGCTGCTCGCGTCGGTGCTGCGGGCCGTCTCGGCTCCACCCACGCCTACGCCGACGGTCCTCGACTCCGGGGCCTCCCTCGGCACTCCACGCCCACCCGTCCCCGACCGGCCGTCGACCCCGCCGGCGCCCGCGCCCGTCCCCGACCGGCCGTCCACCCCGCCGGCGCCCGCGCCCGTCCCCGTGCCTCAGGGCGAGAAGCCGGTCACGCTCGACGCGTCGCTCGCCCCGGAGCACCGGGAGCCGACGTCGGACCAGCGGCGGGGACTCACCCGGCGCGCCGCGGTCCTGGGTACGGCGCTGGGGGTGCTGACCTCGGGGTCCCTCCTGACGTGGGTCCTCACCCGCGACGACGACGTCGCCCGCGGAGGCGCGGGCGGCAGCGGCGCCGGGAACACCCCCATCACGGTGGTGATCGGTGTGGACGCGCCCCTGACCGGCGAAATGTCCTCGATGGGCCTCGGCATCAGGAATTCCGCCGACCTCGCGGTCAGGACCGCCAACGAGTCCCGGCACGTGCCCGGCGTGACCTTCGAGATCAAGGCCCTGGACGACGCGGCCGATGCCGCCGAGGGAGCCTCCAACGCCACCCGGTTCGTGGCCGACGAGAAGGTTCTGGGCGTCGTCGGCCCGCTCAACTCCTCCGTGGCCCGGACGCTGGTGCCCCCGCTCGCGCGGGCGGGCGTGGTCACCGTGTCACCGGGGAACACCGATCCCACGCTGACCCTGGGCCCCGACTGGGCCACGGGCCACACGTCCCGTCCCCACTCCACCTACTTCCGCACGATCGCCACGGACGTCGACCAGGGGCCGTTCGCCGCCCGGTACCTGTACGAGGCGAAGAAGACCAGGCTCTACGTGATCGACGACACGAGCACCCACGGCACCACGCTCACCGCCGGTTTCACGGACACGTTCACCGAACTCGGCGGGACCGTCGTGGGCACCGAGCAGGTCGACCCCGCGGAACGCGCCTTCGCGGGCCTCGCCGTGCGCGTACGGGCCTCAGGCGCCGACGCCGTCTACTTCGGCGGCTACTACGACGCCGCGGCGCCCCTGTCCCGGCAGCTCGAACAGGCGGGGGTGAACGTGCCCCTGATGGGTGGCGACGGCATCTTCGACCTGCGGTACCCCACGGAGAATCCGGAGGCCGAGGGCGACCTCGCGACCCAGATCGGCGTACCCGCCGAGGAGTCTGAGGCGGGGCAGGCGTTCCTCGCGCGCTACCGCACGGCGAACTACCCCGAACCGCCGGGCTGGTACGGCCCCTACGCCTATGACGCGACCTGGGCTCTCGTCGAGGCGGTGAAGACCGTCGTGACGGCCGACGGCGGCAGGCTCCCCGCCGACGCGCGGGAGAAGCTCGCGCGGGCGGTCGCCGGTACGGCCTTCGAGGGCGTCACCGGGCGCGTCGCCTTCGACGGGCGCGGCGATACGATCACCCGCCGCCTGACGGCGTACGTGGTGGACGACGGAAGCTGGAAGGTGGCACCGAACGGCGCCACCCCCTGACCCCCGCCGGGCGGAGTGGCGCCACCCCGAGTCCCGCCGGACGCCGAGCCGCCCCCGTGGGGCTAGGCTCCGTGCAATGGAGCGAGCTGAGGTTCTCAAGCGTGTGATCGGCATTCTGACGGAGGCTCAGGAGATCCGCCGGGCCGTGGAGGAGGAGAGCGACGGCGAGGAGGACTTCGAGGCGGCGTCCGAGGTCGAGCCGCGCGTGGTCACCCAGATGCTGAACGAGATGCTGCCCCACATCAGCGTGCCGGCCGACGCGGCCCCGCAGGAAGTCGCCCACCTCCTCGCCGCGGCGCTCGGACCCGCGCTGTACACGATGGTCTCCGGTTTCACCCTGGCCTTCACCAGTCTCGCGGTGGCGCACGACGAGGGGCGGAGCGACATCTCCTCCGCCGAGGTGCTGCAGTCCCTCGCCCTCCAGGTGGAGGCAGGCCGTTTCGACGAGGGCGCCTGACCGGCCCGCCCGTGCCGCGACGGGGTGATCCCGGGCTCACGGTCCCCACCTGGACGCCGACGGAACCCGGGTTCAGCGCAGTGCGAGCGCGACGATCTGAGTGACCGCCTCCGTGTCGAAGTTGTCGTCGCTGACGAGGATCAGCGAGCGCTCGCCCGACGGCAGGGTGGGGCCCCAGGTCATGCCCTCGGTGTTGTCGACGGTGGACAGGCCGAGGGTGTCGAAGTCGGCGACGAGCCGCTTCCGCATCGGCACGACGGGCCGTCCGGCCAGGGAGTCGACGGCCCGTACGTCGGTGGCGCCCCGCGTGGTGGCGTCGTACAGCCGGATCTTGTAGCCGGAGCCGGCGACCCAGGTGCGTTCTAGCACGAGATAGCGCTCGGGATCGTTCGGGAAGGCCAGGAGGGACGGTACGCCGGTGTCGGGGCCCCACGGGCTCGTCGGGTCGGACTCGGCGAAGATCTTCTCGACGGGGTACGCGTACTGGCCCAGCACCCGGCCGCCGCGGCTCTGCCGGGTGACACGGACGAGCGCGCCGTGCGTCAGGTCCGGCACCGGGCCGTCCTGGAGCAGCGGACCCTCGATCGCGCTGGTCACGACGGTGCCGCGGGCGCCGAAGGTGAGTGCCTCGACGGCCTGGTTGCGGCGCGGCCCGCGCTCCGCGGTGACCAGGTAGTTCCGCGGCAGCCGCAGGCGGCCGTGGTGGGTTCCGTCGGGGTCGGAGATCTCGATGGACGGCTGGATCACCGGCGGGCCGGCGACGGCGGGCCGGTCGCCCTCCTGCCCCCACCAGTAACGGCAGTCGCGCGGGTCGACGCGGATCTCCTCCGGGTCGATCGCCTTGCCGTCGCCGAGTGCGGGGGACGGGTACACCGAGCCGTCCGGCTGGAGGAGGGGGTGGGTCGAGGTGAAGTCGACGGCGTGCACACCGGCCGCGTCGACATCGATCCGCGCGGTGTAGAAGCGCGCGGGCTGGAGGAAGGAACGGTCGTCGCTGATGAGGACGTACTCGCCGGTGCACCGGTCTCGGTCGATGCCGGAGAGACCGCCGACCGTGGTCCCCTGGAAGTCGAGCTTGTGCGGGACGGTCCTCTCACCGAGCAGACGGGCCTGCACCGCCCGCTTCGACTCCGGTGCGGGCGCGTCGGGCCGGGGCGCGGCGGCGACGGCGGGGGCGAGGGTGGACGTGACGAGCAGGGCCGCGGCGCAGGCGCGGCGGATCAGAGAGGCACTCATGCCGATGATCATGTCCCGGCCCTCACTCGCCCCACAGTCACCCAGGCGAGTGTTCCTTCCGGCCGCCGGACCGACCATCTGATGATGAACGCGACCGGGGGCAGCCCCCGGATCCCGGCTCCTCGACGGCGCGCGCACCGCGCGCGCATCGTGCCGGTCAGGTCGACTCGCGGACCACGAGTTCGTTGCGGATGACGACCGGATCGCCGGGGCCGCCTTCGATGAGTCCCAGGAGCAGGTGAACCGTGGCGATGGCCTGGTCGGCCATGGGGCTCCGTACGGAGGTGAGGGCGGGCGTGGTGTACGCGGCGGCCTCGATGTCGTCGAAGCCGACGACGGCCACGTCCTCGGGCACGCGGCGCCCCGCCCGGCGCAGGGTCCGCAGGGCGCCGATGGCCATGAGGTCGTTGCTCGCGAACACCGCGTCCAACGCGGGGTCGTCCTCCAGGAGTTGCTCCATCGCCTGGGCACCCGACGCCCGGGTGAAGTCGCCCAGCGCGACGATCGACCGGCGGCCGCTGCCGTGCAGCGCCGCGCGGTAGCCGTCGAGCCGTTCGCGTGCCTCGAACAGGTCCAGCGGTCCGGTGATGGCGGCGATCCTGCGGCGTCCCCGTTCCAGCAGATGCCGGACGGCGAGTGTGGCGCCGCCGATGTTGTCGAGGCTTGCGTACGGCACCTGGGGCGCGGACGTGCGGTTGAACGAGGCGATCGGCAGGCCTGTCCTGGCGAGGGCCGCCGGCAGCGGGTCCGTCCCGTGCAGCGCGACGAGCATGACGCCGTCCACGTGCCGGCCGGCCACGTACTGCTCCACCCGGGCCCGGCTGCGCTCCGACTCCGCGAGCATGAGCACGACCTGCTTTCCCGCGGCCTCCAGCTCTCGGCTCACGGCACGCACGACGGTGGAGAACAGGGGGTCGTCGGAGACCACGCCCTGGGGCGGATCGGAGACGACCACGGCCACCGCGTCCGTCCGCCGGGTGACGAGATTGCGGGCGGCCGCGTTGGGGACGTAGCCCAGTTCGCGTACGGCCTGCATCACGACGTCACGGATCTGCGGGGCGACGGTCGTCTCGCCGTTGACCACCCGGGAGACGCTCGACTTGGACACACCCGCGCGAGCGGCGACCACTTCCAGCGTGGGTCGTTTCATCCCAGTCCGTTTCGATCGACGACGCCCGAGCCGCCCAGGGAGCGTTCTCCGGCGAGGATGACGCCCCGTCGCCGCCCATGTCAACGGCAGGGCGGACGAGGCCCTTTCGGGCGTCCAGGCCGTCACCCACCTTCGCCCACACGGCCCCTTCGTCCTGGCAGGGCCTTCCGGGCAGGCTTCCGATGGACACTCAGAAACCGTTCCATGAAGGGTCGTTGGCGAATCCATGGCGTTTCCATCAAGTGAACCAAGGCCTTGACAGTCGATGTGGACCGGCCCATTCTCACCCCTCAGGGAGCGCTCCCTCGCCTTTCCCTATCGGAGGAGACGCCGTGCGTCCGCTGCTTCGCCGCCTCGGTCTACTCGTTGCCGTCGCGGCCACCCTGCTCACCTTCACCGCCGTACCCGCCACTCCCGCCGCACCCGCCCGTGCCGCGGAAGTCCTTTTGTCACAGGGCAAGTCCGTCACCGCCTCCAGCACCGAGGGGGCCTTCGCCGCCCGGAACGCCGTCGACGCGGATCCCGGGACGCGCTGGTCCAGCGGATTCGCCGATGCCCAATGGCTCCAGGTCGACCTGGGTGCCCCCGCGACCATCAGCCGGATCAGCCTCGACTGGGAGGCCGCGTACGCCAAGGCCTTCCGGATCGAGGTGTCGGACGATGCCACCACCTGGACCACCGTCCACGAGACGACCCAGGGGACCGGCGGCAGCCAGAGCGTCAGCGTCTCGGGCAGCGGGCGGTTCGTCCGCCTGTACGCGACCCGGCGCGCCACCGCCTACGGCTACTCCCTCTGGGAGTTCCAGGTCCACGGCTCCCCGCGCGCCGACGCCTGCGGCAGTGCGGACGCCGCGCGCGGCACGTCCGTCACCGCCTCCAGCACCGAGGGGGCGTTCGCCGCGCGGAACGCCGTCGACGGGGACCCGGGAACGCGCTGGTCGAGCGGATTCGCCGAGGACCAGTGGCTCCAGGTCGACCTCGGCACCAGACAGCAGATCTGCGGCCTGACCCTCGACTGGGAGGCCGCGTACGCCAAGGCCTTCCGGATCGAGGTGTCGGACGATGCCACCACCTGGACCACCGTCCACGAGACGACCCAGGGGACCGGCGGCAGCCAGGGCGTCAGCGTCTCGGGCAGCGGGCGGTTCGTCCGCCTGTACGCGACCCGGCGCGCCACCGCCTACGGCTACTCCCTCTGGACCTTCGCGGTCCGCACCACCACAGGGGGCGGCAGCGGCGGGGACACCCTGCTCTCCTACGGCCGGCCGGGCGCCGCCTCCTCCTCCCAGAGCGACCAGAACTGCTGGGAGTGCACTCCGGCCCGCGCCTTCGACCGGGACCCGGCCTCCCGCTGGGCGACCAGCTCCACCACCGGCTGGACGGACCCCGCCTGGATCTCCGTCGACCTCGGGGCCACCGCACAGATCAGCAAGGTCGTCCTCCAATGGGACCCGGCCTACGCCCGGTCCTTCCAGATCCAGGTCTCGTCCGACGGCACCGCCTGGACACCGATCTACTCGACCACGACCGGAACGGGTCTCAAGCAGACCCTCCAGGTCTCCGGCACCGGCCGTCACGTCCGGATGTACGGCACGGAACGAGCCACCGCCTACGGCTACTCGCTGTGGGACTTCCAGGTGTACGGCACCGGTGGCGCCCCGAACCCGGCCCCGCCGCTGCCCTCCGACCCGGCGCAACCGCCGAGGCTGGTCTGGAGCGACGAGTTCGACGGCGCCGCCGGCGGCAAGCCCGACCCGGCCAGATGGAAGGCCGACCCGGGCACGGGCCAGAACGGTGAGCTGCAGTACTACACCGACCACGACAACGCGGCGCTCGACGGTGCGGGTCACCTCGTCATGGAGGCCCGCAAGCAGGCCACGCCCGGCAAGGGATGCCCGCCCGACCCGCTGACCGGCAGCACCACCTGCCAGTACACCTCGGCCCGCATGAACACGGGCTCCACCTTCCAGTTCACCTACGGACGCGTCGAGGCACGCATCAAGGTCCCCAAGGGCAACGGGCTCTGGCCCGCCTTCTGGATGATGGGAGCCGACTTCCTCACCGGCCGGCCGTGGCCCTACAACGGCGAGATCGACATCATGGAGATCCTCGGCAAGGACGTGAAGACCGCGTACTCCACCGTCCACGCGCCTGCCTACAACGGCGGCGGCGGAATCGGCTCGCCCTACACCCTGCCCCAGGGCGCCGACTTCTCCGACGACTTCCACACCTGGACGGCCGACTGGACGAGCAAGGGCATCGTCTACGGCCTCGACGGGCGGACGGTCTTCACCCTCGACAAGGAGCAGGTGGAGACGGAACGAGGGCCCTGGATCTTCGACCATCCGCACTACATGATCCTCAACCTCGCGGTCGGCGGCGACTGGCCCGGCCCCACCGACGCCACCACGCCGTTCCCCGCGAAGCTGCTCGTCGACTACGTGCGCGTCTACCAGTAGCCCCGCCTCCGACCGGGTGCCCGCCGTGGCCGGCCCACCTCCCGGGCCGGCCACGGCGCGCCCGGCCACCGCCGCCGAACACCCCTCCCACCACCCCAGAGGAACAGACATGATCCGACGATCCGTCCACCTCTCCACCCTCTTGGCGGGGGCACTGGCCGTCGTCCTGGCCGCCGCGCTCAGCGTCACGCTCACCGCCCGGACCGCGTGGGCCGCCGCCGTCGTCGTCCAGGCCGAGTCCTACGCCGCGCAGTCCGGCGCCGGTGTCGAAGCGACCGCGGACACCGGCGGAGGGCAGAACGTCGCCTATCTCGCCGACGGCGACTGGCTGCGCTTCGACGCCGTCGACCTCGCCTCCGGCCCCCTGACGGCCTCCGCCCGCATCGCCTCCGCCACGGGCGGCCCCGGGACCGTGGAGCTGCGCACCGGATCACCGACCGGCCCGCTGCTCGCCGCCTTCCAGATCACCCCGACCGGGGGCTGGCAGAACTGGGCGACCCGTACCGCCGAGATCACCACCCATGCCACCGGCCCGCAGACGCTGTTCGCCGTCGTCCGCAGCGCCGCACCCGGCGACTTCGTCGACATCAACTGGTTCTCGTTCGACAACGGCACCGGCGGCACCGCCCCCGGCTGGGTCGGCATCGACCAGGCCGCGTGGAACGCCCAACTGGCGCAGTACCGGGCCATGACCCCGGCCACCGTGCCCGCCGGCACGGTCCGCGTACCCGAGTTCAACGCCACCTGCACCTACAGCCACTCCAAGCCGGACGACCCCATCGTCGCCCCGGCCCTGCCCGGCGCGTCCCACATGCACAGCTTCTTCGGCAACAGGAGCACCGACGCGTTCACCACGACCCAGAGCCTGCTCGCCCATCAGGGCACCAGCTGCACCCCCGCCAAGGACCTCTCCGCCTACTGGATCCCCACCCTGTACCAGGACGGCAGGGCCGTCGAGAGCGACGGCATGATCGTCTACTACGGGTCGAGGCTGCCCGACCCCACGGCGACGGTGCCCTTCCCCCAAGGCTTCCGCATGATCGCCGGCAACGCCAAGTCCCAGGTCCCGACTCCCGCGGGCTCGGTCAACCAGTTCTTCTGCGCCGGCGAGGGCGGTGAGATCGGACGCAGTGCCGACGGCAACTGGCCGGTCTGCGCCCCGACCGCCAAGCTCGTCCACCAGCTGCTCTTCCCCGACTGCTGGGACGGCAAGCACCTCGACAGCCCGGATCACAAGTCGCACGTCGCCTTCGCCCAGAACGGCACATGCGGCGGCGACCACCCCGTCGCCATCCCGTCCGTCTCCTTCGTCATCGGCTACCCGACCTCCGGGAGCGCCACCGGCTTCTCCCTGTCATCCGGCATGGCGTCGTCCATCCACGGCGACTTCTTCAACGCCTGGGACAACGCTGCCCTGGGGCACCGGGTGAGGGACTGCATCGCGCAGAGCGCCAAGTGCAACTCCGCCGGCACCTTCTGACCCCGCGGATGGCGTGGGCCCTGCTCGCGGCGCTCATGGTCACCGGCTGCACCACGCAGCCGGTGACCGGCCCGCCGCGGGCAGCGGCCTTCAACGCCACCGACACCGCCTGGATCCAGCTGATGATTCCCATGAGCGAGCGGGCCCGCCTCCTGACCGGCCTCGCACCCTCGCGCACGACGGATCCGGCCCTGACGGACCTCGCCGCCCGGGCCGGATCACGACTGGAGGAGGAACGGGTGAGACTGGGCGCACTCCTGGACCTCGCGGGGATCCCGGACACCCGCCCCCACGAGGGGCACAACATGCCGGGCATGGTCAGCCTGGACACCCTCGCCGGGGCGAAGCGGGCGACCGGCAAGGACTTCGCACGCATCCTCACCGCCGGGCTCCGCGCGCACTACGCGCAGACCCTGACCCTGTGCGCCGGTGAGCGGGCCTCGGGCGGCGCGAAGGAGGCGAAGGACCTGGCCGCCGTCATCGAGAGGAGTGCCGCCGAGGAACTCGACCGACTGGGCCCCTGACAGGCCCTAGGCGCGCAGGCTGTCGTCGCGCTTCACCGTGCACAGGGCCCAGACGATGAATCCCGACATGGCGATCATCAGGATCGACCAGGCCGGGTAGTAGGGCAGGGACAGGAAGTTGGCGATGATGATGAGGGCGGCGATGCCCACGCCGGCCACGCGTGCCCATGTGGCCGTCCGGTACAGCCCGAAGCTCACGAGGAGCGCGACGAGGCCGAGGATCAGGTGGATCCAGCCCCATGAGGTGAGGTCGAACTTGAAGACGTAGTTGGGCGTGTCGACGAACACCTCGTCCTCCGCGATCGCCATGATGCCGCGGAAGATCCCGACGAGGCCGGTGATCCCGAGCATGACGGCGGCGAAGACGGTCAGTCCGCCGGCCCAGGCCTGTCCCGTCGTACCGGACGGCCGTGTGGTGTGGGTGGAGGCCATTGCGAGCCCTCGCTTCTCGGTCGAATGCCGGGCGCGGTCAGCGTCCGGGGGTGGGAGGGACGTCGGGGGTGGGAGGGGTGCCGGGTGCGGGGCTCGCGGCCGGCCGGTCGTCGGTCAGGACCAGCGCCTTCGCCCGGCTGAACTCCTCTTCGGTGATGTGCCCGCGGGAGCGGAGTTCGGAGAGCCTGGTCAGTTCCTCGGCGTTGCTGGGCCGCGGGGCACCGGCCGCGGTCTCACGGATGTAGGCGTCGAACTCCCGCTGCTGGGCACGGGCCTGCGAGATCTCGCGGTGGCCCATGTTCTTGCCGCGGGCGATCACATACACGAGGACACCGAGGAAGGGCAGCAGGATGACGAAGGCGAGCCACCCGCCCTTGGCCCATCCGTTCATGTCCTTGTCGCGGAAGATGTCGGTGATGATCCGGAAGAGCAGGATGAACCACAGGACCCAGAGGAAGAACCAGAGCATGGTCCAGAAGACGTTGAGCAGCGGGTAGTCGTAGGCGAGGTACATCATTCCTCCGTTTCCGCGGTCGCCGGGCACGCCGTGGTGTGCCTCGGGTCCCGCGCGGGGCGGGGGCGGGCGAGCCCCCACCCCGAAGGCTGGGCGCGCGAGCCCGCGTCGGCGACGTGGTGGTCAGACGGCCGGGCCGGGCGCGTCGTGGCCCGTGACGCCCGCCCTGCGCAGTGCCGACCGCCACGCCAGCGCGGCGGCCGTCTCGGCCAGGCCGAGGAGGACGAGCCAGAGTCCGAGCAGCCTGGTCAGTGTCCGGGCCGACTCCGTCGGCAGTGCCAGCACCACGATCCCCGCCACGATGCCGAGGGCGGCGACGGCCATGACGACGCCGCGGTGCGGCATGTTCTCGGTGGCGATGGCCGTGTAGAGGGTGACGATGCCGGACACCAGCCAGACGGCGCCGGTGATCAGCGAGAGCGCGGCGATCGTCTGGAGCGGGTTCCTCAGACACAGCACCCCGCCCAGGACGCACAGGACGGCGACGATCAGGCCGGGCACGCGTTCACTGCCGCGCCCGAACACGGTCACGAACCGGAAGACACCGGTCAGCAGCAGGTACACGCCGATGAGCACGGCCAGGACGTGCAGGGTGACATCCGGCCACACGAGCGCCAGGATGCCCGGGACCAGCGTCGCCATCGCGGCGCCGAGGAGCCAGACCCACGATCGGCCGAGACGCGCCAGCTGATCCGCCGGGTCGATCGTGGAGGCGGACGGAGCCCCGTCCGCTCCGTCCTCCGGTCCGGCACGGGGTGCGGGACCCGGTGACGTTGCCATGTGTCCTCCTCCCGCCGCCCGGGTGGATCGGCCTGGAGCTCCCCGGTGCTCCAGGAGTCGCCACGTCCCCGACGCCCGGATCGAGCGGATGGGGTGGGCCGGCAGTCCGTACAGATGACCAGTGTGCACCCATCCTCCGTCCGACGCCTCACCACGGCTGGACGGGGCGGGAGGGCCCTGGGCGGCACCGGGAGAGCGCACGGCCGGGCGGTCCGTCAGGGCCCGGCCCGAGCGCACCCGCCGGGGCGTCATGGGGTCGTTCTCAGGCGTGTGGCCGTGCGGCCGTGGTGGTGAGTGAACGGGCGAAGCCGTAGGCGGTGGGAAGCCATACGGCGACGGCGATCCACAGCAGCGCCCGGCCCAGGCCTTCCAGCCATCCGACTCCGGTGGCGGCCGCGACCGACAGGGAGGCCACCGCCGTCATCCCGAGCGGGAAGACCGTCGCCCACCGACGGACGTCGTAGCCGAGGCGCGGGCGGGCGAACTCGGCGCACAGCAGGACCGCGTACCAGGCCAGATCGAGCGCCGTCAGGACAAGCGTGGTCGTGCGCAGCGTCGTGGCCGCGCCTCCCGACCAGACGCCCGAGGCGATGAGCTTCGCTCCGGCGAGCGCCGAGATCGCCAGGGCCCCGCCCGCGATCCAGTGGTCGCCCGCGCCCGTCACCACCTGGCGGACGTCGAAACGGGCCAGGGCGTCGACGTAGAGGGCGAGTCCCAGGAGGAAGAGGCCGAGAGCCACCTGCGCGAGCCGGTCACCGGCCTCCGGCGCGAGGACGGCACACAACACCGCGAGCCCTTGGGTGGCCACGCAGATCAGGAACACCGCGCCCGGCGCTCGCCGGGGCAGGTGGCGGAGCACGGCGATCAGCATCACGGGCCACACCAGTGCGGCGACCACCAGGAGTGCCACGGCCACCGGAGTGAGACCGAGGATCTCGAACCGGACGCCGAGCACCGTCGTGGCAGCCACCGCGGTGAGTGCCGGCGGGGTGTCGGCGCTCGCCTCCCAGCGGCGCCGGTCCCGCACGAGCAGGGCCGTGAAGCCGACCGCCAGCAGCAGCCACAGCGTGGTGGCCAGCCACAACGTGACGACGGAGACCACCTCGAAGCCGGTCAGGCTCAGACCGACCGACAGGATGCCGGTGGCCATGACCGCGGCACCGAATACCGGCGGCCACGCCGCCCAGTGCCCGGCGTACCGGTTCATGACGTGCTGTCCCCGTTTCACGCGGGGACTCGGGGGAGCGGGCGCTGGTTCCAGCCGGCGACCACCGGCAGTCCGTGCTCCGTGGACAGCCTGCAGAGCGTCGCCGTCGTCAGGAGGAACAGCCGCCCCTCGGACGGCGGCAGCCCGAGGTAGCGGGCGGTGAGGACGCGCAGCAGATGCGCGTGCGCGACCACCACACCGTCCTCCTGCGAGGCGGCGAGGAGTGGCGTGACGCGCGCCAGCACCCGGTCGGCGCGGCGCCCCACGTCGACGGCGGACTCGCCCGGCCGGCCGTCTTCGTGCGGCGGCACGCCGTCCTCCCACAGCGACCAGCCGGGCCGGGTCTCGCGGATCCGGGCCGTGGTCAGGCCCTCGTACCCGCCGTAGTCCCACTCGCACAGGTCCTCGTCGCTCACCGCATCCCGCAGCCCGGCGAGTTCCGCGGTGTGCCGGGCCCGCCGCAAGGGGCTGGTGAGCACGAAGGAGGGGGAGCGGCCCTCGAAGAACGGGGCGAGCGTGCGTGCCTCCGCCTCGCCGTCCGGTGTGAGCGGCAGATCGGTGCGGCCGGTGTGCCGCCCGGCGACGCTCCACCGCGTCTCGCCGTGACGGATCAGGATGAGGTCACCCATGGCGGCGGTGCTCCTTTCGTCGCCACGACGGCGCGGGCCCCGGACGGCACGGGCCTTCGACGGCGTGGGGCGGCCGGGTGGGGCAGGCCACGCTCCCCAGCGTGCACCCTCGGCCTCCGTCCCGCACGCAGGTCCGGGAGGGGGCGGGAGCGTCCGGGGAAGGAACGGGGTGAGCGGGAAGGAGCGAGAAGGCCGCGGGCACGGGCCCGGTCGCGCCGGGGGCTCGTCCCCTCAGGGCTCCAGGACGTCGACGTAAGCGCGCACGATCCTGGGCAGCGGCGTCGTCGCGGGGACCCTGACGGCCGTCGGCCTCACCGTGCTGTTCGGCCGGTTCGGCCCCGAGAGGCGTGACCCCGCCCCGCCGGACCCGCGGCACCGCGGTGACCGCGCGGGGAGCGGCGGCACGCGTCAGCTGTGCGGTACCGAGCCGCGCCGGTTGAAGGGGAGCCGGCCCAGGACCACCGCCATACCGCAGGTGTCGGTGAGCGCCGAGAACACCAGGCCCCCGGCGACCGCCGCCGAGAGCGCCTGGAACGCGGGATGGACGAGAAGCCCGAGAGCCAGACCCAGCAGGACCAGGGACCCTGCGGCGAAGCGCACCTGACGCTCCATCCCCCAGACCTTCCGCACGGGACCCGGCGGGTATTCGAGCGGATGCCCGGCCGAGACCCAGCCCCGGGTGCCACCGGTGAGACTCGCCGCGACGACCCCGTGGGAGGCGAGGGCCGCGACGGCCTTCTCGGAGCGGGCACCGGAGGCACACACCAAGAGGAGCGGACCGTTCGCGGCGGCGTCCCGCAGATCGGACACCCGTTCCTCGACGCGGTCCAGGGGGATGCTGACGGCTCCGGGCAGTCGACCGGAGGCGAACTCGCCCGGGGCGCGGACGTCGACCACGTACAACGCGGGCAGCCGAGCCTCCGCTTCGCCGACGGTGAGCGTACGGGTGTGGGTGGGGGATGTGCTCATCGAGAACCTGCCCTTGGCGGCGACCGGTGTGCGGCCCCGCACACGCAGCGGCGGGGCCGTTCACCGGATGCTAGAGGCGCGCCGCCGCGCGTACGCGCAGACGGACTCCGCTGCCACGAAACCGCCATGACGCCGCCACACCGCGGCAACACTCCGAGCGGGGCCGGCGGGGAGGGGACCGCCGTCAGCCGTCTTCGGAGTCGTCGTGCAGCGGGGCGAGTGGGTGCTCGACGGCCGCGGTGAGTCGCTGTTCGTCGTCGGTGGCGAGGAGGTCGAGCAAGGCGCCCCGGAGGACGGCGCGGGCTGACCGCCCGCGGCGGAGCGATGACGCCGTCGGCCCGGCGCCCTCCGGCGCGGGCTCTCGGCGTCGGTCGGTGAGGTGCCACTCCGTCCCGAGGTACTCCAGGGGCGAGCCCCCGGTCCTCTGGTGGGTGGGGCTCCGGGGGAACCTCGGGCAACTCGTGGCCACCCAGGGGTTGTCAGTGCAATTTCACATTACTATGTTACACCGCACACGGTTCGATGAATCTTCGTCAAACACCGTGCGCACCACAACAGTTCTCGTCTCATCCATTGACGTTCCCCCACCACTCATGGAGTTCTGTTGTCCATCCACAGACGTGTGCGTTCGTCCCTGCTGACCTCCGCCGTCGCGGTGACCCTCCTGGCCTCCTCGGGCCAGACCGGGGTCTTCGCGGCCGACACGGACGCCCGCGCCACCGCTGTCCCCGCAGCGTCGACCGGCGCTCCGGCCCCCCGGGCCGGGCACGGAACCAACCCGTTCGACGAGGTGGAGCGCCTCGCCACCGCTCCAAGCCAGACCTTCGGGCCCGCGCCCGCTCCCGGCAGCCTCGCCACCGGGCGCGTCCCCGGCCGGGCCCCGGCAACCGCCGTCGCCGCGCGTACCTTCGCCGTCGGCACCACGACGACCGCCGCCGGCGTTCCCTGCACGCTCGACGGCGTCACCGGGCTCGGCCCCGAGCAGTTCGCCGACTTCCTCGCCGACCCCGCGGTCCTCGCCGACGACTGTCTGCGCGGACTCATCTGGACCTGGGACGCCCGGCTCACCCCCGTCATGTCCGACGCCCACGTCCAGGCCGTCGCCCGCCGGATATCCGCCCTGGCCGCCGCCCACGACGGCCGCAACTCCTCCCATCTGGAGGAGATGTTCACCTACCTGCACGCCGTCGCGTACCACGACTACGCACGCGACGAGATCGACACCACCGACGCGCCCACCGTGAACGCCGTCCGCCAGGCCGTCGCCGACTTCGGCAACGCGGCCCGCACGTTCGACGTCACCAAGGCCAACGCCGTCACCCTGCGCGAGGCCCTCTACGCGGCCAGCGCCCCCGGACTCCGGCAGCACCAGCTCGGCCTGATCAAGCGGGTCCTCGCCACCATGGACCCCTCGCACACCGCCACGCACCTCGACCCGTCCTGGGCGGGTGCCGCGCTCGCCGCGCTCTCCGTCAACTACCTGGGCGTCTACCCGGGCAACCAGGACGCCGCCTTCCAGGCCGCGGCCGCCGCCGATCCGGCGTACCGCGCCCTCTTCAAGGCCTTCGCGGGCTACAGCCACCTGAAGGGCACCGCCAACGACTGGGTGGCCCGCGACGCCCTCGGCGAGTACGGCCGCTTCGGTGAGATCCCCAGCCTGCGGACAGCCGTCACCGCCGACCTCGGCGGACTGCTCGGCCAGGTGGTCACCACGTTCGGCCGCGGCAGCCAGCAGTGGGCCAAGATCGTCTCGTGGCTCAACTACTTCGACGCCTGCAAGCCGTACGGCGTCTGCAAGGCGGACATCGAGGCGCAGATCTTCCCGTACACCTACACCTACGACAACGGCGGGATCAAGGTCCGCACGGGGCTCGACCGGGCCACCGTCGACCAGCTCTACTACGCGAGCAAGCAGGTCAAGGCGCAGTTCCACCGGGTGGTCGGCACCGAGCAGCCGCTCGCGGGCGACCCCAACACCACCCTCACCATCGTCCTGTACGGCTCCCGGGCCGACTACGAGAACTACCACCCCATCCTCACCGGGATGGACACCAACAACGGCGGCATCTACATCGAGCGCGGCGCCACCTTCTACACCTACCAGCGCCGCGTCCCGCAGGACTCCTCGCTGACGCTCGAAGAGCTCTTCCGCCACGAGTACACCCACTACCTCAACGGCCGCTACGCGGTCCCCGGCTTCTTCGGCGAGGGCCCCTGGTACCAGGGCGACCGCACCACCTTCATGGACGAGGGCACCGCCGAGTTCTTCGACGGCGCCACCCGCAGCGACGGCATCAAGGTCCGCAAGTCCCTGGTCCGCGGCATCATCAACGACACGGCGGGCGGCGGCCCCCGGATGAACCTCCGGCAGATCCTCAACGCCACCTACGACGGCGACGGCTTCCGCTTCTACAACTACGCGGGAACCTTCTTCGAGTTCCTCTGGAACGAGCGGCCCTCCCTGCTCCGCGAGATGTACACCCACCTGCGGAACAACGACGTGGCCGCGTACGACGCCTGGCGGGTCCGCCTCGGCGGCGACGCGGGCCTGCAGAGCGGCTACAACCGCTTCCTCGACACCCAGATCGCCGACGTCGACAGGCTCTACGTCCCCAACACCACGTTCACGCCCGACGCCCAGCTGCGCGACGCGGCCCTGGACGCGGTGAAGTCGACCTTCGCCACCGCCACCTACAACACCCCCGACTGCGTCGAGAAGGGCGAGCCGGGCAAGCGCCGGTTCGTCTGCACCGGCCGGATCACCGCCAATCTGTCCAACTGGGGCAGCGCGGACCAGAACTTCAAGGACATGTCCGAGACGGTCGACTACTTCATCCTCGACCGCGCGGGCGCCGCCTCCAACAACCTGGCCGACATGAACTGCTCCTTCGGGCCGATCGACATCTGGTCCACCAGGGTCGCCGGCACGTCGAGCTTCAGCTGTGAAGGCCCCCTCCGTAGCTGATCCCACCCCGGCCGGGCCGGTCCCTCCCCGCGGAGGGACCGGCCCGGCGCGCGCCGACCCGACAGGGAACCGTCCGGCGCACGTCCCGAAATCCCCTCCCGGAGGCCGTACTTCGTGAGCACCACCCCGCACACGGTCCGCACCACCGACTACCACACCGCAGGCGAACCCTTCCGGATCGTCGACGAGGACCTGCCCCCGATCCCCGGCGACACCGTCGCCGAGCGCCGGGCCACGGCCCTCACGACCGGCGGATCGGGCACGGACCCGCGCCCCGGACCCCTCGACGACCTGCGCCGCCTCCTGTCCCGTGAGCCGCGCGGGCACGCGGGCATGTACGGCGGCTTCATCGTGCCTCCCGACGACGACGGCGCCCACTTCGGCGTCCTGTTCTGGCACAAGGACGGCTACTCCACCGCCTGCGGCCACGGCACGATGGCCCTCGGCGCCTGGGCCGTCGACACGGGGCGCGTCCCGGCCCCCGACGACGGCGACGTCTCCGTACGGATCGACGTGCCCTCCGGCCGTGTCACCGCCGCCGTGCACCGCGCCGCGGGCCGCACCACCGGCGTCACCTTCCGCAACGTCCCGACCCGCGTCGTCGCCCGTGGCATCAAGGTGACCACCACGCTCGGCACCGTCGACGCCGACCTCGCCGACTCCGGTGCCCTCTACGTCTCCGTCGCGGCGCGCGACCTCGGCCTCGACGTCTCCGTGCCCGCCCTGCCCGAACTCGTCCACGCCGGGCGGGAGATCCGTGCCGCGCTCCCCGGTCACGACGTGTACGGCGTCATCCTGTACGAGCAGCTCCCCGACACCCCCGAAGGGCTCCACCAGCGCAACGTCACCGTCTTCGCCGACGGGCAGATCGACCGCTCACCCTGCGGCTCGGGCACCTCCGCACGCCTCGTCCTGCTCGGCGACGACGGATGCCTCGCCGTCGGGGACACCCTGCGGCACGAGTCCGTCGTCGGCACCCTCTTCACCGGCCGCCTCCTCGGGGCGGGGATCACCGAGGTCGGCGGAACCACCCACCGCACCGGCACCCACGCCTTCGTCCTGGACCCGGACGACGGCCTGGGAACGGGGTTCCTCCTGTGAACCCGCCCCTCTTCCTCGACGCACCCACGATGGCCCGGCTCCTGGGTCCCGCGGCGGTCACCGACGTCCTCGCGGACGTCCTGCGGGCCGGACTCGACCCCGACGCCGGACCTCCCCGGACGGCCGTGCCCGTCCCCGCCGGCGAACTCCTCCTGATGCCCGCCGCCTTCGGCTCCTTCGCCGGCGTCAAGGTCGCCGGAGTCGCCCCCGGCAACCCGGCGCGCGGGCTGCCCCGCATCACCGGCTCCTACCTCCTGCTCGACGGCGCCGACCTCCGGCCGCTCGCCCTCCTCGACGGAGCGGCTCTCACCGAACTGCGTACGCCGGCCGTCTCCGCCCTCGCCGTCCGCTCCCTCACACCGGCCGACCGGCCCCTGCGTCTCGTCCTCTTCGGGGCGGGCCCCCAGGCGTACGGCCATCTGGAGGCCGTCCTCGCCGTCCGCGAGGTCGCCGAGGCCGTCGTCGTGGCACGCGAGCCGGTCGGCGGACGGACGCTCGCCGGGTACGCGCGGACCCTCGGCGTCCTCGCCCGCACGGGCACTCCCGATGACGTGGCCGAGGCCGACCTCGTGGTCTGCTGCACCACGGCCCGGGAGCCGCTCTTCGACGGGACCCTGGTCGCGGCGGGCGCCACCGTGGTCGCCGTCGGCTCGCACGAGCCGGCCGCCCGCGAGACCGACACCGCGCTCGTGGCCCGGTCCGAGGTCTACGTCGAGGCGCGGACCGCGGCCCTGCGGGAGGCGGGAGACCTGCTCTTCCCGCTCTCCGAGGGGGCGATCGCGGCGGACCACATCAGGGGCGACCTCGCCGACCTGGTGACCGGCCGCGGGCGGCCCTCGGCCGGACGGCCGCGCTTCTTCAAGAGCGTGGGCATGGCCTGGGAGGACCTCGCCGTCGCCACCGCCCTATACCGGGCGGCCCGTTCGTCCTGAACACACCGGTGCCCCGGTCCCGCGCGCACGCGGGACCGGGGCACCGACGCGCTCAGGCGCCCTCGGGGAAGTGACAGGCGACCTCGCGCGCCTCGCCGGGAACGAGGATCCGCAGCGGCGGTGCCTCGGTCCCGCAGATCTCCCGCGCCTTGGGACAGCGCGGGTGGAAGGTGCAGCCCGGCGGCGGCGCGGCCGGACTCGGCGGGTCGCCGAGCAGGGTGATCCGTTCCCGGCTCCGCTCGGCCGCCGGGTCCGGCAGCGGAACGGCGGACAGCAGTGCCCGTGTATAGGGGTGGGCCGGTGCGGAGTACACCCTTTCCTTGGTGCCGATCTCCACGATCCGGCCCAGGTACATCACGGCCACCCGGTCGCAGACCCGCTTCACGACCGAGAGGTCGTGTGCGATGAACAGGTAGGCGAGCCCGAGTTCGCGCTGGAGACGTTCCATCAGATTGACGATCTGCGCCTGGACGGAGACGTCGAGGGCGGAGACCGGCTCGTCGGCCACCACGAGCCGCGGGCCGGTGGCCAGGGCACGGGCGATCCCGATGCGCTGGGCCTGCCCGCCGGAGAACTCGTGAGGGTAGCGGTCGATGTGCTCCGGGATGAGGCCGACCAGTTCCATCAGCTCCACGGCGCGCTTGCGCGCGCCGGCCGCCGTGCCGCCCTGGACGAGCAGCGGGTCGGCGATGATCCGGGCCACGGTCTGCCGGGGGTTGAGGGAGGAGTGCGGGTCCTGGAAGACCATCTGGAGGTCGCGGCGCAGCGGTCTGAGCGCCCGCTGCGACAGATGGCTGATGTCCCTCCCCTCGTAGGAGACGGAACCGGCGGTGGGTTCCAGGAGCCGCACGATCGTGCGGCCCGTCGTCGACTTTCCGCAGCCGGACTCGCCGACGAGGCCCAGGGTCTCGCCCGCGGCGACGTCGAAGCCGATGCCGTCGACGGCCCGGATCGGTGCCGAGCCCCTGCGGCGGCCGGGGAACGTGATCGTGAGGTCCCGTACGCGGAGGAGGGGCGGTGCGTTGGTGGTCATGGGGCGACGCCTTCGTACGCGGGGAAGTGGCAGGCGGCCGGGTGTCCGTCCGGGCCGCCGAGGGACGGGCGTTCGGTCACGCAGCGGGTCCGTTCCTCCGCGGAGCCGACGGCGGCGCGGGGACAGCGCGGTGCGAACGCGCAGCCCGGGGCAGGTTCGAGCAGCGACGGCGGGCTGCCCGGGACGGCCCGCAGCGGGGCGTCGTCGGGGTCGTCCAGACGGGGCAGCGAGTCGAGCAGGCCGCGGGTGTACGGATGGGCGGGCGAGGCGAACAGGGCGTCCACGGGCGCGTGTTCGGCGGCCCGGCCGCCGTACATGACGAGCACGTCGTGGGCGACCCGGGCGACCACCCCGAGATCGTGCGTGATCATGACGACGGAGAGGCCCCGCTCCTGCTGGAGACGGGCGATCAGCTCCAGGATCTGGGCCTGGACGGTGACGTCGAGCGCGGTGGTGGGCTCGTCGGCGATGAGGAGCTCGGGTTCGCAGACGAGGGCCATCGCGATCATCACCCGCTGGCGCATGCCGCCGGAGAACTGGTGGGGGTACTCGCCGGCCCGGCGCCGGGGTTCGGGGATGCCGACCTCGGCGAGCGCTTCGACGGCCCGCTCGCGGGCGGTGGACCGGCGCGATCCGAAGTGCGCCCGGTGGTGCTCGGCCACCTGCTCGCCGACCGTGTAGTAGGGGTGGAGGCTGGACAGCGGGTCCTGGAAGATCATGGCCATCCGCCGGCCGCGGAGCCTGTTCAGCTCGCGGTCGGACATTCCGATGAGCTCCTGCCCGGCGAGGGTGACGGAGCCGGTGACCTCGGCACCGGTGTGCAGGCCCATGACGGCGAGTGAGGTGACCGACTTGCCGGAGCCGGACTCACCCACGATGCCGAGCGTCCGGCCGGGCGGCACGTCGAAGGCGAGGGAGTCCACGGCCCGCACGGGGCCGCGCCTCGTCGGGAAGGTGACCGTGAGGTCCCGTACCGACAGGAGGGGGGCGGAGTCGCCCATCAGTACCTCACTCGCGGGTCGACGACGGCGTACAGGAGGTCGACCGCCAGATTGGCGACGACGATGAAGGCGGCGGCGAGCAGCGTCACCCCGAGGATGACCGGCTGGTCGCCGGTCGACAGGGCGCCGTAGAAGAGCCGTCCGATGCCGGGCAGTCCGAAGATGGACTCGGTGATGACGGCGCCCGCGAGCAGCCCACCGAGATCCATCCCGAAGATCGTCAGGATCGGCGTCATCCCGGCGCGCAGACCGTGCTTCACGATCACGGTGCGGCGTGGCAGCCCCTTGGCGCGCGCGGTGCGGATGTACGGCTCCGCCATGGACTCGATCATCGAGTTCCGGCTCTGCCGCGCGTACATGGCGGCGTACAGGAGCGCGAGCGCCAGCCAGGGGAGCAGCAGATTGGAGGCCCAGGAGAGGGGATCGGTGCCGAAGGGCACGTACTGCGGGTAGGGGAGCAGGCCCGTGACCCGGATCAGCCCGTAGATCAGCATCACCGAGGTGAAGTACACGGGAAGCGAGGCGGCGGCGACCGCGCCTACCATCAGGACGCGGTCGGTGAGCGTGTCCTTGCGGAGGGCGGCGGTGACGCCCGCCGTGAGGCCCAGGAGCAGCCAGATCGCGGCGGCGCCGACGGCCAGCGACGCGGAGACCGGCAGCCGGTCGACGAGCAGGTCCCAGACGCCCTGGCTGTTCTCGTAGGAGTAGCCGAGGCACGGGAAGTCGCACTCCAGGGCGTACTGGCCGGTGCCCAGGGTGCGCCCGGTGAAGATTCCGGTGACGAAGTCGGCGAACTGCCGCCACAGCGGGGCGTCCAGGCCCATGTGGGCGCGGATGGCCTCCAGCCGTTCGGTGCTGCACGCCTTGCCGCAGGCCGCGGCGGCGGGATCGGAGGGCAGGACGTAGAAGACGGCGAACGTGACGGCGGCGATGGCGACGAGCACGCCGAGCACGCCGAGGAGGCGCCGGCCGAGGTAGACGATCACGCGCCGCCTCCCCTCGGGTCGAGGACGTCGCGCAGCGCGTCGCCGAGCAGGGTGAACGCGAGCACGGTGAGGAAGAGACAGAGGCTCGGGACCGCGAAGTACATGGGGTCCGTCTCGTAGTAGGCGACGCTCTCGGCGATCATCTGGCCCCAGGAGGGCGTCGGCGGGCGGACGCCGACCCCGAGGTAGCTGAGGGCGGCCTCGGTGGCGATCATCCCGGGGACGATCAGCGTCGTGTACGCGATGACGGGCCCGGCGACACCCGGGAGGATGTCGCGGACGAGGATGCGCAGAGGTCCGGAGCCGCCGACGCGGGCGGCGTCGACGTACTCGCGGTGCTTGAGCGACAGGGTCTGGCCGCGGACGATCCGGGCGATGCCCGGCCAGCCGAAGAGGCCGATGACGGCGGTCATGAGGAGGATCCGGTCGACGTCCCGGGCCACCGACATCATCGCGATCATGAAGATGAGGGAGGGGAACGACATCGTGAGGTCCATCAGCCGGGAGAGCGCGGTGTCGGTGCGGCCGCCGAAGTAGCCGGCGGCGACGCCGGCCGCCGTCCCCGCGACGACGACGATCGCCGTCGCGGAGAAGGCGATGAGCAGCGAGACCTGGGCGCCGTGCACGACCCGGGCGAACAGGTCGCGGCCGGTGACGGGTTCGACGCCGAGCCAGTGCTCGGCCGAGACGCCGCCGAGCGGCCCGAGGGGAAGGCCGCCCAGGTACGGGTCGACGGCGCTCTTGTCGAACTCGTCGGGGCCCCAGCCGCCGAGCGCGCCGATCAGCGGGGCGGCCGCCGCGAGGAGCGCGAAGAAGGCGACCACGCCGAGGGAGAGGCGGGCGGCGGGGCGGCGGCGCAGTTCTTCACGGACGAGCTGCCGGGGACCGTGGGCCGCGGGGGCGGGGGACGGTGGGGCCTCGGTCGGGGAGGACGGCCGGGTGGCGGTCCCGGGGGAGGGCGGGGTGGTGGTCACGGGCGGCCTCAGTTCTCGCTCTTCGAGGGGTCCTTGAGGCCGACGGTGGCGTAGTCGAGCTGGCCGCCGAAGGAGGTGTGGCCGAAGGCGCCGGCGATGTTGGTACCGATGAGGAGGGGCTTGCGCTCGACGACGACGGGCGCGGTGGGCGCCTTGGCGAGGATCTTCCCGTCGAGTTCCTGCCAGGCCTTGGCCGCCTGGGTGGCGTCGGCCATCGCCGCGATCTCGTCCATGCGCTTCATCGTGGCGTCGTCGCGGAAGAGCGAGTGGTTGCCGGAGTTGCCCTTCTCCTTGATGAATCGGCCGTCGAAGACGAACGGCAGGAAGGTGGAGCCGGACGGGTAGTCGGGGCACCAGCCGGTGTAGACGAGGTCGGTGCGGTTCTTGGTGTCGCCGATGGTGTCGTAGAAGGCGGAGGGGTCGACGGTCTCGATGGTCACCTTGATCCCGGCTCGGCCGAGGGACTGCTGGACGGCTTCGCCGACGGCCTTGTCGCCGTTGGAGACGGTGATGCGGGTGGTGAAGCCGTCCGCCCTGCCCGCCTCCTTGAGCAGCTCCTTGGCCTTGGGCACGTCGCCGGTGAGCGGGATGCCGAGGGTGTCGGGCTGCTTGCCGCCGAAGAGGAAGCCCGGCATGAGCGCGGTGGCCGGGTCGTTGAGGGCGGGGCCGCCGGAGGCGGTGAGGACGGCCTCACGGTCCAGGGCGTACTGCACGGCCTGCCGGACCCTGACGTCGTCGAACGGCGCGCGCCCGGTGTGCATCTGCACCATCTCGGTACAGCTGGTCGACTCGGCGAGGAGCCGGGCCTTGATGTCCGGCTTGGTGAGCACCTTCGGGGTGGACTCGGGGCGGAGCTTGTCCCACGGGACGGCCGAGGCGTCCGGGCCGGTGGCGGCGATCAGCCGGTCGTCGATCTGATTGGCCTTGAGGCCCATGGTGACGACGATCCTGTCCGGGTACGCCTTGCGCACCTGGTCGGTCTTCGGGTCCCAGTGGGTGTTGCGGACGAGGACCAGCTGCTTGTCGCGGGCGTAGGAGTCGACCTTGTACGGGCCGGAGGAGAAGGGCCTGTTGTCGTACTGGGGCCCCTTGTCCCGGGACGGGGGAACGGGCGCGAAGGTGGGCAGCGTGGCGGCGAAGGGGAACTCGGCGAAGGGCGTGCGGAGTTCGAAGACGATCGTGCGGTCGTCGGGGGTCTTCACCGAGGCGAGGTGCTTGCCGCCCGCCGGGCCCTGGTAGCCCTCGGCGCCGGCGAGGTAGCGGGCCGCGTAGTCGGGGCCGCCGGGCAGGTCGGGGGAGAAGGACCGCTCCACGTTGTGCTTGATGTCCTGGGAGGTGATCGGCGTGCCGTCCTCGTACCTGAGACCCGGCTTGAGCGTGAAGGTCCAGGTTCTGGCGCCGTCGGAGGAGACGCCCAGGTTCTCTGCGAGGTCGGGGACCAGAGCACCGCCCTTGGCACCGGGCTCCGCCTTGTAGGTGACAAGGGTCCGGTAGAGCAGGCGGGTGCCGAAGTCCATGTCGCCCATGACCCAGTTGCGGGCCGGGTCGAGGTGGGTGAAGTCCTGGTTGGACAGGACGGTGAGGGTGCCGCCCTTCTGCGGGGTGCCGCCGAGGACCGCGCCGGTGTTCGAGGTCGCGGGGTTCTTGCCGTTCCGGTCGCTCCCGGGCGTGCCTCCGCCGGAGCAGCCGGTCGCGGCGAGGGTCAGGGTCGTCACCAGGGCCGTGGCCAGGGTGCGGGTGCGCTTGTTCATACGGGGTCACTCCGGGAGAGCGGTCGGACAGCCTGAGGCGGCTGGAATGTGACCGGTAACATAGTAATGTGAAATTGTACTGACAAGGTGTCGGGTGGGCCGTTATCCATCCGTGTCCGGAAGGTGGGGGGAGGCGGTGGGGTCGCGAGGGGTCTTGGCAGGGCGAGTGCAATGTGAAATATTACTGCTGTGCCCACGAGAGAAACCTCGGACGTCATCGTCATCGGCGCCGGCGTGGTCGGCGCAGCCTGCGCCCACTACGCGGCCCTCGCCGGCCTCTCCGTCACCGTCGTCGACCGAGGTTACGTCGCCGGCGGCACGACCGGAGCGGGTGAGGGCAACCTTCTGGTCTCCGACAAGGAACCCGGCCCCGAACTCGAACTCGCCCTCCTCTCCACCGCGCTGTGGACCGGACTCGCCGACAGGCTCCCGCCCGCCGTCGAGTACGAGGCCAAGGGAGGCCTGGTCGTCGCCTCGGGCGAGACGGGACTGCGCGCCCTGCGCGAGTTCGCGGCCCGCCAGGAGAAAGCCGGTGTCGTCGCGCACGAAGTGACCGGTGACCGGCTCCACGACCTGGAGCCCCACCTCGCACCGGGCCTCACCGGCGGCTTCCACTACCCCCAGGACGCCCAGGTGATGCCCGCCCACGCTGCCGCGCAGCTGCTCCGCAGCGCCGGCGACCGGGTCCGCCTCGCGCTGGGCGAAGAGGTCACCGGCCTCCTCACCGGCGCGGGCGGAGCGGTCCGCGGAGTGCGGACCGCCACCCGCGAACTCCACGCCCCCTACGTCGTGAACGCCGCCGGAACCTGGGGCGGCGCCCTCGCCGACCTCGCCGGAGTCCACCTGCCCGTCCTGCCCCGCCGCGGCTTCGTCCTCGTCACCGAACCCCTGCCGCGCGTCGTCCGCCACAAGGTGTACGCCGCCGACTACGTGGCCGACGTGGCCAGCGGCTCCGCCGCGCTCCAGACCTCGGCCGTCGTCGAGGGCACCCCGGCCGGACCCGTCCTGATCGGCGCCAGCCGCGAGCGCGTCGGCTTCGACCGGACCCTCTCGACCGAGGTCCTGCGCCGCCTCGCCGCCGGCGCCACCGCGCTGTTCCCCGTCCTCGGCACCGTACGGGCGATCCGGACCTACCCCGGCTTCCGCCCCTACCTCCCCGACCACCTGCCCGCCATCGGGCCCGACCCGCGCGTCCCCGGACTGCTGCACGCCTGCGGCCACGAGGGCGCGGGCATCGGTCTCGCACCGGTGACGGGACAGATCGTCGCGGCCTGCGTGACCGGCGCCGAACCACCCCTCGACCTCCACCCGTTCCGACCCGAGCGCTTCGACGCCGCCGCACCCTGAGGCGCGCACCCACCGTCATGAGAGGAGGGCCCGTGGCCCGCACCCCCATCGGCCTCGTCGGGGCACGCCCCGATCCGCCGTTCGAGATCACCTTCGACGGCCGGCCCGTCCCCGCACTGCCGGGCCAGACCCTCGCCGCCGCCCTGTGGGGCGCGGGCATCCTGGCCTGGCGCACCACCCGGGACGGAGGGCGCCCGCGCGGCGCGTTCTGCGGCATCGGCCAGTGCTACGACTGCCTCGCCACCGTCAACGGAGAGCCCAACCGCCGCGCCTGTCTGGTCCCGGCCCGCCCCGGCGACGCCATCACCACGCAGGAAGGGCACGGTCATGACCGCCTCGGCGTCTGAACCCGAAGACGTGGCCGAGCCCTCTGTCCCGTCCGCGTCGAAGAACCCGCCCCGCGCCCTCGCCGACACGGTGCCCGGAGCCGGCCGGGGCTCGGACGTGCCGTACGACCTCGTGGTCCTCGGAGCGGGCTCCGCAGGGATCGCCGGAGCTGTCACCGCCGCCGAACTCGGCCTCACCGTCGCCCTGCTGGACTCCTCGCCCCAGCCCGGCGGGCAGTTCTACCGCCATCCGGCGCCCGCCCTGGGCGCCGTACGGCCCGAGGCCCTCCATCATGACTGGTCCGCCTTCGCCGACCTGCGCCGACGCCTGGACGCCGGCGCCGTCGACCACCTGACCGGACATCATGTGTGGTCCGTCGTGAAGGGGACCGACGGGACGTGGACGGCGCACGCACTCACCGGCGAGAACGGAAGCACGGAGGGAGGCACGGACGGAAGTGCCGACGCGCCCGTCCGGATCCGGGCCCGCGCCCTGCTCCTCGCCACCGGCGCCTACGAACGCCAACTGCCCTTCCCCGGCTGGACCCTGCCCGGCGTCGTGGGCGCCGGGGGAGCGCAGGCCATGCTCAAGTCCGGCCTCGTGCTGCCCGGCCGGACCGTCGTCGTCGCCGGCAGCGGCCCCCTGCTCCTCGCCGTCGCCTCGTCGCTCGCCTCGGCCGGCGCGCGGGTGCCGGCGGTGATCGAGGCCGCGGGGTACCTCCGCTACGGCCGAACCCCACGGGCGCTCCTCGCCAATCCGCGCAAGGCGGTCGAGGCCCTCGTCCACACGGCCGCGCTGGCCCGTCACCGGGTGCCCGTACGGTTCCGGAGCGCGGTGACCGAGGTGCACGGCACCGACCGGGTGGAGGCCGTCACGGTGAGCCGCCTGGACCGCGAGTGGAGGCCCGTCCGGGGGACGGGTCGCCGGATCGCCTGCGACGCCCTCGCCGTCGGTCACGGCCTCGTGCCCCAGATCGAGCTGGCCGTGGCGGTCGGCTGCACCACCCGCGCACTGCCCGACGGCACGCTGGGCCTCGCCCTGGACGACCTCCAGGAGAGCTCGGTGCGCGGACTGTGGGCCGCAGGCGAGACCGGGGGCGTCGGCGGTGCCGAACTCGCCCGCGTCGAGGGGGAACTGGCGGGCCGGGCGATCGCCGCGCGGCTCCTCGGCCGACCCGCCGCCGGCGCGGCGGCCGCCGCACTCCGGAGGCGCCGGGACCGTATGCGCGCTTTCGCCGACGTCATGTCCGCCGCACACGCCCCCGGCGCCGGCTGGACCGGGTGGCTGACCGACGACACCGACGTGTGCCGCTGCGAGGAGGTCACGGCGGGCAGGGTCCGCGCGACGGTCGCCGAGTGCGGCGCGCGCGACGCCCGGACCGTCAAACTCCTCACCCGGGCCGGCATGGGGTGGTGCCAGGGCCGGATGTGCGGGACGGCCGTGGCGTGCCTCGCGGCCGCCGGAGCCACCCCCGAACCACAGGCCGAGCGACGTCCGTTCGCCGTTCCCGTCCCGCTGTCGACGCTCGCCGCGCTCGACGGGCCGGAGGACCCGGAACCGGCGTCCGCAGTCGGCGGCTCCACCGACCCGGTCCCCTCCTGAGACGCCACACCTCGGCCACCTCTCACCCCAGCCACCTCAGCCACCTCGGCCACCTCTCACCTCAGCCACCTCGGCCATCACCCTCGGCCGTCGCACCCGAGACATCAGCGGAGACGTCACCCGAGACGTCCCGCCTCGGACGTCACACCTCACCGAAAGGTCGTCGCGATGAACACCACCACCTGGACCACCGACCGCCCCTGGCGCGGCATCATGGTCGCCACCACCCTCCCGTTCAAGGACGACCTCTCCGTCGACTACGACGCCTACGCCGAGCACGTGGCCTGGCTGATCGCCAACGGCTGCGACGGCGTCGTCCCCAACGGCTCCCTCGGCGAGTACCAGACCCTCACCGCCGACGAGCGCGCCCGGGTCGTCCGTACCGCCGTCGAGGCCGCGGGCGACGGGGCCAGGGTCATGCCGGGCGTCGCCGCCTACGGCAGCGCCGAGTCCCGCCGCTGGGCCGAACAGGCCGCCGAGGCCGGCTGCGGCTCCGTCCTGCTGCTGCCGCCCAACGCGTACCGCGCCGACGAGCGTTCCGTGATCGCCCACTACGCGGACGTGGCCGGGGTCGGGATCCCGGTCGTCGCGTACAACAACCCCATCGACACCAAGGTCGACCTCGTCCCGGGCCTCCTGGCGAGGCTGCACGGCGACGGAAGCATCGTCGCCGTCAAGGAGTTCAGCGGCGACGTCCGCAGGGCCTACGAGATCACCGAACTCGCCCCGGAACTCGACCTGCTGATCGGCGCCGACGACGTCCTGCTCGAACTGGCCACGGCCGGCGCGGTCGGCTGGATCGCCGGCTACCCCAACGCCCTGCCCGCCAGCTCCGTCGAGCTGTACCGGGCCGCCGTGGCGGGCGACCTGGCGACCGCCCGGCCGCTCTACTCCTCGCTGCACTCCCTGCTGCGCTGGGATTCCAAGGTCGAGTTCGTCCAGTGCATCAAGCTGTCCATGGACATCGCCGGCCGCCGCGGCGGCCCCACCCGCCCCCCGCGCCTCCCGCTCACCGGTGCGACCGAGGCTGCCGTACGCACCGCCACCGAGAAGGCCGTCGCCGACGGCCACCGCTGACCGGCCCCGGCCGTACCCCCGACCGGACCCACAGATCGGACCACAGCCCCCCCGACCGGACCCACAGACCGGCTCCCCGACCGGACCACAGACCGGCTCCCCGACCGGACCACAGACCGGACCGAAAGGAACCCCGTGCGAACGCGTCATGTCTTCCACGCAGTCGACTCCCACACCGAGGGAATGCCCACCCGGGTCATCACCGGAGGTGTCGGTGTGATCCCCGGGGCCACCATGGCCGACCGCAGGCTCCACTTCATCGAGCACCTCGACCACCTCAGGACGCTCCTCATGTTCGAGCCGCGCGGACACGCGGCCATGAGCGGCGCCATCCTCCAGCCGCCCACCCGCCCCGACGCCGACTACGGCGTCCTCTACATCGAGGTGTCGGGACTCCTGCCGATGTGCGGCCACGGCACCATCGGCGTCGCCACCGTCCTCGTCGAGACCGGCATGGTGCCGGTCGTCGAACCGGTCACCACGGTCCGCCTGGACACCCCGGCCGGTCTCGTCTCCGTCGACGTCCAGGTGGAGGACGGCGCGGCGAAGTCCGCCACCTTCACCAACGTGCCCGCCTTCTCCGTGGGCCTGGACCGCGCGGTGGACGTGCCCGGCTTCGGCAAGGTCACCTACGACCTCGCGTTCGGCGGCAACTTCTACGCCTTCGTCGCACTCGACGACCTCGGGCTGCCCTTCGAACGCGACCGCAAGGACGACCTCCTCACCGCCGGACTCGCGATCATGGACGCGATCAACGCCTCCCCGGACCGACCCGTGCACCCCAGCCGCCCCGAGATCGCCGGACTGAAACACGTCTACCTCACGGCCCCCGGCTCCGACGCCACGTACTCGCGGCACGCGATGGCCATCCATCCCGGCTGGTTCGACCGTTCCCCCTGCGGCACCGGGACCAGCGCGCGCATGGCCCAGCTCCACGCACGGGGCGAACTCCCGCTCGACCGCGACTTCGTCAACGAGTCCTTCATCGGCACCCGGTTCACCGGCCGGCTCACCGCCGGGACGGAGGTCGGCGGCCTGCCCGCCGTCGTCCCCACCGTCACCGGACGCGCCTGGATCACCGGCACCGCCCAGTACTTCCTCGACCCGGACGACCCCTTCCCCGGAGGCTTCCTCCTGTGACCACCGACGTGACCACTCTCGTCTCGCACAATCCGGCCGACCCGACCGACGTGCTCGTACGCATCCCCGCCCCCGGCGCCTTCGCGGCCGCCGACGCGGTCGAGCGGGCCCGCGCCGCCCAGCCCGGCTGGCTGCGCGCCGGAGCCGCGGCCCGGTCGGCCGCACTCGGCGCCGTCGCCGCGGCTCTGGAAGCCGCGGCCGACGAGCTCGCCGCCCTCGCCGTACGCGAAGTGGGCAAGCCCCTCGCCGAGGCCAGGGCCGAGATCGCCCGCACGGTCGCGATCTGGCGCTACTACGCCCAGGCGCCCTTCGAGCCCACCGGCACCGTCCACGAGACCGCGGCGGGCCCCGGGCTGCTCCTGAACCGGCGCCGCCCCCATGGTGTGGCAGGCCTCGTCACGCCCTGGAACTTCCCCTTCGCCATCCCGAGCTGGAAGGCCGCCCCGGCGCTCGCGGTCGGCAACACGGTCGTCCTCAAGCCGGCCCCCGAGGCCACCGCGTGTGCCCAGCGACTCGCCGAGGTCGTCCGACAGGCCCTCCCGGACCATGTGTTCGCCGTCCTGCCGGGCGGTCCCACCGAGGGCAACGCCCTCGTCTCCGCCGCCGACGTCGTCTCCTTCACGGGCTCCACCCCCGTGGGCCGGGCCGTCGTCCGCGCGGCGACGGCCCGGGGCATCCCCGCACAGGCCGAGATGGGCGGTCTGAACGCGGCGATCGTCCTGCCCGACGCGGACATCGGGCAGGCCGCGGCCCACATCGCCGCCGCCGTCGCCGGGTTCGCCGGCCAGAAGTGCACCGCCACCAGCCGGATCGTCGCCGTCGGCGCCGCTCTCGAACCCCTGCGCGACGCGCTCTCGGAGGCCTTCCGGGCCGTCCGCGTCGGCGACCCCGCCGATCCGGGCACGGTGTGCGGGCCGCTCGTCCACGAGAGCGCGCGCGAGCGCGTGGTCGAGGCCTGGCAGGGGCTCCCCGTCCTCGCCGGCGCCACCGTCCCGACGACACCTGGCTGGTACGCGGCTCCGACCCTGGTCGAGAAGGTGCCGCCGGGGCACCGACTGCTCAACGAGGAGGTCTTCGGGCCCGTCGCCGCGCTGCTCCCCGCCGACGACCTCGCCCACGCTGTACGGATCACGAACTCCGTGCCGTACGGCCTCGTCACCTCGGTCCACACGTCCGACCTCGACGCGGCCCTGTACGGACTCGACCTCGTCGACACCGGCATGATCCGGATCAACGCCCCGTCCACCGGGGTCGACTTCCACCTGCCCTTCGGCGGGGCGAAGCAGTCCGGTCACGGTCCCCGCGAGCAGGGCAGAGCGGCCCTCGAGTTCTACACGTCCTCCCGGACGTACACCCTGGCACCCGCGGGCGCCGCGACGTGACATCGTACGGTGGTGACGCAGATCGAGCCGAAGGGATCACCACCTCCATGGGGCACCTGACCCAGCGCGACCTGAACGCCTCCCGGGAGCGGCTGCGCGACCAGGTCGCCCATGCCCTGCGCGCCGCACTGATCTCCGGGGAACTGCGGCCGGGCGTGGTGTACTCGGCCCCCACCCTGGCCGAGGACTTCGGGATCTCCGCCACTCCCGTGCGCGAGGCGATGCTCGACCTGGCCCGCGAAGGGCTGGTCGAGCCCGTCCGCAACAAGGGGTTCCGGGTCACCGAGGTCGACGAACGCGACCTCGACCAGTACACCGAGATCCGTGCGCTCATCGAGATCCCGACGGTCGGCCGCGTCACCCGGTCCGCCACCCGTGAGGACCTGGAGGCGCTGCGGCCGGTGGCCGCGGAGATCGTGCGCGCCGCCCGCGAGCACGACCTCATCGGCTATCTGGAGGCCGACCGGCTCTTCCACCTCACCCTGCTCGGCCTCGCGGGCAACGAGCGCCTCGTCGAGACCGTCGGCGACCTGCGCAAGCGGTCACGCCTGTACGGGCTGACCGCCCTCGACGAGAGCGGCGACCTCATCCCGTCGGCCGAGGAACACCTGGAACTCCTCGACCTCATGCTCGCCGGGGACGCCGAGGGCGCGGAGGCGTGCATGACCCGGCACCTGGGCCACGTCCGCTCCCTCTGGGCGAAGGGCGAGGGACCGGCCGAGGACTAGGCGTTCGCGTCACCACCCGGGCGGCCGAACTACCGGTGGCCGGGGGTCTGTCGGTCGGCGTCCGTGTCGGGGTGGGGCGGCGAGGCCGAGGCGAGGAAGTCGTCGAGCATCGCGGTCTGCGCCTCCTCGGGGAACCGGGCGGGGTCGAAGAGGGCCTGGACGACGAGGCCGTGTGTGAAGGCGACGGCGGTCGCGGCGAGTTGTTCCAGGTCGGTGCCGGCCGGGAGTTCGCCGAGGTCGCGTGCGGCTTCCAGGTGGGGGAGGAGGGTCGAGCGCAGCCTGGTGTAGCGGCCGGCCTGCTCCGCGGCGAGGCCCCCGTCCGCGAGGGAGAGGTCCCAGGAGCCGACCCAGATGCGGTTGCGGGCGGTGTCGCCGGGGGTCAGCGGCAGGATGTCCAGGAGCATGACGCGCACGGTGGCGAGGCCCGCGCCGGGACGGGCCCGGCGCGGGCGCTCCGCGGTGCGCTTCTCCAGCAGGTCCAGGGCGTGGGTGATCAGGGCCCGTTTGGTCGGGAAGTAGTGCATGAGCATCCCGGTCGAGACCCCCATCGCGGTCGCGACGGCGCGCAGGGTCAGCCCGCCGAACCCCTTGTCCGCGAGCACCTGCCACACGGTCTCGGATACGTCCTCGCGGCGGGCATCGCGGTCTCCAGGTGCGGGCGGCATGCTGCTAGCTTACGTACCGAACGCTTGTTACGTACCGAGGGAGCGATGCTCGTATGTTCACTCTGCCCATCGGCGAGCACGCTCGGCTGGGCCCCCTGGAGCCCTGGCGGGCGCCGGAGTTCCTCGCCCACATCGACCGCGCGCGGGAGACCGTCGACCCGTGGATCCCCTGGGCGACCTTCAGCACCGACCTGCCTTCTGCCACGGCCACCCTCCAGCGCTACGCCGACCGGCTGGCCGCCGACAACGGCGGGATCTTCGGCATCTGGCTGCACGGCACGCTGGTCGGCGGCGTCATGTTCACCCGTTTCGACAGCACGTCCGGGGTGAGCGAGATCGGCTGCTGGCTCGAGAAGGCGGGGGAGGGGCACGGTCTGGTGAACCGGGCCTGCCGGATCCTGATCGACTGGGCCTTCACCGAGCGGGGGATGAGCCGGGTCGAGTGGTGGGTAGCCGCACACAACGCCCGTAGCATCGGTGCCGCCCGCCGGCTCGGCATGACGCGCGACGGCGTGCTGCGCCGGCACTCGCCGTACCGGGGTGTGCGGCACGACATCGAGGTCTGGTCGGTCCTCTCCGAGGAGTGGCCGACCGCCGGGGAAGGGAACGCGTCCGGGGTCCAGGCGGAACTCGACCGGCTGATGGGTGTGTTCGTCGGCGCGTTCACCAACACCGGCGGCAGGCGACCCGACCTCGACGCCATCCGCGACGTGTTCATCCCGCAGGGGCGGATCATCGCCAACATCGGAGGCGAGCCGGTGATCTACGACCTCGACGCGTTCATCGAACCCCGTCGGAGGATGCTCACCGACGGGACTTTGACGGAGTTCTCCGAGCGGGAGGTCGCCGCGCGTACCGAGATCTTCGGATCGATCGCCCACCGGTTCAGCGAGTACCACAAGTCCGGCTACCGCGACGGCCGGTGGTTCGAGGGGTCCGGCCACAAGACCACCCAGTACCTCCTGACCCCGGCGGGGTGGAGGATGTCCTCGCTGGCCTGGGACGACGTGCCCGCGGCCGTCACCGGATGACCGGACCGCCCTCGGTGCGGTCGGCTACGAGGGCCGGCCGCCGTACGGCACGGTGATCAGCTCCATGAGGTGACCCGCCGGGTCGACGAAGTACACGCCGTGGCCGCCGTCATGGTGGTTGATCACGCCGGGCTGCTTCCGGTGCGGGTCGGCGTAGTGCTCGATGCCGTCCTGCCTGATCCGCGCGTACGCCGCGTCGAACTCCTCCTCGGAGACGAGGAAGGCGTAGTGCTGCGGGGTGATGCTGTCCGCGGGGATCGTGGCGAAGTCCAGCGTGACGTGGTTGCTCAGATCCACGGCGACGAACGGCCCCCACTCGCCGGTGATCTCCAGGCCCAGGAGGCTCGCGAAGAACTCCGCGGACTCCCGGTTGTCCCGGGCGTGGACGATCGTGTGGTTCAACTCGACTGACAAGGAATGCCTCCGAGGGCACCTCCCGACACCTCCGTGCCGCACCCGGTCGGGGACCGGCACGCGATGTCGCCGTAGATCCTGGGCGTCGCTGTCCGTGTCGCTGCTGTCCGGGTCGCCGCATTCCGTGCCAGGCGATCAGGCCTCTCCCAGTTTACGGCGCGGGCCGGGGGAGGCGCCGCTTCCCGTGAGCGGCTCGGTGCGGCAGGTGCGGCCCTTGCGTCCGGTGTGGACACTGCGGTCGGTCCGGCCGGGGGAGTCGGCGGGGGAGCGGCTAAGCGGTCTCGTCCCATTGCCATCCGGTGCGGGGGAAGTCTTCGAGCAGGGCCGAGAGCGACGTCGCCTGGTGGATGGCGGAGGACCAGTCCTCAGCGGAGACGTCGAGGGTCACCAGGACCGGGGTGGCCTGGCGGAAGTCGTAGACCAGCAGCTCGCGGCTTCCGTCCCCGCCGATCACGACGGCGCCGGGGAAGCGCTCCTGGAACTCACCGGCCTCGTTGGCGCCGATGAGCTCCTCCAGTGCGTCGATCACCAGGAAGTCGTCAGCGGGCGGAACGAACTGGCGCAGGCTCCCCGTGGTGCCCAGAAAGTCCCGGTAGTCCTGGGGGAACCGGACTCCGAAGTGCTTCTCGACCTGCGCGATCCGGTCTTCGCTCGAACCCATGAGGCCTTTCTACCTGGTCCGGTGAGGAGTGGTGAAGGGCGACAAGGACATCCGCCCCCCGTGCGCGGGCACGGAAGGCGGATGCGGGGACCGGGGCGATGCGTGGTGGTGGGGGGTGCGCTGCGGTGGCGGTACGGGGTGGGGTTCAGGCGCTGAGGGTGATGAGGGCGGCGATCGCCGGGCCGAAGGCGCCGCCGAGCTGGTAGCCGAGGTTGAACAGGCCGATGGCGGTGGGGCGCTGGGGGCTGGGAGCGGCCTGGGTGGCGTAGACCGCGAGGGTGGCCTGGCCGGCGCTGGTCGCGAGGACGGCGAGCGTCGCGGCCAGCAGGAGCAGCGGCGGCCAGGGGGTCAGGAGCGCGGTGAGCGGGGCCAGGGCGCCGACGGTGAGAAGGATGGTCAGGACGCGCGGGCGACCCCAGCGGGCCGCGGTGGCGGCCAGTGCCATGGAGAGCATGGAGCCGGTCAGGAGGGCGATCAGCTGGCCGGTGCCGATGGTGGAGGTGGCCCAGTCTGTCCGGTCGGTGAGCAGCTGCGGGACGGTGAAGAGGAGGGTGAAGTAGGAGGTGGAGACGGTGCAGGCGAGCAGGGTTGACAGGACGAACGTCTTGGTCCGCAGCAGTGAGGCCGGAACGAAGCCGGTGGGGTGGGTCCGGACGTGCAGGGTCAGCAGCGCGGCGGCGGCGAGGGAGGCGGCGATCGCGGGAAGCGGGAAGCGGGGGATGAGTACCAGGGCGGTGGCGAGGAGGACGAGGAGGGCGGCGCCGCGGCCGTCGAAGGGGGTGGTGTCGCGGGGGGCGGACAGGTCGGCGCGGCGTGCGACGGCCGGCAGGGCGAGGAGCGCGAGGGCTCCGACGGCGAGGGAGAGGCGCCAGGAGACCGCGCCGGCGACGGTGGAGCCGAGCAGCGGGCCGACGGCGCCGAGAATTCCGAAGCCCGCGGTGATCACGCCCATGCGGCGGACCGTTCCCGCCAGGCTCATGGCGGCGGTGATGAGGCCGGCGCCGCCTACCGCCTGGGCGGCGCGCCCTGCCATGGCGAGAGGGAGCCAGGGTGCCGCGGCGACGACCGCGGTGCCGGCCGTGATGAGGAGGGCGGCGAGCCGGAGGGTGACGCCCAGTCCCCGGCGGCGCAGGAGTCCCGCCATGAGGGGGGTGCCGACGGCGACGGCCCAGGCGAAGACGGTGACGAGCCAGGTTGCCGTGGAGGTGGGGACCCCGAAGGAGTCGGCCATGTCCGGGAGGATCAGGACAGGGCTGTTGGCGCTCGCGGCGAAGGGCGTGGCGAGCAGTGCGAGCCACAGGGCGGCGACGGGGCGGGCGGCCTGGGTGGGCTGGACGGGGCGGGTGCGGTCGAGCAGGGACACGGCGGACTCCGGAGGGGCGCGGGACGAGGTGGGGTGTGAGGTGCGCGGCGGTGCGGTGGCGCTCGGGCGGGGCCGGCTCGGGCCGAGCCGGTTCGGGCCGAGCCGGTTCGGGCATGGGATGCTCCTGTTGTTCAGCCTTGATAATCTCAACGTTGAAATAAAAGCAGCCCGACTCTCTCAACGTCAAGTGTCTTAACGTTGAGAGGATTTCCATGGAGAGGAGTACGGCGATGAGTGATGCCGTGGACGCGATCATCGGTCAGTGGGTCAAGGAGCGCCCGGACATCGCGGAGGACCTGTGGCCGGTGGAGCTCTTCGGGCGGATCCAGCGCCTGGCCCGGGTGATCGACAAGTCCGCGAAGGCCTCGGCGGCCGCGCACGGCGTGGAGCACGGGGAGTTCGACGTGCTGACCACGCTGCAGCGCTCGGGCCCGCCCTACGCCCTCACGGCAGGGGCCTTCCTGAAGGCCTCCATGGTCACCTCGGGTGCGATCACCAACCGGATCGACAGGATGGAGGCCAAGGGTCTGGTCGAGCGGGTCCGTGACGGTGAGGACCGCCGCACCATCAGGATCCGCCTCACCGAGCACGGTCACGAGGTCACCCGCGCCGCGTTCGCGGACCACCTGGAGAACTACGCGCGCCTGCTCGCGGACGTGGACCGCGACCTGGTCGCGAAGACGGGTGCCGGACTGCGTCAGGTACTGGAGGTGCTGGGCGACACCGGCATCGAGTGACGACCGGGTGTCGCGCGGACGTGCCACGCTCCGGCCGGGGTTGGCGGTGCGGCCCTCGGTGCGGCCTCTCGGGGGTGTGTCATCCGCCGCCCCGCCCCGCCCCGTGTGTAGCCCACCCCTTGCTGCATCTATCGAGATTCGATAGGTTCCCATCGTAAGTCGATTTAAGGGTGGGTCATGGGAAAGCTGACAGTGCGCGCGTTGCGCGCCGTGCTCGCGGTGGTGTTCGCCGGCGCCGTGGGCGTACAGATGTTGATGTTGTGGATGCTGGTCACAGGGAACGATCCCGAGGACGGGTCGATCCCCCTGACTCCGCTGCGGGTGATCGTGGTCCTGGGGATGGTGACGGCACAGGTCGCCCTGGCCTCTGTGTGGCGGCTGGTGGCGATGGTGCGACGCGGAACCGTGTTCTCCCACGCCGCCTTCCGGTACGTGGACAGAGTGATCGGCTCGATCGTGGCCGCCGCCGTCCTGTGGCTCGCTGTCACGATCATCAACGCGCCGGGTCAGCGGGAGGACCCGGGCGTCAGCGTCATCATGGGCGGGATCTCCCTGGCCGTCCTGGGGGTCGCGCTCGTCGTGCTCCTCCTGCGGATGCTGCTCGCCCAGGCGGTCGCGCGCGACGTCGAGGCCACCCGGATGCAGGCCGAGCTGGACGAGGTCATCTGATGGCGATCGTTGTCGACATCGACGTGATGCTGGCCAGGCGGAAGATGTCCGTGGGTGAGCTCGCCGGGCGCGTCGGCATCACGCCGGCCAACCTGGCGGTGCTCAAGAACGGCCGCGCCAAGGCGGTGCGCTTCGCGACGCTCGCGGCGCTCTGTGAGGTGCTCGAGTGCCAGCCGGGCGACCTGTTGCGCTGGGAGGCCGAAGGCGGCGCGGAGGGATGACGTCCCCGCGCGGGCGGACGTGACGCGCCCCGTACCTCCGGGGCCGGCCCTGTCTCCTGAGGCGCTGACTACCCCATATGTGGATATTCTGTCCGATGTGATCGAGTCTGGACGGCTACGGCTGAGCCGGCGCTTCGGCCCTGGGACGTTCGTGCGGCTGTCGCCGGTCATCCTGACCGTCGTCATCGCCTCACTGGCCTACAGCACTCCGCCGGAGATGGCGTTCAGCCGCCTCCTGCCCGCCGCACCGGCCCTGGCCGCCGCCATGTGGCCGGTTCTGCCCACCGTTCTGCTCGGCACCGTCTGCCTGGTGCTGATGATCGGCCTCAGCCTCGTCTTCCCCGACCTCGGAACGTGGTGGACGGTCGCCGGGATCATCGCCGTCACCGTCGCCGCGGCCTACGGAAGCCATGTACGGCTCCAGCGGGAACGGACCCTCCTCCAGGTACGGCTCGTCGCCGACGCCGCCCAGCAGGTGGTGCTGAGTCCGATGCCGCGCCGCTTCGGAAACGTCGAGATCGAGTCGCTGTACCTCGCGGCCGCCGCCGAGGCGCGCATCGGCGGCGACTTCTACGAGGCCGTCGACACGCCGTACGGCGTCAGGCTGCTCATCGGTGACGTCCGCGGCAAGGGCCTTCCCGCGGTGGGAGCGGCCGCGGCCATCGTCAACGCCTTCCGCGAGGCGGCCTACAGCGAGACGCGCATGGTCGACGTCGCCCGCAGGCTCGACGCCACCTGCACCCGGTACAACGGAGCCTTTCCCCCCGACGGGACGATGGAGCGCTTCGCCACCGCGCTCCTCGTCGACATCCCCGACGGCGCCGGGCGGATCGACGTCCTCAACTGCGGACACCCGCCCCCGCTGATCCTGAACCGCGCGACACTGCGCGTCGTCGAATCGCGGACCCCCTCGCCCCTGCTCAGCCTCGCCGATCTGCTCGGCGACCACTACAACGTCGACACCTGCGCCTTCGCCCCGGGTGACCTGCTGCTCCTCTACACCGACGGGATCGCCGAGGCCCGTGACCGTCGGGGCGAGTTCTTCCCGCTGGCCGCCTGGACGCGCCGACAGCCGCTCACACCACCCCGCGAACTCCTCACGGCGCTGCACCGTGATCTTCTTCGCTACACCCACGGGCAGCTCGACGACGACATCGCCGCGCTCGCCGTCCGCCTGGGGGAGACCGAACGAGAAGCAGAACCTAGCTGAGCGTCCGCACAGCGGCCGCGTCGTACGCCTTGAGCTCGTCGGTCCGGCCCGCCAGGACCTTCGCCGCCCACTCCGGGTCCTGGAGCAGCGCGCGGCCGATGGCGACCATGTCGAACTCGTCCCGATCCAGGCGGTCGAGGAGGTCGTCGATGCCCTGGACCGGGGCGCCCTCGCCCGCGAAGGCGTGGATGAAGTCGCCGTCGAGGCCGACCGAGCCGACGGTGATGGTGGGCCTGCCGGTGAGCTTCTTGGTCCAGCCCGCCAGGTTCAGGTCCGAACCCTCGAACTCGGGAATCCAGTGGCGGCGGGTGGAGGCGTGGAAGGCGTCGACGCCAGCCGCGGCGAGCGGGGCCAGGATCGCCTCCAGCTCCTGCGGGGTCTCGGCGAGCCGCGCGTCGTAGGCGTCCTGCTTCCACTGCGAGTAGCGGAAGATCACCGGGAACTCGGACGAGACGGACGCGCGGACCGCGCTCACGACCTCGGCCACGAACTTCGTACGGGCAACGGAGTCGCCGCCGTAGGCGTCGGTACGGCGGTTCGTCCCGGCCCACAGGAACTGGTCGAGGAGGTAGCCGTGGGCGCCGTGCAGCTCGACACCGTCGAATCCGATGCGCTCGGCGGCCGCGGCGGCCTCGGCGAAGGCGCCGATGACATCGTCCAGGTCGGCCTGGGTCATGGCCTTGCCCGTGCCCTCGGTGCCGTCGGGGCGGATTCCGGAGGGGCCCATCGCCGGTGCGTCGGCGTAGGGCGCCTGGCCCTGCTCGCGCACCATGCCGATGTGCCACAGCTGCGGGACGATCGTGCCGCCCGCCGCGTGCACGGCCTCGGCGACCTTCGCCCATCCCGCCAGCTGCTCCTCGCCGTGGAAGCGCGGCACACGGTCGCTCTGCCCGGCCGATTCATGGCCGACGTAGGTCCCCTCGGTGACGATCAGGCCCACGCCGGCGGCGGCGCGACGGGCGTAGTACGACCGCACGTCCTCGCCGGGGACTCCGCCGGGGGAGAACATGCGCGTCATCGGTGCCATCGCGATGCGGTTCGGGACGGTCAGGCCGTTCAGCGAGACGGGCCGGGACAGGATCTCGGCAGCGCGGGACGTGGGGGACGCGGTGACGGACACAGGGACGCTCCTCGTGGCGGTTACTTGACAACCTTGATGCTTGATAACTTCATGCAATGAGGGACGGTAGAGGGTGATGCTTGAGATAGTCAAGTATCTCCGGGTAGAGTGCCCTCATGACAGAAGCTCCCCGCGTCGACACGGCCCAGCTCATGGAACTGCTCTCCGTGTCGCTCGGCGTCTACTACGGCGATTTCACCGTCGCCGCGGCGAGCGAGAACCTCACGGCCAGCCAGGGCAAGGCCCTCACCGTGCTGCGCCGGGGACCCGCCGCGATGCGTTCCCTGGCCGAGACCATGACCTGCGACGCCTCCAACATGACCGGGATCATCGACCGGCTGGAGAAGCGGGGGCTGGTGCGCCGCGAGGCCGACGCCCTGGACCGGCGCGTCAAGAACGTCATCCTCACGGCCGAGGGCGAGCGCGTCACCGACGCGATCCGCGCGAGGATGAGCACCACGCAGGAGGGCCTGGACCAGCTCAGCGGCCAGGACCGGGACTCCCTGTACTCCCTGCTGGAGCGGGTCTTCGTCTCCCGGCCCGGCGTCTGACCCCCGGGGCCCCGGCCGCCTGGCGTCTCCGCGACGACGGCGCGGGGCACGTACGGCGACTACGACCCGTTCGGTCCTTCTTTTCGGCCGAGCTGCTCGGCCAGTCCGACGATGATGCCCTCCGGGCCGCGGACGTAGCAGAGCAGATAGCTGTCCTCGAACCGCGCGATCTCGCCCACGAGCGTGGCGCCGTGAGGCCGCAGACGGGCGACCGTGTCCTCGATGTCGTCGACGGCGAACATGACGCGGTGCGTGCCGAGGACGTTGTGCGGCCGGTCGCGCGGGCCGTCGCCGATCACCGCGGGGCTGCGGTACTTCGCCAGTTCGAGCCGGCTGTGCCCGTCGGGGGTCCGGACCATCGCGATCTCGCAGTGGACGCCTTCGAGCCCGGTGCACTGGTCGGCGAAGAGGCCCTTGACCTCGCCCCTGCCCTCCAGCTCCATGCCGAGTTCCACGAAGAACGCGACGGCCGCGTCCATGTCGTCGACGACGATGCCGACGTTGTCCATCCGCTGAATCGCCATGCCGGTGTCTCCCTCTGGTTGTGCGACCTGTCGGTGGCCGCTGATGACCCGGGGACGGAGCCGGTGGCACGTTCTCGACATCGGTGGACCGCCGATCTCCGACGAATCCGGATCGTGCCTCCGATCACGCTGATCGACCGAAGCACGACGTCCCCGCCGCCCCATGGTTCCCCCGACGATCCGCGGCGGGCCCGAGCCACGCGATTCCCGCGTGTCGGGGCTCGACAGGTCGGCCGGGCCGGCCGAAGGAACGGATGACCGGCGGGAATTTCTCGACACCGGACGTATGCCGGGAGCGGGGGCGGCGCGAACCGTGTCGAGGGGTCGGGTTCCTCACCGCGCCTTGACCAGACGGTTGCGCAGCCGGCGCTTCAGAGCGCGGCGTTCGTTCTCGTCGAGGCCGCCCCATACTCCCGTCACCTGGCGGGAGTCGTCCATGGCCCAGCGAAGACAGGCCTCCCGGACAGGGCAGCCTCGACAGACGTCCTTCGCCTTCTCGGTCTGGACGAGAGCGGGGGCGCCGGTCCCCACGGGGAAGAAGAGGTCGGGGTCGACGTTCTGGCAGGCGGCGGAGGTGCGCCAGCTGTCCATGTCATTCCTCCTGTCTACGGGGCGGAGTGCCGTTCCTTTCGGCTGACCGGTCGGCGGCACTTGAAACACTGTCAGTCGCGCGAGTACGCCTTCGTTTCGGGGGCACCCGAAGGTTCCGACCCGAAGGGAGTGACCGTTCATGACCACAGGAGAGTCGTTCACGACGACCGCGAGAAGAGCGCACCGCGCACAGGTCGTACGAGCGGGTGCTCGCGCCGGCTTCGTGGCGCGTGGAGTGCTGTACCTGCTCGTCGGAGCGTTGGCCGTACGCATCGGCCTGACGGGTACGAGCGAGCAGGCCGACCGGGGCGGGGCCCTTGAGGAGGTCGTCTCGACGCCGTTCGGGTCCGTCCTGCTCTGGGCCCTCGGCATCGGCCTGGCCGGCATGGCCTTGTGGAGGCTGTCGGAGGCGCTCTTCGGAGCCGCCGGACCGAAGGGCGATCGAGCAGGCAAGCGCGCTCTGTCCGGTGGCCGGTTCGTCTTCTACGCGGTCTCCGCCTTCTTCGTCCTGTCCTTCGCGGTGGGTGACCGGGGCAGCGGCGCGGGCTCGACCGACAAGCAGAGCCATGACCTCACGAGCCGCCTGCTGGCGCTGCCCGGCGGGCCGTGGTGGGTGGGCGCGGTGGCCGCGGGCGTTCTGGGCGCGGGGCTGTGGATAGCCGGCCGGGCCGTGCTGCGGAAGTACCGCAAGCATCTGGAGCGCCAGCGGATGTCCCGGCTGCAGCGCCGTTTCATGGACGTGTCGGGCATCGCCGGCGGCGTCGGCCGCGGGCTCGTGTTCGCCGCGGTCGGGCTGTTCGGCCTGAAGGCGTCGATCGAGTCCGATCCGGGAGAGGCCAAGGGGATGGACGACGCGCTGCGCTCGTTCGCGCAGACCCCGGCAGGCCCGTGGCTTCTGATCGCCGTGGCTGTCGGCCTGGTGCTCTTCGGTGTCTTCTCCTTCGGCCAGTCCAAGTGGCGCGAGGTCTGACCGGTCGGCACCGGCCGGCGGAGCCGACGTCAGGGGCCGACCGGCTGCACCGGTCGGCGGCACCCGGCCGGCGCGTCACTCCTCGTGTCCGCCCGCTCCGCCTGCGCCGATAGATCGCGACAGCAGGGATGAGCCGCCCCGCACGGGGCAGTCGCAGGGAGCAGCCGGCCGGAGCCGTCGCGCCCCCCGACCGGCCCCGACGACCGTCGATCATGGAGGTGTTCCGTGTCCGCTACAGCTCTGTCCCTGGGCGCCCTGCCAGGCGGTCTGATCGCGCTGCCCGGCGTCTACCGGCCGCAGGCGGACACGCTTCTGCTCGCCCACGCCCTGGCCCAGGAGGACCTCGGGCCGGGGACCGAGGTGCTGGAGATCGGTACGGGCACCGGCGCGGTCGCCCTCGACGCGGCGCGGCGACGGGCGAGGGTCACCGCGGTCGACGTCTCGTGGCCCGCCGTCCTCACCGCCCGCCTGAACGCCCTGCGCCACCGACTGCCCCTGCGCGTCGTCCACGGTGACTTCGCGGCGCGCAGCGGGGGCCGCCGCTTCGACCTCGTCGTATCGAATCCGCCGTATGTGCCGGCACCGGACGTCCTGCTGCCCTCGCGGGGGCCGGAACGGGCCTGGGACGCCGGCCCGGACGGGCGGAGTGTCATCGATCGCATCTGCGAGAGCGCTCCGGCGCTGCTGCGGCCCGGCGGGGTCCTGCTGCTGGTCCATTCCCAGATGTGCGGGGCCCAGGAGACCGTCGACCGCCTGACCGGGGCGGGCATGGACGCGGACGTCACGGCCAGGGCCTCGGTGCCCTGGGGGCCCGTCCTGCGCTCGCGCCGGTCCTGGCTGGCTCGGACGGGCCTGGCGACGGAGGCCGAGGACAGGGAAGAGCTGGTGGTCATCCGTGCACGCTGACTCCCGGAACAGCCCGGGCAGCCCGGGCGACCCCCGGAACGCCCCCGGCCCGACCCGCGCGGACGCGCCCGCCCGCCGGTCCGCCAAGGCGCAGAGGGACGTGCGAGGACCTGATCTGGTCGAGGGGCCGGTCGAGATCGTCCTCGACGACGGAACGGTCGCCCGTTCCGAGCGCTTCGTGGTCGCTCTCTGCACCTGCCGCCGCAGTCGCATCTACCCGTGGTGCGACACCAGCCACCGCCCCCGCGAGCGCGCGGTCCCGCCCTCCGAGGACAGGAGCCCCACATGACAGCCTCGCTCACGAGCACCCCGAGCACCCCGAGCACCAGGGCGACGAAGGCCACCGCGTCCACCGGGGACGCCCGTCTTGTCGAGCCGCGCGGCACCCTGTCCGCCGCCGTCACGGAGGCCCTTCGGGCGAACGCCGCTCCGGCCCACCGCCCGGGCGCCGTGCTGTCGGCGGACCCCTGGGGCGAGGACCTCCAGCTGGCGCTCCACCTCCTCTACGAGCTCCACTACCGAGGCTTCGACGGTGTGGACGACGACCGCGAATGGGATCCGGAACTGCTGCGGCTGCGCCTGGACCTCGAATCGCGCTTCCTGCACGCCCTGGGCACCGAGCTGTCCGACGCCCCCCGAACCGTCGAGGAGGCCTTCGCCCCGCTCCTCGTCGAACCCCTGGACTCCGGCGGTCTCAGCCACCACCTCGAACGCGAGGGCGAGCTGTGGCAGCTGCGGGAGTACGCGGCCCTTCGTTCGCTCTACCACCTCAAGGAAGCCGATCCGCATGTCTGGGTGATCCCTCGGCTGCGAGGCCGCGCCAAGGCCGCGATGGCCGCCATCGAGTACGACGAGTTCGGCGCGGGCCGCCCCGACCGGATCCACGCCCGCCTCTACGCCGACCTCATGGTGGACCTCGGCCTCGACCCCGCGTACGGCCGCTACCTGGACCAGGCTCCCGCGCCGCTGCTCGCCACCCTCAACCTGATGTCCCTCTTCGGGCTCCACCGTTCCCACCGCGGTCTCCTGGTGGGTCACTTCGCGTGCGTCGAGGTGACCTCCTCACCCGGCTCCAGGCGACTCGCCAAGGCGATGCGCCGCTGCGGTGCGGGCCGGGCCGCCGCCCACTTCTACGACGAGCACGTCGAGGCGGACGCCGTGCACGAACAGGTCGTGCGCCATGAGGTCATCGGCGGCCTGCTCGCCGACGAGCCGTCCCTGGAAGCCGACATCGCCTTCGGCTGCGCGGCCACCGTCCTTCTGGAGGACCGCCTCGCGGAGCACATCGGCGCGGCCTGGGCCGAAGGGCGCAGCGCGCTGCGCACGCCCCTGCCCGGACGGGCCGGGCCGCGGGCCGAATGAGGGCTGAGGGACGGTGAACACGACGAACCGGCCCGACGGAGGCCGGTGCGTCCGCGCTCCGCTGCGGGAACGAGCCTCGCAGGCCGGCCGGACGCGTCACCACGATCTCGTCGGGGCCCGGTGTTCCCGGCGGAACCCTCAGGAGGCGCTGTGACGGACGCGGACCCCTTCACCGACGCGTTCGACGGCCCGATGTACGTCGTGACGGTCGCGTCCGGCGGGCAGCGGGCGGGCTGCCTGGTGGGGTTCGCCTCGCAGTGTTCCATCGACCCGCCGAGGTTCGCCGTGTGGCTGTCGGTCGCCAACCACACCTACCGCGTCGCCTGCACGGCCGAACACCTCACCGTGCACCTGCTCCACCGTGACGACCGGGCGCTGGCGGAGCTCTTCGGAGAGGAGACGGGCGACCGGGTCGACAAGTTTGCGACGATCGACTGGCGGCCGGGAGTGGGAGACAGCCCGGTCCTCGATGAGCTGCGCACCTGGTTCACCGGCCGGATCGAGGGGCGGATCGAGGGCGGCGACCACGTGGGATTCCTCCTTGCGCCCGTGGACGTCTGCCCGCCGGCCGCGGGCCCGCCACCCGTGCTCCTCCGCTACCGGGAGTTGAGAGATCTCGACCCGGGGCACCCGGCCTGAGGCGGCGGCCGGTGCGGACGTTTCAGGCAGCCCGCAGCGGAAAGCCGCCCGACATGGTGCGTTTCGGATACACGATGATGACCGAGCAGGCCGGACCGCGGGATCTGGTCGACCACGTGGTGGAAGCGGAGCGGGCGGGTTTCGACTTCGCCGTCATCTCCGACCACTCCTTTCCCTGGCTGGAGTCCCAAGGGCACGCGCCGTACGCGTGGAGCGTACTGGGCGCCGCCGCGCAGGCGACCTCCAGGATCCCGCTCATGACCTACGTGACCTGCCCGACGTTCCGCTACCACCCCGCGGTGGTCGCCCAGAAGGCGGCCACGATGCAGCTCCTCTCCCAGGGGCGCTTCCGGCTGGGCCTGGGGTCGGGCGAGAACCTCAACGAGCACATCGTCGGCGCGGGCTGGCCCGCCGCCCGCGTCCGCCTGGAGATGCTCGAGGAATCCGTGGGCATCATCCGTTCCCTGTTCGCCGGCGGATACGTCAGCCACCACGGCCGCCACTTCGACGTCGAGAACGCCAGGATCTGGGACCTCCCCGACGATCCGCCCCCGATCGGGATCGCCGCCTCCGGAGACCGCTCCTGCGAGCTGGCCGGACTGCACGGCGACCTCCTCGTCGCCACCGAGCCGAAGCGCGAGCTGGTGACCGCGTTCGGCGCGTACGGAGGCTCCGGCAAACCGTGCGTGGGCCAGCTCCCGGTCTCCTACGACCCCGATCACGAGGCGGCGGTGGCCCGGGCGCACGATCAGTTCCGCTGGGCGCTCGGGGGCTGGAGGATCAACGCCGAGCTCCCCGGCCCGGTCGCCTTCGACCAGGCCGCGCGGCACACCAGGCCCCAGGACGTCGCGGATGCCGTCCCCTGCGGCGACGACGTGGACGCCTTCGTCGACGCGGTACGCCCCTACACCGACGCCGGATTCACCGAGGTCTGCCTGATCCAGATCGGCGGCGACCAGCAGGAACCCTTCCTGCGCTGGGCGGAGGCCAAGCTTCTGCCGGCGCTGCGGCAGCTGTGAGAAGCGCTCCTCCCGGCGCACAGTCCTGGCCGACGTGCCTGCCTGCCGGCGTTCCGGCGTCCGTGGCCTCATCTTCTGTGTGACGAGATGCCATAGGGGACATCCGGGTGGCTTTCTCCCTGGTGCGCAACGGGTCGACATGCCCCCGTCGTCGTCATGTGCACGTTGCACGACGACTGAGGAGACGCTCATGACCGAGTTCCAGGCGCTCACCACGGCTCCGCGCGCACTGTTGGATCTCGACCCGTACCGCTTCCCTGCCGCGCATGACATCGACGACCGGACCGGGGAGACCTCGGCGGCCTTCGGCATCATGGACTACGACGACGACCGGGAGTCGGAGCCCGTGGCCTCGGGCGGCTTGTCCGGCCGTCTCCGGCCGGCCGACCGCCGTCGGCTGGAGCTGCACGCCGCCCTCACCGCGGCGGGCGTCGCACCCCTGCCGGGCGATCTCGACGCCATCGAGGTGCTGTGCGCCCTGGACGAGACCACCCACAGCGCGCTCCGGCGCTGGCTCGACCGGTCCGGCACACACTGACACCCACGAGAGACGGCCGGTCGCCCCGTGCGCCAGGCTCGGTGCCCCGGTACGGGCGGGTTCATCGGCGCCCAGGATGCCACTCGGTGAGGAGCAGGGTGGCGTCGTCGCTCAGGCGCTGGTTCTGGTGCACGAGAATCTGCTCGATCAGGCGGCGCAGGGCTTCGGGGGCGGGGAGACCGTCGGTCAGGGCACGGACGACGGCGTCGGCCAGGCGTTGTTCGCCGAACAGGTCACCGGTGCCGGACCGGGCGTCGGTGACGCCGTCGGTGAACAGCAGCAGCCGGTCGCCGGGCTGTAGATGGGCGCTGTGGACGCGCGGGGGCGGAAGGTCGTACCCGGTCAGCCCGAGGGGCGGACGGGGGGCGCGGTCGAGTGCGCCGGTCACCACACGGCGGTCACGGATCAGCAGCGGCGGAGGATGGCCGCAGTTGATCCAGTCCAGCCGGCCGGTGGAGGTGTCGAGGTCGGCGATGACGCAGGTCAGCAAGCGCCCCGGGATCCAGCGGTCCAAGGTGCGGTCGATCCCCACGGCGATGTCGTCGAGGCGGCCGCCCGCGCGTCGGGCGGAACGACAGGCGGCCAGCGCCATGGCACTGCAGCCGCCGGACGCGAGGTCGTGGCCCATGGCGTCCAGAAGCGTCAGGTGCAGCACGTCCCCGGCCAGGCTGTGGTCGTACGCGTCCCCGCCCACCTCGTACGCGGGTTCCAGGACGGCGCTGGAGCTCACCACCGCGGTGCCGATCGTGCGCGGGGGCAGGAACGCCCACAGCAACTCGGCCTGCACGCTCATCGGCCGGGTGCGCATGGTCTGGGCCAGAAGGTCGCTGTACTGCTCCTTCGTCGCCAGGATCATCGCGAGCAGGTCGGCGAAGGCCTCGCACCGGCGCAGGAGGCGCGCGTCGAGTTCCGGCGCGGTCACGCGCAGCACCCCCACGCGGCCGATGCCGTCCACCACCGGGATCCAGCCGGTCCGTTCGGTGCCGGTGCCGCCGCGGCCGCCGTCGGCGGCGTCCGGCCGGCCCACCTGCACCGTCTCGGTGCGGTAGGCGCGCCCGGCGAGCGAGTTCTCGATGGGCAGCGTCTCCGAGTCCGCGGTCCCGCCGTCGGCGTCGTATCCACGCCCCTGCTCCGAATGGGGCAGGGCGACCAGATCGCGCTGCTGCAGGTCGGCCACGTAGACGCGGGCAGCGGAGAGCCCCAGGCGCCGTCCGGCGTCCCGCACGAGGTCGGGGATCGCTCGGGGCGCGAGACGGTGGGACGACGCCAGCACGTCGGCCAGGACCGAGCCCAGGGTGTCCTCCTCCACCGGCATCAGCCTTCCTCTCGCCGCAGGTCGCCGGGGCCGACCCCGGTGACCCGCTCATCATGCGCCGGAGCGCCGCCGATCGAGCGCGGCGCCGCGCGTGACCGGCCGATTCCACGAGACCGGCTCAGGAGCCTTCCCGCGCCGCGTCCGGCGGCCGGGGGCGGACGCGGCGACGCCCCACGCGGTCCACCGCGCGGGGCGTCGTTCCCGTACCCGGCCGGGCCGGGGTGAGCAGCCGTCAGCGGTGGCCGCGCAGCTTGGTGAGGAGGCGCTGCACCTGGGTGCGCCTGCGGGGGTCGGCGGCGGCCCGGCGTACGGACGCCGCGGCGCTACGGCCCTGAGGGCTGTGGGCGAATCGCTTGATACGGGTCAGCAGTGCGCTCATGGTTCTCTCCTTGGATCGGAAGGCGGACGCTCCTGCGGGGATCGCCTATCGGAAGAACGCCAGGTAGTAGTCGACGAGCCCCATCCGGTGCGGCTGCTCGTCGTCCGATACGTGGTCGGGGCCGGGTTCGAACTGCGGGGCCTCCTCGATCTGCTGCTTGGAGCAGCCGATGTGGAGTCTCTCCGTACCGGGGTCGACCGCGGTCACGACCCCCGCCGGGACGATGACGCGCCTGCCGGGGATCCAGGGAGCCGTGTCCACCACCACGTGCGCGCGGCCGGCCGTGGGCTCGTGCGTGTCGACCGTGCCCGCGAACCCGTCCGTGGCCTCGACCCGGTAACCGATCAGGTCGAGACGTGCCGCGGGGGCAGCTGTCTGCCCGTAGGTCCAGATGTCGTGTGCCATGGTTTCCTTCGTTCCGTCGAGGGCGAGTGCCACCGGGCTTCGTGTGCTGTCACTCCGTGTTGCCCGTCGCCGCCGTCTCACACCAGCGGGATCCGGCGGATCCGCGGGATGCCCGCCCACGCCGTCCGACGGGGGCGCGACCCGACCGGCGCCCGGGGGAAGAGCGGAATGAACGCCTGAGGGCCGGGTACGCGGACGCTGTCCAACCCGTTTGGGAGGGAGCACAATCATGGGTCTGGGACTGTTCATCATCATGATCGCCGTCGGAGCGATCCTCACGTTCGCGTCCGACTGGGAGCTCGAAGCGATCGACCTCGATCTGGTCGGCCTGATTCTCATGGCGGTCGGCTTCCTCGGAACCGCCGTGTACACGAGCGTCCTTCGCCGCCGCCGGATGGTGGTCCCGCCCGTGGCCCCCACGGTCACCGACGACGACCGGCGTGACCTGCTCTGAGGCACACGCGGATGCCGGTGCCGTGACGCCCACGACGTACAGAGACAGAGGAGTGACAGCGATGAACGATCGCATCTGGTCCTACAGCACGGAGTCCGGCCACCTGGCGGGCATCGACCTCGTCGGATGGCGGGTCGAGGCGGCCGACGGCCACATCGGCAAGGTGGACAAGCACTCCGACGAGGTCGACGACGCCTATCTCGTGGTGGACACGGGTGTCTGGATCTTCGGCAAGGAGGCGCTGATCCCGGCGAGCGCGGTGACCCGCGTGGACCTGGAGGACTACACGGTCCACCTCGCCCTGTCCAAGGAACAAGTGAAGGACGCACCCGAGTTCGTCTCCGACAAGCACCTCGCGGACCGGCAGTACCGTGAGGAGATCACCCAGTACTACCGCACCGGCGGACCCTTCTCGGGCGGCACCGGCGCCATCTGACGAGCCGCGGCCCGGGCTCCCCCTCAGGGACGTACGAACGGCGTGGGCCGGACAGAACGTGTCCGGCCCACGCCGTTCCCACGTCCGCGGCGGCGGGTCCCGCCGCGCGCCACCACCACGGGACACGAGGAGACCGTCCGGTACGAGGCACCAGGTTTACCGCGGTCGCATCCGGTGAGACGGGCTCGCATGAGTGCTTCGGAGAAGAGCGGAAAGAACCAGTTCCCCTGGACCGGGCCGCACGCCGTGCCGGACTACCCCGGGATGGCGCACGACGCCGAGAGGGGTGAGACGTCCGACCCCGGCATTTCGGAGGCGTACGGCCCCGAGGCGGTGGAGGTCCACCTGGACCTGGGGGAGCTGCGTGCCGTTCCGGCTCCGTTGCCCGAGGCCCGTACGGCCGTGCGGGTCGATACCGGCGCCGGGGACACGCTGTGGACCGCCGTGCGCGCCCACAGGGCGGTGACGGCGGGTGCCGCCGCGGGCACGGTGGCCGCGCTCGCCCTCGCGTACGCGCTGGGACGGCGGACGCGGCGAAGGGACCTGGGGCCGGTGGCCCGGCTCCTCGAACGCCGTTTCTGAGGGCCGAGGAGCCCCGCCCGGCCCCGACGCCGCGTACACCCGAATCCTGTCCCTCCGCCTCCTGGCCCTTCCGAGGCGGCACCGCCGGCCGCAGGTCTCCGTCGTCCACCTGCGACGGAGGCGATCCTCTGGCACGAACGAGCCCGGCACTCCCCGTTCGGAGCGTGCCGGGCTCGTCCGCGCGCCCGGGGGCCCGGCGCCGCGTCGTCGCGAGGCCCCGGGCGAACCGGGCCGACGGCGTGTTCCGGCCGCATGACGCGGCACCGCCCTCCTCTTGGCGATCACGTAGGGGTAGTGTCGTCATCATTGCCGTACGGCAACCATCGTGGTCGGAGTCGTCCTGGGGGAGCGGGCGTCCGGCTCGGTGACCGGGACCGAACGGTCCGTAAGCGGAAGCCTGTTGGGAACGAGGATGGGGCATGTCTGAGACGACGACCGAAGGCTCGTCGGCCCGGGTGAGGCCCGGGCCGGCCGCGGTGGGCGAGCCCGAGCTCCGACAGCTCCTGGCCGGACTGACGGCGGTGCGGGACGGTGACTTCGGCACCCGTCTGCCCGACGAGGCGGACGGCCTGATGGGCGAGATCTCCATGGTGTTCAACGGGATGGTCGACCAGCTGTCCCTGTTCACCTCCGAGGTGACGCGGGTCGCCCGTGAGGTCGGCACGGAGGGGACACTCGGCGGGCAGGCCGCCGTGCCCGGCGTCTCCGGGACCTGGGCCGACCTCACCGACTCGGTGAACGCCATGGCCGGCAACCTCACCACCCAGGTCCGGGACATCGCCCAGGTGGCCACCGCGGTCGCCAAGGGAGACCTCTCCCAGAAGATCGACGTGGACGCGCGGGGCGAGATCCTGGAGCTGAAGAACACCATCAACACGATGGTCGACCAGCTCTCCTCCTTCGCCGACGAGGTCACGCGGATGGCCCGTGAGGTGGGAACGGAGGGCATTCTCGGCGGACAGGCCGATGTGAGGGGCGCCTCCGGCACCTGGCGCGATCTCACCGACTCCGTCAACTCCATGGCGGGGAACCTCACCGCTCAGGTGAGGGCGATCGCACACGTCGCCACCGCGGTCGCCAACGGCGATCTGTCGGAGAAGGTCGACGTCGACGCCCGCGGCGAGATCCTGGAGCTGAAGACGACCATCAACACGATGGTCGACCAGCTCTCGGCTTTCGCCGACGAGGTGACCCGGGTCGCCCGCGAAGTGGGCACCGAGGGCAATCTCGGCGGTCAGGCCACCGTCCGGGGCGCCTCGGGCACGTGGAAGGACCTGACGGACAACGTCAACGTGATGGCGTCCAACCTCACCGGGCAGGTGCGTTCGATCGCCCAGGTCGCCACCTCCGTGGCCCGCGGTGACCTCTCCCGCCGGATCACCGTGGAGGCCAAGGGCGAGGTCGCCGCGCTCGCCGACACCATCAACACCATGGTGGACACGCTCTCGGCCTTCGCCGACGAGGTGACCCGTGTGGCCCGTGAGGTGGGCACCGAGGGCCGGCTCGGTGGCCAGGCCCGGGTGCCGAACGTGGCCGGCACCTGGAAGGACCTCACCGACAACGTCAACTCCATGGCGAACAACCTGACCGGACAGGTCCGGAACATCGCCCAGGTCACCACGGCCGTCGCCAACGGCGACCTCTCCAAGAAGATCGACGTCGACGCCCGCGGCGAGATCCTCGAACTGAAGACGACCATCAACACGATGGTCGACCAGCTGTCCTCCTTCGCCGCCGAGGTCACCCGCGTCGCGCGGGAGGTCGGCAGCGAGGGCCGGCTCGGAGGACAGGCCGAGGTCGAGGGCGTCTCCGGGACCTGGAAGCGGCTGACCGAGAACGTCAACGAGCTGGCCGGCAACCTCACCCGCCAGGTCCGCGCCATCGCGGAGGTCGCGAGTGCCGTCGCCGAGGGCGATCTGACCCGCTCGATCACCGTCGAGGCCTCGGGCGAGGTGGCCGAGCTCAAGGACAACATCAACGCGATGGTCGGCTCGCTGCGCGAGACGACGCGCGCCAACCAGGAACAGGACTGGCTCAAGTCCAGCCTGGCCCGGATCTCCGCGCTGATGCAGGGCCACCGGGACCTGGCGGTCGTCGCCGAACTCGTCATGGACGAGCTGACCCCGCTCGTCGCCGCCCAGTACGGCGCGTTCTACCTGGCCGAAGAAGGATCGGACAGCGTCGAACTCGGCCTCGTCGGCGCCTACGGCCGACCCGCCGGAGACCGGGGCAGGGACCGTTTCCGGCTGGGTGAGTCGCTGGTGGGACAGGCCGCCCGCAGCCGCCGCACCATCGCCGCCGAGAACGTCCCCGCCGACTACGTCACGATCTCCTCGGGACTCGGGAGCACGGCCCGGGGCAGCCTCGTGGTGCTGCCGGTCGTCGTCGAGGACCAGGTGCTCGGCGTCATCGAACTCATGGCGTTCAGCCCCTTCACCTCCGTGCACCGGGACTTCCTGGAGCAGCTCATGGAGACGGTGGGAGTCAATCTCAGCACCATCGTCGCCAACGCCCGTACCGACGAGCTCCTCGACGAGTCCCAGCGGCTGGCAGGCGAACTGCGCTCACGCACCGAGGAACTCCAGGTGCAGCAGGAGGAGCTCCAGCGCTCCAACGCCGAGCTGGAGGAGAAGGCGGCCCTGCTCGCCACACAGAACCGCGACATCGAAGCCAAGAACCTCCAGATCGAGCAGGCTCGCCAGGAGCTCGAGGACCGTGCCCAGCAACTCGCGCTGGCCTCGACGTACAAGTCCGAGTTCCTGGCGAACATGAGCCACGAACTGCGCACCCCGCTCAACAGCCTGCTGATCCTGGCCCAGCTGCTGGCCCAGAACCCGACCCGCAACCTCACGGCCAAGCAGGTCGAGTACGCCGGCATCATCCACTCCGCCGGGTCCGACCTGCTGCAGCTGATCAACGACATCCTCGACCTGTCCAAGGTCGAGGCGGGGAAGATGGACCTCAACCCGGAGCGGGTGCCCCTGCGCAGGCTCCTCGACTACGTCGAGGCCACCTTCCGCCCCCTCACCTCGCAGAAGAGCCTCGCCTTCTCCGTCGCCACGGCCGCCGGCGTGCCCGTCGACCTGATCACCGACGACTCCCGGCTCCGGCAGGTGCTGCGGAACCTGCTCTCGAACGCCGTCAAGTTCACCGAGCACGGCAGCGTCGAGCTCCGCATCGAACCGGCCTCCGACGCCGAGCTCCCCGTGTCGGTCCAGCGGGGCGGCGCCGTCGTCGCCTTCCGCGTGGCGGACACCGGCATCGGCATCGCCCCCGAGAACCTGGAGGCCATCTTCGGCGCCTTCCAGCAGGCCGACGGGACGACCAACCGGAAGTACGGAGGCACCGGCCTCGGCCTCTCCATCAGCCGCGAGATCGCCCATCTGCTCGGTGGCGCTCTCACGGTGACCAGCGTGGCCGGGGAGGGCAGCACCTTCACCCTCTACCTGCCCGTCACCCGCGCCGACTTCACGGAGCGGCCCGACCCCGCCGCCCGGACGCTGGAGGCCACCGAGATCCCGGCACCGGCCCAGGGTGCCGCTCCCGCCCTGCCCGCCGGGCCCGGCACGGCGAGGACCCGGCCGACGCGCCGCCTCCTCGTGATCGAGGAGCGCCCGCGCGGGCTCCTCGCCGTCGTCGCCGAGAACGCGGTCACGCAGCTCTCCGCCGACGGGGCGCACGCCGAGCGGACGGACATCGAACTGATCGCGGTCGTCGGCCCTCAGGAGGCGGCCACCGCGCTCGCCACCCAGCCGTTCCACTGCGTCGTGCTCGATGTCGACATGGCGGACGGCGACGCCCTGCGCTTCCTGGACGCCGTGGACGGCGACGAGGCGTTGCGTACGGTTCCGGTCCTCGCCCACAACAACCGCCGGCTCCCCGCACACGAGGAGGTGGCGCTGCAGGAGCTGGCCCGCCGCCGTCCGCTGGAGCTGCTCTCCAGCCTCGACGAACTGCGCGAGCGGATCGCGCTGCACCTGTCCGCGGAGCAGCCCGGCGATGTCGTGCCCCTGGTCCGCGGGGACCACTGGGCACCGGCGCCCCAGGCGATCGACACCACGCTGCACGGCCGCACCGTCCTCGTGGTCGACGACGACGCCCGGAACCTCTACGCCCTGAGCGGGATCCTGGAGCTGTACGGCGTCACGGTGCTGCACGCCGAGAACGGCCGGAAGGGGATCGAGACGCTCCTGGCGAACCCGGCCGTGTCCCTCGTCCTGATGGACGTGATGATGCCGGAGATGGACGGCTACACGGCGACGGCCCGGATCAGGAAGTTGTCGCAGTACGCGGAACTGCCCGTGATCGCGGTCACCGCCAAGGCCATGCCGGGCGACCGTGAGAAGAGCCTCGCGTCGGGCGCCAGCGACTACGTGACCAAGCCCGTCGACGCCGACGAACTCATCGCCTGCGTCGGCCGGTGGCTGAACGATGCGTAGTCCCGCGGGCCCGATCGGGCCGTCCCGCACCCGACGGCGATTCCCCGGCCGTTCTGGCGCATCCTGTCACCGTCCCTTTCCTTTCCGCGGTCGCGAGGCCGTCCTGACCGAGGAGTCGCCCACGTGAGTGGCCCCCCCTTCCGGGACGGAGACCCGTCCGCCGTCCCTCCTGGGGACGGTGCCACGGCGCCCGAGGCACCCGCCGGCCCACCGGTCTCCCCTCCCTCCGGCGGTGAACTCCCACCGACGCCGGACGACCTCACCGACGGCCGGCTGTCCGCCACGGTGGAGCGGCTGCGCGGCGAGGTGCGCGCCGCGCACGCGGCCACCGAAGGGCGCGCCCTGATCGAACTCGCGAAGGGCGTCCTCGTCGAGCGCCTCGGCTGCGGCCCCGCCCAGGCGGCGCGGCAGCTCGCCGAGCTCGCCGACCGGGCCGGCCTCTCCCGGCTGGAGCTGGCCGCGGACATCATCAACCAGGCGGCCCGGGACCAGGTCTCCGAGGCCGCGGGCGAGTTCATGAGGGCGACCGTCGGTGAACCGGGCACCGCGGGGCCCGCCGCCTCGGTCGCCGTGCGCCTGCGTACGGCGGAGAGCGCGGCGCTCAGCGCCGGCGACACCCAGGCCGTCGCCGATTCGCTGCTCGCGCACGCCCTCGAACCCCTGGGCGCCGTCGCCGTGGCGATCTGGACCACCAGCCCGGACACCTCGCTGAGCCTGCGCGGCCACGCGGGGTTCGGACCCGACGAGGCGGCCCGCTGGCACTACGTACCCCCGGGGGTGACCACCGCCGCCCGACAGGCGCTCACCGGCCGCCGCACCGTCTGGTACCCCAACCTGGCCGCCTCGGGCATCCCCTCCATCGGACGTACGCGGCACCCCGACGGCGGGCGGGTCGTCGTCCCCGCCGGGACCGGCGGTCGCATACACGGCGTCCTGGAGATCTGCTGGGCCCGCCCGCTGGGCCCCCAGCCGCAGGCCGTGGAACGACAGATCGAGGCACTCGCGCAACTCTGTGCCCATACGCTGGAAGGGCTCCCCGACCAGGCGGCCCCCACGCGAACCCTCGGCCCCGCCGGGGACGGATCGCTGGAGTTGGCCGAGCTGTCCGACGGGCTCTACGACTCCGCCCTCGTCCTCACCCCGCACCTGGACGAGGAGGGCCGGCTCGCCGACTTCCGCGTCAGACACGCCAACGCGCACTTCCAGGACCCCGCCGGCCGGCCGCGCAGCGCCGTCGACGGGGCGCTGCTCCTGGAGGCGTACCCCGCGACGGCCGACGAGAGCGAACTCTTCGAACGGATCGAGCGGGTCTACGCCACGGGCGAGCCGTTCCGCGCGCGGCGCACCCGGCTCACCGCCCTGGTGGACCAGGTGCCGCTGACCTCGCTCGCCGACATCAGCATCAGCCGGTACGGAGGGAGCGTCCTCCTGGTCTGGCGCGTCGAGGACGAATCGGCGCGCCTGGCAAGCCTGCTGCAGCACGCCCAGCGCCTGGGCCGGGTCGGCGCCTTCGAGGAGGACGCCCTCACCGGAGACATCACCTGGCACGGCCAGCTCTTCGAGCTCTTCGGCCGGCGGCCGACGGAGGCGCCGGTCGCCCTGCGCGATCTCCTCGGCCATGCCCATCCCGACGACTCCGGCACCATCCGGCACTTCCTCCAGACGGTGCTGCACCAGCGGCAGGTGGGATCCGCGGCCTTCCGCATGCTGCGCCGCGACGGGGTCACGCGCCACATCCGGGTGACCGCCGAACCCGCCCTGGGCGTCGACGGCGGCCTCGAGACCGTCCGGGGCGCCTACCAGGACATCTCGGCGCAGCACTGGACCGAGGTCGCCCTCACGGCCACCCACGACCGGCTGGTCGCCACGGAGGAGGCCGCCGAGGAGCGCAACCGGCTCACCCTCCAGCTCCAGCACGCCATCATGCCGCCGGTCAAACCGCCGCTCGACGCGCCGGCCCTCGATGTGGCCGTGCGCTACCGCCCGGCCGAGACCGAGTCCCTGGTCGGCGGCGACTGGTACGACGCCGTCGTGCTGCCCTCCAAGAAGGTGCTCCTGTGCGTCGGTGATGTCGCGGGCCACGGAGTGGAGGCCGCCACCGGGATGGTGGTGCTCCGCAACGCGCTCCGCGGCCTCGCCGTCACGGGCGCGGGGCCGGGACAGCTCCTGTCCTGGCTCAACAGCGTCGCCCACCACCTCACCGCCCATGTCACGGCCACCGCCGTCTGCGGGATCTTCGACCCCGACACCCGTACCCTGCGATGGGCCCGGGCGGGGCACCTGCCGCCGGTGCTCGTCCGGGGGGAGAGGGCGCTCGACCTGCCGCTCCTGCGAGGAATGCTGCTGGGCGCGCTCGCCGAGGCCGAGTACGAGGAGACCGAGCTCCGGCTCGAACCCGAGGACATCGTGCTGATGTACACCGACGGACTCGTCGAACGGCGGGACACCCCCGTCGAGGACTCCGTCGCCCAGCTGCTCGCCGTCGCCCAGCTCCCGTCCGGGAGCCTGGAGCAGCGGCTGGACCAGCTGCTGGCGCGCAGCAAGTCGGACACGGACGACGACACGTGCGTGGTCGGCGTCCAGGTGTACTGATCCCCGACCGTCCGCCCCACGATCTACCGCCCCCACCCGGAAAGCAGGGAAACATGTCCGAGCGAGAACCGAACCTCCAGGTCGTCGTCGAGACCCGCGACGCCCGCACGGCTGTGCTGTCCGTAGCGGGTGAACTGGACCTGGACACGGCCGACAGACTCGACGACCACCTCGCGGAACAGTTCGGCCAAGGGCGGCACCATCTCGTCCTCGATCTGACCGCGCTCGAGTTCATGGACTCGTCGGGTCTGAACGTGCTCATCAGGTCGGTGCACAGGGCACGGGAGGCCGGCGGGGACCTGTACCTCGCCGCGCCGAACCCGGCGGTGCGACGCATCCTGGACATCACCGGGGTGACGACGACGATCCCGCCGCACGACCGAGTGGCGGAGGCCCTGGCCGCGGCCGGCGGCGAGAGATAGCGGAAGGGAGCGCGGTGCCCGGCACGGGACCGGGCCCGAGAGGAAGGATGAGGGAGAACGTGCACGAGATCGCCGACGTCGAGCAGGCGCTCCGCCGGGCAGCTCCGCACCGGCTGGTGAGCGTCGTCGAGGACGCCCTGCGGGAGTGCTGCGGCGCCCTGCGGGTGGAACTCCGCCTCGCCGACTACGGCTTGCGGACGCTCCAGCTCGTCGAGCGCACCCCCGGGGCCGATCCGTCGATCCCGATCCACGACAGTCCCGAGGGCCGAGCCTTCGGTGCCCAGGAGCCCTATGCGGTCCACGGACCGGCGTCGGTCCTGCTCCACCTGCCCGTGACCGTCCGTGGAGACCGGCTGGGTGTCCTCACCGCCGAACTGCCCCCGGGAATCGACCTGGGCCCCCTGTTCCCGGGACTCGCCCAGATCTGCGAGGCACTCGGCCACGAGATCCTGGTGGCCGAGCGCGACACGGACCTGTACGTCCTGGCACGCAGGGCGGTGCGGCTCACGCTCGCGGCGGAGATGCAGTGGCAGCTCCTGCCCGGCCGTTCGTGCGCCCGCCCCGAGTTCGCCCTCGCCGCCCACCTCGAACCCGCGTACGCCATCTTCGGCGACAACTACGACTGGTCGGTCTCCGAGGGCCGTCTCACCCTCACCGTCACCAACGGCATGGGGGAGGGCATCGAGGCCGCCCTGCTGACGAACCTGGCGATCAACGCGCTCCGCAACGCCCGCCGGGCCGGTCTCGCCCTCGCGGACCAGGCCGCGCTGGCCGACCAGGCCGTGTACGCGCAGTACCGGGGCGGCGCCTTCGTGTCGGTGCTGCTCCTGTCCTTCGACATGGCCACGGGAGAGGTGGAGGCCGTGGACGCCGGTTCGCCTCGCCTGTGGCGGCTGCGGGGCCATTCCGTCGAGTCCATCGGCTTCGAGGCGCAGTTGCCCCTCGGCATGTTCGAGGACTCCGTGTACGTCCCCGAGCGGTTCACCGTGCGGCCGGGGGACCGCCTTCTGTTCGGCAGCGACGGGGTGTACGCCGCCGTCTCACCGGCCGGCGAGAGCTACGGGGACCGGGCGCTGGCCCGTGCGCTCAGGGGGACGCGTCTGCTGCCGCCCACGCACGTCCCGCAGGCGATGCTCCGGGAGCTCAGCGCTCATCACGGCGGCGGCGCACTGGAGGACGACGCCCTCGTCGTCTGCCTCGACTGGAACGGCGCCGTGTCAACAGTTGCCGTGTGACAACTGTATCCTTGGGGTACTCCTCCCGGGCGCGTGCCCGGTGGGACACGTCATGGAGAACCAGGGGTGGCGATGGGGACATGGGGTGTGCGCCCGGCCGGAGCCGGCGCCGCACGGGGGTCAGGCCGAGCTGACGTCCTTCAACGGCGTGCGCGGGCGTGACGAAGCGGCCGACCCGCTCTCGCCCAGGGCCTCGTGGAACCCCGTGAGCCCCCGCAGCAGGGCCTTGCGGCTCGTCGGTGACATGTCGGCGATGACCGCGAGCAGGGCTTGCTCCCGCTGGGCCCGGAGCTCCCGCAGGTACGCCTTGCCGTGCCCGGTCAGATGCAGCTCCAGCTGCCTCCGGCTCACGGGGCTGGGCAGGCGCTGGACGAAGCCCAGCGCCTCCAGCCGGTCGCACATGCGGCTGACCGACGGCGGGGCGGAACCGAGCAGGTCACCCAGGATGCGCAGGCTGATGCCCTCCTCGCGGTCCAGGCTGTAGAGCACGCGCAGCTGACTCGCCGAGACCGGTGTCGACGACACCATGTCCCGGCCGCGCTCCCACAGCACCTCCAGCAGCTCGATGAGCTCCCGCGCGGCCTCGGCCGTCTGCTGCGGTTCCCGCGGCGACGGAGCGGGGTTGGTGTTCATGCCTGCCGACACTCCTCGGGCGTCCGGGGCCGAGGACCTCGGCCGTGCGGCGGACCGGTCATCTCCACATCTCTCCAGAAGGCGGTACGGATCCGGTGGATCGATACGTGACAGTGGAAGGCGCACTGCGCGGGGCGGCACCACATCTCCTCCTGGACTCCCTCCGTACCAGTCTCACGCGGCTGTACGCCGCGTCCTCCGCCGACCTGCTGCTCATCGACTACGGATTCACGTCCCTGCGCCCCGTGGTGCCCGTGCAGGCGCCTGCCGGAGCGCCGCACGTGCCCGTGGACGCGGGCCCCGCGGGTCGAGTCTTCCGCACGCAGCAACCATATCTTTCGCGTGATGTCGGGCCCACGGCGACCGTTTACCTTCCCGTCACGGTCCGCGGCGACCGATTCGGCGTGCTCGTGGTCATCCTGCCGTCGGACCGGGGCACGCCGGAGACCGTCGAGAGTCTCGGCCGCGTCGCCGAGACGCTCGGACACGCCCTGTGCGTCGCCGACCGCCACACCGACCTGTACCGCAGCACCCGCAGGACGCACGCCCTCAGCGTCGCGGGGGAGATGCAGTGGGACACCCTGCCGGGCCGGGCCTGTGCCGGGCCGGCGTTCGACCTCCACGCGCACTGGGAGCCCGCCTACACCTCGGGCGGACACCTCCTGGACTGGAGCGTGACCGCGGACGAACTCCTGCTGACCGTCGCCGACGGCATCGGGCCCGGTACTCCCGCCGCCCTGGTGAGCACCTTCGCCCTGACGGCGATCCGCAACGCCCGGCGGGCCGGACTCGACCTGGTGGGGCAGGCCAGCCTCACCGACCAGGCGCTCTACGGGCAGTACCGGGGGAAGAGCCCGCTGGCCGCCCTGCTGCTCCGTCTCGACCTCGCCACCGGCGGGATCGAGGTGGTCGACGCCGGGTCGCCGTCGCTCTGGCTGATCCGCGACGCCGTTCCCGAGCGCGTCGAACTGGACAGGCAACTGCCCCTCGGCATGTTCGAGGACACCGTCTACGCGCCCCAGCACCTGCGCCTCCTCCCCGGCGACCGGCTGATCTTCGTCGCCTGCGGTACGGGCCATCCCGCGTCCACCGGGGAGTACGAGGCGCCGGAGGGTCCCGTCGCGCGGGCGCTCGCCCGGACCAGCCACCTGAGCTGCGCGGACGCTCCCGGAGCCGTCGTACGGGCACTGTGCGAGACACCCCGGGGCGCATCGGACGCCGTCCTCGTGCTCTGCCTCGACTGGAACGGCCGCGGGGCGGCCCCACCGGACCCGAGACCGGGCGGGGAACCCGCCGCGCCCCCTCCCTGACGCGCCACCGGTCTGTGTGATCCGCGTGGTGGGCGGTGTGGGAACCATGAAGAGGGGAAAGGCGGAGGGGGAGGTGCCCGGCGCACCCACCGGACGAGGGGAGTACCAGCGCCATGACATACGCGATGACGGCGGAGCCCGCGGCACGGGAGCCCTTGCTGGCCGCGAGTGTCGTCTACGACGACGCCCACGACGGCGGAGCGATCGCCTCCGCCCGCGCCTTCACGGCCGACTTCCTCGCGGCCGCCCCGTCCGCGGGGCGTGAACCGGTGGCCGACGAGCGCGTCGAGCTGGCGCGGCTGGTGGTCAGCGAGCTCGTGACCAACGCGGTCCGGCACGCGGCCGGCCCCTGCCGACTGCTGCTGGAGCTGCGGCAGGACACCCTGGAGATCTCGGTCTTCGACCGCGAGGCCGCCGCCCCCGTACCTCGCGGACACGATCCCCGCCGCATCGGACAGCACGGTGTCGAGATCGTCGTCTCCGTCTGCGAGACGGTGAGCGTGGAGCCGGAACCGGAGGGGAAGCGGGTCAGGGCGTGCCTCTCCCTCCTGCCGGAGTACGCCGCCGCGGCCGGGAACGCTGCTCCCGGCCGTCACCGGGGTCCTTTCCGCACACCGCCGCGGACGGGGGCGCGGACCGGGGCGATGCCCCACCACGCCATCGCCACCCCGACACCGAACACCAGGAACACCATGACCGACACGACGGAACCCCTCCGGGTCGAGGACCACATCCGAGGTTCCGAATGACCCCGAACACGCAGCCGAAACGCGTTCCGCCGCCACGAATCCGATGGCGGGGCGCGACGGACCGGGAGAACCGCCGGGTCGTCGGTCGCGCAGGAGGATGCGCCATCCGTGAAGGTCTTGTGCCGGGTTGGTGCGGGTATGGCGAGGGAGGGTCGGATGCGTACCGAAAGAGGAGGGTTCACTTGATGTGTGAGGCGCCCTGAGGAAGGGTGGGCAGGCAAACTGTCGTCGAGCGGGGAAGGTGGCGGGCCACGACGCGCGGGCCACGCATATGACTGTTTTCGAAGATGGGTTCGGTCGCTCTCAGGTCACTCCCGAAGCCGGAGGCATCTCCTGGCTCCGTTCGCCCCACCCGGCGGTGGTGGCCGACCGCGAGGGCGGCGTCGTCGAGTTCAACACCGCCGCCGCCGACCTCTTCCCGGAGATGGGCGTCGGCTCATGGCTGGACGAGGTCGTCCCCGGATGGCTGGCCGACGCACACCAGCGGCTGTCCCGCCGGGTGCCGGCGCCGTCCGTTCCGGCACCCGCGCGAGCGGGACGTCTCGCCCTGCGGGGGAGTCACGAGGGCCGCCTCCTGCGCGCCCACCCCACCGAGTCCGGGCAAGGCGACGTCGCCTGGTGGCTGGTCGACGACTCCGATCTGAACGCCGCGGAGGACGCCCTGCGTACCGAACGGGAGCGCACCGCGCTCCTGGCCGAGGCGTCCACACAGCTCCTCGCCTCGCTGAACCCCGACCGCTGCCTGGAGAAGACGGCCCTGCTCGCCGCGGCCCACCTCGGCGACGCGGCGCTCGTGGTCTCCCCGCCCGTGAGGAATCGGTACGGCGTGGTCACCGCGGTGGGCGACCGCTGGGACCGGAGCCAGGTGACGATGGACCCGACGTCGGTTCCCGGCCTGGCCGAGGCCCTCCAGGGATTCCCCCCGGTGCCCGCCCGCTGGATCGACCCGGCGGAGCTGCCGGACTGGGCCGTCCCCGAGGACTTCGAAGGGACCCCCGGCGCCGTCGCCATCACACCCCTGCCCGGCCACGGCGTGCCCGCGGGCGTCCTGATCCTGCTGCGGCGCGGAGGGCGGAGGGCCTTCGACTCCTCCGAGGAACTCTTCGCCCGGCTCTTCGCCGCCCGGGCCGGCGCCGCCCTGTCGGCCGCACGCCTCTACGCGGAGCAGGCGCGCATCACCCGCGCGCTGATCGCCGAACTCCTCCCGCCGCGACTCCGCCATGTCCAGGGGGTCGACTTCGCCGGCGGCTACCGGACCTCCCAGGACACGGAGCGGATCGGCGGCGACTTCTACGACGTGCACGCCGGGAACACCGCCGACGAGGAGACGCTCGCCGTCCTCGGCGACGTGTGCGGCAAGGGCCTTGACGCCGCCGTGCTCACGGGCAGGATCCGCAGCACCGTCCAGGCGCTCCTGCCCCTCGCCGGCGACCACCAGGACGTCCTGAAGCTGCTCAACGGCGCCCTCCTGACCTCTCGTCACACCCGCTTCGCCACGCTGGTCCTGGCCTCGGTACGCCGCTCGGGCGGCCAGGTGCGGCTGAGGCTGACCAGCGCCGGCCATCCTCGGCCCCTCATCCTGCGCACCACGGGAGAGGTGGAGGAGGCGGACACGAGCGGAACCCTCGTGGGCGCACTTCCCGAGGTCACCTCCCGGTCCGCGACCGTGCACCTGTCGCCCGGCGAGACGTGCCTGCTCTACACGGACGGGATCACCGAGGCCCGGGGCGGACCGCTGGGTTCGTCCATGTTCGGCGAGGACCGGCTCCAGGCCACTCTGGCCGAGTGCGTCGGACTCCCCGCGGAGGCCGTCGTCGAACGCCTCCAGATGATCACCGGCGACTGGGTGGGCCGTGGTCCGCACGACGACATGGCGGTCGTCGTCATCACCGCACCGCACACCAACCATCTCTCCGCGGTGAACGGCCACACCCGGGGCAGGTACACCGCATGACGATCACGCACACCACGACCTCGTCCACCGGCCTCGTCGGAACGCGCGAGCGGCTGTGGGCGGCCCTCACGGCGAGGGACGAGACGGCGGCCGCCCAGGCGGTCTTCGACGCCCACGACGCGGGGGCCACGAAGGAGGACCTCCTGCTCGACGTGATCGGACCCGTACAGGCCAGGGTCGGCGGCGAATGGGCCGCCGGCCGCATCGGCGTCGCGCAGGAGCACGCGGTGACCGCGATCCAGGACCGCGTCATCGCCGCCCTCGCCCACCGGGCCCCGAGCCACCGCACCGCCGCCGGGCCGGACGCCCGGCGGGCGACCGCGACGGCACCGCAGCGCGTCACCGTCGCCTGCGTCGACGGAGAGTGGCACGCGCTGCCCGCCCGCCTATTCGCCGAAGTCCTGCGCAGCCGGGGCTTCGTCGTCGACTACCTGGGGGCTCACGTCCCCACCCCTCACCTGATCGCGCATCTGCACCAGACCGGCGCGGACGCCGTCGCTCTCTCGGCCTCCCTGCCGCTCCGGCTCCCGACGGCCCACGCCGCTGTCACCGCCGTCCAGGCCATCGGCCTTCCCGTCCTCGTCGGCGGAGCCGCCTTCGGACCCGACGGCCGGTACGCCGCCCTGATCGGCGCGGACGGATGGGCACCCGACGCCCGCGTCGCCGCCTCCCTCCTGACCGACGGCCTGCGGCGCCCGGAGGCGCCTCCGCGGGACCCGTCCCGCGAACTGCCGCACCTGTCCGACCAGGAGTACACACTGGTCACCCGCAGCCGGACGCAACTCACCCGCCACGTCCTCGAGAAGCTGGAGGACGCGGTCCCGGCGATGGCCGCGTACACCGAACAGCAGCGGGAACGGACCGCCGAGGACATCGCGCACATCGTCGACTTCCTCGCCGCGTCCCTCTACGCCGACGACCCCGAGCTGTTCACCGGCTTCGTCACCTGGACCGCCGGCATCCTGCGGGCCCGTGGTGTCCCGGGCGACGCCCTGGCCGCCGCGCTCGGACTCCTCGCCGACGCACAGTACGACTTCCCCCGCGCGCGGACCCATCTCGTCGCGGGACGTCGCGCCCTCGCCCGTGTACCCGTCCCAACGGCCCCCGGACCCCACTCATGAGCGCATCTCACAGCACCTTCGAACTCAAGGCGGCCCCCGCTGCGGACGGCGTCCTGTACGCGGAGCTCTCCGGCGACCTCGCCTGGGACAGCGCCGACGAGCTGCTCGAAGCGGCCCGTGCCCAGATCGACGCGGTGCCCGACCTCTCGGACGTCCACCTGGACTGCGCCCGGATGACCCTGTGCGACTCGATGGGCCTCTCCACCCTGCTCGCCCTCCACCGGCATGCTGCGGCGAGGGGAGTACGGCTCCACCTCGACCGCAGACCGGTCCTGCTCGACAGGCTGCTCCGACTCACCGGCACCTACGAGCACCTGACGGGCCGGTCCGAGACCGCGACCGCGGGGAGCGACGGGGACACCTCGACCGGCGCGGCGGACGGCCCCCGGCTCCCCGGCCCCTGACGGACCCCGCCCGGCTTCCGACAGGCCTGCCCGGCGTCTTTTCCGGGCCTCGCCCCGGCTTCTGACAGGCCCGCCCGGCTTCCGCTCCGGGCCTCGCGCGTCAGCCCTCCGGCGGTTCTGTCCCCGAGGCCCCCGACGGCCCCGCTCCCACGGCCTTCACGGAACCGCGACGCCCACGGCGCATCCGTCTCGCGGGCGAGAGGTGTAACAGCGAGAGGACGGGTCAGGCGGACACCGCACCGCTCGCCACGTCCCTTCAGCCGGAGGCCCACCATGCCGCAGCGCCCCGTCGCACCCCTCGCCCCGCCGCGCGTCCTCACGCAGCCCGTGGCCATGGAGCTGCTGACCCCGGACGCGTCCGTCCCGATCGAGACCACCGTCGGTTACACCTCCCGCGACCCCCACGCGCTGAGCATCGTCTTCCACCTCCTGGGCGAAGCGCCCGTCGTGTGGCGCGTCGACCGCGAGATGGTCCTCAGCGGATCGCGGGCCCCCACCGGTGCGGGGGAGGTCCGCCTGAGGCCCGCGTCCGACGGCAGCCTCCTCCTGCGGCTCGGTCCGGCCGGTCACTGCGCCACGGTCAGGTGCGACAAGGAGCGGCTCGCCCGCCTCGTACGCGACACCTTCGCCCTGGTGCCGCAGGGCACCGAGGAGAGGCACATCGACTGGCAGCCGCTGCTCGCCTCCCTCCGGCGCTGACGTGCCGTACGAGAGCCGACGACCGTCCGGGGACGAATGAGGCAGGTGTCCTCGAACGGGGCGGCTGTCCGCTCGACCCTCGCGCGGACCCTCCTCAGTCCGGCCGGCCCGTCGAGGGCGGGCCGAAGCAGGCGGTGACGTCCTTGCCCCGCGGGCAGGAGCGGATCCGTACATCGTCGGCGAGGGCGCCGATCAGGAGCAGACCGCGCCCGCCCAGAGCGTCGTCGTCCGGGTGGCGCGGCTCGGGAACACGGGGCGACGCGTCGTGCGCGGTCACGTGCAGGCACGCCTCGTCCCACGTGAGGATGAGCTGCGCGTCACTGTGGGCGTGGACATGGGCGTTGGTGACCAGTTCGGAGACGGCCAGCACCACGGAGTCCACCAGGTCCGGCGCGGTGCGGTCCCAGCCGAGCGACGCCAGATGCTCGCGCGTCCAGTCGCGCGCCGTCTTCACGCTGCTGCCGAGGGGAAGCGATCGAGCCCACCCGACGGCTCTGAGTGAGGGATCCCGTGTCATGTCTCTCCTTCGAAGGGCCGAACGGCACTTTCCTTCTGCCCCGTGACCGGTGGCCGAAGCGAGCGGACCGGAGGATCCGCTCCCCGGGGAACCCGCCACGAACTCGTCCGTGTGGACTTCGGATTGCCGGGTAGGCGAACTGACACGGGGTCACGACTCCATGCTCGTGACACACCTGGAAGGGGAACGGCGTGACGCTCACCATGATGTCGGCCAAGAGGATCGAGGCCGGAACGGGAACGCTGCCGGTCGTACCGGACGCGTTGGCGGTCGCGCCCAGGGACGCGCGGGCCCTGTCGAAGGTCTTCTTCCAGGAGCTCACGGTGCTGGAGGAGGGAACGCACGAGTACCAGTACGCGCGGAACACCCTCATCGAGATGAACATGAGCCTGGTCCGCTACGCGGCCGGGCGGTTCCGCCATCGCGGTGACGAGATGGAGGACATCGTCCAGGTCGGGATGATCGGGCTGATCAAGGCGATCGACCGCTTCGAACTGTCGCGGGAGGTCGAGTTCACCACGTTCGCCGTGCCCTACATCGTCGGGGAGATCAAGAGGTTCTTCCGTGACACCTCCTGGGCGGTGCACGTCCCCCGCCGTCTGCAGGAGGCCCGGGTGGAACTGGCCAAGGCGACCGAGGAGCTGAGCACGCGCCTGGGCCGGGCGCCGACGGTCAAGGAACTCGCCGAGCTGATGAGCCTCACCGAGGAGGAGGTCACCGAGGCACGGCTGGCCTCCAACGGGTACAACTCCTCCTCGCTCGACGCCGCGTTGAGCGGCGAGAGCGAGGACGGCGAGGCCTCCCTGGCCGACTTCATAGGCAGCGAGGACCCCGCCATGGAGCTGGTGGAGGACTTCCACGCCCTGGCCCCGCTCATCGCAGAGCTCGACGAGCGCGACCGGCAGATCATCCACCTGAGGTTCGTCGAGGAACTCACCCAGGCCCAGATCGGGGAACACCTGGGCTGCTCCCAGATGCATGTGTCCCGCCTGCTCTCGCGGACCGTGAAGCGCCTGCGCCAGGGGCTGCTCGAAACCGGCTGACGCGGCCGGCCGCCCAAGCGAGACCTCCCGGCACTCCGGCGTGCCCCGAGGCCCGTCCGGGAGGGGCAGGTATCGGCACACCTGTTCGAGCGGACGGGTTTGACCGCGCCGGATCGGAACAGACGCTGTGTGCGAACTTCTCAGGCGACGAACTGGAGGCACATCATGGGCATCATCGCGTGGATCCTCATCGGCCTGCTGGCCGGCGCGATCGCGAAGGCCCTCATGCCGGGCAAGGACCCGGGCGGCATCATCATCACCATGCTCATCGGCGTGGCGGGTGGTCTGCTCGGGGGCTGGCTCGGCAAGGCGGTCCTCAGCGTCGACGCCATCGACGGATTCTTCGAACTCTCCACCTGGATCGCCGCCATCGTCGGCTCTGTGATCCTCCTCGTCCTCTACCGCCTCGTCACGGGCAACGGACGCCGCCACGCCTGACCCGAGTCGGGCCGCCCGCCGGAGAAGGCCCCCTGTCCCCTCGCGGGGCGGGGGGCCTTCCTCTGTGCGGCACCGCACGGAGGTGCAGCCCCCGCGAGCTCGGGCGGCGGCGAGCCGTCAGATCTCCTCGCGGACGCCCCACGGCGAGCCGTACGCGGTGAGGAGGTCGAGGAAGGGACGCGGCGGCAGGGCCTCAGGGCCCAGGACGCCGCTGCCTGACCAGGTGCCGTCCGCGAGGAGTTCCAGGGCGATGACCGGGTTGACGGCGGTCTGCCAGACCACCGCCTGGGAACCGTACTCACGCATCGACCACTCGTTGTCGACCACGTGGTAGAGGTACACCTCGCGCGGCGAGCCGTCCTTGGTGCCCTTGACCCAGGTGCCCGCGCAGGTCTTGCCGGTCATCCGATCGCCCAGGGTGGCCGGGTCGGGCAGGCAGGCGGCGACGACGTCGCGCGGGGACACCGCCACGGGCCCGTCACCCGAGGGGACGGTGACCTTCGTGGTGGAGTCCAGGCCCAGCTCGTGGAGGGTCTTGAGCTTGGCGATGAAGTCGTCGCCGAGGCCGTACTTGAACGTCACCCGGCGGGCGTCGACCCAGCGGGGGATGAGCAGGACCTCCTCGTGCTCGACGTTCACACACTCCACGGGACCGATGCCCTCGGGGAAGTCGAACACCTCCGGCTCGCTGAACGGGGCCGTGGTGAACCAGCCGCGGTCCTTCTCGTAGACCACCGGGGGATTGAGGCACTCCTCGATGGTCGTCCAGATGCTGAACGACGGAGCGAAGTCGTAGCCCTCGACCGTCAGGTTCGCGCCGTCGCGGACGCCGATCTCCTCGATCTCGTCGAACAGCTCGTCCGCCGCGTGCCGGGCGAACACATCGGAAAGACCCGGCTCCACCCCCATGCCGACCAGAGCCAGCCGTCCCGAACGCTCCCACGGACCCGCCTGCTCGAACTGCGTGTCGCCGAGCTTCACGCCGCACTCCTCGTACGGACGGGTGGGGTGCGGCGTGGAGAGGGACATCGCCATGTCGACATAGTGCGTGCCCGCCGCGAGGGCCGCGTCGAACAGGGGCATCACGAAGCGCGGGTCGGTCGCGTTGAGCAGGGCGTCACAGTTCTCATCCACGAGCACCTGGCGGACCGCGTCCTCGTCGGAGGCGTCCAGACGCCTCGCGCTGAACCGGTCCCCGTGGTCCTTGAGCGCCGCGACAGCCGCCTCGGCGCGTGCGAGGTCGTAGTCCGCGACGACCATGTGGGTCAGGAACTCGCGCCGGGCCGCGATCCGGGTGACGGCCGTGCCCACGCCGCCCGCGCCCACGAGGAGTACTCGCATGTCACACACCTTTCGTCGCCCGAGACGGTGGCTCCCGGGGTTGGACACATGCAACGGGATGCCCCAGGTTAAGGTCTACGGCGTTGGCATAAGGGTGGGCGCGCGGGCGATCCGTACGGGAGATCCGGGAGAGCTGGGAGAAGCGGCATGGTGAAGGAAGTGGTGCCGGAGGAGGCACGGCGCAGGCGCCGGCCGACCAGGCAGGGCACGGTGCTGTCCGAGAAGCTGATCGTCAGCACGGCGCTGCGGATGCTGCGGGAACACGGCAGCACCGGACTGACCGCGCGCAGGCTGGGCGCCGCCCTCGGCGCCGACCCGAGCACCCTCTACCGCTACTTCGCCGGAATGGACGACCTGACCAGGGCCATCGGCGAGGAGCTGATGGGACGGGCGCTGGACACCTGGTCGGCCACCGGAGACTGGCGTGCCGACCTGCGGGCCCTCGGCCTGGCCATCCACGCCTCCTACCTCGCCCACCCCCAGGCGGCCGTTCTGACGGCCAGCCGCGTCACGGGCCGCCCACGGGAGATCGCGGTGGACGAGACGATCCTCGGCATCCTGCGGGGCGCGGGCTTCGCCGACGCGGACGCGGTCGTCGTCTACCACGCGTTCATCGACCTCGGCCTGGCCTTCGCCGCCCTCGACGCGGGGTCGCTGGCGCTGACGGACGAGGCCCGGGCGGCGGACGAGGAGATGTGGAACTCCACCTACGCCGAGCTGCCCGCCGACACGCATCCGCACATCGCGGCCACCGCGCGGCTCCTGGCCGGGCGCATGACGCACAGCGCCTACCCCGTGGTCCTCGACACGCTGCTGAACAGCGCGGCGGAACAGCTCGCCCGGGCCCACGCCCGGCGGCATCCCCGCGCCGACGAGCACCGCGCGGCGCCGCCCGGTGGCCGAGGACGGGGAGCGGCCCGGCCCTGACCGGAGGGCGACCGCGGACCATATGCCAACCGGCCGCGCGAGCCGTCGAGACCCGTCTCTCCCGGACCTTCCGCAAGACCGACGTCGCCACGCGCGCGGGTCTCGCCGCCCGCATGGCCCGGTCCTGATCCCTGCCGACTTGGTCCTCAGGGGGCGGTGCGTACGGGGAAGCTGAAGGGGTGTCCCTGTTCCTTGAGCCACGGCAGGACCTGCTCGAGGGCCTCGACGGTCTGCACACGGTCGCCGCCGCCGTCGTGGAAGAGGATCGTCGGCCCGTTGGACAGCTCGTTCTTGACCGTGCCGACGATGGCGCTGGTGCCGGGCTTCTCGAAGTCCTTGGTGTCCACGTTCCACCCCAGCGGCCGCATGCCCGCCTCGGCGGCGATGCGCCGGCTGTCGGGGGTGAACGCACCGCCCGGCGCCCGGTAGTACTCCACCGGGGCGCCCCCGGCGGCGTCCTCGATCATCTTCTTCGCGTCCAGGATCTGCTGCCTCTGGTACGCGACGGACTTCTTGTCCATCGTGGTGTCGTGGGACATGGTGTGGTCGCAGAGGCGGTGCCCGTCCGCGACGATCTGCCTGACCAGGTCGGGGAACTCCTTCGCCCGGGGTCCCACCATGCAGAAGACCGCCTTGACGTCGTTCTCCTTGAGGACCCTCAGCACCTTGGGTGTCCACTGCGGGTCGGGTCCGTCGTCGATGGTGATGTTCACGGCCTTCCCGCCCGCCTCCGCGGCATGGGCGATCCCCTGGGGCATCCGCACCTTCGACACCGGCGGCGGACGCGATGCCGGATCCTTCGTCTGTCCCTGCGCGCCCGCAGCCTGTGCGGCGGCCTCGGTGTCCGTCAGCGCGGTGGCCGCCCATGCCGCCAGGCTGATCGCGACCGCCGAAGCCGCCACGGCTATGTGCGCGGTGTACTTGCTCTTCAGCCCCATGTCCTGCTGCTCCTCGCCGGTTCTCTACGCTCTCCCGGAAAGGGGGACGGAAGATTCGGCCGAAAGGTTTCACCCGACCCGGCCCCAAGTGCGGAGATGTGGGGCGAGCGGGGCTCAGACCGAGGCGCTTCTGCTGAACCAGCCGCTGAACGGCGCGGTCCCCGCCGTCGGTTCCGACCCGGCGCCGCCGCCTTCGCCGAGGGCGCACCCCTCGGCCCTCGCCAGTACCCTCTCCGCCTCCGCCCGCCAGGTCGCCGCGTCCGCGTCCGGCCGGGGCGGCGGCAGGTAGGGACCCCGCTCCGGCGCCGACGAGGCCGCTCCGAAGAAGTCACCGCCCTTGCGCTTGAAGTCGTCCGTTCCCCACGGGCGGCCCTGGCCGCGCGCGGGGACCTTCTGGAGGTGCGGGATGTGCTTGGCGCAGTGGATGTACGCCTCCTCGACGGTGATCACCACCCACACCAGCGCCCGGCGGCCGGGCACTTGGTCGGACGGGAGCCAGGAGTGGGCTCGGCGCATCTCGTCGTCGGGCACGCTCGTGGCCGTGCCGTTGACATGGAGGCCGATGCGGTCCTGGAGGAAGTCGACCATCAGGATGCCGACCTGGGGGTTCTCCTCGATGTTGCCGAGGCTGGCGTGGACGCCGTTGCCCCGGTACTCGGGGTAGGCGAGCGTCGCGTCGTCCAGGACGTGGAGGAAACCGGGCGGGCCGGCCCGGAAGGTGTTGTCGCACGAGCCGTGCCGGTCGGCGGTGGCCAGGAAGAACATCTCCTGCCGGTTCACGAACTCGCGCATCCGGGGGTTCAGCCGGTCCAGGACCTGGTCGGCGTAGAAGCGGTCCGCGCGTTCGGTGGTGCCCATGCGCTGCTGGACCAGGTGTTCGCCGTCACTGCCGGGGCGGGTGGTCCGCAGGGCCGTCGCCCGCCGTCCGGCGTGTTCGAAAGTGCTCACGTCGTTGCCCCGACCAGTTCTTCGATGGAGTCGTGCCGTATGCGATGGGTGGGTATGCCGATGCCCACGAGGGTGTCGACGCCGCGCCGGATCATTCCGGGCGGGCCGGACAGGTACGCGTCGTGGGTGTGCCACGGGCCGAACTCGCGTACGGCCTCGGGGATGCCGCCGGACAGCAGACCGACCGGACCGTCGTCGACGACCGGGCGCACCGAGAGCCAGGGGTGCGACTGCTGCAGCCGGAGCATCGTGTCGATGTCGTAGAGGCCCTGGTTGCGGCGCGCGCCGTAGAACACGTCGACGGAGCGGCGCCGACCGTGCTGGGCGACGTCCTCCACGAGGGCCTTGATGGGCGCGATGCCGGTGCCGCCGCCGAGACAGAGCAGGCCGCTGTCGCTGGTGTGGTCCACGGTCATGGAACCGGCGGGAGGTCCGAGCCGGACGACGTCCCCGACGCGGGCGCGGTGGACGAGGGCGTTGGAGACCCAGCCCGCCGGCACGGCCTTGACGTGGAAGGAGAGCAGTCCGTCGGAACGGGGCGCGGAGGCGAAGGAGTAGTGCCGCCAGATCCGCGGCCACCAGGGGGTCTCCAGAGCCGTGTACTGCCCGGCGAGGAAGGGATAGGGCCCGTCGGGCCGGACCGTGACGACCGCGACGTCCTTCGTACGCATGACATGGGCGACCACCTCCGCCTGCCACCAGGCCGGGGCACGGAGTTCGTCCTCGGTCGCCGCATCGATCATGATCTGGGAGATCGTGGTGTAGGCACCCACCCACGCGGCCTCGGTGCGCGGCCCCCAGGTCTGCGGGGCGTGGCGGGAGAGGGCGCCGATCAGGGCCTCGCCGACGGCCGGATAGTGCTGGGGGAGAGTGCCGTACTTCCGGTGCCCGCGGCCGAGGTGGGTCAGATACGTCGTCAGGGTGACAGGGTCGTCCGCATGGGTCGCGGCGGTGAGCAGGGCCTTGAACAGACGGTCGCGCTGGGTGTCCATCGCGACCGGGAAGAGGTCCCGCAGGCCGGGGTGGTGGAGGAAGAGCAAGGCGTAGAAGTACGAGGTGACCTGGTCGGCGATCGGCTCGATCTCGGCCATCGTGCGGCGCAGCAACTCCGTGGCGGACGGCGCCGAAGCGGTGGAAGGGGGCGTCGCCGGGGCCGGCTGTCGTGCGGTCGGACGCGAGGGTTCGGGGGCCGGCCGGCCGGTCTCCGGGTGCCCCTGTCGCTGGGGCCCCTGCGCTCCCTTCGGATCGCGCCCGAACCAGCCCCCGCCCGCACCGCCGGCAGGGGCAGCGGCACCGGAGCCGCAGCCGTCGGCCGACGGGTTGGTCGGAGCTTCCATCGGTCTGCCTCGCCTCGAACGTCTTTGGTCGGTCTTCACCCTTGGGGTCTGCATGTGCCCCGATTTCACTTCGCCCACGGCGTTCGACAATGACTCGGACAGGTGAGCGGGCCCGACCATACCTCGCCTGTCGGAATTCCGGGGATTCCCGTGGACGCACCGTCGAGAATGGAGTTTTGGCTGGTCAGGGGCTGGTTACTATTCAGTTGGAAGGGTCCGGAAGTGATTCCGGTGCGGCATCGGTGAGGAATTCGCCGACCGAAAACTCACGGGGTGACCAGAACTTCTCCACAACTGAGTCGACCACCCCGGCGAATGCCGACAGCGCCCGTCCGCCGCGCGGGGGCGGGGTGGCGTGGCGGGACGAGGCGACGGATCCGGAAACCGATCCACGCCGTGGCTCGTCCTGGAGAGCGAGGGCGAGCGGAGGGAAGTCGGGTGGAGCGAGCGGGCAGCGGTGTGACGGCGACGCCGAAGGCGGTGGCCCGCAGGTGGACGCGCCGCCCGGCCGGGCGGTGGGTTCCGGCCGCGGGCCGGCAGGGGGACTCGCGAGGCGCGTCGGCCCGGCCGCGCGGACGGGTGACCGCCGCCTGCGCCGTGCTGACGGCCGGGCTGCTGACGTTCCATCGGGTCGTGCCCAACTCCGTCGGTCGCCTGGGCAGTCTCGTCGAGTCGTTCCTGCCGTGGCTCGGCCTGGGGATCGTTCTGCTGTTCGGCGTGGCGCTGCTGCGTCGTTCGGCCGTCGCGCTGGTGGCGCTGCTGCTGCCCGTGGCGGCGTGGACGTACCTCTTCGGCGGGCTGCTCCTGCCCGGTGGGAGGCCCGTCGTCCAGGACCTGCTGGTGGTGCAGCACAACGTCAGCGACGAGAACCCCGACCCCGCCGGCACGGCCCTCGCCCTGGCCGGGGCCGAACCTGACCTCATCGCGCTGCAGGAGCTGGTACCCCCGGCGCTGGGGGTCTACGAGAGGACGCTCGCCCAGGACTTCCCTTACCACGCGGTCCGGGGCACCGTCGGGCTGTGGTCGAAGCATCCGCTGACCGGTGTCCGGGTGGTGGATGTCAAACCGCGGGGGGTGACGGGGCCCTGGAGCCGTGGGCTGCGGGCCGTGGTCCGCACGCCACGCGGGGAGGTCGCGGCGTACGTCGCACACCTGCCCTCGGTCCGCGTGCGGGCGAGTGGACTCGCGTCCTCCTGGCGTGACGAGAGCGCCGGCCTGCTGGGTGAGGCCGTCGCGGCGGAGAAGGTGAGAACAGTGATCTTGCTGGGCGACCTCAACGGCACCGTCGACGACCGCGGACTGGGGCCGCTGACCTCACGGATGAACAGGGCCGAGCGAGGCTTCGCCCTCAGTTTCCCCGCCGCGTTCCCGGTGGCCCGGATCGATCAGGTCATGGCCCGCTCGGCGTCCGTCGTCCGCATCCGCACCCTGCCCGCGACCGGCAGCGACCACCTGCCGGTCGCCGCCGGGATCACTCTGCACTGAGGTGAGGACGCCCGCGGGAGCCGGCGCGCCGCACGCCTGTGGCGACCGCGGGCGCCGGGGCGTCCCCTGCCTCATGCGCGCCGTCGTGTGGCGGCGGCCGGGAGGCGCTCGGCGACGGCGTCGCCCAGGCGCTCGAACTCGGCCCTGAGGAAAGGCGTGGCGAGCTTGGCCAGCCCCTTGAACCGCAGTGACGCCCGGTAGTTCAGCCGGGTGAGCGAGGCGGACTCGGCCTCGAAACCGAGATCGTCCGTCGCGGTCACCGTCTTGTTCTCCCCGACGAACATCAGACGCGCCGGCTCGCGCTCCACGAGCCGGTACTCGAGGTCGGTGGTGCGGCCGCGGAAGCGCGAGGTGTTGCGCCACCGGGCCCCGGGCCGTACCGGCCCCTCGTCCAGCCGTACGCAGCGCAAGGTCCCGGGATCCCACTCCTCGGCACGGCCGAAGTCCTCCAGGTATGCGACGAGCTCGTCCAGCGGCAGCCCGACGACGAAGCTCCGTTCCACCGTGATCACCGTACCGACCTCCGCCTTCTCATGACCGGCGAGCGCCCGTACCGGCCACCCGTCCTCAATGACTTCCCGGTCAGGCGCGGAAACGGATGCACCCGTCTCTCCCCGGGTCGATCCGTCGATCCGTCGATCCGTCGATCCGGAAGGTCAATGACCCGTGGGTCGTCCCAGGTCGGCCAGGACCTCACGCGCGGCCCGGGTGCCCGAGGCCAGAGCGCCCTGGAGGGAACCCGTGGCCCGGTGGTCACCGCACACGTACCGGCCCGGTGCGACGCGAGTGGTGCGCGACAGGGGATGGGGCGCGGGCATCGCGGGCAGGGCGTCATGAACCGTGACCCGGTGGACGAGTTCCCACGCCACCGTGTCCGTGTCGTACACCTCGCCCAGGGCGCGGACCACGGCGGCCACGGCCTGGGCGTCCGGCGTCCCGAGGACCGAGGTGGACACCAGCGCCCTGCCGTCGGGGGAGTACCGGGGATGCAGGGCGGTGAGGACACAGCTGTTCAGGAACCTGCGCCGTGAGTCGATCACGAGGACGGGTTCGGTCAGGGGCGGCGTGGTGGAGGCGTGGTACAGCGTGGTGACGGTCCGCCCCCGCGGGACGGAGAGACCCGGAAGGAGCTCGCCGGCGGCCCGTTGCCCGGTGGCGACGACGACCGTGGGGGAGGGGAGTTCGGTGCCGTCGGTGAGCGTCACCCCGTGCGGAGTGAGGGCCGCGACGGGAGCGCCGGTCCGCAGGACGCCCGGAGGCAGTCGGGAGGCGAGCTGAGCGGGGACCGCGCCGATGCCGTCGGCGGGGAGACACAGCGTGCCGCGCAGCATGCTCCGCCACACGAGGTGGAAGAAGCGGGCCGAGGTCTCCAGGTCGTCCTCGAGGAAGACTCCGGAGAGGAAGGGCCGGAAGAACGTCTCCACGAGGTCGGGGGACACTCCGGCGTCGGCCAGGGCGGTGAGCGTCGTGCGGTCGGGCCGCGTCCGCAGCCGGGAGGCCGGTGCGAGCACGTCGCGTGCCGTCAGCACACCGAGGGCCAGCAGGTCGCGGCCGGACGCCAGCCGTCCTGGCAGGAGGTCACGGCTCTCACGGAAACGCCGGCTGGGATCGGTGAAGCGCCGCATCCCGTCGTCCGTGTGCACGAGCACGCCGGGCGTGAACGGCCGCAGCCGCAGCGCCCGCAGGTCGAGGCGGCGCTTCACCTGCGGATACGCCGTGTTGAAGACCTGGAACCCTCGGTCGACGGTGAAACCCGCGACCCGGTCGGTACGCATCCGTCCGCCGACGGTGTCGTCGGCCTCCAGCAGCCGCACACGCAGCCCCGCGGCGAACAGGTCCGTGGCGCAGGCGAGCCCGGCGGCCCCGGCCCCGACGACCGTCACGTCGTGCAGTTCGTCGTCGTCCGTCGTTCCCATGCCGGTCCGTCACCCCTCTTCTCTCGCCCCGGGCTTCACGCCGGCCGTCCAGGACCGCCCCCGGGGCCCGTCACGTTACGCGGGGCGGGCCACCGCAGAGCCGGGGCGCGCCGCGCCGGCCGCCACCGTCGACCCGTGTTTCCTCGCCGCGGTCAAGATCCTCGCCGTGGTTGTCCTCCTCCGGGCGTAATCTTTCCCCCGTGTCGGGCATAGGCGCTGATCACATGGGGTGAATGCGCCGCGGGGCTCGTTTCCCGAGACCGGTCCGGAGGCGTTGATGGAGATGTGACCACCTCAAGCACCGCCCCGATAAAGCCCGCTCCTCTCACCGCACCGGTCCCGTCCGCCGTACACGACTCGGGCGCGGACACCGCGCCCTGCGCCATAGTCGTCGCATCCTGCACGACCTTCGGCAGCACTCTGGTCGTCCACCTGGCCGGGGAGATCGACCACTACAGCGCCATCCCGCTGCGGACGCTGCTGGCCTCCGCCGCCGACGGCGGCTGCACCGGGCTCGTGCTGGACACGAGCCAGGTCACCTTCTGCGACTCCGGCTTCCTCGCCGTTCTCGACTGGTGGCCCCGGCGCGGACGCCGCCTCAGGCTCGCGAACCGGTCGAGGGCTGTTCAGCACCTCATGGACACCGCGTGCCCCGCGGGGCGGCGGACGGCCCACGCCGACGCGTCGAAGGCGACGGCCACGTCATGACGTTCATCCTCCTGACCTGCGTTCCCATGGCCGCGGCCGTCCTGCTCGTCCAGTGGGAACCCCGCGAACGCCGCCGCGAACGCCGCCACCCGGCCCGGCCTTCCGGGCGCCCCGTCCGCAGAAGGCTGATCCACTGTCACCTGGCGCTCCCGCTCCAGGAGGCCCTCGTGTAGACGAGGACGTGTGGGGGCCGGCGGCGGAACGCAGGCCCCCACATCTGTTCCGCCCGACGGCCGGGAACAGACCGTCGGCTGACACTCCCTCGCGGAGAGCGGCGGACAATAGGGAGCGTTCTACGCGCGTCATATTCGGACGCGGCATATGAGAAAGCACCAGACCCCGCGGGTTCGGTTGGAGAAAATGCCACAATTCTTGAGCGGGTGACGTCATGTGTCCCGATTCAGGAGAGGATGCCGGACGCACTGTCCGAAGAAATCAAAAGGAACGATCCCGTGCGACCAAGACTCTCCGGCGCCACCGCCTCCGTGGCCGCACTCGGACTGCTGGGCTCCTTCGTCACGTCCTGCGGCTCGTCCGGAAGCGGCGACGGGACGACCTTGCGCCTGGTGGCGGCCGAGTACGGCACCAGCCCGGGGACCAGCTCCAAGGAGTACTGGGACCGACTGATCGCGGCTTTCACCGCCGCCCACCCCGGTAAGAAGGTCGAGGTGACGCTCCACCCGTGGGCCGAGATCGACCGTGAGGTCACCCGCCTCGTCGAAGAGGGAAACGCCCCCGACGTGGCGCTGATGGGCGCGTACTCCGATTTCGCGGCACAGGGCCGGCTCTATGCCGCCGACGAACTGCTCTCGGTGAGGGTGGAGTCGAACTTCCTGGCACCGCTGGTCAAGGCGGGTTCGGTCGACAACACGCTCTACGGCCTGCCCTTCGTGGCCAGCAGCCGGCTTCTCTTCTACAACGAGGAGCTGTTCGACAAGGCCGGAGCGAAGCCGCCGAAGACCTGGAACGAACTGGAAACGGCGGCCAAGGCCCTCAAGGCGGAGGGTGTGCCCTGCCCGTACGCCCTGCCGCTCGGCCCCGAGGAGGCCCACGCCGAGGCACTGATCTGGGAACTGAGCAACGGCGGAGGGTACGCCGGCGACACCGGCGGATACGACATCGCGTCCGACCGGAACACGGAGACATTCCGCTGGATCAAGAACAATCTCGTCGAGCCCGGCCTGACCGGCCCGGTACCGCCGGGCGGCGTCAACCGGAAGGACGCGTTCGCCGCATTCCTGCGCGGTGAAGTCGGAATGCTGAACGGATATCCCTCGCTTCTGCACGAGGCGCGGGCGAAGGGAATGAAGGTCGGCACGCTGAGAATGCCGGTCTCGGACACGCTGGAAGACGGAATGGCGACGGCTTCTGCGGGTGTCGCCGACTGGATGATGGCTTTCAAGCGCGATGGAAATCGTGAACTCGTGGGCAGCTTTCTCGATTTCGTCTACGAGGACAAGAACCTCACCACGTTCGCCAGCCGCTACCATCTGCTGCCCTCCACGGTCACCGCGAGCCAGGCGTCCAAGGACGCGGCGAACCCCGGCAACGAGCAGTTCCTCGACGCCCTGAGCGGTGCCGAGCTCTACCCGGTGAACGAACCGTCCTGGCTGCAGGTGAGCAACACCATCAAGAGGAACATCGGCCGGGCTGTCGCGCCGTCCTCCGACCCGAAGGCCGTTCTGGACGGCATCGCCGACGAGGTCCAGAACATCGTGGACCAGCGGGAGTGAGGCGCGCCCCGCTCCGCGTGCGCCCGTGATGCCACCCGGAGCGGAGATGATCGTGTGTGATCGGATAGGCGCATGCCTACTCGGACCTTGTACCTCTTCAGCTGCGCGGCCCCGCCCGTCTTCGACATCGCCCATGTCATCGAGGACGCGCAGGCCGACGGCTGGGACGTCTGCCTCGGCCTCACCCCCGCAGCCGCACGCTGGCTCGGTGACTCGCTCGACGGCCTCGCCGTTCTCACGGGCCATCCCGTCCGCTGGGACTACGAGCTGCCCGGACAGCCTGAGGTGTGGCCGCCGGCGGACGCCATCCTCCTGGCGCCGGCCACGTTCAACACGATCAACCAGTGGGCGCTCGGGCTGACGGACAAGTTCGTCGTCGGCGTCGTGGCCGAGGGCATCGGAAAGCGGATCCCCACGGTGACGATGCCGTGCGTGAACGCGGCCTACGCTCAGCACCCCGCCTTCGAACGGTCGGTGGAGACGCTCCGCGCGGCCGGCGTCACCGTCCTCTACGGGGAGGGCGGATTCGTGCCGAACCAGCCCGGGACGCCGGAGGCCTACCCGTGGGGAGTGGCGCTCGGCGCTGTCCGCGCGGAGCCGTACGAACCGGCTCGTGGCGGTCGATCCGAGTGACGGTCGGCAGGGACCGGCGATCAGCCAGGGGCCGGTGAACGGTCAGGTGCCGGTGCGCGTGGCCTCGGCGACCGTGGCGCTGACCGTGGTGCTCCCCTCCCCGTGACGCGCCCGGGGCAGTCGGTGCGTCAGCGCAGGTCGAGCCGCATCAGGACCCGCGGATGACCCGCCAGTACCGAAGTGGTGTCGGCGGCATGGGTGAACCCGGCGCGTTCGAAGTTCTTCCGGATCCCCGCGTACGCCATCGTCAGGTCGACCTTGGCGTCACCGTTGTCCAGCGGGTACGCCTCGACCGCCGGTGCGCCGTGGCCGCGGGCGAACTCGACCGCACCGGCGATGAGGGCGTGCGAGATCCCCTTCCCGCGGTGACCGGGGCGCACCCGGACGCACCACAGCGCCCAGACCGGCAGGTCGTCGACGTGCGGGATCTTACGGCTGCGCGCGAACGAGGTGCCCGAGCGCGGTGCCACGGCGGCCCAGCCGACAGGCTCGTCGCCGTCGTACGCGAGCACACCCGGCGGAGGCGTCGACCGGCACAGCTCGGCGACGTACTCACCGCGGGCCGGACCGCGGAGCTCGTTGTTGAGCTTGGACGGGATCCGGTAGCTCAGGCACCAGCAGACGTTGGCCCCGGGCGACTTCGGACCGACCAGGGCGCGGACGTCCTCGAAGACGGACGCCGGGCGGACGACGATGGTCATGACCCCACGATGTCACGCGCCCGCGGTCGCTGCCGACCCGCCTCCGCGTACCCCCGTCGCCGAGCGCTCAGCCGTCGGCACGGGCGGCCCGGCGCGCGTTCCACCGGTCGCGGAGGGCGAGACGGCGTCGGCGGTCGGTCCGCTCACGGACCCGCCGGTCCAGCTCCTCCATCAGCCGGTGGCCCCGGTGCTCGGGGTCGAGTTCGTCGAGGATCCGGTCGACCTCGGTGAGCAGGGCCCCGTACAGCTGCCACCGTCCGGCGTCCGCGAGGGCGAGGGCGAGGAGCCGGTCGGCGGCGTGGTCACGGCAGGCCCTCGCCGCCCGCAGCTCGCCCGCGAGCCGGGTCTCCGCGGCCTCGGCGTCCTCGCTGCCGCGCGCGGTGACCAGGACGGCGAAACTGACGAGGGCGTCGGCGGTGTACTGGGCGGTCTCACGGATGGCGAGGGCGGCCGGCTCGGGCAGCAGCTGGTGCCCGTCACGGTGCTTCGCGAGGTCGGTGAGGGTGCGGGCGAGGACCCGCAGGACGACGGCGCAGATCTCCAGGGTGTCGAGGCCGGTACGCAGCACCACCCGGTGCAGGAGGCCCTCCTTGACACGGGGGTTGAGCCGCAGGCTGTCCTCGGCGGTGCGCAGCGCCCCGTCGACGTCGGCGACGTCGTTGTCGAGACGGCGGGCCTCGTGGAGCCTGGTCGCGGCCCGCTCGACGGGAGGCGCGCCGGTGAACTCCTCCGCCACGTCGAGGAGCAGCAGCCGCATCCGCCGGGCGAGGTCCTCGATGGAGTCGCCCGCGGTGTCGACCCAGACGGGCGGAGCCAGGACCAGGTTGAAGAGCATGCCCACGGCGGCGCCGATGAGGGTCTCCAGGACGCGGTCCCAGGCGGTGTCGGACACCTGGGTGACGCCGAGGACGAGCATCGCGCTGATGGCGACCTCGGGGATGAACTCCTCGACCCTGACGAGCCGGCCGACGAGCAGGGAGGCGAGGATGACGAGGGCGAGACTCCACCAGGAGAGGCCGACGACGGCACTGAACGCGATGGCGATGAGCACGCCGACGACGACCGAGTTCACCCGGCGCAGGCTCGTGGTCACGGTGGAGTAGAGCGTGACCTGGACGACGAGCAGGGCGGTGAGGGGCGCGGTGAGGGGCACCGGTTCGGCGCTCAGCCGGAGGGCCACGACATAGCTGAGGGTGGCCGCCGCCGCGGACCGCACGGTCTGGACGGCGAACGGGTCACGCCGGAGGCGCGCGAGCAGCCCCTGGCCCTGGTTCTGCTGTCCTTTGCCGACTGCCACGCCCCACCTCGTCCGTCGCCGCCCCGCAGGGGGCCTCTGGACAACCCGCCTGCCCGGACGCTCCGGGGTTCATACGCGGGTACGGCCGGGCGGACGAGGGATCACCCCCGCTTCGGGGACGGACGGCTCGGCGCGGGCCGGCCGAGCCCGCCCGGGAGGTGACGCCCCGCACGTGGGGGACGCGCCGACGGTCTTACTGGTTCTCCTCCATCCGGATCGCCTGCCGCAGTTCGTCGGCCGCCCTGTGGCCGGTGCCTTCGCGTTGCTCCAGAAGAGCTGCCGCGATGGCGTCCAGCTTGCGCTGAACAGCGTGTGTGTCACGCCGTTCGGTGTTCTTCAGGAGAGCGAGCAGGAGGAGGTTGACGGCCGTCATGACGTCCCCGGCGAAGATCAGCCAGGACAGCGGCGGATGCAGGAAATGCAGGACGACCGTGCCGAGGACCAGGAGCACGCACAGGACGTAGAACAGCGGGGAGCCGGTGACGTTCGACGCCCGATCGGAGAACGCGGCGAACCGGTCGTGTTCGGGTCCGCCGCGCTCGGCGGGATGCTCAGTGGTCATGCACGCCATGCTCCCTGTCCTCGCCCCACCGGTCCGGGACCGTCGGACGCCGGGCGCGCCCTGCCTCTCCGCGACCCGGCTCCACCGCGGTGCGGGAGTCCTCCCGGCCCTCGACCGACGGCAGACCCCACGGAGTGCCTCACGGCGGACCCGGCGGACGTCACGGACCTCGCGGAGTGCCCGGACCCCGGGCGTGCCACCGGGTGCGGGCCGGAGACATCGGCCCGCACCCGGTGGACACCGGGCCCACTCGTCGAGGTCCCGTCAGACCAGGACGACCGGGAGGTCGAACAGGTCGTTCTGCGTGACGACCGGCTTGTTCCGCAGCTCCTCGGGCGCGACGGCGAGACGCAGCCCCGGGAAACGCGCGTACAGGGCCGGCAGGGCCACCGACGCCTCCAGACGGGAGAGCGCTGCACCCGGGCAGACGTGCGGGCCGTGACCGAAGGAGATGTGGCGGTTCGGCGTACGGGTCACGTCGAACGAGCCCGCCGTCGGGCCGTACTGCTCCTCGTCCCGGCCGATGGCGCCGAACGAGACGATCAGCGCCTCGCCCTTGGGCAGGATCCGGTCGCCCACCTCGATGTCCTCGGTGGCGAAGCGGATCAGCACGTGAGAGGTGGGCGTCGACCAGCGCAGGGTCTCCTCGATCACGTTCGCCCACGGCACCTCCCCGGAGAGGACCAGGGCACGCTGCTCGGGGTGGGTCTCCAGAGCCAGGACGGCGTTCACGATGAGGCTGATCGTCGTCTCGTGCCCGGCCGCCACCATCAGCTGGAGCGTGTTGGTGATCTCCTCCGTGGTGAGGCGGTCGCCGCCCTCCGACGCCTCGATCAGCGCGCTCGTGAGGTCGTCACCGGGCTTCTCGACCTTGCCCGCCACGATGCCCGCGAACAGCGTGCCCAGGTCCGCCATCATCTGCGGCACCTCCTCGGGCGGCGTCTGCGTCGAGAAGAACTTCTCGAACAGGGCCTTCATCCGCGGGTGGTCGACCGGGTCGACGCCCATGAGGTCGCTGACCACGTTCATCGGCAGCGGGTAGGCGAACTCCGCCTTCAGGTCGACCGTCTCGCCCGCCGGAAGCTCCGCCAGCCGGTCCAGCATGCCCGTGGTGAGGGCCTCGATGCCCTCGCGCAGCCGCTCGACCCGGCGCGTGGTCAGCGCCTGCGCGACCAGCGTACGCAGCCGCCGGTGCTCGTCGCCGTCCACCGTCAGCATCGACTTGCCGGGGTTCGCGAGGCCGATCAGCGGCCAGTCCATGGGTATCTCGCCGCGCTGCCAGGCCCCCCAGGCGTCGATGTCCTTGACCAGGCGGGCGTCGGTGAGCAGCCGCCGCGCCTCGGCGTGGTGGGTGACGGCCCAGCAGGGCACCCCGCCGGGCAGGACGACACGGGCCAGCGGGCCCGCGGCCCGCAGCCGGGCGCTCTCGCCGTCGAGGTCGGCGACGAAGGGGTCCAGGACGATGGCGTCGGCGGCGGACGCGGCGTGGGCGTGCGGGCAGGTCATCCGAGGGCTCCAAGGGCGGGGGTCGGGGTGTAGGTCACGGGGAGCGCGGAGAGTCCGCGCAGCCAGGGGGAGGGGCGGCGGGCGAGGTCGGCCGCGGGGACCGCGAGGTCGACGTCCGGCAGCCGGTCGAGCAGCACCTCGATCCCCGTGCGCGCGATGGTCTCGGCGACCTCCTGCGCGGGGAAGGGACAGCGGTGCTCGCCGTGGCCGAAGGACAGGTAGGCGTTGTTGCCGCCGGTGAGCCGGCCCGCGTCGGCGCGCACGTGCGGGTCGGAGTTGGCGGCGGCCAGACCGAGCAGCAGCAGGTCGCCGCGGCCGATCCGGCGCCCGCCCAGGTGGGTGTCGCGCGAGGCCCAGCGGCCGGCGACGTTCTGGGTGGGGGTGTCCTCCCACAGGACCTCGTTCATCGCCTCGCCGACGCTGTGCCGGCCGCCGGACAGCGAGGCGGCGAACCGGTCGTCGGTGAGCATCAGCCGCAGCGAGTTGCCGATCCAGTCGGCGGTGGGCTGATGGCCGGCGGCCAGCATCACCATGAGGTCCTGGGCGACCTCCTCGACCGTGAAGCCGTCGGTGTTGCCCAGCATCCGGGAGGCCACGTCGTCGCCCGGCTCCTCCGCCTTCGCGGCGAGGAGGGCGAACATCGACTCCGCGAGGTGACGCTGGCCCTCCAGCGCGCCCTCCTGGCCGTTGATCATGTCGTTGAGGGCGGTGACGAGCCCCGGCCCCTGCTCCTCGGAGAAGCCGTAGACGCTGGCGAGGACGCGTACCGGCAGCAGCATCGCGTACTCGGCGATGATGTCGCAGGACCCCTTGCCGCACAGTGCGTCGATCAGCTCGTCGGCGAAGCGCTCGGCCCGCTCCTTGAGCACGAACGGGTCGATCCCCTCCAGGGCCGAGGAGATGACGTTCGCGCGCTCGCGGTGCCGCTCCCCGACGGTGTAGAGGATGGACGGCTGCTTGCGGCCGATCATCGGCAGCAGCGGCCAGTCCGGCGGAATGGAGTCCCACTGGTTCCACAGATCGGAGTCGCGGGAGAAGAGGGCGGGGTCGCTGGTGACCTGGTGGAGTTCGCGGTAGCCGAGGACCAGCCAGGCCGGTATGCCGCCGTCCAGCACGACGGGGGCGACCGCTCCGTGCTCGCGCCGGATCTGCCGGTACAGCTCGGTGGGGTCGGTCTGGAAGCGTGGCCCGCTGAGGGGGACGGGCGGGTGCTCGGGGAGGGTCACGGGGTGGGCTCCGGGATCGGCTGCGGGACCGGCGGCGTGGCCGGGGCGACGACGGTCCGCAGGTGCTCGACGAGCGAGATGAGGACCTGCTTGCTGGACTCGCGCGACCGGGCGTCGCAGAAGACCAGCGGAACCTCGTCGGCGAGGTCGAGGGCCCCGCGGATCTGGGCGGGGGTGTGGGACGGGCCGCCGAAGTCGTTGCAGGCGACGACGAACGGCGTCCCGTGGTGCTCCAGGCGGTCGATGGCGTACCAGGAGTCGGCGAGCCGACGGGTGTCGACGAGCACCACCGCGCCGAGCGTCCCGGAGAACAGCCGGTCCCACAGGAACCAGAACCGCTCCTGGCCGGGTGCCCCGAACAGGTACAGGACGTTGTGGGTGTCGAGCGAGATCCGGCCGAAGTCGAAGGCCACGGTGGTGGCCGACTTGGCGGCGACCCCGGAGGTGTCGTCGACGCCTTCGCCCGCCTGCGTCATCGTCTCCTCGGTGTTCAGCGGACGGATCTCGCTGACCGAGCGGACGAGGGTGGTCTTGCCGACTCCGAATCCGCCGACGACGACGATCTTCAGTCCGTTGTCGGCGGTGCTGTGCAGGGTCTGGCGCTGTTCAGAGGTTACGGAGTCCAACGAGCACCTGCTCCAGGATGTCGTGATCGGGAAGGCTGTACGACGCACGGGGATGCCGGGCGCTGATCCCGCCGGTGTCGTGCAGGTCGGCCAGGAGGATCCGGGTGATCGACACGGGCAGACCTAGCCCGGCCGCGACCTCCACCACCGCGGTGGGGTACCGGCACATGCGCAGGATGGCGGCGTGCTCCGACTGCATGCCGGGGGCCGGGTCGCTCTCGGAGACCACCAGGGTCACCAGGTCGAAGGAGTCGGACCCGGCACGGCTGCGGCCGCCGGTCAGGGTGTAGAGCCGGTCGGGGGAGTCGTCCCTGCCCGGTCTGCCGCGGCTCATCCCCGGGGCCTCGCGACCAGGTGCTCGCTCAACTGCTCCACCAGCTCCGACATGTTGTGGCCCACGAGGCCGGCGTCGGCGTCCTCGTCGGCGACGACGGCGAGGTGGGCTCCCTCGCCGGCCTCCACGATGAAGAGGATGCCGCCATAGAACTCGGCGATCGCGGAGCGGACCCCGCCGGTGCCGTCGCCGAACTCCACGGAGGCACCGTGCGACAGGCTCTGGATGCCGGCGGCGATCGCGGCGAGCTGGTCGGCCTGGTCGACGGAGAGCTCGGGGGTGCGGCAGAGCTTGAGGCCGTCGCGGGAGAGCACCAGGGCGTGCCGGGTGCCCGGGGTGCGTTCCAGCAGGCCCTCGAGGAGCCAGCTGAGCTTCTCGTCGGTGGTGGAGCCGGTCATTACGAGGTGCCTTCCGGGTACGGGGGGTTCGAGGACGGCGACGGCGTCCGCGGAGCGGACGTCGGGCCGGCCGGATCGGTGGGTGCGGAGGAGGAGCCGGGACGGTCGTCGCCGGCGGGCGTGACGGTGGCGGTCTCCGGCGCGGGGGCGCCTTCGGGCTCGCCGTCCGGCCGGGCGGTGGTGGCGCGGACCGCGCGGCGGAACGTACCGAACCGGTTCGCCGCGCCGGCGGCCGCGCCGGTGCGCGGCCCTTCGGCGGGAGTCTTCTCGGAGGCCAGCGGCCCCTCGGGGTGGGCGGCGGCCATGGCACGGCCGCGGCGGCGCTGGGGCAGGCCGCTCTCGCCGAACCGCGGGTGTTCGCCGGTGGCCTCGGCCGCGTTGTCGTGCACGGTCTCGGTCTCGGGCTCGGGGGCCGGGGCGGCGGTCGTGCCGCCCGTCGTGGCGGGCACGGACAGGCCGCGGCCCGAGACCGGCGGCAGCGGGTCGGCGGGTGTGGCCGTCGGCTCCGCGGGTGCGTGGCTGATCAGCTCCTGCGGCAGCATGAGCAGGGCGCCGGTGCCGCCGCGCGCGGAGGGGCGGAACGACACGGTGAGGCCGTGCTTGCGCGCCAGTCGGCCGACGACCGCGAGGCCGAGGCGGGTACCGGAGAGGCCGGCCAGGTCCTGCGGCGCCGAACCGACGGCGGCCTCCGCGCGGCGCTGCTGCACGTCGCTCATCACGAGGCCGCTGTCCTCGATGGCGACGATGACGCCGGCCGGGACCTCCTCGACGTAGACGTGCACCTCGGCGGTGGGCGGCGAGAAGTTCGCCGCGTTGTCCATGAGTTCGGCCAGGGCGTGCATGACGCCCTCGGCCGCGTGCCCGGCGACGGCCGCGTCGCTGCTGGAGTGCAGGCGCACCCGCTGGTAGCCGCTGATCCGGCCCATGGCGCCGCGGAGGATCGACTCCATGACGATGGGGCGGGCCCAGCGCCGGCCGGACCTGGCCCCGCTGAGCACGGCGACGGAGTCGGCGAGCCGGCCCGCCTGCGCGGTGCGGTGGTCGAGGTGGAGCAGGTCGGTCAGGACGTCCTCGTCGGCGTGCCGGTTCTCCATCTCGCGGAGGTCGGCGAGCATGCTCGTCGCGAGGGCCTGCATACGGCCGGCGGCGTTGGCCGCGGCGGCCATGGCCGCGGACCGGCCGGACTCGGCGCGGCGCAGCCGGGTTTCGAGCCGCGCGGTCTCGGCGGCTCGTTCCCGGCGCAGTACGGCGATCTCGGCCGCGTGGGACCGGGCGAGTTCCTCGGACCGGGCCGCGTGGGCCGCCCGGGCGGCGGCGGTCTCCGCCTCCAGGCGGTCCTTGAGGGTGGCGGTCTCACGCTCGGCGGTGGCCGCGAACCGGGCGACGTACGCGTCCTTGGAGGCGACTTCGGAGGCGAGGGTCTCGGCGCGCCGGGCGAGTACGCGCGCGGTCCGCCCGTACCAGGTCACGGCGAAGGCCGCGGCCGAGAGCAGCAGGACGCCGCAGGCGGCGAACCAGCCGAGCGGGGTACGGACTCCGCCCGGCGCCGCGGCGACGGAGGCCACTGCGAGCGCACCGCCCGCGGCGGCGGTCAGCAGCGAGGCGGTCAGGGCAGGACGGAAGGGGGTGGGTGACGCCGACATCAACCAGACTCTCAAGAGCGGGCACGCGGGGAAGGAAGACGCAACGACGGCACTATAGATGCGTTGTTGATCAGTTCGGAACTCTTGTGATCGGATCGGCATTCATTGAGGGCAATACTTTTCCGGTACCGCGCCCGAGAAGGTCCGCACTTGTTGACCCCGCAGGAAGTGCCGGACAGCAAGCGCTTCCTGAGTGCTCCTCGGTTGCGGGCGCTTTCTACTCGCCCCGAAGTCACGGAGGTTGGAGCCGGAGACGGTGCGGAGCGAAGCCTTCCGCCCCCGTGTCCGGCGGCCCGGTGGCCCTCCGGATGCGACCGGTGAACCACCGGACCGCGCCCGCCTCGGCCGCCCCACCGGCCACCGCCGGCCCACCGTCCCGGCACGGAAAATTCGTTTGTGCCCGGTCGGCACCACCGACAGGATCGGGAGCACCGATGAGTTCTTCCCGGCGCCGCCGTCTACCCGTGTGAGCTGCCACGTGCGGAGGACACTCACATGACGGAAGGCACCATGCCCGCTTCCCACACCACACCCACCCTCTCGCCCGCCCACGTCACCGCCGTGCTGCGGATTCTCGTCCTGTCCACGTTCGTCGTCCTCCTCAACGAGACGATCATGGTCAACGCGATCCCGCGGCTCATGCGCGAGTTCGAGGTCACCGCGGCGGCCGCCGGGTGGCTGTCCACGGCCTTCATGCTCACCATGGCCGTCGTCATCCCGGTGACGGGCTGGTTCCTCCAGCGCGTGACGACCCGGACCGCCTTCAGCCTGGCCATGGCACTCTTCCTGGCCGGTACGGCGCTGGCCGCGGCCGCGCCCGTCTTCCCCGTGCTGCTGGCCGCCCGCGTCATCCAGGCCGGCGGCACCGCCGTCATGATGCCGCTGCTCATGACGACACTGATGACCCTCGTACCCCCGCACGAGCGCGGCCGCGTCATGGGCAACATCACCCTCGTCATCTCCGTCGCCCCCGCACTCGGCCCCGCGGTCTCCGGCGTCCTGCTGGAACTGGGGACATGGCGCCTGCTGTTCCTGGCCGTGCTGCCCATCGCCGGAGCCATGACCGTCTTCGGCCGACGCAGACTCGTCAACATCGGAGAACCGCAGGCCGGACCGATCGACTGGCTGTCCGTCCCCCTGGCGGCGGCGGGCTTCGGCTCCCTGATCTACGGCCTGAGCGAACTCGGAGCCGGGGACGCGAGCAGGGCCCCCGTTCCCCCGGAGGCCATGACCGTCGCCGGCGGCGTCCTGGTCGGCCTGTTCGTCTGGCGGCAACTGGCACTCCAGCGGCTGTCCACGCCGCTGCTGGACCTGCGCGCCCTGGCGTTCCGTCACTTCTCCGTGGCACTCGGGCTGATGTGCCTGTCCTTCATGGCCCTCATGGGCGCGTTCATCCTGCTGCCGATCTACCTGCAGGAGGTACGCGGCCTGACCTCACTGCAGACCGGACTGCTCCTCATCCCGGGCGGTCTGACCATGGGCCTGCTCGGGCCGCAGGTCGGCAAGCTCTACGACCGGCTCGGCGCACCGCGCCTCGTCGTGCCCGGAGCCGTGGTCACAGCGCTGTGCCTCGGTCTGTTCGCCCTCACGGGCGAAGAGACCTCACCGTGGCTGGTGCTCGCCCTGCACGTGGTCCTGAGCGCCGGAATGGCGTTCGTCTTCACCCCCGTGTTCACCTCCGGCCTGTCCGTGCTGCCGCCGCACCTCTACGCCCACGGCTCCGCCATCCTCGGCTCCCTCCAGCAGGTGGCCGCGGCCGCCGGCACCGCCCTGGTCATCAGCGTCATGTCGGGACACGCCGCCACGGCTGCGCTCGACGGCGCCGACGCGACCGGCGCCCTCGCCACGGGCATCCGCTGGGGATTCGGCGTCGGCGCCGTGATCGGCACCGTGGCCGTGCTGATCGCACTCCTGGTCCGCACCCCGCCCACGCCGCAGCAACCCGCGGCGGAGGCCCAGGACGACGGCGACACCACCACGAGCAAGACGGCCCCCACACCCTCCTGACACCAGGACGGGCAGCCCGGCGTCCGCCGCGCCGAAGGGGGACGGGGCGGGCACGGAGCGGGGAGTACGACGGCGGCCCGGGTGCGCCCATGGCGCGACGACCGTGCGGGCCGCGTCTCGTGCCCGCCGTCCGGGGTACGGCGAGAAGGCCACCCATGGCCTCCGTACGGCGGCGGGCCGCTGCCCTCCGACGTACGGCGTCCGGCGAGAAGCCACCGCCTGTCGCTCGCCTACGCGGGCAGGCCGCTGCCCCCTTCCCTCCATCCCCGCACACGTCCTGGAAGCGGCGGAGGCGGCCAAGGCCGCGGTCCGGCTGCCCGACGAGGACGCCACGCACCTGCCGCTGTTCACGATCCCGACCGTCAGGAGGGGTCGGCCGTCCGCACGGTCGGCACCGGGCTGTGGCGGAACGTGCGGCGTGCCGCACGGCCGTGCCCTCTCACGCCCGGGGGCGCGCCGTCGAGGGATCCCCTAGTCGGCCGCGCCCCTGTTCGGGCACCATGAGCCGGTCGAGGCTCCCGGGCCGCAGGGGCGGCCGGGGGACCGTTGGTCGAGAACCGGGGGAATGGCCATGGGCAGGTTCAGGCGGGGTGGACCGACGATCGAGACGGATGCTCAACGACGCGTGCGACGCAGCCCGTTGCTCTTCACGGTGCCGATCGTGCTGCTCGTCCTGCTGGCGGCGGTGCTCGGCTGGGAGGCCGTCCGCGCCAACATGACGGAGGAGGCCCGGGCCGCATGGCCGTGGCGGCTTCAACTGCTCGACATGGAGCCGCTCGGCAGCCTGCTCGCCGTCGCGGCCGGAGCGGTCCTCGCCAGGGCGCAGTACGCCCGTACCGTACGGCCGATGCTGGGCTGGCGCGCCGACTGGACGACCGGGCACCTGCGGGGCGGCGTACCCGAGTGGCAGGTCGGACTGCTCAACGGAGGCTCGCACGCCGCGGTGGTCGAGGCCTACGAGTGCCGGGCCGTCCTGCGCGGCGAGGAGCCCGACCAGGCCGCCCCGTGGACCGACGTCCAGGGCGTGGCGGCCGTACTGACCGGGGCCGGGCTCACCGTCGGGGAGGACTTCCAGCTGGTCACCATGGGGAAGTTCCCCCTGGTGGGCACCGGCTCGTACGAGACGACCATGCTCGGCGCCTTCTCCCGGCGCTTCGTCGACGAGGTGGAGGCGCTCCACATCAGGGTCCGGGTCGGCGACGTCGTCGGGGACAGCCACGAGCGGATCCTCGACGCCCTGAAGGGCGCTCGCTCGACCGCGTATCAGCGACCGGCGCTCTGACCGTCCAGCCGGCGCAGTACGTCGGGCTGGGCCGGCTGGGCGGCGAAGTGACCGGCGTCGGGAACGAGGACGAGCCCGGCGCCGGGGATGCGTCCGGCCGGCCAACGGGTGTGCGCCACGGGCGAGAAGGCGTCGTCGAGGCCGTGCCACAGCAGGGCGGGCGAGGTGACGGAGGAGACGTGGAAGCCCCACGGGCGGACGAAGGCCGGACGGTCGTCGAGCCAGCCGTGGTGCGAGACTCGCAGAGCCTCCTGGTGGGTGCGCAGCAGCACCGCGCGGACCCGGGGGTCGTCGACGACGGGCAGGTCGTGGGGGGAGAGATCGGCACGCAGGTCGTCGAGGACCGTACCGGGTCCCGCCGGACGGCGACGGCCCGTGCGGCCAGGTGGCGAGCCTCGGGGGTGTCTTGTCGGTCGGGCCGGGCGACGGACGGCCCGGGGGTGCGGCACTGCCCGCCCGGCGTGCCGTACGGCCTTCGACGCGCCTGGCCGCGATCATCCGGGGAGCCCTGCGGTCGCCCGCCGTCCCCGGAGCGACATGCTCCGCCCGCCCACGTCCCCTCCCAGGAAGGACGCACCTTGAGACACTCCTCCGCCCCCCGGCGGACACCCGGAGGGGCCGGGTTCCGTGAACGGATCACCCGGCTCCTCGCCGGTGTCATCGCCGTCGGCGCGCTGAGCGCCTTCTCCGTCGTCGTCGAGGCGGCACCCACGTCGGCCGCACCCGCCCCACAGTGGAAGGTCCCGCGGCTGGCGGTCATGCCGCTGGGCGACTCGATCACGCTGGGAGTCGGCAGCAGCACCGGCGACGGCTACCGTCCTGGCCTGTGGAGCAAGCTCCAGGGGCACGGCGACACCGTCGACTTCGTCGGTTCGATGAGCAGCGGCACCCTCCCGGACACCGACCACGAGGGCCACTCGGGCTGGTTCATCGGCGGCATCCACGACACCATCGGGTCCTGGCTGTACCAGGCCCGGCCCAACGTGGTGACGCTGAAGATCGGCACCAACGACGTCAACAAGAACATCGACGTGGCGAACGCGCCGACCCGGCTGAAGCAGCTCGTCGACCGGATCCGCGCCTCCGCCCCCGGGATCACCGTGGCGGTCGCCACCATCGTCCCGAACGCCGACAACGCAGCCCAGGCCCGCGTCGTCACCTACAACAACGCGGTCCGCGCCCTGGTGTCGGACTACCAGGCCCAGGGAGCGCACGTCGAGCTCGCCGACACCTCCGCGGTGACGGTCGCCGAACTGGGTGACGGCCTGCACCCCGACGACGCCGGCTACGCCAAGATCGCGACCGCGTTCTACGACGCCGTCGCCCGCGCCGCGGGCAAGGGCTGGATCACCGAGAACGTCGTCGTCAAGCCCGCCCTGCCCGAGCCGACCACGGTGGCCGACGCCGATGTCGACCTCGACGGGGACGGCCGAGCGACTCCCTCATGGGCGGGGCGAACGGCGGCTCGCAGATCCGGATGTCCGACCTCGACGCCGACGGCGAGGCGCACTTCCTGATCGTCGGCACCGACCAACGGCAGCCTCCGCGGCTGCCTCAACTGGAACGGCAGGGCCGGCCACGGCACCATCGCCACCGGATCCTCGGGCTGGACGGCCTTCCAGATCCACATCTGACGGAGACGCTCGGGAACGCGCGCCGTCCCCGGCCGATGTGACGGCACCTGGGTGAGGACCCCGGGCCGCCCGCGTGCCGTCACTCCTCCGGCCGCGACGAGTCGGCGGAGCGCTTCGCGTGTTCGCGGTCGATGAGGGCCAGGAACTCGTCGATGCTCTGCGGACGTCGTCCGATCTCGTGCTGTGTCGCCTCCCTGACGATGGTCCGCCACGGTTCGTTCGCCGGCAGAAGAGGGATGTTCGCCTGCGGCGACGTACCGGTGAGGGCCCACGCGGCCACCCTTCCGAGGCTGTAGATGTCCGACGCCGGCACGGCGTCATTGGGCTTGACGGACAACTCCGGCGGAGCGAACCCCAGCGTGCCGATGTACGCGCCGGTGCGACCGGCGAAGGTGGTCGCACCGCGGGGGCGACGCACGGTGCCCCAGTCCGCCAGCGTCCACCGCCCATGGAGCAGGAGGATGTTGGAGGGCTTGATGTCGCGGTGGCGCCAGCCGTGCCGATGGGCCTCGGCCAGTGCCGACGCCACGGCTTCGATCATTCGGCGCAGTTGCTTCGGGTCCTTGAGATGATGAGCCTGCTCTTCCGCGGTCGCGTCGGCCAGAGGCATGACGAACCAGTGGTGCTGCGCCTCGAAGTCGAGAACCGGCATGACATGCGGGTGTCCGTTCAGCAGGCGTGCGACGTCGACCTCCCGCCTCATCCGGGCCCCCGCCTTCGATCCCTGGGAGAGGCGGCGCTTGAACGCGACGGGGATGCCCGATGCCTTGTGGACGCCACGGAACACCTCGCCCTGCCCGCCGACGACCGGGATGCGCTCCAGGGAGTAGTCCTTCTTCACGCCCTGGGCCGCCTCGATCACCTCGCGATAGCCCTCCAGATACGGGGGGATCTCTTCCAGCGGCCCCACGACGCGGGCGAGCAGCCGACGGCTGATCCGGTCGACGAACCGCCGGACGGCCATCTCCGCCTTCGGCTCCAGCAGTACGTCGTCGGCGTAGTGGGTGTAAGCGATCTCGTCGTAGATCTCCTCGCTGTGGAACTGGCTCAACGCCTCCTCCAGCCGGGGCCGCACACGCCTGTCCCCGCTGTGCTCCAGCATGATGAAGAGCCCCAGCTGCGGAGGCGGCCCGCCATGACCGTGGGCGCTCTGCGCGAAGAAGGCTCGCGAGGCCATCTCGTGGATCCTGTTGGTGAGGTTCTTCGAGGCGGAGATGCCGGAGAGCGTCGTGAACTCGATCGCTCCGACGATGGTCTCGTCCTTGGCGATGACGATGTCCCAGTGGGTGTTCGCCAATCCGAACGAGCTCGGCAGGGAGGCGTCACGGCCCAGGCGAACCCAGGAGCGGTCGATGCCACGCTCCACGAGGGCGTCGACGGTGGCGGCGATGACGGGTGTCAGTCTTCCCGCTGCTCGCGCCGAGAGCTGCAGCGGGTCGGTTTCCCGTCTGCGGCTGTCGATCCAGTAGTTCCGTGCCGCGTCCGTCAACGCCGCTGTCATCCGATCCCCCTGTCGCGTGCGTGATCCCCGCCCCGCAGACTAGTCGCGGCGCCGAGGCGGTCGGCTCCCGCGCCGTGCGCGCTGACGCGAAGCCGCCCTGTCCCCGGCTGCCGGGGGCACGGCCCTGCCGGGCTGGGGATGACATCCTGGGCCGATGAGCTCTGAGGATCCGCCGCTCCGTCCCCTGCTCGTGGTGGACGGCGCCAACGTCGTGGGATCGGTGCCTGACGGCTGGTGGCGGGACCGGCGCGGGGCCGCGGAACGACTGCGGGACCGGCTCGCCCTGACGGGCGGTCCGGACGAAGGACCGTTCCCGGGACCGTACGAGATCGTGCTGGTCGTGGAGGGCCGTGCCCGGGGCGTCGCCTCGGTCCCCGGCGTGCGGGTCGAGGAGGCGCCGGGCAGCGGCGACGACCTGATCGCCGAACTGGCCCGAGAGGCGAACGGCCGGCCGTGCCGGGTCGTCACGTCCGACCGCGAACTGCGCCGACGGGTGGAGGAGGCGGGCGCCCGCTGCACGGGCCCCCGCAGCCTCCCCGCGGTGCCGCAGTAGGTTCCGGACGGCCGATCACGTCACCGGCCCCTCCGAGGGCATCCGTCGGACCTTACTGCACATATATTGCAAGTAGTGAAGTGAGGCAGAAGGGGTGCTGTGGTGAGCGGGCCGGTGGTACTGGGCATCGAGTCGTCGTGCGACGAGACCGGTGCGGGGATCGTGCGGGACGGGAAGCTGCTCGCGCACGTCGTGGCGTCGAGCATGGACGAGCACGCTCGGTTCGGCGGTGTGGTGCCGGAGATCGCCGCACGGGCGCACCTCCAGTCCTTCGACCCGGTCGTCCGGGAGGCACTCGACCGTGCGGGACTCCGGCTCGGCCAGATCGACGCGGTCGCCGTCACCACGGGGCCCGGACTGTCGGGCGCGCTGCAGGTGGGGCTGGCCGGTGCCAAGTCGCTCGCGTACGCGGCCGGGGTGCCGCTGTACGGGGTGCACCACCTGGCCGGGCACGTCGCCGCCGACACCCTGGAACACGGGCCTCTGCCCGAGCCCTGCGTGGTGCTCATCGTCTCCGGCGGCCACACGTCCCTGCTGCTCGTCCGCGACCTCGTGCGCGAACCGATCCTGCACCTCGGGGACACGCTCGACGACGCCGCGGGGGAGTGCTTCGACAAGGTCGCCCGCATCCTAGGTCTGCCCTACCCGGGCGGTCCCGCCATCGACCGGGCCGCGCGGGACGGCGACGCGAACGTCGTCGCCTTCCCCCGGCCGCTGACCCGACCCGGTGACGACCCGTACGCCTTCTCCTTCTCCGGGCTCAAGACGGCGGCGGCCCGTTGGGTCGAGCGGCACCGGGCGCAGGGGCTCGACCTGCCTGTCGCGGACGGTGCCGCCGCACTCCAGGAGGCCGTCGCCGACGTGCTGAGCCGCAAGGCGCTCGCGGCCTGCCGCACGTACGACGTCAAGACGCTGATCGTGGTCGGCGGCGTCGCCGCCAACTCCAGGGTCCGCGCCCTCACCGAGCAGCGGTGCGCGTCCGCCGGTGTCCGACTGCGTGTCCCGCCCATGACCCTGTGCACCGACAACGGCGCGATGATCGCGGCCGTCGGTGATCTCCTCGTACGCGCAGGAGCCGAACCCGCCCCGCTGGACGTGTCCGTCGACCCGTCGGCCCCGCTGGAGTACGCCTCCCTGACCCCGTCGGCGCCGGTGTCGGCGCGGGCCGCCTGATGGCTACCGTCGAGCGGGTCTCCGGAAGCCGTCTGCTCGCGTACGCGGACGGGGTGCGCGCGGTGTACGCGGACGCGTTCGGGAGCCCTCCCTGGCTGGAGGGGCCGGAGCAGGCCGACATCTACCTGGAGCGGCTCGCCGGGGACGTACGCCGCCCCGGGTTCGCCGCCGCGCTGGCCCTCGACGGCGACAGGGTGGCCGGCTGGGCCACGGCCTGGACGACCCCGGAGACGTTCCCCACCGACCGCGCCTACGCCTTGATATCCGCCGCGCTGGGCGAGCGCCGCACCACCGACTGGCTGTGCGGGGCGCGCGAGGTCGACGAGCTCGCCGTCTCGACCCGCGCACGCGGCTCCGGCCTCGGCGCACGGCTGCTGCACGCGGTCACGGAGGACCGGGCCGACGGCCGTTGCTGGCTGCTGACCTCGGCCGCGGCCCAGGACACCTGCGCCTTCTACGAGCGGGCGGGCTGGCCCCAGGTCACCGGCCCGGCACCCGGTGACCCGGGCCTCGCCACGTTCCTCGGCCCGCGGCATCCGGCCCGCGCGGCCCTCTCGGCGCCTTCGGACTCGGACCCGTGGACCAGGCCGACGGGACACGAGGGATAACGGAGCGTCGCGCACGCCCCTCAAGACGTGACAGCTCGGGAACCTTCGCGTGGAGCAGGCGTTCTGACATGCCCTCAGGGTTTGGGTCGGACGAGGCGGCCCCGCGTGACGAGTTCCAGGATGACGGCCGCGGCGCCGGCCTGGACCAGGAGCAGGGCGACGAGGCCAGACCGAGCGCGAGGCCGGCCTCCACCTCGCCCCAGCGCGTGGCGAGTTCGTCGAGGGAGCGGCGTCCCGCCGGCACGGTGGCGGTGAGCGCGCCGCCGATGAGGATGCCGGTGACCGGGACGAGCGCGATGCCCTGAGCCGGAACGACCCCGGTGAGCAGCAGTGCGACGACCACGGGCAGGACGGCCGCGGCGATCGGCACCGCGGTCCACGGCCAGGCGCGACCGGGTACGGGGACGACGCGGCGCCCGGCGGTGCGGACCCGCGACCGCGTACATCAGCAGCAGGGGCAGCGTGCGGACCACCCAGCCGATCACGAGGGACACGGCGACGAGCTGGATGGCGGCGCGGGCCCCGGCGAACAGGGTGTCGCGTGGGCGGCCGAGCCGGGCGACGGTGACCACACCGGCGGCGAGGGCGAGCAGAACTGCCAGGAGCGCCGCGAAGGTCACGTTCACATGGAGCAGCACGCGCCAACCCTCAGGGCCGCTGGGGGGGGGCGACCCCAGAGTGTCCCCTGCGGCTCAGTCGCCGCAGGCCGGCCACGGCAGACAGTCGTCGAAGGCCGATCAGGGCGGATCAGTCGTCGAGGCCGGTCGCGGAGTACCGTTCGCCGGAAGACCGTGCCCTGAGGACCGCTCGCCGAAGACCGGGCGAACACCGAACACCGAACACGGTCTACGGTCCCTTCTCGTACCGCACACCCTCGACCGAAGCCGTGATGGCCATGGAGACCTCGACCTACCCCGACCCCGACATACGACTGGCGCGCCTCGCGGCCGCGGTCGGTCTCCCGGCGGTGTGGCCGCCGGCCGAGGAGTCACTCGGCCGCATCGCGGAGCGGACCGGGCTGCGCGTCCACGACCTCCTGCTCGTCGCGGACCTTCCCGTACCCGAGACCGCGTGGCTCTTCGACGAGACGGCCGGAGCCCCCAGTTCCCTGGTGGCGCGTTCCCTGGAGCTGCCCTCCTCCGGGCGGCGGCTGCTGCGCACCCGTGCCCGCGCGCTGACCGCGCCGACGGGCACGCTCACCCCTTGGCGGCCCCGCCCGTACGAGCAGTATCCGCCGGGCTTCGGCTCGCCCCTTCTCCGGATGCCGGCGCTCCGCAACCTGGGCTGGTCCGGCACCTGACAGGGGACCAGGAGGGCCAACTCGTCGAGTACGCGCAGGCTCTGGGCAACGGATGAGGGGGTCGGCAGACTCGGGGGCAGCCGATCGAGTGAGGGGGCTCGGGTGTGAGGGAAGTGCAGGACGGCGTCACCCGGCTGCTGGCCGAGACGGTGAGGGCGGAGATCGACTCGGAGAGGTGCCCGCCCTGGCTGCGGCGCCCCGGAAGGATCGAGTGCCTCGCCCTGTGGGAGACGGCGTCGGCGATCTACGGGGCCCTCACCGGCCTGGTCCTCCCCGAACTGGCCCCTCCTCGTGAAGGGCGCAGGCTGGACGTTCTCCTGACCTACGAGAACGGGGACCGGCAGATCCTGGAGGTCGACGAGGAGCAGCACTTCACGGCGGCCCGTGCCCTGACTCTGGAGCACTATCCGGCAGGTGTGCGGATCGGCTTCGACGCCTCGCAATGGCTGGCCCGCTGTCACACCCGTACCGGGAAGGAGCGCGGTGGTGGCTTCGCCAGGCCGAGACCACCGCTGTTCCCCGGTGAGGGAGGGCGCCATCGGCAACGCGCGTTCAGGGATGCGCTGGCGGACCTGCTGCCACCCCTGCACGGCTGGCTTCCCACGATCCGGATCAGCGATACGGAGGCCACCGCCGTCACCTCCGCGCAGGACGCGGCCCAGTCGCTCAGGACGCTGCTCCACGGCCGGGGGGTGCCTGTCTCGTCTCTCGTTCCTGTTCGAGGCGCGGCCGGCTCGGTCTTGCGGCCTCGGTCCTGAGGAAGCACGACTGAGGCCTCGGGGACGTGCCGCAGGCGCGGGTCGAGCACGATGTGTGGGGGCGGGGGGCACGGCGTGCTCCCAGGAGGGGATACGCAACGCAGGCGGCCGCTAACTCGTGTAACTAATGTGCGGCTCGGGTGGCCGTTGGGCTTGTCGTCGGCCGAAGTGCGTCGCTAGGGTTCTGCTGACACGTGTAACTCATTATGTCCCCCGGGCATCGGGCGCAAGCATTTCTCACAAAGCGCACCGAGCCCCGGGCCGGCAGAAGGGCCGCAATGACACCATCCCACCTGGCCGAGCTCGACCCGGCCGACATGACCTGGCCGCCCCCGCCGTACCAGCCCCCGGTGCCGCCCGTGACGGACGAGCACGGCGTGCGCCACTTCCACGGGGTCACCTACGCCACCACGCCCGGCTACCGCCCGCGGCTCCTCGACGTCCAGGTGCCCGCTGGCGAAGGGCCGTTCCCCGCGGTCGTCTGGATCCACGGCGGAGGATGGCTGGACGGCGACCGCCGCTACCCGCCGCCGACCGTGCCGGCCGCTCTGCTGCACGGATCGGTCCTGACCGCCGGGCTCGCGCTCGTCTCCATCGACTACCGGCACAGCCTCGAAGCCCCCTTCCCGGCGCAGCTGCACGATGTGAAGGCCGCCCTCCGCTACGTCCGCCGATTCGCCGCCGACCTCGGCATCGACCCGGACCGGATCGCCGTCTGGGGTGAGTCCGCGGGCGGCCATCTGGCCGCGCTCGCCGGACTCGTCGGCCCGGACACCGCCGACGCCGAGGCGTTGGAGGGCACGCACGGGGTGGGCTCCGGGGACACGGGCGTCCGGGCGGTCGTCGACTGGTACGGGGTATCCGACCTCGCCGCCCTGGCCGGACAGCCCCTGCCGGGGATGCTCCCCGGCGGCGACTTCCCCGATCCCTACGAGGCCCTGCTCGGCGGCACCGAGGCGGAGCGCCCGGCCCTGGCCCGGGCCGCGAGCCCCGTGACGTACGCGGCGAGTTCGACCCCGCCGCCGTTCCTGCTGATCCACGGCACACGGGACGGCCTGGTGCCGTACAGCCAGAGCGAGGTGCTCGCCGAGGCACTCGCGGGGGCGGGCGGTGAGGTGACCCTGCGACCCGTCGAGGGGGCCGATCACATCTTCCTCGGCTCGGCGGACATCACGGGGATCGTCGCCGAAAGCGTCACCTTCCTGGCCCGTCACTTGGACGCGAAGGGCTGAGGTGGTGGGGCGGTGGGGTGACGGGGTGACGGTGACTGGTCCCGGGGCTGGCCTCGGGGATCAGACGTTCCCCGGACGCGACCACCCGACCGCCGCCGCCCCTCCAGCCTGCCTTTCCTTCCCCCGTCCTTCCCGCTGCGACATCCCCCTCTTTCTCCGCTGCCGTCGGCAGTCGGGCCGTCGAGAGGCCCGTTCCGCAGCTTCTGCGGATACGCCGACCAACCCAAGAACCGCGGCCATCCCCGCGGTCGCGAGAGGCACTCATGTCCATCCACCCGGCCACCCCTTCCCCGCACTCCGAGAGACCGTTCCGGACCGAGAGGCCGCTCCTCGCGGAGAGGCCGCCTTCCGCCGAGACACCGTCGGGCTCGGACCGCTCCTCCAGCTCGGCTACGCCGTCCGGCTCGGACAAGTCATCCGGCTCAGCCGTGCCGTCCGGCTCGGACACACCGTCCGACGCGGACGGTTCACCCAGCTCTGGCAGGTCGCCCGAGGCGGGGTCAGCGCGTCGGCCCGGTGTCCTCGCGGCAGGGCTCCTGCTGCTCGGCTCCGCCGCGCTGCCCGCCTTCGTCGTCCGGACCGACCCGGCCAACCCTCCGTTCCAGGGCCTGGACGATCAGTGGCTGTCCTGGATGGGCGGCCCGCACGACGGCCCGTACGCCGTCCTCGCGGCTGTCCTGAACTGGTTCGGCGGCCCCCTGGGCATCGTCGTACCGCTCGCTCTGCTGCTCCTCCTGCTCCTCCGGGGGCGCTGGGTGTCCGTCGGCTTCCTGCTCGGCGTCTATCTCGCGGGCAATCTGCTCGTGGTCCAGGGCCTCAAGTACCTCGTGGACCGGCCGCGACCGGCGAATCCGCTGGTCCGGGTCGACCACGGCTCGTTCCCGTCCGGCCACGCGGCCGGGGCGGCGCTGCTCGTCGTACTCGTCGGGGTGCTGCTGGTCCCGGCCGCGCGGCGGCGGGCATGGTGGCTCGGCGGAGTCGTGTTCACGTCGGCCATGATGTGGAGCCGCACGTGGCTTCACGCGCACTGGCTGACCGACACGGCTGCCGGTGCGGCCGCCGGTGCGGGCGCGGGCCTGCTGGCGTGGTGGCTCTGTGCTCCGGCGCTCGCCCGCGAAGCCGCTCGCGACCGCCGGGGGGCGGCCGCAGCCGCACCGGACACCGCGCCCACGGTTCCGTAGGGCCCGGCCGGCGGAGCATGGGACCTGCAGTCCTCGGCTGTCGGAGGTACGCAGTACGGTCTCCTGATCCGCCGGACAGGCCTCAGTACGGCGACAGGGAAGGCTCACCGGCCGGTGAGGTGCCTTCGGGCCGGTGGCTCGTCAACAACGGACTCCGTCACTGGAATCGGGAGACGTAGTGGCGTTGCCAGGGGGTCTCGACGGCGCGTCGGGCGTAGTGCTCCCGGACGTAGGCGACCGCGCGCTGACGGGGTACCCCGTCGAGCACGGCGAGGCAGGCCAGGGCGGTGCCGGTTCTCCCCTGTCCGCCGGCGCAGGCGATCTCGACACGTTCGGCCTCGGCGCGTGCCCATGCCTCGCGGAGTGCGTCGGCGGTCGCCGCACGGTCGGACGGCAGCCAGAAGTCGGGCCAGCGGATCCACCTGTTCTCCCACGCGACGGGTGGCGGCCGGTGGCCCAGCAGGTACAGCGCGAACGTGGGCTGCGGGCCTGGTGGGAGTGGCCGGCGCAGTCCCCGGCCGCGGATGAACCGGCCCGAGGGCAGGCGAAGCACGCCGGGCGTCGTGGGCTCCCATGTCGCTGTCACGGGGCGAGCGTAGACCTTCGTCGTTCGGTCGTCGGTCGGCATTCGACTGTGAGCACCTCGGTCGACGTACGTGCTTTGACCGGCCGACACGCGTGCACGGACTGACCGATGCGCGTGTCCTGACCGGCCGACGCGCGTGCACGGACCGACCGACGCACGCGTTCTGACCGGCCGTGAGCACGTTCCGCCCGACCGGACGGGCCGAAGGTGTGGGCCGCACGTCCTCGCGGACGTCGACGGCGCCCCGGCCCTGCGCGGGCCCGGGCGCCGTCGAAGGTACGTCCCCTGTGCGGGGCGCGGGCGGCCGTTCAGGACGTCTGGCGGTGGACGAGGACGGCCTCTATGGCGGGGAGGAGCGCGGTCGAGCCGGTCTCGATCAGTTCGTGCAGGGCGTCCGCGATCTGCGCCGGCGACGCCAGGTCCAGACGGACCGTGGTGAGCGCGGGCTGCTGGAGCCCGGAGAGGACGAGGTCGTCGGAGCCGACGATCGCCACCTCGTCGGGTACGGAGATCCCCTCGGCCTGCAGCGCGTGCAGGAGCAGCGCGGCGTACTCGTCGTTGTAGGCGAAGACGGAGTCGAGGTCCAGGCTCGCCCAGCGCCGGGCGAGCGCGGTCGCCGATTCGCGGGTGTAGGCGAGTTCCAGCGGTGCGACGGTGGCCATGCGCCGGGCGGCCACCGATTCCGCCCCCGCGAGACGGGGCCGGGCGAGTGCGTCGAGCCCGCGTTCCTGGGGCATGACGACGCCGATCCGGGTCCGGCCGCGGGCGATCAGGTGCTGGGTCGCCGTGGCGCCGATGAGTGCGTGGTCGAAGCCGATCGTGTGGATGCCGGGGACGGGCCGGGACGCGAAGGCGAGCACTCCGCGCACCCCGGCCCGGTGCAGCAACTCGGCTGCCTGCCGGGTGATCCGGTCGCCGTCGAGGGCGACGACCGCAGCGGGGCGCAGCTCGGCCCAGGCCCGGGCGGCGTTCACCGGGTCGGTGAAGCGACCCGCGTGGAGGACGGCGGTGTAGCCGTGACGGTCGAGTTCGCCGTGCAGGTCGTCGACCCAGTCGCTGACGAGGCGGCCGATCGCGGAGATCGACGCGGGCATGAGCACGAGATTGCTACGTCCGGCGCGCAGCGACCGGGCGGCGGCGTGCGGGACGTAGCCGATCCGGTCGGCCGCGTCGAGGACGCGGGCGCGCGTGCTCTCGCTGACGCGGTGGCCCGGGGTGTTGTTGAGTACGAAGGAGACGGTGGCCCGTGACACACCTGCGAGGCGTGCCACATCGGCGCTCGTGATCGAGGCGGGGACGGGGGTTTCTTCTGCCATGACGTCCCGTGACGCTCCTTGCGCGGCTCGTGTCTGAGGTGTGCCGATGTTCACTCTGAGGTTACACGAGTTAGACCGCGCAGGTGGCGGGGCTGCCGCGCGATCCATGCGAGCGGTCCACGGGACACGGGCTCCGGCCCTACGTGTCCGTTCCGTGCAGGCGACGCGTCACGGGCAAGCTCCCCGACAGCGGCCCAGCGGTCGTCGAGCCCCGGGAGGAAGGGGCGGTCGCCGGTGCGGGTGTGCAGCCCTCGGCAGGGACAGGGCGAGGAGCGCGATTCCGGCGTTGGGCGTGCGGCGTGGTGGTGCCGATGTGACGTGGCGGCCGGGGAGGGTGCGCGGGGCGCGAGAGACGGGGGCGTCGGAGGTACGCGAGATGGCGGGCCTTTCACGGTCTTCCGCCCGGAGCGGTGGGGGTACGCGGTGAGGCGGTCACAGGGTGTGGGGGAGAGGCGCGCGTCCTGCCGGAAGGTCGCGCTCCGGGAGGCTCGTGCGACCGGGAGGGGGTGCGGCCCGGGTGGCGTCCGGTCGGAGGGTTGCACGGCGGGCGAGGGGTGCGGGGGAGGGCTGTGGACCCATGGACCCTGCACGTACACGCGGGCCGAGGGCCTGCGTGCCGGAGTGGCGTCCGGGCCATGAGGTCCTCGCGATGGGCGCGGAGCCTTGCGGATGCGTGACCGTTGGCGCATTGGCAAGAGGGCAGGGAGCCGCGATGGCCCTGGTCAGCATGCCCGAGCCGTGGTTACACGTGATCCACGTGCGCATCTCCCCTCTGTCACGATCTGCGCATCGACCCGTCGCAGGCCCTAGCCGAGGCTGAAGATGGGTGCTACACAGTGTGCAAGCGCTGCGGGTGACACGTGTAACAACATCGTGTCGGACGCAATTTTCGGCGGCGGCTCGGTGACACCGTCGCCCCGCGCGACCGCTCACGCGACGTCCCCCTCATCCGGCCCCTCGCCACCCGCGTACCCGGAACCGGTGCCTCACCCGCTCGCACCCCACCCGATGCGGCTCCGCCGCACCCCACCTCCCCGCTCCGTCCTCCCAGGAGTCGTCATGGCCACGAACGAGCTCACCGATCCGATCGATCCGCCCGCCGCCACCGGAATCACTGCCACCGGTGACACCGCCACCGGAATCACTGCCACTGGTGACACCGCCACCGGTGACACCGCCACCACCTCGGAACAGGAAGCTCCGCGCCAGCGCGGGCTCATGCCCCTGCTGCTGGTCGCCAACTCCGCGATGATGGCGGTCTACATGGGAGTCGGCTCCGTCCTCCTGCCCACCCAGGTCGCCGCGATCGCACCCGACGACAAGGTCGCCGTCCTGGGCCTGATCGGCGGCATCAGCGCCATCTTCGCGACGGCCTTCAACCCGATTGCGGGCGCCCTCTCCGACCGCAGCGGCCGCCGCAATCCCTGGATCCTGAGCGGCGCGACCGGTGCGCTGATCGCCCTGGCCTTCCTCGGGAACGTCTCCACCGCGCTGCTCGTCGGCATCGGCTGGTGTCTGGTCCAGGCGACGATGAACACGTACCAGGCGGCGGTCACCGCGATCGTGCCGGACCGCGTCCCCGCGGCCCGTCGCGGGACGGCGTCGGCGCTGGTGGGCCTCGGCATGCCGATCGGCGGAACCGCCGGCGTCCTCATCGCCTCGCAGACCACGGACCAACTGCGCACCGGCTACCTGATCTTCGGTGCGATCGTCGCCGTCGCCGCGCTGCTCCTCTCCGTCCTCTGCGCGACACACCTCGCGCCGAGCCCGCGGCGGAAACCCGGAAGGGAACCCAACTCGCCGCCTTCCTCTCCGCGTTGGCGAACCACGACTTCCGATGGGCCTTCATCGGCCGCGCCCTGATGGTCCTGGGCTACTTCTCCGTCGTCGGCTACCAGCTGTACATCCTGGACGACCTCATCGCGCTCCCCGCGGGGCTGAACCCGCCCGCGGCGATGGCGATCCTCGCGCCGGTCTCGATGGTCGCTGTGGCGCTGTCCACCGTTGTCGGCGGACTACTGTCCGACCGCTGGAACCGCCGCAAGGTGTTCGTCGGCGTGTCCGCCACGCTGGCCGGACTGGTCATGGTGGTGCCCGTCGCCAGCCCGACCTGGACCGGCATGCTCGTGTTCAGCGCCCTCAACGGCCTCGCCTTCGGTTGCTTCATGGCCGTCGACACCGCGCTGGTCACCCTGGTCCTGCCCCGGGCGCAGGACGCGGCCCGGGACATGGGCGTCCTCAACGTCGCGAACGCCGGGCCGCAGATCATCGCGCCGTTCGTCGCCTCCGCCATCGTCACCGGCCTGGGCGGGTACACCCCGCTCTTCCTGGCAGGCGGCGCCCTGTCGCTGATCGGCGCGCTCGCCATCCTCCCGATCCGCGGCGTGCGCTGACCCCGGCCGGTTCGCGTCGGCGGTAGCCGGCGTCGGCTGCTGCGCGTGCCGCTGCAGCCCGCGTCGCCTGCACTCGGTGTCGGCGGTCGCCCGGACCTCCCGCTCGTGGGAGTCGGGATCGGGTGCGGCAGCAGACCGCGCCGACGGCCGCCCGCGCCGGTCGCTGCCGGCGCCGGTCATCACCGACGGCCGCCCGCGCCGGCCGCTGTCTGCGCCGGTCATCGTCGGCGCCGCCGCGGCCCGGGCGCCCTTGCTCCGGCGGGCGGGCGCATGCCGAGGGCCAGGTGCCTGCCGGTTCTTCGTCAACCACCCTCGCTGCTGCACAAGGCTTACGAGTCCCACCACCTGCCCTGTCCCCAGCACCCCCATTGGCCACAACAGCTGCACCAGCTACATCAGTCACATCAGCGCCACCACCTTCGCCCCTCCCCTCTCCCCACCAGCACCCTGTCCTCCCTCTTCCAAGGAGCATCCTGTGAGACACATGCGCGTTCTGCCGCCGGCCATGCTGATCCTCTGCACCGCGGTCCTCTCCGGAACCGCGCCCGCCGGCGCCGTCGCACCGACCGTCACCTCGCCGCAGACCGGCCCGACGGCCGCGCGGCCCGGGCCGCACGTGGCCCCGCTGCGGATCCTGCTCACCAACGACGACGGCTACAACGCGCCCGGCATCCGCACGGCGTTCGAGCGGCTCACCGCCGCCGGGCACGACGTCACCATCGTCGCCCCGCTGACCAACCAGAGCGGTGCGGGTACGAAGATGTCGAGCGCCCCCACGATCACGGTGAAGCACCCCGAGCCGAAGGTCTGGGCCGTCGACGGAAGCCCCGGAGACTCGGTGGCCTTCGGACTCTCCGAGGTGTTCGGGGGCGACGCTCCCGACCTGGTGGTGTCCGGCACCAACTTCGGGCCGAACGTCGCCGGGCTCGCCACCCACTCCGGTACGGTCGGCGGCGCCGTCGTCGCCGTGGAGTCGGGCGTTCCTGCCATCGCGCTGAGCACAGGCGGCGTCTCCGTGCCCGACCCGGTCACCACCGTCAACGCGATGGGCCCGACGCTCGACTTCGCCGTCAAGCTCATCGACCGGCTCCGTGTACGGGCGAAGTCGGGTCCGCTGCTGCCCAAGGGTGTCGGTCTGAACGTGAACCATCCCGTCGTCGGCACCGACGGCAGGGGCACCGCCGTGGGCGTGTCGACCACGTTCCAGGACGCGCAGACGATCCTCGAACCGGACTTCACCGACTCCGGCGACGGCACCTGGAAGGCCGAGGTGAGGGTGGACCTGCGCTCGCCCGCGAAGGGCGGTGACCTGGAGGCCGTCAGCGCCGGACGGATCGCCGTCAGTCCGATCAACGCGAACTGGAACACCGGCCCCGCCGACCACGTCGTCACCTCTGCCCTGATCGCAGGCCTACGTCCCTGACCAGCGCCACCGCCCCGCACCAGCCCATTCGGGAGGACGGAGGAAGCGCCCCGGTCTCGGCGTACGGCTTGCCGTACCTGGCGCTGTCGGCGGTCATGACCGTCTCCTCCTTCGCCTGTCGTACGGCATGGACGGCGCGGCTCTCCGCCTCGCGAGGGCCGGCGTTCGTCGACGAGTTCGATGACCCCCTGCCCACCCGGAGGGAGCCACCTCGTACACCGCGCCGCACATCGCCGAGCTGCTCGCCGACGCCGGACGCCCTGAGGAGGCCCTTGTCGTCCTCGAACAGCATGCCTCGGCGAACGGCCGCGACCTGGACGGCTACCTCAACGACCATCGGGCAGGGGTCACAGGAGGGGGCGCCGTCAGGATCCGCCCGCCGGCTCGGGCTGGCGATGGGTGCTCGGCCTGAGGAGGGCCAGGGCGTCGTCGACACCGAGCACGTCCGGCCCCCGGACCGACAGCGGCTTCCGGGTCGGCCGAGGGCCGGAGGCAGGGGAGGCGGACCGCTCCGGGCACACCTTCGCCGTATCGAGACCTCACCACTGTGACATCGAGTCCGGCCGTGGCGGCTGCCATGAGGAGGCGTCGGCGGTGCGCGAGGGCGGGGGAGCGGGGCCGCAAGGGCGGCGGGCCGTCGGCGGGGGCTGACGGCCTGGTTCCTACGGGTGTGGGCCGGGGGTTACTTGAGGCCGAGCTTGGTGCACTTGGCGGCGAGTTCGGGGGTGCAGATGTCGGCGGCCGTGTAGATGCCCTCCTCGATGACTGTGGACTGGATGTTCGTCTTGTCGACGACCACCGGGTCGAGGAGGTGCGACGGGACACCGTTGGTCTCGGTCCTGGCGCGGAGGGGCAGATCCATCAGCAGATCGACCGCGACCTCGGCGGCCTTGGGGGCGAGCTCCAGGGGGCTCTTGTAGATGGTGAAGGTCTGGGTACCGGCGACGATGCGCTGGATGCCCGCGATCTCGGCGTCCTGGCCGCCCACCGGGATGCCCTTGATGCCGGCGTTCTCGAGGGCGGTGACGATTCCCCCGGCCATGCCGTCGTTGGCCGAGTAGACCGCGGCGATCCTGTCCTTGCCGACCGAGGAGATCGCGGCGGACATCTTCTCGCCGGCGATCTTCGGGTCCCACTGGCCGGAGGCCTCGTAGGCGATCTTGCCGACCTTGCCGTCGAGGGCGTTGTGCGCGCCGGACTTGAAGAGGCCGGCGTTCGGGTCCTTCTCGTCGCCGTTGATCATCACGATGTCGGCGTCGTCGGCCTTGGGGCCCAGCGCGGCGAGGAGGGCCTCGCCCTGGAGCTCGCCGACCCTGTTGTTGTCGTGGCTCACGTAGGCGTCCGCGCCCTCGATCGCGCGGTCGTACGCGACGACCTTGACGCCCTTGGCCTTGGCATCCTTGACCCAGCCGGCGGCCTTGGTCGCGTCGACCGGGTCGAGCGCGATGACCCTCACGCCGCCGGCGACGAGCTGGTCGAACTGCTGCTTCTGCTTGACGACGTCGGAGACCGCGTTGTTGTACACGACCTCGCAGGCGAGACAGGCGCCCTTGACGGCCTTCTCGAACTGGGGTCTGTCCAGTGCCTCGTACCGCGAGGTCTTGTTCTCGGGAAGGAGCAGGCCGATCTTGGTCGAGCTGCCCTTGTCACCGCTGTCGTCGTCGCCGCTGGCCTGGCCGCAGGCGGCGAGCGAGAGGGCCATCGAGACCGTGGCCGTGGCTATGACGGTGCGACGCGTCATCGCGTTCATGTGGGGTTGCCTCCCTGACGAGGCCGCGACGTTGCGGCCGAGGTGGCACGAAGTCAACTCGGCCGCCACATTGTCGTCAAGAAGTAAACGTTTAACGAGATCGCAACGGTGTTTACCCTTATGTAGGTGAACGAAAGGTGAGGAGCGAGTGCGACGACACCCGCTCTCCGGCGCGGGCTCGCGGCCGGGAGTCCCGGAGCGGAGTGACTCCGGAGGCGGGTGCCGGCCGTCCGCGGCGCCCCGCGTGGTGAGCAAGTCGCTTCCCGGGCAATGGCATACGGCGGGGAGTGAGGCTCACATTTCCGGTGGTGGACCTCGTCGCGCAGGCCGCTCCGACGAGATGTCCGGCACCGGGCGCAAGCCCTGAGAAGAGCCCGGAGTGCCCCGTTCGGGCTGATGGAGCCACTTCGGTGAAGCGCATTTCAGTAATATTCGCGGCATACGCCGTAATCATCCGAGATGTCATAGAAAGTGATCATCTCTGCATGATGCGCTCACCGTTTGAACACGCGTACCAGTTTCGCTCTGGTGAGCGCCACCGCCGCCCTGACGGTCCTCGCTATCACCGCCCCGGCGACAGCGTTCGCATCCGCCCGCATGCGCGGGACGAGGAGGCGTCCTTCTCCCACCACGGCCGGTGCGTCGATCTCTTCGCGCCCGGCCAGGACGTCGTGTCGGCGCGCATCGGCGGCGGCTCCGTCGCCCAGAACGGCACCTCCATGGCCGCCCCGCACGTGATCGGTGTCGCCGTGCTCTACAAGGCGGAACACCCGACCGGCGGACCCGGCGGAGGTCGGCGCCTGGCTCGACGGCAACTCCACCAAGGGCCTGCTGACGAACCTCAGCGCCGTCACCCCCGACAAGCTCCTGTTCACCGGCGGCCTGTAACCCCAGTCCCCACACCGACAGCCGCACGTGCCGGAGGCCGGCGGTCCCACGTGCCCGGACGCCGGCGGTTCCACGGGAGCGTCGGCCTCCGGGCCGGACGCAGGGACCGTGAAGAACAGAGGGGGAACTACGCGCGTGGCCCATTCGTCTGTGAGAGCAGACTGCTGAGGGTTCATGGGGAGAACACGGGGCGGGGGAGTCGTGCTCGGTCATGCGATGCTGAAAGTTCTGGCTCGTTCCATGTACAGCCGGTTCGGAGAGCGGGAGAGCGGGGACCCCGCGACGGTCGAGCAGGAACTCCGCCGCTTGTCGATGCTGGCGCCCCGGGAGCGACGGGACGCCCTGGCAGCTCTTGGAGTTGAGGAGCGCACCGAGCTGGTGATCAACGCGTTCGCCTATGGTGCGACCCGCGAGGATCCGTGGAACACCCGGTCGGACGCGGACTTGATGGCCGCTGTACTGGAATCGTTCGTCGCCGGGATGGCTGTCGGCTCCTCGGCGGAGTGGGACGAAGCCCGTCGTGTGAAAGAGACGTTCTCAGGTCAGGCCCATTTGTTGCGGGCCATCGAGGCGGATGCCGCGGGAGACCGGGCCGAGGCCCATCGGAAATTCGCCCTTGCCGAACAGCAAGGCCTGCAGGCGGACGACGGGCTCGCCTGTCTGCTCGGGTCGTTGGGCATGGTGACCTGCGGAACCGAGGCGCACCGTGCTGACCTCCCCGGGATCTTGGAGGCGGTCGGGCCGGTCTTCGACACGCTGGAGTCGTGGACGGGAGGGGGACTCTCGGATGTGCGTCTGGCGTTCAGCATGCGCTACGAGGCATTCCACGTCGTCGAGGAGATGACGCAGACCGCCGATCCGGACGCGATGGCGGACCTGGCTGATTCATGGCTGGAACAACGTCCCGCAGGTGCCCTCATGGCGCTGATCCACGCCTGGTTCGGCGAGTTGCAGCGTGGCCTCGCGGACGGGGACGTCGATTGGGCCATGGCCTGGGCCGTGGTGGGAGACCGGCTCATCGTCCCGGTGGCCCCGGCCGCGCCGTTCCGGAAACGACTCGCGGACCACTTCGACGACGCAGGGGATGTGGATCGGGCCCTTCGGATACACAACGGACTGCTCGCCGAGAACCCTGACGACGGAGAGCGCCTGGTCGCCGTGGCGAAGGCTCTTTCTCGCACCGACCGTGCGGATGAGGCGATCGCCCTTCTGCGATCCCGCCTGTCGGATCCGCCGATCGCCGGCGAGGAGGGCATCCTCCAGGAACTGACCATCCTGCTCGTGAAGGAAGGCTCTCCGGAAGCCGGGTTGTGGGACAGCGAGTTCAGACGCCTGACCGGCGCCGGTCTCGGTGACCTGATGCCGACCAGAGGACCGGCAGCCCCCACGGCGCAGCGGGCGTTCGCACGTCTCGAGGACGGGCGGCTGACCATCTCTCCGGACATGGGCACGCTCCCTCCGGGAGAGATCAAGCCCCAGATCTTCGCGGCCATGATCGCGGGAAACCCCGACGGAGCCCAGCAGCTGGCCGAACTGGCCGAGAGCGAACCCCTGTTGGCGGCCGCCGTGGCGCGACTCCTGGGAGTGCCACTGACCACCCGTGCCCACAGGGAGGCCGCACAGCACATCCAGCAGGGAGAAGAGCACTTCCAACGGCGTGCGTACGCGGAGGCGGCCGGCTGCTACCAGCGGGCCTTGGACGTCGACCCCGAGAGCTACACGGCCCTCCTCGCACTCGGTGACGTGTACTTCGTCATCGGGTGCATGGCCTCGGCGCGGGTGTACTTCCAGGAGTCGCTGGCCGTGGCGGAGACGCCCATGGCCTGGCGATTCCTGGGTGACACGTTTCGCGCGGAGCGAGGCGCGAGCGCGACGGAGGCAGCGCGTTCCTGCTACCTGCGCGCACTCGCTCTCGACCCGAACTACGGAGGGGCCAGGCAGGCCCTCGAACAGCTTCCGTCATCGGCCGGTGCGGCACCTCCGGCGCCGCCCGCTCCGCCTTCCGGTTCCGCGCACGCCGAGGAACATCGGCACACCGCCACCCCGCGGCCCGGCATCCCCACCGCCGCCTTCGCCGTGGGGCCCGGCATCGAAGCCGACCTCCCCCCTCGGGTGGAGGAATCCCTGAGGCGCGATCAGCCCGCCATCGGCTCCATGCTCGACCGCCTCGCCGACGACGAGGACTTCGCCCGCTGGCTCGTGGACGACGGCCCCGAGCACTGGCCCGCCGCACTGACCGGGCTCACGGTGCTGGTCCACCAATGGTCGGCCAGGGGCACCGACCCGGAGCGGGCACTGCTGCTCGCCCGCCGGGGTGTTCAGATCGCGGAGGCACTCGACGACCCATGGCCTGAGGGAGACCCCGACGACCGGGGCAAGGCCCGGTGTCTCGCCGAAGCCTTGGAACAGCTTGCCGGGGTCAACACGGAACTGGGCCGCTACAGCGAGGCGTACGACCTCCTCAAGACCGCCGAGCAGTGGGCCGACACCGACGAAGCCGAGCGCGCCCGCACGGGAAGAAGTCAGCGGATCGGCATGGACCACTTCGACGATCGCCCACGACGCGCCGGCCAGTACGAAGCACTGGCCGCGGCGGCCCGCCGCAGCGGCGACGACGCCGGAGCCGAGCACTACACCCGGCTGCGGCGGGAACGCGAGAACGGCAGCCCGGTCACCGACCACCAGAGAGTGGTGGACCTCGTCACCGAAGGAATGACGGCGTACCTGCGGGACGGCGACATGGAGCTGGCGCTGCAGCGTCTCTTCGCCGCGGAACGCTTCGCCGAAAGGGAAGCGGCCCTCAGTCCCGTACCGGTGGCCCTGGCCACGGCACACCACAACCTGGGGCGCCTGCTCACCTGGTTCGGCCTGCCCCGCCGCGCCCTGCACCATCTCGCCACCGCCCGGGAACTGAACGCGGGCAACGCGAACCGCCTGGCGACGGACTGGATCGCCACGGCTCAGATACTCGAACGCTGGCCGCACCTCGGCCACGACACCCTGGCGTACGAGCAGGTGCTGGCCCTGTCCTCGGTGCCCGGCACCATCGGGGAACCGCTCTTCTGGGCCCCTCGGGGTGAACCCACCGCACGCACCGGGCGCCGTATCGTCGCCGTCGAGCGTGCCTGGGACGTCATCATGCCGATGGCACGTTCCGCCTGGGAGTACGGCGAGCTCTACACGGCCACGGACGTCCTGGAACTCGGCACCGGCCTCGCCGACCTCGTACGGGCTGCCCAACCCGACCCGGACCTGCGCATGCGCATCCAGGACGAGCGGGTCACCGTCTTCGAGCTGCTCACCCGGTACCGCCTCGAACGGGCGAGCCGCTCGGACGGAGACCCCGAGTCACACGTGATCGCCGCCTACACCGCGTCCGAGAGAAAGCGCTCCCGCGCGCTGCTCGACACGATGAGCACCGCCCGGCTCCGAGCACCCGTCGGAGTCCCGCCACCGCTCCTCGACCGGGAAGCCGAACTGCTGAGTGCTCGCACCGAGGTCGAACGCGGTGGCGCGGTCGACTGGACGCGTCACCACGTGCTGACCGGCGAACTCACCACCTTGTGGGCCCGCATGGCGGAATGCGGCGCGGAAGCCGCCGAGTACGCCGCGATCAGACAGGCCGACGTTCTCACTCCCGCCGATGTGATCAGTGAACTCGCCGGCGAGTCGGCCGTCGTGGCCTCGTACGCGATCCTGGACGACGGACAGATCGTCGTCTTCACCATCGGCGCGGAGACCGGACTCCGGGTGGCGCACATCGACGCCGACGGACCGCGGATGCTGGGCTTCATCGAGGACCACTTCGGAAGCGCGGGACAGGTCCGGGAAATGGCCGAAGACATGCCCGGCCTCTTCCAGCACGTCCTGGCGCCCCTCGTCGCCCCCCTCACGGCGGTGGCGAGCCCCGGACAGACCCTACTGATCTGCCCTACGGGCGCCCTCCACCACGTACCGTTCCACGCCCTCTCCGTCGACGGCTTTCCCACCCTCCTGGACCGCAACCCCATCGGCCGTCTGCCGACCGTCTCCCTGTTGCGCACCATGAACCACCGCCCTCCCGGAACCGGCACCGACGCCGTGGTCCTCGGCGACCCCGGCCTCGACCTTCCGTACGCACGTACGGAAGCGGTCGCGCTGGGCAGCAGACTGGGGACCGTTCCCCTCCTGGGAGACACGGCCACACGGGAGGAGGTCCTGCTCCGCGTCCCGAACACCTCGGTCTTCCACGCCGCCTGTCACGCCCACTTCGACGCCGACGACCCGCTCTCCTCCGGCCTGATCCTGGCGGGAGGAGTCCTCACCGCCCGGGACATCCTGCAGCAGGACTGGCACAGCGTCCGACTCGCGGTCCTCTCGGCCTGCGAGACGGGCGTGAGCCGCACCAGCCGGACGGACGAGACCCTCGGCCTCAGCCGATCGCTCCTCTTCGCCGGAGTGCGCTCCCTCGTGATGAGCCTGTGGCGGGTACCGGATTCCACCACGGCCGCCATCATGGGCGACTTCCACGACCTGACGCTCGGCGGAGCGGCCCCCGCACACGCTCTGCGCGCGGCCATGCTCGCCGCACGCGACCGTGCCGGAGACGAGCGTATCGACCGCTGGGCGGCGTTCTGCCTCCTCGGCGACTGGCGTGCACCCACTCGCCCCACACCCCGAGACGGAGGATGACATGCGGACGCACACGGAACTCCCCGAAGGGTACGAGCTGCTCGACATGGTCGAGCCGGTCGTGGAGGAACACGAGCCCGACCGGCAACTGGCGCCGATCGACGAGGCGACGATCACGCTGCTGCGCCGGGCGACCCGTATCGGGCTCGCCCTCGGTCCGGTCCGCCAGGTGGAGGATTCCCTTCCCGGCCGCAGCGGTTACGACGTGCCGTTGATCTTCGTGATCCAGACGCACCCTGAATCCGTCGTGCGCTGGTCCCGACTCGTCGTCGACCTCTCAGCTTCGCGAGGAACCGTCGTGGCGGACATGTCGCCGGTACTCGTCGACGGAGAGCATCCGGTCGAGATCGAAACGACGATGGGCGCCGGTCTCACCTTCCAGGTGGCGAGTTCACTCGTCGGCGCGGAACTGACGCCTCAGATCACCCGGCGCAGGACGGTCTACTGCCCCCGGATCACCTCCTCGGGCGTCGGATTCACCACTGCCTACTGGGACTTCAGAGCCTCGGACCAGGAATTCCTCCACGTCAACGAGGAACTGCGGCTGCTCGTCGACGCGCCCCTGGGCGCTCCCGTCGACGCCAAGGTGACCATGCGCGTCAGGATCATGCCGAGAGGGCTCGGCCGAGTCATTCGCCTGACCGGCAAGCTCGGTACCTCCGAGAAACTGTTCCGCCTCGCGGAACCGGCCGCCGCCGCGTCGGATCCCCTGGACAGTCCGCAGACCTGACGGTCCGCCCTGCTCGTCGTCCAGGACCCGGAGAGCGAGCACTCACGGGATAATGTGTCGGCCGGAGGACGGCCCTGGAGACGTACGGCGCTGTCCCCGGGTTCACAGTCTGCTGGAGGACATGGTGACGGGCCGACGTCGGTTCGAGCTCCCGCAGGGGGCCAAGACCCAGTATCGGGAGATTCGCCAGGAAGGCATCCGCTGCTTCCTCCGCTGGGGCGCGACAGGCACCAGCGGCAAGGCGAGCACGTCGACGCTGAACGACGAGGAGCACGCCCGTCGCCACGCCAGGCGCAAGATCGATGAATGGCTGCGCAAGGGCTTCGTCGAGGTCGAGGTCGAGGTCGAGGCGCCGATCGGCACCGTCGAACCCGACCAGCAGACGCCGGTCCTCGACGTGATCAAGGCAAGCACCCGGCCGCATGCCACCGTCCCGGAGTATCTGCCGGTCGATGGCTTCGAGGAGACGTACCGCCGCAGCCACACCCCGGACCACCCGGTGAGGTTTCACGAGTACTTCGTCCTGCGGGACCAGGGGCGTAGCGCCGTTCACTTCACCGTACGCGCAGACAGCCACGACCCCGCGACCGTGTCGTCCTTCCTGACCTTCCTCGGCACTCAGCGTGATCTGCCCTTCGACGGGCGGTCCCACCACAAGGTGCGGCTGCCCGAGCCGGTGGGGCCCTTCAGTCACGCCTTGTTCTGCGCGCCGGCACTCGGCCAGACCTGCATCGCGTTTCCAGCCATCGCCGCTCGCGTCGCGACAGCCTTCCCGGTCTTCGACTGCGAGATCGGCGACGCGGATCCGGAAGTCCTCGTCGACGCGCGTATCCACGGTCACGGTGGACTGCCTTACAGCGACTGGAGCCGTCAGCCGCACCCGACGGTCGACCTCAGGTTCGATGTCGAACCGTCCCACTACGGGCGGACGCGGACCTTCAAGGTCTTCGGATCCACCGATCTCAAGGCGCTCCTGCACGCGCTCCCGACTGCGACGACCCGGAGTTGGCTGGAGGTCCGCTCCTTCCGGGGAGAGATCAGGCGTTTCACACCCGACACAGCAGCCCCCTTCTCCGAAGTCGATGCCTTCCTCCACGGCTGACCGTGCTGGGAGCTCCGACCGAGACGGATCAAAGCGCCGATCCCCGATTCCGTCGGCCGGCTCGCCGGCGCGGACGCCGCCGTGAACAGGCGCGGAGAGCGGCCCTGAAGGCGGGCCCGTCGGGGCCGGTCGGCCGGTCGGCTGCTTCCGAAGGTCCGGCGTCCAGAACGGGTGCCTTCACCGTGAACCCCGAAATGCGCCGCAATGGCGCTGTTAGTGTCTTCTCCCTGGCAGCCGCTCGGCCCGGCAGGCCGGGTGCGCGACCACGTCCGCGTACAAGTTCCGCGTACAGGTTCTACAAGTTCCGTGTGCAACTGGGGAGACACCTCATGAAGGTCCTGATCACCGGCGGCGCCGGATTCATCGGCTCGACCATCGCCTCCGCCTGCCTGGACGACGGCATCGACGTCGTGATCCTGGACGACCTGGCGACCGGCCGCAGCGAGTTCGTGGAGGGCCGGACCTGGTACCGCGGGGACATCGCCGACGGCGACGTGATCGACCAGATCTTCGCCGACCACCCCGACATCGACGCCACCATCGGCTGCGCCGCGAAGATCGTCGTTCCCGAGTCGGTCGCGAACCCCCTCTACTACTACACCGAGAACGTCTCCAAGGGCCTCGCGCTCCTCGGACACCTGCTCCGCAACGGCTGCGAGCGCTACCTCTTCTCCTCCTCCGCCGCGATCTACGAGCCCGGGCAGGGCATCACCGAGACGTCGCCGCTCAACCCCATGAGCCCCTACGCCCGGACGAAAGCGCACTTCGAGAACGCGCTGGAGGACATCACCGCCGGGACGCCGCTGCGCGCCATCTCCCTGCGCTACTTCAACCCGATCGGCTGTGACCCGGAGTTCCGGTCCGGTCTCCAGGTCATGAAGCCCACCCACGCGCTCGGCGTCATGATCGACGCCTACCACGCCGGGCGTCCCTTCCCCGTCACCGGCACCGACTGGGAGACCCGGGACGGCACCGGCATCCGTGACTACGTCCACGTCCACGACCTGGCTCGCGGCCACATCGCGGCCGTCCGTCGCTTCGACACCATCACTTCCAACGACGCGGACGGCGGCGGGCCGTACCGCGTCATCAACCTGGGTTCGGGCACCGGCACGACCGTGCTCGAGCTCATCGAGGCCTTCGAGAAGGTCACCGGTCAGCCGCTCGCCCACGAGACCGTCGGCCGCCGGCCCGGCGACAACGCGGGCGCCTACCCCGACATCACCCTCGCCGGAGAACTCCTCGGCTGGGAACCGGTCCTCTCCGTGGAACAGGGCATCTCCGACTCCCTCGCCTGGCACGCCCGGCGCTCGCTCGTTCTCACTCACGGAAGCGAGGAGTGAGTCATCCCCTTGAAGCGCCGCCTCCTGTGACCAGGCGATCGGCCAGGCGGTGATCCGGCGCCCGGCGGCGAGGCGGAGCGTGCGGTGTGCCCCGAGGCGCCGATGTCGCTCGGGGTCGACCAGGCCACCTCCATGACCGCGCTCCTCCTGTCGCCAGGATCGAGGCCGACTGGCGCCGCCGATGCCGGCCGAGCAGGGGCCCAAAGCCGCCGGTCGTGGGCAACCCGAGGGCCCCAGACCGCGGCGGGGTCCGCCGGGCGAGATCACCGCCGCTCCAGGAGACCGCGCCCTTGTCGGGCCGGTAGAGCTCGTGGCGCCGACCCCGCCGCAGGACGCCTTGACGCTCGCAACGAAAGCCCGTCGGGCGAGGTTGTCGTCCTCAAAGCCGAGGGGAGGGAAGCACGTGCTCTCGGGGACTCCCGCGGTGGAGAGTAGGTCGCGAGGGAGTCCTACAGGTGGACGCCTCGTACGTGCGGAAAGTACGTGATGCCGGACGGCCCGGAGATGTCGGCGACGTCGTATGAGTTGATGGTGGTCAGCATCGACCTTCCCGGCTATGAATATCCCTACGGCTCTGCGGCCGCCGACACCGACGTGACCCGCACGCCGCGGGAGGGTAAGACCAGAGCATCACACCCCCGATCGAACGGACCCACGAAGTGAGCAGTCTCCCCGGATCACGCCCGCCGGGCAGAACCTGGACCGTCCACCTGACCGGACATCCTGACCATTCCGCCACTGTGGCCTGCAGCACCAAGGCCTGCCGGATGCCCCCACGCTCCAAGGACATCAACGCTCTGCGCCGCTTCGCGCACCAGCACGTCCACGCCCACGCACGATCCGCCACCCCCCGCCCCCATGCCGCCTGCGCCTGCGGAGCGGCGGAATGCCGCCACCACACCACCAGAACCACCTGCACGGGGCGGATCCTGCTGATCCTCGTCCACAACCGAGCCGTGGGCGACGTGTGGACCCTGACCGAGGTCTGCCAGGCGTGCGCTCCGCACATCGTCAACGCCACAGTCCTTCCTGGCGCCGCCACGCCGCCCGGTGGTTCCGTCCCCGCGCCCGCCAAGACCGCGCCGCCGGCGGCTGTTCAGGCCACGTTCTCCTCCCCGCAGCCGACCGACGCCGACGACGTGTCCGCCGCGCGCCGAAGCCAGCGCCCCCCACGCGCCCGCCGAGGTGGCGGCCCCGTGCACCGCCGGGGCCGATGAGGCCGTCGGCGAACTTTCGCGGTGCCACCCCAGGCAGCTGGTGAGCCCTGGACCGTGCGGTCGGGTGTCCTCCGTCCGGACCGTCCGTGGGACGGGTGAGGCGGGTGGGGGAAGGACTAGTGGAGCATCCGAGCCCCGCCGTCGTTGAGGAGTCCGAGTATGGCCCGCACGCTCGCCCTGGTCCTGGCCGGCGCCACCGCGCTCGCCCTGGCGCCCGCCGTCGCCGATGCCGATGTCGCCGTCGCCGTCGTTGGACCCGAGCCCGGCAGGGCAGCGGCGGACAAGGCGGTCACCTACCGGGTGACCGCTCCGTACCAGGAGCACGCGAACGGCGTGCGGGCCGGTTACAAGCCCGATCAGTACTGCGTCTTCGACCGTGCGGGTGGCACGGGCGCGCTCGGCTACCCGCACTTCAACCACGCGTACGACAACTCGACGGACCCTGCGAAGCCCACCGCCCTCTTCTACGAGGACGACAGCAAGGGAGGCAAGCGTCTCGTCGGAGTGCAATGGATGGTCTACGACCGCGACCAGAACCTCACGACGGACGACGACCGACCGAGCATGTTCGGGATGCCCTTCAAGGGACCCAACCGCGGCAACTTCCCGGGCCAGCCCGTCCACTACGCCTTGCACCTCTGGCTGTGGAAGAAGAATCCCCAGGGCCAGTTCACCACGTACAACCCGGCGGTCACCTGCCTCCCGGGAACGTCCCGCCCGCAGCCGCGCCCGTCATCCTGACGCCTGGCTTCAAGAAGCTCCGGAGTCCGGGCAGGGCTCGAAGTACGTCCGATTGCATCCTGTTGGGCGGTAAAAGAGCAGGTCAGGGCAGGTCAGGGCAGTCTTTTTCCGGTTGACCCAGGGTTCCGGTACGGGTGATAGTGACAGCCGCGGCCGTGTTCGTCCGGCTTGCTGTACCAAGGGTGGGGACTCGTGAACAACAACAAAGAGGACGTACGTGACGACGTGCGTGACGACGTGCGGGGGCGGATCGATGCACTCGTCGCCGTCGGCCGAGCGGCCGAGGCGCGGGCTGTCGCACGGACCGCGCTTGAAGCCGACGGGCGCGACGCCGGACTTTTCCTGTCCCTCGCCCGCGCCCATATGGCCGAGGACGACGACGACCATGACGACGCGGCCGAGCGCGTCTTCCGCGAAGGCCTCGACGCCTTCCCGGACGACGTAGGCCTGCTCGCCGGGTACGCGGAACTCTGCACCCGCACCGACGCGCTGGACCGGCCGGGACGGCATGCCCGGGGTCGGTCCCGTACTCCTCGCCCGTCTGCGCGAACTAGCCCCGGATTCAACGGAGTTGGTGCGAGTGGAGACCGCGGGCAGCTCCGTTTCCACGAGTGCCAAGGACAGTGACTCGGTGCGCCGGGTGCAGTCGTTCGACGCGGCCCGTGCCCTCGCGGACGCCCCCACGCCCCAGGCTGCCGCCGCTCAGGCCGCGCAGTGGGCCGCCGCGGCCCCGCACGACCTGCGGCTGGCCGTCCTCGCCGAGACGACGGCCTCCCTGGCCGAAACCGGTCGGTCCTGGCTACCCCTGTTGCTGCGCCGCGGTCTCGAATACCGCTTCGCCACAGGTGTGGTCGTCGCCGGGCTGATCGTTCTGCGTATCACCGTCCTGCCTGCGATGCCGTTCGGCGTGGCGGCGGGAGTGGGGCTGCTGCTGGGCCTGCCGTTCCTCAGCCTCCGCAGGCAACTGCGGGCCGCCCGCGAGCGGGCCGCCGAGCGGATGGTCGCAGCCGTCGCGGCCGAAGCGAGTGCTGGGTCCGAAGGATTCGGGGCGCCGGAACTCCCGCCCGTGCCCCGCGTCACTCCTCGCGAGTACGCCTTCGCGGGAGCCGGAATCGCGCTCCTGCTGGCCGTGGGCGTCGCGTCGTACACCTCCTCCCTCGCCCATCCCCGCTACGACATCGTCGCCCACGACACCTTCCAGGGCCTGCAGGGCTTCGACCTGCGTGAGGAGTTCGACCCGTTCGCTGCCATGCCCGACGGCGAGCTGACGGATTCGACGGCCCGCCTGTACATCGCCGAGGACGCTCCTGCCGACGCCGCGGCCGAGTACCTGGTGGCCGTGACGACCGGGGACTTCCACGAGATGCGGGAGTCGTACGTGTACGACGGTGGGCTCTTCCCCAAGGAGACGGAAGAGGTCGGCACCATCCACGACACCTGGCGGGCCGCGGCCGGCCCCCACGGGGCCTGGATGCAGTGCCTCAGGTTCACCGAGGTGGCCAGCGGCACACTGCGAGCGATGTGCGTGTGGGGCGACAAGGGCAGCGTCGGCCTGACGCTGTTCACGGCTGCGGACAAGAACCGCGACGCGGTCGAGGACACAGCCCGGTCCGTCGGGACGGACTTCCTCCGGCCGGCTGCGGACTGACGGCACGGCGGGAGCGGAGCGTCGAAGGAAGCGGACGACGCCCCACCCCGCCACACCGGCCCCCCTTCTCGGCGCGAGGCCTCCTGGGGGGCCTCCCGGTACGAGACATCCCGGCACGTGACTTCCCCATGCGAGCCACTCTGACCGGACCACATCGGGGTCCCCGTCCCCACGGCTCCGGGATGATCGCCTCCCGGCGCGGACACACCGTCGTGGCTCTCATGCGCGCCCACCAAGAGAGGCGGGCGCACGCCTCAGTACCGGAAGGGACGAGTGCCCGTCAGGGACCACGCGCGTGTGACCCGGTCGGAGCGAACCGTCAGGAGGTCGACGCCGCCGACAGACGCACCGTCACCCCTGCCTTCCGCCGTCCACAGGATCGCCGCGTACCCCCGCACGAGGTCGACGACGGGCTCCCGGTGGATCGTGCGCGCGGTCGGGCCGTCGGTCTTGGCCTGCCGTTCGATCAGGTCGGCCAGCTCGGCCGGGCCGTGTGCGTCGCCCTCCGGTCCGGTGCCCGAGAAAAGGTGGAAGTCGCCCGTCACCAGGTCCGTGGCCAGCTCGGCCCGTCCGTTGCGAAGCTGGACCCAGCGCTGGCACAGGCGCTCGATCGCGGCAGGGTGAGCCCCCCGTACCCCTCCAGCCCCTCCCACCGCTCCCGCTCCTCCGGGTTCCGGATCGGGCCGCTCACAACGTCGCTCCGCCACGAACGTCCAGTTCTCCCGTATGCGGCCGTCCTCGAGGACGTTGACGTCGATACCCGTCAGCACCTGACCGTCGGCCTTTCTCACATCCCACAGGTAGGCGAACCGATCACCGGCGTCGGCGAGCACCCGGGGGCTGAAGATGTTCACGTGCCGCGCGCGATACGCGGTGACGAACCGTTCTTGCTCCTCGGGGCCGACCACCGTGTCCAGACTGGCCCCGTGGTCCGACCACTGCACGCAGTCGTCGGACATCAGGCCGTACGCCAGGGAGGGGTCCTCGTTCCACATGCGGCACCACGTGATCATGCGCTTCTCGTTGTCCATGCCGAACAGCATCGCGGCCCCTGGCGACACCGTCCTGTCGGTGTTTCAGATCACAGAGTGAATGGTTCGGCGTCCAGGCGCCTCAGCTCGGCCCGCCACTGAGGCTCCCGGGACGCCACCTGTTCGTCCGACGGTTCCAACGACGTGATCCGGTCGAGCTGGAAGCCGCGGACCGCTGACCGCAGCCGGCACCACGCCGCCAGATACCAGCCCTTCGGCCCCCACAGGAGCCCCAACGGCTCGACGTCGCGCGTTGTCGCCGCGCCTGCCCGGTCCGTATAGGTGAGGTGCAGGACCTGGCCGGAGATCACCGCGTCGACGATGATCTCGCTCAACTTGTCGCTCCCGTCAGGCGAGTGATCCCCGACCCGGTAGACCTGCCGTGCGAGCGCTTCCTCGCGCTGTCGTACGTCGGCGGGGAGCACGGCCAGCACCTTCTGACCTGCGCGGTGCGCTGCTGCCGCGAACGGAGTGGACGCCGCCGTACGAAGCGCGACGCTGACGGCGAGAGCCTCGGCGGCGCTGAGCGTCACGGGCGGCAGCGTACGGTCCCGGTCAAGGCTGTAGCCGCCGGCCCGGCCGGCGTCACTGCGGATGGGCAGTCCCGACTGCCTCAACGCCTCGAGATCCCGTTCCACGGTGCGCACGCTGACCTCGAACCGCCGGGCCAGCCACGGGGCGCTGCGCGGCCTGGGCGCCACCGCGCGCAGCTCCTCGACCAGCGCGTACAGGCGATCGGTGCGGTTCATAGCCCCAGCCTAAGGCTGTTCCGCGCCGATCACGGCCCGGCGTACGCGCGGACGACTGAGGGCCTGGCGCGCCCGGGGTCCTTGAGGGGGAGCGTCGTGCGTGTCCAGGACGACGCCTTCATGAGGCCTGCGCCTGGGACGTTGGGGTGGCCTGAGGCGGGGCGGGCGGCGTGGTTCCGGTATGCGGCGGTGCCGCTTCCTATGGTCGGAAGAGGTGCGGCGGTGAGTCGGCCGCTCAGATCTGAAGGGAAGTCATGGTGGGTCGTACGAGGGCCGGATCCGGAACGGTGACGCTCGCGCCCGCACGCGCGAAGGTGTGCCCCTCGCGCCGATGGGGCCGTCGGCTCGTCGCCGCGGTGGGTCTCGTGGCGCTGTGCACGCTCCCCACGACGGCGGGCGCAACCCCTCCGCAGGACGGCCGGCCCTCCACGCATGCGCCCCTGTACGTGTCCGACTACGGCAACAACCGGGTCGTCCGCCTGCCCGTGAGGGGCGGCGATCAGATGTCCGTGCCCTTCGAGGGTCTCGTACGTCCGACGGGCATCGTCGGTGACGCGGCGGGTCGGCTCTACGTGTCGGACACCGGCAACAACCGCGTGGTGAGGCTCGCGGAGGGCGGCGGCCAGACGACCGTCCCCACCGACGGCCTGTCGCGGCCCCTCGGGCTCGCCCTGGACCGGGCGGGGAGTCTCTACGTCGCCGACAGCTTCAACGACCGGATCGTGAAGGTGTCCGTGGCCGACGGCACCCAGACGACCGTACCGACCTCAGGGTTGCTCCACCCCTGGGGCCTGGCTCTGGACGAGGCCGGGAACCTGTACGTCTCCGACTTCGTCAACGACCGCGTCGTCAAGGTGGCCGGTGACGGGAGCGGCCAGTCCACGATCGCCACCGTCGGCCTCTCGCAGCCCACCGGACTGGCACTCGGCGCCGCGGGGGACCTCTACATCGCCGACAGCGGCAACAACCGCGTCGTGAGGATCGCGCGGGGCGGCGGCCAGACCACCGTCCCGACCAGCGGCCTCAGCAGCCCGCTGGGCCTCGCGCTCGACGGCTGCGGCAGCCTGTACATCGCCGACGGCTTCAACAACCGAGTGGTCCGCGTCCGGGAGACGGGCGGCGGCCAGACCACCCTCCCGGCCACCGGCCTGAACACACCGACGGGCCTTGCCTTCGCGCCGACGGGCACGCGTCCCTGAACCACCCCGATGCGACGTCACCGGGCCGGCGGGGTGGGAGCAGGCTCGGTTGAGCGGCCCGGAATCCCTGCTCGACGGCAGTGGAGCCAGACGTGGGGTCCTGCGTGAAGACGGCCCCGTAGGCCTCGGCGTCTGCCGCACCCCAGGCCCCGCCGGGTCAGGAGAGCACGCCGCACACGGCGTCGCGATCGCCCCTGACGGTGCCGATGCCCGCCCGGGTCGACAGCCGTGCGGGCCGCGGTGCCGGTGACCTTGACCTCAGAGGCGGAGTCGAGCCACAGGTAGCCCCCACCGGTTGTGGGCGTGTCGGTGTCAGTGCCGGCGGGGCGGGGCTGAAGGGGCGGGGCTGAGGGGGCTGGACCGGTCGGCTGCGGCCGGCTCCACGATCGTCCGCGCCCCCACCAGTACCGCGCAGCTGCCGAAGGGGATTCGAGGAACCTCGAACCCTCACACGTCCCAGGCGCGTGCCACGTGGCACGGGCTGGTCTCGCCGGTCCGGGGCGCACGCCTTAGCTTGGGGGTATGGCGGTGGTGCGGGTTGACGGAGTCGATGTCGCCTATACGCGGCAGGGCCGGGGTCCGGTCGTGGTGTTCGCTCATGGGACCGGGCTCGACGCGCGGATGTGGCAACCGCAGATCGAGGCGTTGGCGGACGAGTTCACGGTGGTGGCCTGGGACGAGCCGGGGTCAGGGCGGTCCGGTGCGGTGCCGGACGGTTTCCGGCTGGAGGACTTCGCGCGTGCCCTCGCCGCCGTGATCGAGGATGTAGGGCTGGGGCCCGCGCAGGTCGCGGGGCTGTCGTGGGGCGGGACAGTGGTCCTGGAGCTGTACCGGTGGCGGCCGGATCTGGTGCGGTCGCTGCTGATGGTGGACACGTACGCCGGATGGAAGGGCTCGCTGCCCCCACAGGAGGTCGCGGCGCGGGTCGAGGGGGCACGGCGGATGCTCGCGGCACCCCGGGAGGAGTTCGACCCGACGCTGCCCGGACTCTACGCAGCCGGCCCGCCGGAGCGCTTCACGGCGATGCTGGACGCCATGAGCCGAGACGTCCGGCCGGAGACCATGGCCGCGCAGCTCTCGCTGATGGCCGAGGCGGACGAGAGGGACCTGCTGCCCCGGATCACGGTGCCGACCCTCCTGCTGTGGGGCGAGGAGGACGCCCGCTCCCCGCTGGACGTCGCCTACGCCTTCCAGGACGCCATCGCACATGCCGAGCTGGTGGTGATCCCCGAGGTGGGCCACATGAGCAACCTGGAGGCGCCGGAAGCCTTCACGGCAGCGGTTCGCGGATTCTGCCGTGCACACGCGTAGAGCGTGTCGGCGTACCGGTTGACGCGTCGTTCGCCGGCCGACGCCCGGGACACTGCCGTGGGCTCCCGGGCACCCCGGACACGGCCACCCCGGGCGCAGGACACAGAGGTGCACCAACCGCTGCTGCCACCGAGACGGCCCCGGAGGGCACCGGTCCCTGCTCGGGGGTTCAGGGACCGGTGCCGACCGACGGGGCCGCGGTCTTGTACGCGGCCCCGTCACCACCCTATGAACCCGGTGTCTCGACCGCAGGTTCTGAGGAGCCATCAGGGAAGGCTGCCCACGCGCACCGCCCGCGCGGGAGGCAACGGGACGAGCCGAGCGGAGCCCCAGGCCTCATGGCCGGCTCCCTGGCCCCGTCCGGCGTCCACCCGCCGACGCCGCCGACCACTCGTGGCCGATACTGTCCGTATGGGGGATCACGACACGGTACGGGCACGTCTGCGCGCCGCTCTGAGCGCCGGAGACCCGTGGATCGCGCTGCACGCCTTGAGCACGGAGCGGCCGGACGGTCTCGCCGAGGCGGTCGAGGAGTTGTACCGGTCGGACACGGACGCGGCCGCCTTCCGCCCCGATCTCGCCTGGCTCCTCCAGGGGCTCGGCGAGACCGGCGACGAGGTCCTGCTCCGGTTGTTCGCCGAGCCCGCGTTCGCCGCTGATGACCGCCGGGACCTGCTGAAGGCCACCGTGGCACGCCGGCTGCGGTTGCCCGCAGAACTGCTGCGCACGTACGCGGAGGCCACGGCATCCGCTGGGAGCGATGCTCGTGCCGGCGGCCTGCCCACTCCCGAACTCGTCGACGCCATGGGCCTCTCCGGCGACGCGTCCTTCGCCCCGCGCCTCGGCGCACTCCTCGACACACCTGCCGTGCGCTGTCGCTCCGCCCTGGCGCTGGGCCGCCTCGGTGGCCGCGAGTGGACGGCCCCGATCGCCGCCCGGCTGTCCGAGGTGACCGGGCTCGACCACACCGCCTTCGTCGTCGCCCTGGAGCTGATGGGCGATCGCGCCGCCGTGCCGTACCTGCTTCGGTGGTTGGCCGAGAGCGGCGAGGAGCGGGTGTACGACGTCCACCACGCGCTCGTACGGCTCACCGGACGCGACCCCCTCCTGCCCGAGCGGGCGAGCGGCGCCGCGTACGCGGCGGCTGTACGCGCCGCCTGGGCCGACGGTCAGACCGAGCACGCGCCGGTGGTGGTCCGGGATCTCGTCGTCGAGTCCGGTGCGCGGGCCCGGTTCTCCGTCGACGGGGGCGCGGGTCGGATCCGGGTCACCTTCGACCCGCCGTCGCCCGGCTCCTCCTGGCCGCGCTGGAACCGTTCCCTGACGTTCGACGGGAAGTCGCTGTACCGGGTCGGTTCGATCTGCGACACGTGCGAGCTGGGCCTCACCTTGCTGGACTGGCCGGACGGCGAGGCGAGCCGGATCGCGGCCCGCATGCGCGCCCGGTCGGCCGGTCTGGACCGGCTCGATGCCGCGGTGCTCGCCGAATGGAGTCCTGTGCTGGGCGAGTTGGAGACCGGTCACTACCGTGCCCTCCTGCTGGACATCCCGCTGGAACGAGTGTCCGAGCCGGCCCAGTCGTGGTGGTACCGCCGCGCGGTGGCCCGGGCGGAGGCGGACGGCGACGACGTCGGACACGTCGGCGACCGTCCCGAGGACCACTGGCCCGGCGTCCCGCACTTCCAGCTGACCGCGCCCGTTCCAGGCGGCCGGGTGCCGTTCTCGTACGGCGCCTTCCTGCCCTCACAGCCGCCGGAGGCGCTCGAACCGGCGACCGTCACCCGGTACGCGGCCGCCATCGCAGCGGGGGAGCGACCCGCAGCCGTGGTCCTCGGCTGGATCGACGACCGGTACGTGGAGGCCCAGCACGAGGAGCGCTGGCTGGTCGGCGCGGTCCTGGACGGCCATCACCGGCTCGCCGCGTACGCGGCCGCCGGTGTGCCGGCCCGGGTGCTCCTGGTCGCCCGCCTGGGCGAGGGCGGAGGCTTCGACGGCAGCCTGGAGGGACTGGCGGAGGTGACCGCGGCGTACGGCTGCAGGGGCTGACAGAGGTACACGTACTAATCCTGAGGAGCCTTCTCGTGTGAGGGCGCAAGCGCCCCATTCGCCGCATTGGGGCCGAGCGGCCGTCATGTCGGGCTCAATCGATCATCGACCGGCAAGGGAACATGTGCACAATTTGCCACCATTCCGCAGCTTTCAGTAGACTGATCGGAGGAATGCATGGCTCCAGCTGGACCTTGTCGCCCGATGGTCACTCGGTCGACCGTGGCGGAGCCCCAAGTCTACGAGGACACCCAAACCTGTTTCGGCGTGCCCTCCTTGACGCCCGAACAGCTGGATTCGACGCGGCATCGAATCCATGAATCCACGAGGAACACACATGGGTATCCTCGCTCACTCCACGTTGGGTAACCGTCGACTCGCAACTGCCACGATGGCGACTGTCATGGCGGCGGCGATCAGTCTCACTGCTCCCGGTATCGCGTCGGCCCAAGCGAAGTCGGTGAGTCATCACGCCGTGATCGCCGGGGTGAACTGTGCCCCTACTCCGCCGTGGGTGTCGACGTACGCCTTCGACGGCGATCTGAAGGTGGAGGGCGGCTGCTTCACCGAGAACGGCCAGGTCTACGTCACCGTGAAGCACAACAACGGCACCGTGTATTTCAAGAAGTGGGTGACGGCCAGAGACCACCCCTCGCTCGCCGGTGGCTGGATCAACGTCAACACGAATCTCCGTGCCCCCTGTACCGGAACCGCGAAGAACGGGTATGCGCGTGCGTATGACGCGGTGACGGAGAAGTGGTCGCCCAAGTATCCGGTATCGATCTGCATTCTCTTCGACGACAACGACTGAGGCAGTGAAGAGGATTGCGTTCGTCGCGGTCCCGGTCAAGGCGCATCGAAACGGATCGAGCACACGCGCTCAGTCTCACATCTGGGATCTCAGTACATCGACCTCGCAGCCTGGCGCGAAGGGGTCGAAGCCGTGCTCGATCAGCCAGCGAACTGCCAGCAGGCTTCGCAAGGACCACCATGCGCGGATCACGTCGAGGTCGATGACGGTGCCATAGCCGGCGAGGACGTCGTCGAGGTGCTCCTCGTGTCCGAGCGTGAAGGTGGCGAGGTCGTACAGAGCGTCACCCTGGCCCGCCTCGGACCAGTCGATGATCCCCGTCACCTCGTCGCCGTCGACGAAGACATGCGCGATCTGCAGGTCGCCGTGTGTGAACGCCGGATTCCACGGCCGGAGCGCGGCCTCGGAGACCTGGCGGTTACGGGTCACGAGGTCGGCGGGCAGGAGGCCTCTCGACGCGAGCAGCTCGCACTCGGCGTCGAGTTCCGCCGTCAGCGCGATGGTGCTCCGCCCGGCTCGGCCGGGCCGGGGCGGCAGCGGCGCGTCGTGCAGCTTCCTGATGGCGGCGCCCGCCGCGGCCCACGCTGCCGACGATCCGGTCGATGGTCCGCCGAGGCGGCCGAGCGTCGTCCCCGGGAGCGCGGCTATCGCGAGCACGGAGGGCTTCCGCCACAGGACCTTCGGGGTCGGGACCGGAGCGCGGGACATCGCCTCGACCTCGGAGTCGAGACGCGCCTGATCGGCGTCCACCTTCAGGAACACGTCGCCGACGCGCAGGGTCGCGCGCTCGGAGTGGGCAACGACGACCTCGACCTCATTCATGGGTGTCGAGTATCCCGGAAGGTGCTCGCCGACGGCGCGGGTCTTTTCGCACGTGGTGACACGGCCGACCGCGTCCCGCTGACCGGCGACAGCGGATGGTCAACCGGTGGGTCCCTCCGAGGTCAAGGAGCGTCGGGTCACGGCTCTGTCCCAGACGACGGATACGGGACAGGGCGCGGGGGCGGTGGAAGGGAAGGCCCCACCTGGTCAGGGTGGAGGGTCGGGGCCCGGGCGTGTAACAGGGCTGTACCACGCAGCGGTTGGACGGAACGGCCTGGCGCCGAGACGGGTCTTGACCTCAGGAAACGCTGACTCCTACCGAGTACCGAGCAGCTGGGCCCCCCACCGACACCGAGGAAGAAACCATGCGCGTTCACAAGCTCACCCTCACCGCCGCCCTGGTCGTTGTCGCGGGGCTCTCGCTGACGGCCTGCAACGACGGCGACGCCCAGGGGCAGGGCGGATCGCCGTCGGCCTCCAGCCCGTCCGCTTCGACCGGCGGTGGGGACCAGGCTGACGCGGGTCAGGGGCAGGGGCAGGGCCAGGGGGCGGACTCCGCCGGACAGACCTCGGGGGGCCAGGGCTCCGGAGGTAAGGGCTCCGGGGGATCGGGCACTGCAGGGACGGGCTCCGGCGGGCAGGGCGCCTCAGCCGGGACCGGGTCGGGCGAGAGCGGCACGACGGGGGAGACAGGCAAGACCGGGAAGTGCCGCACCGATGATCTGGAGATCACGGCGATGGACAACACCATCGAGGGCGACCCCGACGGCACCGTCGTCGTGGAGCTGAAGAACGGTGGAGGCCGGGACTGCGTGGTGTCCGGCTACGCGGGCGTCGACCTCAAGACGAACGCGGGCACGCTGTCCGCGAAGCGCACCGGCGTGAAAGGCACCTCGGTCACTCTCAAGAGCGGGAAGTCGGTGGCCTTCGCCATCGGCTACCCCGTGAACAGGACGGGCGGCTCCGGCGCCCGCATCACGGGCCTCCTGGTCACCCCGCCGAACGAGACGAAGACGGTCACCCTCGCCTGGCCGGGCGCCGCGACCCTGCCCGTCACGGAGGGTCCCGGATCCCCGGTGAAGGTCGGCCCGATCGGCAGCGCGGGCCAGGGCGGCTGACCAGTGGCCCGCCCGGACGCGACCGGGTCTCCTGACACCGGTTCGGCACGGTCGAGTTCGGCTGTGACGTGCGGTGACGGAGATCCCGTATCTGGCCAGGAGTCATGTGAGACTGGCGGGATGGATATGGGGAGAGAGTCGCGGTGGGAGAAGGACGCGATGACGGTCGAGATCATGTTCGCCCTGGTCACGGCCTGCATGCTCGCCGCGATGGTCTTCGGCGTCCTCCTGGTCCCGGCACTGGTCGTCGGAGTCGACGAGCCCGCGGGGAAGGTGCTGCTCAAGGCAGGGGCTGTCCTGGGTGCCGCTGCCGGCGTGTGGCGTGTGGCGCGGGTGCTGCTCCGGTTCGATGCGCGTAGGCGTCAGGGGCGCTGAACTCGGGGCGGTGTGAAGTGGCAACCCGTGTCGGTGAGACATCGAGCTGCGCCCCGCATCGTGTGGATTCGCTCCGTGAGTGCCCGTCGCAGACTCTACGACCGTGGCGGAGAGCGCACCCCGTGGCCTCTCGCCGGACGGTCTGCCGCCGAGTGCGCGGCCCCACTCGCGCCTCCACCCAGGGGAGGCCGGCCGGGTGGTACGTCGCCGGGGCGGCCACTCACCAGGTCCTCATCACCTGCCTGGCGAAACGCCTTCTTCCAGTGCCCGCGGCGTCGGGTAGGTCCGCTCGGCGGGACACAGCCGATGAGCCTTGGCGGCCTGCCCTGCTCGTATCAGTGCCGAGGCTTTGCGGACCTGAGGGGTGAGGTCGGTGAGGCTGACGATCCAGTCGTCGGTGAACGCGCGGATCAAGTGGCGGCCGACGCCGACCTGGATGCTGTAGTGATTCAGTGCCGCTCCGCGCGGCGAGCGCTCCGGGTCCCACTGGACATGCACGGCCGCCTGGGCCACCGCCGCCGGGTCGGAGGTCGTCAACACGGCCTGGGACAGCGCCTCCTCCCACCCCTCCCGGGTGATGCGCACGGCGAGAACACGTTCCTGGCCGGGCTTGCGGGCCCAGTTGCTGCGGTGCATCAGCCACATGAACGACGGCTTGATCCACGTCATTCGGTGGAACGAGAACGGCGCGACGAAGCGACCCGCCCGCAGTGCCGCGTCAGCGATGGCAGGCGAGTACGCCTGATAGACCACGATCGTGCGAGCGTCGTAGTCGGCACGAATCTCATACTGCGGCGTCATGCGCCGCACCCTGTCATCTGGTCCGCCGGCGCGGCGAGCCGATTTCGCCGTGCCGCCCCCGGGGGTCGGTTCGACGGCGCGGTTCACCCTCGCGCTGCGCTCCCGCCCCCGGTTCTCGCCCCAAGCGGCTCCTAGCCGCGCGCCAGTCTGTCGAACCATCGCACGATCTCCGGGCCCGCGAGCTTGAAGGAGCCGTTGTGGTCGGCCATTCCGTGGTCGATCACGGGGGCCCGCACGCCGTTGCGGGCCAGGTCGGCCGCGCAGCTGGTGGAGTTGGCGATCGCCACGTCCGTGTCGCCGGCCGCGGTGTGGAGCCGTACCGGAACATCGGGCTTCCAGTCGCAGGTGCCGTCCTGTGCCTTGAGTGCGGCCAGCAGGCCGCCCGTCGGGTGGCTCAGCCGGTCGTAGAACTCGTCGGTGAGCAGCTCCTTCACCGACCCGGGGAGTCTCGGGACGATGTCCTCCTCGGTGTGCCGGGTGTCGAAGAGCTGCTCCACGTATCCCGCGTACGGCTGCCGGAAGGCCTCGGCCGGGTCGGTGTAGACGGGATGGAGCCGGTTCTGCGCGGTGAGGAAGTACGCCATGTAGAAGACGCCGCTGATGTCGTTGACCCGGCCGTCGAGCAGGGCGGGAATCTCGGCGCCCTGCAGATCGTACGGTCCGGCGACCGGCGCGAGGGCCCGCAACCGGAAGCGCCGGTCCGCCCCGCGTGCCAGTTCGCGGCCGAGTCCCATGGCCACCTGGCCGCCCTGCGAGAACCCGGTGCCGTACACGTCCCCGGTGAGCGGCCTGCCGAGCGAGGCGGCAGCGGTCCTGGAGGCCCGCAGCATGTCGAGTGAGGCCGAGACGGAGGAGGCGGTGTCCATGTACGGGTGGAGGCCGGGGCCCTTGCCGAGCCCGAGGTAGTCCGGAGCGGCGACGGCCCTGCCCGCAGAGGCGTGCAGGTAGGGCGCGTAGAGGCCGAAGTCCTCGGCGACGGACGGCGCGTAGTCGCGGTGGACCATCGTGCCGTGCGTGTCCGCCACCAGGTCGAGCCGCCGCTCGCCGCCCTTGGGGAGCACCAGCAGGCCGGTGGCGGTCGTCGGCGTGCCCTGTGGCGTCAGCGTTCGGTAGGTGAGCCGGTAGCTCCGTATGCCGTGGCGCACGGTCGACGCGTCGATGCCGGCGTCCTCGAGGAACGCGGCCACCTCGGTCCGACTCAGGTCGCCGACAGGGGTGACACCGACGAGGGTCCCGCGTCCGATGGTCTGCTGGACCGGGACCGGGACTCGCGTGGGACGGGCCTCGGACGCGGCGAACGCCGGAGCGGCGGCCAGGGCGGTGACGACGACGGCGGTCGCGGCGGCGAGGGACCGGCGCACCCTCCGGTGCCGCGCGGGCCGACTCCGACGGGTGAGCAGCGTGGGGTGGGGCGTGGCCTGACTCGAAGAGCGGCGCGTCGTGTGGGGTGTCGTCTGGGTCATGACGAAGACGCTACGGACCCGGTGATCACCGGCACATCCGACGGTCCCCCGGTCAGGAGGGAGGCCAGCCCCACCCCGGAAGCGGGGAATCCCCCTGCACAGGGTTGGCCGGATCGAGTACTGACGAGTGCTCGGCTTGCTGCGCACCCCATCTGCTCGGCTTCCTGCGCACCCCATCACCAGCGATTCGCCGAGTCGCGTCGCAACGCCGGGCCGGTCATCGCTGGAAGCAGAGGACCATCGGCGCACGGCCTCAGGAAGCTCCGAGAGCCGGTCATCCGCCGGTTCGAGCGTCGCGTGGCCAAGGGTGCCGACCCGCCCTGTCGGGTCGCGGTCGCCTGTAGGCCCAATCCCTGCCGGTGCGCAGGCAGTTGCTCTACCTTGGGATCTTCGCGACCTTTCCAGGGGGATCACCGCATGGGCCACGCCGCAAAGTCCGTCACTCCGCAGATCGGCGCCCTGGCGTACGGCGGCGGTCCCGCGCACGTGAGGGGCTGAATTCTCCACCGTGGAACAGCTGACGGGGGAGGACCCCGCATACATCGGGCCGTACCGACTGATCGCCCGCCTCGGTGCGGGTGGCATGGGCCTGGTCTACCTGGGCCGCTCCGACGTCGGTCGTACGGTCGCCGTCAAGGTCGTCCAGGCCGAACACGCCCAACACCCCGAGTTCCGACGCCGGTTCGCCCGCGAGGTCGCTGCGGCCAGACGGGTCGGGGGTGACTGGACCGCGGATGTCCTGGACGCCGACACCGAGGCCGTCGTGCCGTGGGTGGCGACCCAGTACATCCCCGGGCCCGACCTGAGCACCGTCGTGGCTCAGGACTTCGGGCCCCTGCCGGAGCGGTCGGTCCGACTCCTCGCCAACCGCCTCGCGCTCGCCCTGCGAGCCGTGCACGAGGCGGGACTGATCCACCGTGACCTCAAGCCGTCCAATGTCCTGGTCACCGTGGACGGCCCACGCGTCATCGACTTCGGCATCGCGCGGGCCATGGACAGCCTGGCCGGAGACAGCCTGCACACCCGCACCGGCATGCTGATCGGTTCACCCGGTTTCATGTCGCCTGAGCAGGTGCGCGGCCTCGAACTCACCCCGGCCTCGGACGTGTTCTGCCTGGGTGCGCTCCTCGTCTACGCAGCCACGGGGCGGCTGCTGTTCGGCGCTACGGAGACAGGCCTGAACGCCCACCTCTTCCGGATCGCCGAGGAAGAGGCGGACCTGACGGGCGTACCGGATACGCTCGTCGAGCTCGTACGCGCCTGTCTCGACAAGGACCCGGTCAAGCGGCCCACTCCTCAGGAGGTCGCCGAACGCACGGAGCCGGATCAGGCCGGCGAGTGGCTGCCGGGCGCCGTGCTGGCTCAACTCGGGCGTCGTGCGGCCCATCTGCTGGACTACGCCCCCGTTCTGCCCGCCGGCCGGCCCGCCGTCGTGCCGGACCCGCGAGGCCGGCCCGCCCAGCCGCTGCCCCCGCGGCCCGCCTACACCCCGACGGCCTCCGCGCACTCCGGTTCCGGGCCCGGCTTCGGTGCGCCGCAGACACCGGGAGGTGCGCCGCAGGCACCGGGCACACCTCCCGGGGCTTGGGGCGCACCCACAGCCGCGGCCCGGCCCACGGATCCGAGCGTGCCTCTTCCTCGGCGCCGGCGGGGACTGGTGATGGTCGCCCTGGCACAGTTCGCCGTTCTGTTCGACGCTGCGTCCTTCACCGCGGCGATGTGGATGGGTGGTTACATCGACCTCGGGTTCGGCCCGAGAATGAAGGTGACTTCCACGGTCTACCTGGAGTTGCTGCCCAGCCTCTATGTGCTCGCCTTCGTCGTGACGTTGTTGTTCGGCGGCCTCCTCGCGGACCGCGTGGGCCGCAAGAGGACCCTGATGACCGGCCTGGTGGGATTCGTGGTGGCCGCCGTGGTCGTCGTGACGGCACCTTCCTACGACGTGGTCATCGTGGCCCGCGTGGTTCAAGGCGTCTTCGCCGCACTGGTCTCCTTGTCCGCGCCCCTCCTCGTATCCGCGTCCTTCACGGACCGGGAAGAGCGACGCAAGGCTTTCGGGATCCATGTGATGGTCGCGGGCAGCGGCCCGGCGCTCGGCCTGCTCGCGGGCTGGTTGCTCCTCGACAGCCTGGCCTGGAGGGTGTGCGTGCTCGTCGTGGTCCCCCTCGCGCTGGTCGCCGTGGTCGGTACGGCGACCCAGGTGCGCGACAGGACGGTCCGCCTCGGTGCGCCGTTCGACGTGCCCGGCGTGCTGCTCGGCTTCGGCGCGATCGCGGCCGTCGGCGGGGCTGTTCCGTACTTCACGAACCAGGAGGTCGTCCTGCCTCTGGCCTCCGGCATCCTGATGGCGGCTTTCGTGTGGTGGCAGACCAGGACGGCCGGCGTGCTCGCCCCTCTGCCCGGGGGCGAAGCCCGGGCCCCTGCCGGGTACGTCATCGCGACGGCCCTGGTCGGCATCGGCGTCGGCTTCCTGGTCGCGACGACGGGACACGGGTACTACTGACGGGGACCACGGCCCCGGCGTCCGGCTGCGGACACTGGCCGAAGTGATCGGCCACTCCGGCGCAGTGGGCGGACCGGCATCGTCGACGGCGCCGGGATCCGGGGCACCGAGATCCGGGTCCGCCGTCCGGCCGCCGGCCGCCGGGCGCCAGACGCCCCGCATCGGGCCGGGTCGGCCACGTGTCCGGCCCCCTCGCGTGTCCGCGCCGACAAGGTGTACGCCTCCGCGGAGACCGCGCGCGATCGTCCTCGTCGCGGCCGTCGACGGGTGGCTTGATCGGTACCTGTCGCTAGAGCGCGTGGTCCTGCGCCAGCTCCTCCCAGCGAATGCTGCGCAGTCCAAGGTCGGCGTCCTCGCCCGACGGGACATCCAGGGTGGTCTGGAACCAGACCACGATGAGAGCGGAACGGTGCAGTACCGGGTCGAGTTCAGAGGCGACCGCTGTCGAGCGGAGGGCCCCGATGCAGGCCACGGCAGGAAGTACCTCAACGGGGCCGAAGGCGCCGGGGGTCTGGTCCGGGTACTCGCGGGAGGGGGGAACCAGGTGAACCGGCCTGGAGGGAAACGCAAGCTCAGCCTGCCGCTGGAGGCCCCCGACCCTCATGTCATTGATGATCTTGCACGGGTAGCCCTCCAGCATCCCTCCATAGCTCGAAGACATGCGCAGTTCGGTGAGTTCGATCGAACGTCCAGAGGAGAGGGTTATGCGGCTCAGCGTCATGCCAACACCCTATGGGCAAGATTCACTTCCGGTACCCGGCCGAGGACCGGGCCGGTCCGCCGGGTGGTGAGCACGGATGGCCCGGGGCAGTGTGGGAGGTACCGCAGCCGTAGGGCTCCGGCTCCGCGTTCGGACGGAGGACGCCCCCGATGATTCAGTCAGCCGACATCCGTGAGTGGCGCATGCAGGACGTGGTCGACCCTGACGGCCACAAGATCGGCACCCTGGAGGCGATCTACGTGGACACGAGCACGGACGAGCCCGCCATGGCGACCGTGGAGGTCGGGCTGCCGACCCGCCGTCGCCTGGTCTTCGTCCCGCTCGACGGCGCCGTCGTGGGGCCTGCCTACGTTCGGGTCGCCTACGGGAAGGCGCTCGTCAAGGACTGCCCGGCCATGGGTACGGACGACGTCCTTCCCGCGGAGGAGGAGCCCGCGGTGTTCCATCACTACGGTCTGGCCTACCGGCCCGGCATCAACGGCGAGCGGCAGCTCGCACGCCGCTGACGCGCCTCCGAGCACGGTTCCGACCTTCCGCCCCTGGACTCGACCCCCGGCACCGCCGCCCGGGACCCCCGGCACCGCCGCCCGGGACCGGTCCCCGGTGCCGGCCTGCGAGGTGCGGCGGACCGGAAGGCCCGATCGTCGAGAGCGCATGCGTGCGGGGAGTAGCAGGTCGTAGACGCCCTGGACACGTCAGGAGGTCCACGGCGCCGCACGCGAGTCCCGGACGGTCGATAGCCTGCGTTTCATGATGCGTCTGTGGGTTTTGCCGATACTGCTCGCACTCTGCGGCTCGGCCATCGCGATCGGTCTGTTCCGTAACGAGAGGCCCGGCGAGGCAGTGGCACTGCTCGTGCTGTTCCTGTTGCTCGCTGTGATGAACTCCCCTCTGGTCTTTCCGAGGTCGATCGGCGCTGTGGAGGCACAGCGTCGCAGCGAGGAGGACGGCCGGCCGATCGTCTTCTGGAGGCCGGGCTGTGTGTTCTGCCTGCGCCTGCGCATCCGGCTGGGGCACAACGCCCGGCGGATGTACTGGGTGGACATCTGGCGTGATCCGGAAGGTGCGGCGGCCGTGCGGGCGGCCAACGACGGCAACGAGACGGTGCCGACCGTCGTCGTGGCGGGACGGCCGCACACCAACCCCGACCCCACCTGGGTACGGGAGCAACTGCGCCGTTCCGTGTGACCGGAGGCGGCGCCGCCCCACGCGCTGCGAGTGGCAGACCGCCGAGCGTCCGTGGCAGCGACCCCCACGGTCCCGGAGAAGAGCGACAGCCGGGGAGGCCGCCACGCGCGGTGGCGAACGCGGCCACCGCCCTGCAACCGCCACAGGGACAGGCCTCCGGATCTGGTTCCGAACGTGGTCTGCCAGACGGATCCGGCCGCTGACCCTGCCATTGGAGGGCTGTCTCGCCGGCCGCCTCGCCGAGCCGCCGTGCCAGGGTGGCGGTGTCACCGGTGTGTGGCCGGTGGGCGCTGCCCAGCTGGCTACCCTGACCGCATGTCACTTCATGTCGATCAATTGGCCGGGTACGTGGAGCGAGGACTTGACGCGGACCTGGCGCGCTGGTTCCCGGACGCGCCACCGGTCGTGATACCCGCCCCGACCCGCCCGGTCGAGCCGTTCCTCACCCGGCTCCCGCAGAGCGCCGCGACGGCGCTGGCCGCGTTCGACCGCAAGGCCCGCTCGGGGGTGATGCGGCAGTGCCTCGACGTCCACGACTGGTCGTACGCCTTCGACTTCGCCGCCAACGGCTGCGCCCTCCTGAACAGCGACTATGCCACGGAGCTGAGCGACGACGACGTGTGGTCGCTCGGCGCCGACGGCGGTGGCAACCTGTACGTGATGCGTACCGATGGCCGGGTCGCGGTGTGGTTCCACGAAGAGGAAGTCATCGAAGAGGGAACGGACTTCGACAACCTCGATGTCTTCGCGTGGTCCGCTGTGAGGTACCGGGCGGTCCGCGCGGGTGTCCTCGACCTCGCCACCGTCGAGGCCGACTTCCGCTCGCTCGCCCAGCCGGGCGTCCTGGCCCCCGAGATCGGCCTGCTCGCCTCCATGTCCTGAGGCCCACGTGGCAGAGCGCCGGTGCGGTGTCAGCGGTGGGAAGGCAGCGGCGCGTGGTCAGCCGGAGGAATGTGTGGCGGTGGGTGTGTGGAGGTACCCGGGCGGGTTGCCGGGGGAGAACGGCCACAGCCGTACCGAGTTGTTGTCGCCGGCCGTGGCCAGTCGTTCCCAGTCGGCGCTGAGGGCCACCGGCACGGAGCCCGGTCCTTCGGCGACCTCTGCCTCGCCGGTGACGGATCGGGTCTTGGTGGACCAGAGGAACAGCCGCCCGACCCCGGCTCCCACACCCTGAGTCCGCCGTCCTCGTCGCCGATGGCGAGGGCCTTTCCGTCGGGGCTGAACGCGAGGGCCGTCACTGCCTCCCAGTCGCCGCCCACCGTGCCGGCGAGGGCGCCGGTGGCGGCGTTCCAGAGCAGGACTTCGCCGTCGCCGTTGGTCGCGATGGTCTTGCCGTCCGGGCGGAGTCGGCTCCTTCGATCGCACGGGACACGTACACGGCGTACCCGGAGCGGTGACCGACGAGGTTCACCGGCGCCTCGGTCCATCGGCGCTTGGGTTCCCCATCACTTCGGCTCTCCGGCAGTTCTCATAGCCTGCGTCCATGGCTGAATCCGAGAACGTCCTCGACTGGTTGCAGAGCTGGTACGGCTCACAATGCGATGGTGACTGGGAGCACGAGTGGGGTGTGGCGATCGACACCCTCGACAACCCGGGCTGGACCGTCAAGATCGATCTTGCGGGTACGGACCTGGCGGACCGGGAGTACCCCCAGCGGCGGGTCATGCGGAGTGAGCATGACTGGGTGGTGGTCCGGACGTCGGAGAAGGCGTTCCACATCGCTTGTGGCCCCGGCAATCTGACCGAGGCCCTCACGCTGTTCAGAGCTTGGGCGACGGCGAGTGCCGGTGCCGTGACCGGAGAATCCGCCACGCCGTGAGAGGGGGTCGGCTGCCCCGACGGGCGCTCTTCTCCACGCAACCGGGGGCTCCTTCCAGGGACTCGTGCGCTGGAAGGAGCCCCGCGACGGGCCAGGAAGCACCGCGGGGCCTCACGGCCGATCCGGACGGGCCGGGCGACGCCGCGTCGCGGGTGACCGGCGAGCTTGTGGATCGACCAGCGGGCATCAGGCGGCGGGGGAGATCAGTTGCCGGCGTTGAGTTCCGCGACGATCGAGGCCGGCGTCTGGCCGCTTCCGTCGGAGATCCGGTGGAAGTCGACCGACACGAAGTTCGGGTCGCGGCCACCTGCCGCCGGGCGGCACTGCTGGTTGACGCGGTCCCGCAGTTTGGCCCCGTTGTCGAGGGCCGCGTTGATGACCGTGGGGACGTTCCGGTGGTGGCTCATGGTGAACAGCCGCCGGAAGCCCGGTTCCTGCCGGTCCAGGGGTACGTCGGACCACCGGGTCACACAGGAGACGTCGTTGCCGAGGTCACCGAGGCTCCAGAAGTTGCTGACGGTCCAGGCCCTGTCGTACATGACCCCCAGGTGCTCACGGTCAGGAGAGTCGCTGAAGATCAGCAGACGCTTCCCGGAGCTCACGAGATCGGTCATCCTCGGCCACCCCTGCCGGCGGACGTTCCACGCGTCCGGCCGGAAGAGCAGTCGGTCGAGGCCTGACACCCGGCCGAGCGAGTTCCCCAGCTGCTGGGCGCTGACGTAGTCCTCCAGGAAGATGGTCACCACCTCCTGGGGGTTCGCCGCGAGGAAGTCCACCACGGTCTGCATGCTGCTCTGGAAGGACTGCCGGGGCAGCGCGTACGTGACCCCGGCGAAGGTCTTGCACTCGCCGTGGCAGAGGTAGACGTCGCTCGGGTAGCAGTCGCTGCCGAAGCTGATGACACAGAGCCAGTTGCTCCGCTCGTACCAGTGGGTGTCCAGGCTCAGACCACGCACGCCGTTCTCGAGCTGGTGGCGTATGGAATCGGACTGGGACACCGAACTCCACCGGGAGTCCTCGTAGTTGGTGAACGCGTTGTGGGTTCCGAGGAACGTGACCTGGTCGAGTCGCCGGTCGCCCCAGCGTGCCTGGGCCTGGGCCGCGGCGGCGCTGTTCTCCGACGCGGCGGCTGCGACCGATCGGGCGGGGTTGGGTGGCGCGGCACTGGCCAGGGACGGTGCCCCGAGAAGGCTCAGCAGGAGAAGGAGGACGAAGGAGAACCGGGCGGGTCTCGTCGTGGACGTGGTCCCGGCCGGGCGTGGTCCGGTCCGAGGGGGCGCGCCGAGGCGGACACCCCGAGGTGACATGTTCATGGTCGGCATGAGGGGGAGCGTAGCGCGCTGACGGGAGATTTCACCCTGTTCAGTCGGGTATTGGTAGATATGGCGCGTTGCCGTCGCATGCTGTCGTCATCGACGGGCAGGGGGTGCCCTTCGGCCCGTGCGGCACGGCGCTACTGAACTACCAGTCAGTCACATGCATGGTGTACCCGTGGCGCGGACGGGCGCAAGACTGCGGACACGCCTTGTGCCGCCAGGTGAAGCGGCGTTGCGGCCACGCTGCTGCGCGGTCTTCGATCAGCCTGGTGGAGGCCGTACATCACTGGTGCGCCGCCTTCGATCAGGCTTGGCCCCCTGGGCTGTTCGCCGTGAACACACCCTGGGATGGGGGCGGGTGGAGAGTGGGCAGGTGAGGTTCCGGTACGCCCCCGCATGGGCGGGGGGCGATCGGTGACCGGAGGGCGTGTCGCTCGGGCAACCCGCCGAAGGCTCTCGACGTCCCACTCCATGACGGACGGCTGCCGATCACATGGGAGAGAGCGCGTGGCGAAGAAGGACCGCACGACGAACGCGGCGGGAGAGAAGGACCGCGAGAAGTGGATGGCGCGTTTCCAGGTGCGGCTCGCCATGCAGCCGGGCGTCGACCGGGCGGTCGTGCTCCAGGCGGTCAAGGAGGTCACGGCGCACTGCGCGGAGACGGGAGAGCAGCCGCAGGCCGCCTTCGGGGACCCGGACGCCTACGCCGTGCGGACAGCCGAACGGTTGGTTCCGGAGGACCGGGCGGCGCAGGCGAAGCGGCGCGACAGCGGCGTCGCCGCCCTCGACTCGGTGCTCCGGCGGGTCAGGGACATCACCGGGATGTGACCGGCATCCTCCGGCCTTTCCCGCCCCGTCCTCCGGTCAGCTCGGGCGTGCAGGGTCGGCCGTGAGTGCGGCGGCGACGGTGAAGAGGCGGGCGCAGCGCCGGGTCATGGCCTCCGGGGTCTCCTCCGGATGCTTGACCCACCAACGGACGAGGGTGCCGACCAGGTCCGTCCACACGTGGCGGAGCGCGTCGGCGTCCATGGGGTCGGTGGAACCCGCGACGCGCAGCAGCTCGGTGGTGCCGTCGGCCGCGAGCGCGTCGATGGCCGCCCAGTAGCTCGCGGCCGTCCGGGCGGCCGCGCCGCCGGACGGCAGGGAACGGTCGTAGAGGACGAACCACGCCTCCCGATGCCCCTCCAGTGCGACGAAGATGCCGCCGAGCACCCGCAGGGGAGTGTGGGGGGTCGTGCCCCCCTCCTCGCCCATGGCCGTGCGGATCGTGTCGAGCAGGCCGTCCCCGACGGGCGTCACGCAGGCGACGTACAGGTCTTCCTTCGTGCCGAAGTACTGGTGCAGCAGCGTCTTGGTGACCCCGACGCGGTCTGCCACGGCGGCCAGGGAGGCGGCGGCGTAGCCGTGGGTTCCGAACTCCTCCGTGGCGGCTTCCAGCATCTGCTGCCGACGGACGTGCCGGGGGACGCCCTTGGTGCCGGCCTTCGAACGAGGGGTTGCCATGCGCAGATATTATCAGTAAGTAATTTACCCACTGGTAAATTCACTCGCGGCCCCTGGAGCCCCCCATGTCCGGCACGACGACGCAGCCGATCCCGTCCTCCCCCCTCCGGTCCTGGTGGGGCTGGGGGTGGGAGAGCGCTCACCCCGACGATGCCGAGTGCGTGGCGATGGGAGCCCTGCTGCCCGGAACCCTGGCCCGTCCGCTTCCCGTACCCCGTATCGCCGATCTGGGCATCGGGGCACCCGCCGTCCCGCCTCCCGCAAGCCTGGCGCCGCTGATCAGCACCGATCCGGGCGACCGCGCGGCCCACGCGATGGGCAAGGCGTACCGGGACATCGCGCGCGCCCTGCGCGGCCGTCCGGGCCGGATCCCCGACCTGGTCGCGTTCCCGACGGAGGAGAGGGAAGTGGGCGACCTCCTGGACTGGGCCGGCGAACACCGCGTCGCCGTCGTGCCCTTCGGCGGCGGATCCTCGGTGGTGGGCGGGGTCGAGTACCGGGGCGACCGCCATCGCGGGGTGCTCTCCCTCGACCTGACCAGGATGGACCGGGTGCTGGAGGTCGACTCCGAGGGGAGGGCAGCCCGCATCCAGGCAGGGACGCTCGGACCGAGCCTGGAGAACCAGCTGCGTCCCCACGGCCTGACGCTCCGGCACTTCCCGCAGAGCTTCGAGTTCTCCACCCTCGGCGGCTGGCTCGCGACCCGGGCCGGCGGCCACTACGCCACCGGCCGCACGCACATCGACGACTTCGTCCAGTCGCTGCGGGTGGTCACCCCCGCCGGCACCGCGGAGTCGTGGCGGCTGCCCGCCTCGGGCGCGGGCCCCTCGCCGGACCGGATGTTTCTCGGCTCGGAGGGCGCGCTCGGCATCATCACCGAGGCGTGGGTACGGCTCCAGGCCCGCCCGGTCCACAAGGCGTCCGCCTCCCTCGCCTTCGACGACCTCGGCGCCGCGATCGAGGCGGTCCGCGCCCTCGCGCAGTCCGACCTCGCCCCCGCCAACTGCCGACTGCTCGACTCAGGCGAGGCGGCACTGGCGGGTGCCGCGCGGGACGGCTCGGCCGTCCTCGTCCTGGGCTTCGAGTCCGCCGACGCCCCGGTCGACACCCGGCTCGCACAGGCCGTCGACCTGGCCCGCTCCCACGGGGGCCGACGCGAACCCTCCGAGGCCGGCACGGACGGTGCTCCCGCCGACGGGGCGGTGAACGCGTGGCGGTCGGCGTTCCTGCGGATGCCCTACCTCCGGGACGGCCTGGCGCGGATGGGAGCCGTCGCGGAGACCTTCGAGACGGCGGCCACCTGGGACCGTATCCCCGCCCTCATCGAGGACGTCCGCAGGACGGTCGACGAGGCGGCGCTCAAGATCTCGGGACACCCGGCCACCGTCAACTGCCGCCTCACGCATGTCTATCCCGATGGTGCGGCGCCCTACTTCACCGTGCTCGCCGCAGGCCGTCCGGGGGACGAGGTCGCCTTCTGGGACGAGCTGAAGGCGGTCGTGGGCGACGTGCTCCACCGCCACCGCGCCACCATCACCCACCACCACGCCGTCGGCCGCGACCACCGGCCGGGCTACGACCGCCAGCGCCCGGAGCCCTTCGCCCTCGCCCTGCGTGCGGCCAAGGGAGCCCTCGACCCGCACGGCATCCTCAACCCGGGGGTGCTGGTGGACTGAGGCGGCTTCGATTCGCGCGAAGGGGTGAGGCCACCCCGTACCGTCCGGCGTGTTGATACCTCCCCGCCCGCCCTCGGGAGATCCCTCCCCGCCCCCTCCCGAGGCCGCCCGCCCCGGCCACGTAGGGGCCGGGCCACCGGAGTCGACATCCGGCCGTCGGGGACCATCGGCGGCGTCCCTTCGCCATCCTGCCGTCAGGGACCACCGGTGGCCTCCTTCGGCGGTGGGGGAGTGCGGCGGGCGGCTGCGAGGCGTCGACCGGCGAGGGCGGGCTCCGCCAGGTGGCCTCCGCCGCCACGGCGAGGCGCCGGAGACCGCCGGGCCCGCCAGGTGGCCTCCGCCTCCGCCACGGCGAGGCGTCGGCGGCCGGATGGAGAGACAATGACTTCGATGATGACCGTGCTGATTGCAGGCCTGCCCGAGGGCGGCGAGTTGGAATCGGTGCGCGCCCGCGTGCACTCCAGCCCGCACTTCCGCATCGTCGCCCACGCCTACGAACCCCGGATCGCCCTGGCCCAGGCCCGGGTGCTGCTGCCCGACATCGCGGTGATCACCCGCCACCTGCCGCACCCCGAGGCCGACCTCGCCCGCTACCGTCTCCTGCGGGATCTTCGTGCCCTGGATCCGCCCACCGGGATCGTTCTCCGCAGGGACGCCGGGGAGCCGGAAGGGCCGCTGGGCCCGGGCGCCGAACCCGTGGACGGAGCGATCCACGAGATTCGCCGCGGCGAGCTCGACGCCCTGTGGGAAGCCCTGGTCACGATCGGCCGGCGCCGCGCCACCTGCGACACCGACCCGACGGGGCTCTGACGAGTAACCGTCGACCGGTCCGCGGTCGAAGGGGGACGGGAGGCGGGGGCCGCCGTACGGCGGCGCGGAAACATGGTGGTCCGGCCACCACTGCACCCATAGCATCCGCCCATGACCGAAGACATCAGGATTGCCGGTGGCGAGGAAGACGCAGAAGCCGTAAGGGAGCTCGCCTGGCGGGCCAGGTCCATCGGCCTCGCGGCACTCGACACGGACGACGCGGAACTCGTGCACAGCTGGCGATCCGACCCGGTGGTCGCCCACCAGATGGGCATCTGGCCACGCTCGCTCACCGCCGTGCGCGAGCGCATCGAGCGCGACATCGACGACGACGACCGCGACGACTTCCTCATCCTCCCTCCTGGCGGGACCCCTGTCGGTTACGTCGGGCTGACCAGCCAGAACATCGTCAACGGCACAGCCGAGGTCGAGCTGATGCTCGCGGCTCGGCATCGCGGGCACGGCCACGCCACGGCCGCCCTCGACGCTGTGGTGGACCTCGCCTTCGGGGAACTCCCGATGTACCGGCTCACGGCGGAGACCCACACCGACAACGCCCCCGCGCTCGCCGTCCTCACCAAGTCCGGCTTCACCCAAGAAGGGATCAGCCGGGCCGCCTGCCTCCACCGAGGTCGCCGGCACGACCTCGCCGTGTTCTCGCTGCTCCGCCCCGAGTGGGACGTTCTCGACCGCCCTCGTGCCTGGGACGCCTGACCGGGCGGACAGCTTGTTCCCCACCGGGCCGTGCTTGACCTGCTTGGCGCCAGCCGTTAGCTTGCGGTCAACGTTCACCCATGGCGACCGAGAGGAGGCGACCAGCGGATGTACACCTGCTCCGATCTGAGTCGCCTCGCCCACACCACGGTCTGGGTCCCGGGTCGTATCGCGCACGGCTGCTAGTACGCCCAGCGCGCCGTACCGCTGTGCCCCTCCGCGGCACATTCCTTCCTTGCCGACACCGCCCGGCCCCGGCACCTCGCTGTCGCGTGCCGTTTCGCGCCCGCTCCCGTCCCGTGGCGCTCCTGAGCACAGAAAGTTGCCCGAAAATTGGCGAACATGATGAATCGACCGATCTCGCACCGCATCGAAGGCCCGTCATGGTAGCCGTGCGGATCATCGTCAACGGGAAAGAAACGCCCCTCGCCCCCGCCGCTCCCCACACCACGGTGCTGGACTTCCTGCGTGACCGGGGCCTCACCGGCACCAAGGAAGGCTGCGCCGAGGGTGAATGCGGAGCCTGTTCCGTGCTGGTGGCCCGACCCGGGGTGCACAAGCCCACCGACTGGGTGGCGGTCAACGCCTGCCTGGTCCCTGCCGCGGCGCTCGACGGCCAGGAGCTGATCACCTCGGAGGGCCTCGCGACTGCGGGCCGGCCCGGCACGGCGCCCACCCTGCACCCGGTGCAGGAGGAGATGGCGGTCCGCGGCGGCTCCCAATGCGGCTACTGCACACCGGGGTTCGTCTGCAGCATGGCCGCCGAGTACTACCGCCCCGACCGCCGGGCGAAGGCGGAGCCGGACCCGGGCGGGACGACGGAGCACGCGGCCCGCGTAGACACCGCCGACCCGGCCCGCAGCCATCACCGCACCGACCACGAGCACGGTCCGAACGGCTTCGACCTGCACGCGCTGAGCGGAAACCTCTGCCGCTGCACCGGCTACCGCCCCATCCGCGACGCCGCTTTCGCCGTCGGCACGCCCAGCGCCGAGGACCCTCTCGGCCGGCGCCGAGAGCAGGCCCCGCCCGCGCCGGTCGCCACCGAGTACGTACGGGACGACAGCGCGTTCCTGCGCAGGGACACCCTGGCCGAGACGCTGCGGCTGCTGCGCGAGCGCCCCGAAGCGGTGGTCGTCGCCGGCTCCACCGACTGGGGCGTGGAGGTCAACATCCGCTCGCGCCGGGCCGGTTGCGTGGTGGCCGTCGACCGTCTGCCCGAACTGCGCGAGCTGAGGGCCGAGTCCGGCTCCATGGAGATCGGGGCGGCGCTGACGCTCACCGAGATCGAGCGTCGCCTCGACGGCGGTGTCCCTCTCCTCGCCGACCTCTTCCCGCAGTTCGCGTCCCGGCTCATCCGCAACGGCGCGACCCTGGGAGGCAACCTGGGCACCGGCTCCCCGATCGGAGACAGCCCGCCGGTACTGCTCGCGCTGGAGGCATCACTCGTGCTGGCCGACGCCGACGGCGAGCGCGAGGTACCCCTCGCGGACTACTTCACCGGCTACCGGCAGAGCGTCCGCCGCCCCGGCGAACTGATCCGAACAGTACGGATCCCGCTCCCGCTGTCGCCGGTCACCGCCTTCCACAAGATCGCCAAGCGACGCTTCGACGACATCTCCAGCGTCGCGGCCGCCTTCGCGTTCGACATCGAGGACGGGATCGTACGCAAGGCACGCATCGGCCTGGGCGGCGTGGCCGCCACCCCGATCCGCGCCCTCGCGACCGAGTCGGCCCTGGAGGGCGAGCCGTGGACGGTACGTACCGTCGAGGCCGCGGCCGAGGTGCTGCGGGTCGAGGGGACCCCCATGAACGATCACCGTGCCAGCGCCGACTACCGCTCCGCGATGCTCGGCCAGACCCTGCTGAAGACGTACGCGCAGACCACCGAGGCGGTGTCGGCATGAGCCATCTGTCCCAGCGTCCGGAGAAGCCGGTCGTCGGCGTCCCGATGCCGCACGAGAGTGCCGCGCTGCACGTCACCGGCGCCGCGCTCTACACCGACGACCTGGTCCACCGCACCAAGGACGTCCTGCACGCCTACCCGGTGCAGGTCATGAAGGCCCACGGCAGGATCACGGCGCTGCGCACCGAGTCCGCGCTCTCCGTGCCCGGCGTGGTCCGCGTTCTGACCGCTGCCGACGTGCCCGGTGTCAACGACGCCGGGATGAAGCACGACGAGCCGCTGTTCCCCGACACGGTCATGTTCCACGGTCATGCCGTCGCGTGGGTGCTCGGCGAGACCCTGGAGGCGGCCCGGCTCGGCGCCGCGGCCGTCGAGGTGGAACTGGACGAGCGGCCCTCGCTGGTCACACTGCGGGAGGCCATCGAGGCCGGCAGTTTTCACGGCGCCCGTCCCGAGATGCTGACCGGCGACGTCGACGCGGGCTTCGACGACTCCGCGCATGTGTTCGCGGGTGAGCTCCAGTTCTCCGATCAGGAGCACTTCTACCTGGAGACGCACGCCGCGCTGGCCCACATCGACGAGGCCGAGCAGGTGTTCGTCCAGAGCAGTACGCAGCATCCCTCCGAGACGCAGGAGATCGTCGCCCATGTGCTCGGGCTGCACAGCCACGAGGTGACGGTGCAGTGCCTCCGGATGGGCGGCGGCTTCGGCGGCAAGGAGATGCAGCCGCACGGGTTCGCGGCCGTCGCCGCGCTCGGCGCCAAGCTGACCGGGCGGCCGGTCCGGGTGCGGCTCAACCGGACGCAGGACCTGACCATGTCCGGCAAGCGCCACGGGTTCCACGCCCGGTGGAAGATCGGGTTCGACGCCGACGGCCGGATCCAGGCCCTGGAGGCCACCCTGACCGCGGACGGCGGCTGGAGCCTGGACCTGTCCGAGCCGGTGGTCGCCCGGGCGCTGTGCCACATCGACAACACCTACTGGATTCCGAACGCGCGCATCACCGGCCGCATCGCCCGGACCAACAAGGTCTCCAACACGGCCTTCCGCGGCTTCGGGGGACCGCAGGGCATGCTGGTGATCGAGGACATCATGGGCCGGTGCGCACCCCTGCTCGGCCTCGATCCGATGGAGCTGCGGGAGCGCAACTTCTACCGGCGGGGGCAGTCGACTCCGTACGGTCAGGAGGTCGTCCAGCCCGAGCGGATCGCCGCGGTCTGGCAGCAGGTCAAGGACGACGCGGGCATCGCGGACCGCAAGCGCGAGATCGCCGCCTTCAACGCCGCGCATCCGCACACCAAGCGGGCGCTCGCGATGACCGGTATCAAGTTCGGGATCTCCTTCAACCTCACTGCCTTCAACCAGGGCGGCGCGCTGGTGCTGATCTACAAGGACGGCTCGGTCCTGATCAACCACGGCGGCACCGAGATGGGACAGGGCCTCCACACCAAGATGCTCCAGGTGGCGGCGACCACGCTGGGCATCCCGCTCCACAAGGTGCGGCTGGCCCCGACGCGTACCGACAAGGTGCCCAACACCTCGGCCACGGCCGCGAGCGCGGGCACGGACCTCAACGGCGCCGCGGTGAAGAACGCCTGCGAGCAGCTGCGCGATCGGCTGCTCCTGGTGGCGGCCACCCGGCTGGGGTCGAACGCCTCGGACGTACGCATCGTCGAGGGTGTCGCCCGCACCCTGGGCAGCGACCAGGAGCTGGCCTGGGACGACCTCGTACGTACCGCGTACTTCCAGCGCGTACAGCTGTCGGCGGCCGGTTTCTACCGCACCGAAGGTCTGCACTGGGACGCGAAGGCGTTCCAGGGCTCGCCGTTCAAGTACTTCTCCCACGGCGCCGCCGCGGCCGAGGTCGAGGTGGACGGCTTCACCGGGGCGTACCGCATCCGGCGGGTGGACATCGTGCACGACGTCGGCGACAGCCTGTCCCCGATGATCGACATCGGTCAGGTCGAGGGCGGCTTCGTGCAGGGTGCGGGCTGGCTGACGCTCGAGGACATGCGGTGGGACGCCAGTGACGGTCCGTACCGCGGCAGGCTGCTGACGCAGGCCGCGAGCACCTACAAGCTGCCCAGCTTCTCGGAGATGCCCGAGGAGTTCCACGTCACGCTGCTGCAGAACGCCACCGAAGAGGGCGCCGTGTACGGGTCCAAGGCGGTGGGGGAGCCTCCGCTCATGCTGGCGTTCTCGGTACGGGAGGCGCTGCGGCAGGCCGCCGGCGCGTTCGGCCCGAGCGGGGCCGGCGTCGAGCTGGCGTCGCCCGCGACGCCCGAGGCGGTCTACTGGGCGATCCAGGCGGCCCGCCGGAACGACGCCGCGCGGAACGGTGACGCACCGCACGGCGGCACCCGCAACGGGCCCGCCGCCGACGGGCCGACCCGCACCGAGGCAGAAGCGCTGAGTGGTGCCTGACATGACATGGGTCGCCGCGGTCACCCGGCTGCGCGCACGCCGGGAACCCGGCGTGCTGGTGACCGTCGCGACCGTGCGCGGCCACGCACCCCGCGACGCCGGTGCGAAGCTCGTGGTGGGAAGGACCGAGACATGGGGCTCGATCGGCGGCGGCAACGTCGAGGCGGTCGCGATCGACCGGGCCCGGGAGATGATCGGCTCGGCCGAACACGATCCGGAGCTGCTCGACTTCGCGCTGAACGACAAGGTGGCCAACCGGCACGGCGTGCAATGCTGCGGCGGCACGGTGTCCGTGCTGCTCGAACCGCTGCCGGTGGTACGAGCCGTGGCCGTCTTCGGGGTCGGGCACGTCGGCATGGAACTGGCGCGCATCCTCGCCCGCCAGGACCTCGACCTCCATCTGATCGACACCCGCGCCGACCTCCTCACCGCGGAGCGGCTCGACGTACTGGCGGACGCGGTGGCTCAGCTCCACGTGCACCACACACCGCTGCTGCCCGAGGAAGTGCTCGAGACGTTGCCGCACGGCACCCACGTCCTGATCATGACGCATGATCACGCCGAGGACGCGGCGCTGTGCGACGCCGCCTTGCGCACCACCCATCTCGGCTCGATCGGGCTGATCGGGTCGGCGGCCAAATGGGGGCGCTTCCGCAGACGCCTGGTCACCGAGGGCGGTCACGCCGAGTCCACCATCGACCGGATCAAGACCCCGATCGGGCTCGGCGACATCAACGGCAAGGAGCCCGCCACGATCGCCGTCAGCGTCGCCGCCGACCTGCTGCGCACCTTCGAGACCGAGGGCGGCTGACCCGCTCACCGGGCCGACGAGGCGGCCCCCGCACCGGCTCCCGCGCGCGTACCGACCTGCGCATGCGCGTACGGGAGTACGCGCGCGGGGGCCCTGGTGGTTCCGTCGCCGGCGATCCACCAGGCGCCCCCGGTTCACGCTCCGAAAGACGTCGCCTCACCCGACCGGGGGATGCGACGCCCCCTTCCACCACGTGGTGGCGGAGGGTCGCAGCTCACCGGTTGTGCGGCTGCTCCGGGACCTCCGTGTCCGGTGCCGGGGGATTCGGGCCCCGGAAACGGGAGAGCGTCTTCGTGAGGGCCTTCCACGGCGAAGGCTCCTCCTTGGCCGTGGAGGGCGATGCCGTCCGGGGCGCGCCGTCGCCGCCGGACGCCTCGGCGAGGGCACCGAGCGCCGACTCCGCGGCCTCCCGGTAGAGGTCGCAGGAGGCTGTCATGGCTTCGAGGGCTTTGGCGTACCTGGTGACCATGGCCCGTGCGTGGGCCAGCTCCTCGTCGGGGGTGAGCAGGTGCCAGCCCTGGCGCAGCCGGGCCAGGGCCTGCTCGGCATCGGCCGGCATCGGCTGGGGCAGTGCGGCGAACTCCTCGATCTTGGCCAGGAGCTGGGTGGGCTCCGTGCCGTCCAGAAAGACATCGCGCACCGTGAAGCGCTCCGCGTCGTACGCCAGTGGCCGCGGCGTCGGGGGCAGGAGGACGGCGCCGCCACGCGGTATCCCCACGCCCAGCTCACGCTTCATCACGAAGTCGGCGATCAGCGCCTGGTCCGGGGTGGCCCGGTGCTCGACCACCCGGTGCCGCAGGCTCGGCGGCAGGAACGCTGTGATCGGCCGGCGGCCCAGGGCGTCCGGCGTCATCGCCTCGTGCACCACGACATGGAGGGACCAGCTCTGCCGGGTGCAGGCCCGCAGCAGGCGGCGCAACTCGTCGTCGTCCTTCGGCAGGTGGTTCGTCGCTCGCAGGCGCACGTCCTCCACCGGCACGTGGTCCCAGGCGATCTGGTCGCTGTCGGGCCAGAACACGGTGGCCGGCGAGGGCCAGCCCGCATGCCACGCCCGCTCGGCCTCGGCGGCGAGGACCCAGTCGACACCTTCGCTCTTCGCACGGCGGGACCCGGTCGCGTAGGTGACCAGTTGCGCACGTACCGTCACGTCGTCGGCCACACGCCAACGGGCCTCGAAGACGCGACGGGCGGACGGGCCGGGGTCGGCGGACGCGTCCCGGGGGTACAGGTCGGTGGACCGCGCCGCCTCGACGGGGTCGAGGTCCAGGAAGTCGTCGATTACCTGGGCGGCCTTGAGGGCGAGCAGGTTGCGCCGGACGTCCCGCTCGGGCTCGGGCCCGAGGTGACGCCCACGCCCGAGCCAGGCGGTGTCGGGGACGGTGGTCGATGAAGTGCTGTTCTTGTCCATGGAACCGTTCGGTGGGCGATCAGGGCCCGACCAGTATGGTCCGCGGCCCGAGCGAGTGAAGCGGGACCCCGCCCGCGCGCGGTGAACCGGAGGCGACTGCTCGCGAGGACCACGGAGGAGGAGGACGGCGAATTCACCAGGTATCCCCCGAGGTGTGGACACCACAGGGGCACGGCGGAACCCGGCGAGGGGAGCGTCCCCGGATGGGGGCTGGGGGCTGGGGCGCGGGCACCGTTTTCGTGTGGCGCGGGGGTTTACCTGACAGCGCTGCGGTCAGCCGCCAAGGGACGGGTCCGGCACCCGGGCGGCGAGGGCCGCCTGAGGGGATGCCGCCCGTGGCCCGGCGGCTCCGTCAGGGAGGACCGCCATCAGAGGAAGGAGAGCGCGAATGAGCATCCAGCAGGAGCCCGGTCGGACGGACCGGCGCGATGGGCGGGATGAGACGGACCGGCGCCACGAGACGGATACGCGCTACGAACCGGACGAACCGGAGGAGGCGGACGGACCACTGCCCCGCGACCCGCAGAACCAGCAGGCGGAGCAGGGAGAGGATCCCCTGGCCATACCCGTACCGGACTGGCCCGATTCCGAGGTGCCCCCGACCGACGTGGCGGGAACCGGACGCCGGGGCGAGGCAGGCAAGGGAAACCGCGAGCACTCCGCTGTCGACGAACCGGTGGACTGACGCGTCCGCCCTGCGACACGCCGGGTCGGTGACGGTGGCTCCCGGCCCCACGAGCGCGCACAGCCGGCGTCGACGGAGAGCACGGGGTCCGGTGAACGCGGGTGACGTGCGGGCGTGGCCTGCTTGACCGGCCCCTTCGCCACCTGCAAAGTCGGGATGCGGCACCCGCACCGGCGCCGCCCGACTCTGCCGGCCCGCCCGTCCACCGGCACACCACCCTCACTTCCGGGAGCGGCTGATTCGATGGTCCTCGACCTGATCGTGATCGGTACGGCCATCAGCCTGGGGCCCCTGCACAACAGCGCCTTCATCCTCCTGCTCTCGTCGCGACGCGGTTTCCGCAAGGGGATGGCGTTCCTGTTGTCGTGGCTGGTCAACATCGTCGCCGTGATCGCCTGTGTGGTGCTGCTGACCGGTGGCAAGCCCCCCGAGCACAACAGCACGCCGTCGACGGTCGCGATCGTCGCGAAACTCGTCATCGGCGTGGCACTGGTGGTGTACGGCGCGCACCGCCGGCGCCGCCCGCCGCGCCCGCACGGCCCGCCCCGTTGGGCCGCCCGGATCGACGACGCCTCCCTGGTCACCGCGGCCGCCCTCGCCTGGCTGCTGCAGCCGTGGGGGCTGGTCGGCGTGGGCGCCGCGACCGCCGTCGACGCGGACCTCTCCACCCTCGACGACTGGCTCGCCCTGAGCGGCTACTGCCTGCTGGCGACGCTGAGCCTCATCGTGATGGAGATGTACGCGGTGTGGGCGCCTGAGGCCGCGCACGCCCGGCTGAACGCTCTGCGCAGCTGGCTGCAGCGGCACCAGGAGCAGCTGATCGTCACGCTGTCCCTGCTCGTCGGTCTGTGGGTGATGGGCCGGAGCATCTACGAGCTGGTCGCCTGACCCGTACCACCGCGGCGGCGACGAAGGCCCAGTGGGCGGTTCGGCGCATGTACGGCGCGTACGGGCTCCCCGTACGCGCCGTACATGCGCCGTTCGTATGTGCCGTCCCCCGTTCGCCGGGGCCGGCCGGGTGTCAACGGCCCGGCCGGTCCCGGCGAACCGGCTCACTTGGACTGCGTGGAGAGACTCACACCGCTGAAGTCCTGCGCGGCCGCGAGGCTGAAGTAGACCCAGCCGGACGGCGGGTTGTCGATCGTCAGAGTCTCGCCGTTGCCGGCCTTGACGGACTTCGCCGTGTAGCTGCCGGTGGTGGCCCAGCTGCCGCCGCCGTAGTACAGGTCGGCGTTGCCGGTGCCGCCGCTGCTCGTGATGGTCAGCTGCTTGACGCCGGCGGGCAGGTACACGAAGTGGTAGCTGTAGCCGCCGGCGGCGGCCGAGAGATCGTCCCGACGGCAGTTCTGGTCGAACTGGCGGGAGTCGCTGATCGTGCAGAGCGGGGCGGGCGCGGCCGGGGTGGCCTCCGGCAGCGGACCGCAGTCGGCGGTCGCGCAGGTGGTCGCCAGCCAGGTCGCGAAGCCCGCGTCGTAGCGGGTGCCGATGGTCTCCTTCAGGAAGGAGCGGGCCCCGGTCCAGTCACCGGCGCGGTACTCGTCCAGCACGGTCTCGACGTCGGCCGGGTGCGCCTGGAGCATGTAACGGACCGCTAGGAAGCCCCAGCGGTAGACCCGGTTCGAGCTGACCTCGGGGTCCTCGTCCTGGCCGTAGACGGTGTCGAACAGCTCGCTCAGCCGGTACGTGTTCGTGCGGGCCTCGGCGATCGCGTCGGCGTTGCGCTCGTTCCGGTAGCCGAACGAGATGTTCTCGGCGATGCCCTCGACCCACCAGATGGTCGGCGTGGTCATGCCCGCCTCGAAGTCGCCGTACATCGTGAAGCGGCCGTCGAGGTAGTGGGTGTACTCGTGGTTGAGGTTCCAGATCTGGAAGTCCGGGCGCAGCCAGTGGGCCTCGTGGGCGATGAAGCGGGCCTGGTTGCCTGCGGCGGCCGGGTCGCCCTCCTCGTACATGCCGCCGTTGTCGACGTCGATGTCGTAGATGGCCCAGGCGTACAGGGCGTACTGGGTGTAGTCGTCGAAGACGACGACCTCCAGGTCGGTGTTCACGTCACCGGGGACCGGGCCCTTGTCGCCGATGACGCGGTGGAAGTAGGCGTCCTGGTTGACGAGGCTGGTACAGGTGCCGGCCAGCTGGCCGGGAGACATGTCCTGGGCGCGGATCCTCAGGCCCGGGGTGCACGTGTGCTGGATCGGCAGGATCGCCGGGAGCACGCGCTCGCGCAGGTCGCAGATGGCGTAGGCCGCGCAGTTGTTCCGGTCGTACTGGCGCGTGTACCAGCCGAGGTTCATGGTGATGGGCGCGGTCGGGCCGACGTTCGGGTACCGGTTGATCAGGTCCTTGAGCAGCGGCCGGAGCCGGTCCCTCAGCTCAGGGATGTCGAGTGCGTGGCCGAGGTGGCGGCCGACGTTGCTGACGACGTCCAGACGGTTCAGCTGCGCGCCGTTGCGCGTGATGAAGCCGGCCCAGGTGTCGAGGATCGTGGGGTCGGCCTTGAGGGCCGCCCGCCAGCCGCGGGCGTCGTCCTTGGCCTTGAATCCGTTCTCGACGACCCACTCGACGTGCTGCATGGCCAGGTTCATCTGGCCGGGCCAGGTTCCGCTGTAGTCGCCGAGCATCCACTTGACGACGCCGGCGTACCGTCCGGCCGTGTGGGTGCTGTCGATCAGCGTGACGACCTCGTTGAGGATCTCGCCGTTGGCGTCGGTGACGTCCTTGCTGCGCGGGGAGGCGAAGAACGCGTCCAGCGCGCCGCGGGCCGCGGTGTCGAGCGCCGTGCCGTAGTCGCCGACGACATCGGAGTGGTTGTCCTGGACGTAGTAGCCGGCGCGCAGGAACAGCACCAGCTGGCCGATCGAGGCGTTGTTGCTGCCCGCGTACGTGGCGGAGGCGTCGCGCAGCGCGTCGGCGACGGTCACCATCTGGGCCTCGCGGAAGGCCTTGCGCGCGTTCTCGCCGGTGAGCTCGAACAGCGGGTAGGTGCAGTTGATCCGGGGGAGGGACGTGAGCCGCTGGACCAGCAGGCTGCCGGTGGCGTCGATGACGCCGGAGAGGTCGCCGCACTCGGCCGCCGCGGCGGCCGACGACTGCTTGCCGACCTTGATCGCCTTGGCGGTCGGGGCGGGTGCCGGGGCGGACTCCTCGGTGCTGTCCTGCGAGGAGATCCGGAAGCGCGGGCTGGTGCTCATCGCGTCGGGAGACTTGGGCACCGGGATCGACCGCGGCGCCGGGGCCGCGGGGCCTTGGGCGGCCGCACGGGCCGGTGTGCCGGCGCCGGCGGAGGCGGCTTGGCTCTGCGGGGCGAGCAGGCCGAGCGCGAGGAGGACGGCTGCGCCGAGCGCGGGAAGTCTGCGCGCGTCGGCTCTCGATATCCGGAACGGATGCATCTGTGGGGGCCTCCGGGGCCGTTGGAGCCACGTGTCGAGGAACGCGGCGATGATGTGTGACATGTAAAATTGCACAGACCTTCGTGTGTCGGAAGGGTTTGGGCCGGATTCATCGGCCTCGGCGACGGAAACGTCGTCAGCCCCGCTGCAGCCGCCCGGCCAGGACCTGTCCCCGACCCCCGTGGGGACAGGTCTCCTGACCGGGCGGGGCCGGAGTCAGCGCCAGGTCTGGTTGCGGTTGTAGGAGCACTGGATCGTCCGCAGCCCGTACTGGCTGTCGTCCAGGCACTCGCTCGTGGCCTGGCTCTGGAAGGTCACCCGGTCACCGCTCTTGTGCGCGAACCAGCTCTGTTCGCGCGACGAGTTGCAGGCACGGGTGTCCAGCGTGAAGCCGTCGTCGAAGAGGCACTCGTTGGTCGCGAGGTTCCGGAGCTGACGGGTGCCGTCACCCCACACGTGCACGTTCCACTTCTGGTAGACGCCCCCGTTGCAGCCGTAGCCGCGCAGGCCGAACTGCTGGCTGTCGTCGAGGCAGGATCCGGTGGCCATGTTCGCGAACGTCTGGACCACGTCGGCCGCACGCTGCGCACCGGCACCGGTCCCTGCTCCTGCCGTCTGCAGGACAGGGGCGGTGGCGGCCGTCCCGGTGGGTGCGGCAGGCTGGGTGGCCGGCTGCGCCGACACCGCCGTGCTGCCGACGGCGAGGAGTCCCACCGCGGCCAGCAGCGCGAGGGTCCCCCTGTGGAAGGAATGCGAACGCATCTCTTTCGTCCTCTCGTCATGCCGCCGCGAGCGATGCCGGCGGCTCTTCGCCAACCAGGCTCTGCAGCACGCCGGTCGACTCGTGGCGTGGCCCGTTGACTCGCCGTCACCGTAGGTTCGGGATCGATGGCGGGGCCATGCTTTCGAGCTCCGTCGAAAACATGGGGAGGAGTGACGTGGCATCCGTCGCGCGGCTCGCCCGCGGGAGCCTGCCCGCGGGAGTTCGCCCGCGAGTGGTCGGTCACAGCGGGCGTGAACCCGGCTCCAGCAAGGCCATGCCCATCGATGTCACGGTGTGGAGGACCGCCTTGCCTTCCCTTCGAGTGGCGACCAGGCCGGAGTTGCGGAGCACGGAGGTGTGGTGGCTCACGGTCGCCGGCGAGATGCTGAGCCGACGTGCCAGATCCGTGGTGCTGTGACCGACTGCCACCGCCTCCAGGATCGCGGCGCGTGTGCGTCCCAGCAGGTCCTCCAGCGCCTGACCGCTGGAGGTGCCGCTGCCGTCCCACAGTGTGTTGCCCACCAGGGCGTCGGTGACGGACGGGACGGCGAGGACGGGGGCTTCGGCCGGATCCAGCGAGGGGTGCATCAGCTCGGCCCGCCGGCCGGAGAACAGCGTGGGCGCGATGACGAGACCGCGCCCGTTGAGATGTACATCGGCCGCGTGCGGGTGATCCAGTTCGAGGACCGGTGGCCGCCAGCGGAGCGTGGGGCCGCAGAGGGTTTGCAGCAGACGGTCGACCCCGCCTTCGGTCATCGCGTTCGCATACGTGGCGCGGACCTCGGCCAGATGCGAGCGCACCCTGTCCCAGTACGGAGCCACGGTGGCGGCGTGGCAGGCCCGTAGCGCCGTGGTGACCTGGAGCCATGCTTCGCGGTCGCCGTCCACCAGGTCGCGCGCCCAGACGCGGTGCGCGGGACGGAAGCGAATGTTCTCGAACTCGAGACGGAGCAGGTCACGGGGAGCGCCGAGCAGTCGGTCCACCGCCTCCTCGATGCACACCGAGTCGCCGGCCAGGCTCCACAGGTCGACATCGGGCCCCTCGGGCGGCAGCAGGGCGAGGAGGGGGCGTACCCGTTCGTCCAGTCGGCCTCGGACCGAAACCTGCCAGCGCCGGAAACCGAGGCCGACGTCAGCGGTGTGCAGCAGCCTCACACTGTCCAAGGTCTCGGCTGCCGTGCCGATCGTCCCGGCCACTCGGATCCGCATCAGGTCCTGGCTCGTGAAGTGGATCCGTTTCACCGAACACACCGTTCCCGCGTTCCCGTTCGCACACGTCAGTCTCGGGCGCGAGCCGGTGGCGGCACAACGGGCAATCAGGCCAGACGCCGCCCGAAGCCCTTGTGGTGACAGGCGGAAGACCACCGTGGACCATCCCTCCCCGCACCCTGCCCCCACCGTCCCGACCGCACCCCCGGAGGGAAGACGCCGCGTCTTCCGCTGCCTCCCCCGCCGCGAGCCGACCCTCGTCTTCCTCCGCGTACGGAGCCGGTGGCGCGGCCCGTACAGCTCGGCGAAAACCTGTGGAACGGCGGCACCGGGCGCCCGTACGGTACTGCCGAGCCACGTCGTCGAGCCAAGGGCAGGCCTTTGTACACCGTGTGAGACCCACCGAGCGCTGAACCGTCGCGCGTCGCGCTTGAGCGCCGCGCTCCTTCTTGCTGCGGATTTCTCACTGAAACCGGTGTACTCCTGTGCTCAACCGCTGGGTGGTCATGCCCACCTGCCTTCCTGCCGTCCTCCGCCGTTGCCACACCTGCGCCTCCGAGCGCTTCCGGGCGAACGGCAAGTTCCGCGTCAACGCGCACCACAAGCTCCTCGACGCCTGGCTGCTCGTGCTCTGCGCCTCCTGCGGGGACACGGCGAAGCTCACGGTCCTGGAGCGGGCGAACGTCCGCTCCGTACGACCGGAGCTGCTCGACCGGATGCACGACAACGACCCAAGCCTGGCATCCGAGTTGCTCCAGGACCCGGGCCTACGGCGCCGCAACCACGTCGCCCTCGACTGGGCGGGTGCCTGGCGCCTCGACACCGGGGGATCGGACCACCTGGACGATGAGACGGCCGATGTCTCGGTCCGCTTCGCCGCGCGGATCCCGGTACGGCCGGTGCGGTTGGTCGCCGAAGGCTTCGGTCTGTCACGGGCCGAGGTAGAGCGACTGATCAAGGAGGGGAGGCTCGTCTCGACGGCCCGGCTGAACGGCCGGCTCTCCGACGACTTCACCTTCATGCTCAAACGCTGAGCCGGCGCGGGCCGGGGGCGGGTCCGCAAGGGATCCGCCCCCGGCCGTACCCGCTGAGCCCTCCGGGCCCATACGCCGACGACAGGTTCTAGTCCTGCCAGTAGAAGAGCAGCGCGTCGACCGTGAGAGGGTTCCGGCCGCCGTAGTAGTAGACGCAGAGGTCCGTGACCCGGATCGCGCCCGTCTCTTCGTCGATCCAGCGGAAGCCCGCCGATTCGAGCGCGCGCCGGGCCGCGTCGTGAGCTTCCTGCTCGCCGGTCGCGAACGGGCCCAGCGTGCTGATCAGCAGCCGGCCCCCGCCGGTCTCGATCACGTGGTACGTCCCGTCCCCCTGCTGGTGGTCCTCACCGCAGGAGACAGGGGGCCTCGGCTCAAGGCCGGCCGCCGTGAGGGCGGCCGTCGCCCGGCGGAGCAGGTCCTCCACGTCGGGACGGGCCGGCGGCTCGGCGCACACGGCCTCGATCCGCCACCGCGGGTCGCTCGCACGCTGACAGCCGGGACCGTACTCGTGCACGATCGCGCGCCGGAGCTCCTCGTCCAGGCCCTCGACCTCGACCCGGGGGCGTCCCAGACGCTCGTAGACCGCCCGGGCCTCCGCCCTGTCTTCGGTGAGGCCGTGGAGCGCGTACGCTGCCCAGACCTTCGCCTCCGTCGTCGGCGCCTCGTCGAGGTAGGCGCGCAGACGGTCGGCGTCGTGCGCGAGCGACTGCCCGACGTACGCGACCGTCCGGTCCGGATCCGCGAGCGCGTACGTCACGTCCTCGTCCGCCCGGTACCGCGTCCAGACGCGGAACTCCCGGTCCTCGGGCCGCTCCTCGCCGAGTTCCGCCAGGATCGCGTCCGCTCCGTACCGGTCCACGAGCCCGTCGAGACCCGCATCGCCCGCGTCGCGCTCCCCCTGCCAGGGAGAGGCGGCGAGGGTCGACAGCTCGGGCGCGGCCGAGCGGTCGCCGAGGACACCCCGAGCCTTCAGGAAGGCCGCGCCCATGCCGTACGAGGTGTCCGACGCGCGGTCCTCGTGCCGCAGCCAGGGCAGCAGCTCCGTCCGGTCGGCGAGCAGGTCGAGGAGCGCCCGGCGCACCTCGGAGGTGTCCCCGGGATCCTGGACGCGCGCGATCAGTCCGGGGACGTACGGCTCGGGCACCCGGCCGGTCAGCGCGACTGCGCACGGCCTGCGGCGCCACCACGGGTGGCGGGGGTCCGCCACGTAGCGGGCGAGCTCCTCCGCGCCGACCTCTCTCAGGCCTGCGGCGTCGTCGGCTCCGGGCCGCGGTATCAGGGCCTCGATGCTTCGCATCCGGGGATGCTACTGCCCCGGCAACGCGCTGATCAGGTGGATTTCCCGTACGCGCGCACGGTCTGCCCGAGGAGGACGCCATGGACGTATGACGCTGCCCGCGCCGCACACCCTGCCCGGCGAGCGTGGACTCGCCGTCGCCGAGGCGCCGTCCGTGCCCGGGATGCGGCCGTCCGGGGTCCAGGAGCTGCCGGAGGCCGTGCTCGGGGGAGTGGGGCGGGTCGCGCGGGTCGAACCGTCCGCGTACGACCCGGTGCGGGACATCGAGACCGGGGTGCTCAACCCGGACGGCATCGCGCGTGCCTCAGCGCCGTCCGCCCCGCCTCCGTCGTATCCAGATCCCGGCCGCCGCTCCGGCGAGTGAGGCGACGGCGAGCCCCGCCGTGGTCAGCCAGTGACCCCAGGTGGCGTCGTCCACGTCCTCGGCCGCGGAGTGAGATGTCGACGGGGACGGGGAAGCCTCGGGAGCCGTTTGAGTGGCCTGCGTCCCCGGTGGAGTCTGGGCGGTCGGCGTGGCAGCGGTCCTGGCCGGAACCGACGAGGCACCGGGCGACGAGGCGGCCGCCGCCACCGTCAACTGCCGCTCGGCATGCCCCAGCGCGGGCTGCCCGGCCGCGACCGTGACCGTCCAGCTGCCGGCCGGCAGGGCTTCGGCGGTGGTCCAGTCGGTCGGGCGGCTGTCGCGGACGAGTTTCCAAGGGCCCGCCGTACGGCGGCCGTCCGCGCTGACGGCGCTGACCAGCGCGGCGACCTTCTCGTCGACCGCATCGCCGTCGTTCTCCCAGGTCACCTTGGTCAGGACGTGGCCGTCCCGGTGACCGGTGATGACCACGTCCAGGGTGTCGCCGTGTGCGGCGGCGGGCTGCGGCGCGGCGATGCCGAGGCTCAGGACCAGCGCTGCGGTCACGATGAGTGCGGGTCGGGTGGCGGTGTGCATGGCGGGGCTCCGGTCCGGTGCTTGAGGGAGACAGGGGCGGGCTGGCGTGGGCTTACGCGGCTGAAAGTGAAAGTGAAGGTGACGGTGAAGGTGAGCGTGAAGGTCAAGGTGAGGGTGAGAGTGAGGGCGACGAGGCGTGGTGACGCGAGGTGCGAGGGGCGCCGAGGGCGGGCCGCCGATCGGCGGCCCGCCCGACGTGCGTCGAGGGGGTGACCAACTGGTCGGCTCAGTCGGCCCGGCGGGCCGTCCAGATCTGCCCCGGTCGTCCGTCCACGTGCTGGAGGTCGAGCAGCCAGGCCCCGTAGTACGGGCGGCTGCTGACGGTCAGTGCGTAGGACCCGTTCCGGTCGGTGAGTGTGACCGCGCCGTTCACCACCGTCATCCGCCACTGCTGGGCGGAGGAGCCGGCGGCACAGGGCTGCTGGGCCACCCACATGCCGGGGGCAGGCGTGCCGCCGGGCTGCAGGCACTTGGCGGAGGCCGCCGACCGGACGCGTACGAGACCGCTGCCCGCGTCGTCGAAGTACCACTGCTGCTGCTCGTACCCGTTGCTCTGTGCACCGACCAGGACCGTGCCGTCCGCGCTTCGGCCGCCCCACAGCTGGGCGCTCAGCCCGGTGCTGCCGTTGGAGAGCAGGTAGCGGGTGCCCGGAGTGGTGGTGCCGCCCGCACCGGCCGTACGGAAGCTCGTCGCCCGGCCCGGTCCGCTGTCACGGCCCTGGCCGTCGCGGACGGAGACGGCGGCAGTGTGCGAGGTGCCCGGCCGCAGGTTGTAGATCCGCAGCGCGGTCCCTTGGACCCAGGTCAGGTGCCTGTCGTCGAGGAGTACCTGGTACCAGGCCGCTCCGCCGACCCGCGGCCAGCTCACCACGACCGAGTCCGCCTGGATCTGGCCGACCGTCACGTCCGGTGCGGCGCCCGGCCGCGGCGTGGTCGGCGTGGGCGTGGGGGTCGGCGTGCGGGTGGGGGTGGGGGTGGACGTCGGGCTGGGTGTGGGGTTCGGCGTGGGGTCCGGTCCGGTACCGCCGCCCTTGGTCCGCATCAGGAACTGGTTGTCGGCGATGTTCCAGTGCGTGGCGAGGTAGCTGCCCGGCTGCGGGCTGGTGTGGAAGTAGTCGTCGTGGTTGCAGTCGAGGATGTTCTCGGAGGCCCGGTTGGTGCAGACGTTCCGCATCTTCGGGTAGTACGGGCTGTCGGAGTAGCACATCACGTCCCACTCGTCCGTACAGTGCGCACCCCGGCTGGTGTTGGGCGCGCTGTTGTTGACCGCGCCCAGGTTGTGGCCGAGTTCGTGGGCCGCGGTGTGTCCGCCCCAGCAGCCGCTGTCGGTTCGCCCGTACGAGGGGCCGAAGTTGCTCAGGTTGGACTGGCCCGGCCGTTCGTCGCCGGCGAAGGTGCCGATGCCGCAGTACACCTGTGCTTCCGCGAAGATCATGTACTTGCGGTCGCGTCGGTCGAGGCCCTTGGAGGCGAGCGCTCGGTTGGTGGCGCTGAACTCGGCCAGCGCGGAGTCGGGGAGTTCGACGTCGAGGACGGTGGGCGTGCAGTCCGCGGCCGTCACGTACCGGATGTGGCGGACACCGCCGGTGTCCTCGGCGCTGGCCGAGTAGATGAGGTCGGCGTCGGCCGCCCACTTGCGGAAGGAGGCGAGGTACTCGGAGTACCGGTCGCGACCCGGGCCGTGGACGTACACGACCTGGACCCGGTTGCCGGTGCTGCCGTCGCCGTCGCACTGGACGGTCTGCCCGGCGGGCCCCGCGGCGGCGGTCGTGGTGGTCCCGGGGGCGGCCGGCGCGGTCGCGGCGGGGGGACTCGGCGACACGGCGGCCGCGCTGCGCGGGGCCCGCGCGTCGACGGCGGGCGCGTCCTGCGACGGTCCCCGGCTCTTACGGGGCGCGGTCCGCGGCGGGGCCGGCTTGGCGGGATCGGCCGCGGGTGTCACGGACTTGACCGCGGGCGGAGTGTCCTTCTTGATGTCGACGCCCTTGGGCGGCGCGTCGGGGCCGTGGGTGCACAGACCTGTGGCCGTGGCGTAGACGCCTGCGCAGCGGTCTCCCTGAGGGGCCGCCTTGAGCCCGTCGTACACCAGGCCCTTGGCCGGCTCGTTGGTCGGCTTCTTCTGGATCGGCTCCGGTTCCACGCTCCTGGCGGGCGCGGCGGCGGGGACGGCGGTGTCGGCGACACCGATGACGGGGGTCTCCAGGCGGGCGAGCGGAGTCTCGCCCGAGTCCGCGCGTCCCGCCCCGTAGGCGATCCCTCCGGCTATGACCGCCGCGATGGCCATCGCGGCGGTCATGCCCATGAAGGGTCTGCGAGGCCATGCCCCGCGTGCCCGGTTGTCCTTCGGCTTCCTATGTCTAGGCATGCACACCTCAACTCTTTGGTCAGAAGACTGGGTGCGCGGAAGCCTGTCAGAACCTCCCGGTGAAGAATTCGGACAAAGGGGAGCGTGCTCAGAGAATCCATTCCGTTACCTACGCTTCCGTATCTAATGAACACTCAATTGCTTGCGAATTAAAGGGAGTTGATCGAATGATTGAGGATTGGTCCAGGCCTTTTCGATCGTCCTGTTATGTAATCGAAATAAACGGCGACGGTTATTGACGCAAATTCAGTGAAGGATTCATCTAATTTCTCACCTCGTGAATTCCTCCGGTCACCACCTGTGAGCGCCTCGGTCCGGCACGCCTGGGCCGGCGAAGCCATCGCTGTGGTGCGCCCGCGGGTCGGCGCCCGCGACGGGGCCGAAGGGGGCTTGGCATGACGGGCCGGACGGGCCGGACGGGCGACAGGAACAGCGAAGACCTCCCTCGATCAGTCATGGGGCGTGCCGGACGGAACGTTCCGCGTGGGGCGCGCCGAAGGGGAAGTGCCGCGTGGGGCGCGCCGGGACTGCTGCACGTGCCGCCGAACGGGGCGTTCTCGCGTGTCCCGTCACCACCGTTCACGGGGCAGGCGCCGGGGTGGACAACCCTTGCTGCAGGCTCCCCGGAAGGCTCGCCCGATCGGGCGAGCCTTCCGGGGTGCCGTCCGAAGGCTGCCGTCCGAAGGTACGGAGAGGGTGGAGGTGGGCGAGTGCCCAGGGGGCCGCTCTTGTCCCTGCGTGGGATCACCAAGCACTTCGGCGGGGTCGTCGCGCTCGACTCGGTCGACCTCCAGGTGGACCGGGGGCAGGTGCTCGGTCTGGTGGGTGACAGCGGAGCCGGCAAGAGCACACTGGTCAAGGCGGTTTCCGGGGTGGGCCCGCCGGATGCGGGGACCATCGAGTGGCGGGGCGTGCCCGTCGAGCTGCGCCGGCCCGTCGATGCCCAACGGCTCGGCATCGCCACCGTCTACCAGGACCCGACGCTGATCGGCCGGCTGGACGTGGTCGCCAACCTCTACCTCGGCCACGAACTGCGCAGGTTCGGGGTCCTGCGGCAGATCGAGATAGAGAAGCGCACCATCGCGCTGCTCGAACGCCTCGCCATCAGCCTTCCCGGGATCCGGACGCCCGTGAAGGCGCTCACCCTGGGCCAGCGCCAGACGGTGGCCATCGCACGGGCTCTGCTGGGCAGCCCTCAGCTGGTCGTCCTCGACGAGCCGACCGCCACGCTCACCGTGGAACAGACCTCGCGGATGCTCGACCTGATCCGTCGGCTGCGTGACCAGGGTCACGCGGTGATCATGGTCAGCCACAACCTCGACGACGTTCAAGCCGTCGCGGACCGCATCGCCGTGCTCCGACTGGGCCGCAACGGAGGCGAGTTCGAGTCCCGGTACACGAGCCAGGAACAGCTCGCGGCTGCCATCAGCGGCGGCCATCCGCTCGCGGTGACCCTCCAGCAGAGCCTGCTGCCGCGCGGGCTGCCGGCGCAGGACGCCGTCGAGGCCGCCCACCGCTACCTGCCCGCCCATTCGGGAGTCGGCGGAGACTGGTTCGACGTCATCCCGCTGTCCGGTGCCCGGGTCGCACTCGTGGTCGGTGACGTCGTCGGACACGGCCTTCACGCCGCCGCCACCATGGGAAGACTGCGCACCGCCGTGCAGAACCTCGCCATGCTCGACCTGCCGCCCGATGAACTCCTCACCCACCTGGACGAGGTCGTGGCCCGCATCGACGACGAGCAGACGGCCGGCGGCCGCGAGGACGCTGTCGTCGGCGCCACCTGCCTCTACGCGATCTACGACCCGGTCACGTGCCGCTGTCAGCTTGCCCGGGCCGGGCACCTGCCGGCCATGCTGGTGAGCCCCGACGGCACCGCGAGCATTCCCGACACTCCCGTCGGACCGCCGTTGGGACTGCGCGGACTGCCCTTCACCACGATCGAGTTCGACCTCCCCGAGGGCAGTGAGCTTGTCCTCTACACCGACGGGCTGGTGGAGTCACGGACCCACGACATCGACGTGGGACTGGAGCGGCTGCGCACGGCCCTCTCCCACCCCGGGCGAAGTCCGGAGGAGACCTGCGGCGCTGTGCTCAGGGCGATGCTCCCGGCGGATTCGGCCGACGACATCGCCCTGCTGGTCGCGCGTACCCGCGCGCTGCCCGGGGACAGGATCGCCGAATGGAACGTCCCGCCCGACCCCTCGGCGGTGTCCGCCAGCCGGGCCACCGCCACGGCCCAGCTGCGCCGCTGGGGCCTGGAGGAACTGGTCCTCGGCACGGAGCTGATCCTCAGCGAACTGGTGACCAATGCCATCCGGCACGGTGGGAGCCCGATCGGAGTACGCCTCGTGTACGCGGGGACGCTGATCTGCCAGGTCGCCGACGCCAGCAGTACCTCGCCGCGCGTGCGGCTCGCCGCGGACACCGATGAGGGCGGGCGGGGTCTGTTCCTGGTCGGGCAGATCGCCCAGCGCTGGGGGACGCGGTACACCGGGACCGGGAAGATCATCTGGGCCGAACAGCAGTTGCCCTGATTCGCAGGACGCGGAGCCTTCGCCCCTCACCCTCAGGGGTACGGGTGGGCCTGCCGAACCGGCGCCCGGGCGCGCGGAGGGGCGCGGAGGCGCGCGATGGCGCCTGTGGTTCGAACGCATGACTCCCGGCCGCCTGCCCGAAAGGATGAACGGCGCCCGTCGACGGCGTTTCGCCCCGGTACCCCCGTCACCCTGCTGACGTGCGCAAGGAGCTCGATTTCACGGTCCCGCCCCAGCGGCCGTCCCGTCCTGCGGCCGTCCCGGCCCCGCTGACTCCCGGCCCGCCCCGTACCCGTCCCACGCCGCCGCTTCGGGACCGGACGCGGTACTGGGTGGACCGGACCGTGGTGAAGGGCATGACCACGGTCGCGGGCTGGCTCGCGCTGGTCTGCCTGGCGGTGGTGGCGCCGGCGAGCGCCCTCCTCGTCTGGACCGACAACCGCTCGCCCGACACCGTCCAGGGCAAGGTGGCGACCGTCTGGCGGACCGTCGGCCAGACCCTCCGGCTCGGCGGCGAGGTCGGCCCACCGCTGCGGATGGTCATCTCCGTCCTGCTGGCCCTCGTCTCCCTGCTCTACGTCTCCACCCTCGTCGGCCTCGTCACCACCGCCATCACCGACCGGCTGACCGAGCTCCAGCGCGGCCAGACGACGGTCGTGGAGCGCGGCCACTCACTGGTCCTCGGCTGGTCCGAGCAGACCCCGACGCTCGTCGCCGAGCTGCTCGCCGCCCATGCCCAGCGGCGGAACAGCGCGGTCGTGGTCCTCGCCGACCGTGACAAGCTCGACATGGAGCGGGAGTTACGGGCCGTTCTCGCCGCCGCCGGCGGCCGACGCGTCCGGCTGCTCTGCCGCCGGGGCCGCCCCGCCGATCCGGCAGCTCTCGCCCGCGTCAGCCCGGCCGCCGCCGGGGCGGTCGTGGTGCTGCCGCCGGACACCCCCGAGGCCGACACCCAGGTCGTCAAGACACTGCTGGCGCTCCGGGCCGTGGTCGGCGACGCGAGCCCGGTACGCGTCGTGGCGGCGGTCCGGCAGACCCGGAACGTCGCCACCGCTCGGCTCGCCGCCGGGCACGGCGCGGTCGTCCTCGACGCCGACGGCATCGCGGCCAGGACCCTCGTCCAGTGCGTCCTCGAACCCGGACTGTCGCACGTCCTGGAGGACCTGCTCGACTTCGCCGGTGCCGAGCTGCACGTCCACCGTGTCCCCGGGCTCGGCGGCCGGACCTTCGCCGAACTACGGGCGGCCTGCGTGGACGCGTGTGTGGTGGGCCTCGTACGGCCCGACGGCTCGCCGCTCCTCAACCCGCCGCCCCAGACCACCCTCGCCCCCGGCGACGCCGTCGTCGTCCTGGCCGAGGACGAGACCCCACCGACCTGGACCACGATCCCGGCGACACCGCTCCCGCCCCTGCCGCCCTCGTCCGCGCCGGCGGCGACCGGCGTCGGCATCCGGGCAGTCCCCGGGCGCGTCCTGATTCTCGGCTGGAACCGGCGCGGCCCGGACATCGTCGACGGCCTCGCCCGCAACGGCTGGGCGGCGGTCCGGGAGAAGACCCTCCCCACCCCCGACCCGGCCCACCACGTCCTCGTCCTCGGCGGCCCCGACGACCACCCCGACCCCGACGAGCACACCCTCGTCACCCTCCTCCGGCTCCGCGCCGCCGAGCGGGAGTCGGGCCACCGGAGCCCCACCGTCGCCGAACTGACGGACGCCCAGCACCGCCCCCTCGCCCCGTCCGGCCCGCACACGGACCTCGTGGTCGGCGGGCGGCTCGTCGGCCTGCTCATGGCCCAGGTCTCGCAGACCACCGAACTCGCGGCGGCCTTCGACGAGCTCTTCTCCCCGACGGGCAACGCGGTCCGTCTCCGCCCCGCCACCGACTACGTCCCCGCCGGGACCGAGGCCCCCTTCGCCACGCTCGTCGAGGCCGCCGGTCGGCAGGGCGCCACCGCCCTCGGCTACCGCCCCGGCGCCTCCGGGATCCCGCTCCTCAATCCGCCCAAGACCGGAACACGCCGGTGGTCGTACGACGACGTCCTCATCGTCGTCACCACGGCCGGAGCGCCCCGGCCCCAGGAGGGCCCTGCCGCGCCCGCCGACGCACGGGTCCTTCCCTGAGACGGGGACGGCACGCCCGGCGCCGCTCAGCAGGCCCGGCCCGTCACAACGCCGCCGCGAGGCCCGTGCCCTCGCCCACGACCTGCTCGCCCGGGGCGGTCCCACGCTCACGCGGCCGAACGGCGACGGGGGCACGACGCCGAGCTCGGGGCTGTTGCTGCGAGCGTACGCGGTCTGCGCCGACGCGGAGCGTCTGCTGTGCCGCTACGAGGAAGCGGAGGCCATCGCCCGCACCGGCATGGCGCTGCTGCCCCGGCCGCTGCCCACCGTACTGTCCGCCGAGGCCACCGAACTGATTCGCGGTCGACGCCCCCGACGTGGTGACACTGGCGACGGCGATGCGCGCCATGACGCTGGTCTGGGCCCGAGGGCGGCGCTACACCGAGGAGGCGGTCGCGCTCGCGGCGCGAGCGGTGGACACCGCCGCTCTCGGCCGGGGCTGGTGGGCCACCTCCGCCATCAGCCTGCTGGCGCACGCTCAGCTGCTCGGCGGGGACGCCACCGGCTGCCTGCGGACACTGCTGGGCGGCGGGGGCGGTGACGGGCTGCCACAGGTGCAGCCCACCTTCCGGCCCTCGCTCCTCGCCCTCATGGCGACCGCCGCGCTGACCCGTGGTCACGTGGAGGAGGCCGAGCGGCTGCTCGCCGACGCGGAGGCGGACGCGGGCCGCCTCGGTCTGCCGCTGCAGTGGGCGCCGACGACCCTGTCGGAACGCGGCCGGACCGCCGCGCTGGACGTCCTGGCACAGGCCGAGGCCCTGGCCCGCTCCTGCGGTGCGTCCCTGGCCGTGGAGGAAGCGGCACGTGTCCGCGACCGACTCGCTGCGGACACCCGGCGGGGCGGGGACGCCGGTCCGACCGCGGCGACCCCGGCCGCGGGACTCCCGTCCACCGAGCCACGGGCCGCCGATTTCCCTTCGCCGACCGAAACCCCCGCCGTGGATCTGCGGTCCGCGCTGAGCGAGCGCGAACGGGAGATCGCCGACCTCGCCGCGGAGGGACTGCGCTCCCGGCAGATCGCCGAACGCCTCTTCCTGAGCCACCGCACCGTCGACTCCCATCTGGGCAACGCCTACCGCAAGCTGGGCGTCACCTCACGCACCGCCCTGGCCCGAGCACTGGGCCCGGCCGTCACGGGCTAGGCACCGTCCAGCGGTCGGGGCCGAGCCGTACGCGGGCGTTCGGCGCCCCGATCCAGGGGTACGGCTGTCGGGGGCGTCGGCACGTGCGGAACGCCGGGCCAGGCGGGCGTCGGCCGACCGGTCAGGAATCGAGAAGCCCTGGCCGGGGCCCGGCCCCTAGCGTGATGGTCATGGCAACCACCGCTTCCACCGCAGCCCGGACAACCCTCGCATCCGTCACCCTCGAGGTGGCCGACCTCGAGGCCGCTCGCCGCTTCTACGGCGCCTTCGGCGTGGACACGTACATTCGCCTGCGGGCGTCCACGGCACCGTCCACCGGATTCCGCGGCTTCACCCTGGCGCTCACGGTGTCCGGTCCGGCCACCGTCGACGGCTTCGTCAGCGCCGCCGTCGAGGCCGGCGCCACGGTGCTGAAGCCCGCCACGAAGTCGCTCTGGGGCTACGGCGGCGTCGTCCGGGCCCCGGACGGCACGATCTGGAAGATCGCGACCTCGGCGAAGAAGGACACCGGCCCCGCCACCCGCGAGATCGACGAGGTCGTCCTGCTGATCGGCGTCGAGAGCGTGAAGGCCACCAAGGAGTTCTACGTCGGCCGGGGTCTGAGCGTGGCCAAGAGCTTCGGCGGCAAGTACGCCGAGTTCACCCCCGCGGACTCCAGCCGCGTCAAGCTGGCGCTCTACAAGCGCCGTGCCCTGGCCAAGGACCTCGGCGTCCCCGCCGACGGCACCGGCTCGCACCGCATCGTCCTGGGCGGCGCCGCCGACGCCTTCACCGACGAGGACGGGTTCGCCTGGGAGCCTGCCGCTGCGCTCGCCGCCACGCGGTCCTGACCCTCGGCAACGTCACACCGATCGACCGGCAGGACCCACCGAGAGGACATCCGTGCCCCGGCCCGGATGTCCGGCACCCACCCCTCCGCAGTGCTAAGGAGCACGCCATGAAGGCACACGTCAGCTCGATCCTCCTCGGTGTCCGGGACATGGACCGGGCCAAGCAGTTCTACACCGAGGGACTCGGCTGGAAGATCGAGAACGACTACGGCATCTCGGTGTTCTTCGCATCGGACGGCGCCTCGCCCGTCGGCTTCTACAGCCGAGAGGGCCTGGCCCACCAGGTGGGCACGGACCCGGAAGGCAGCGGCTTCAGCGGACTGGTCCTGACCTACGTCGTCCGCAGCGAGGCCCGGGTCGACGAGATCATGACCGAGGCCGCGAAGGCCGGGGCCACGGTCCTCAAGCCCGCCGGAGCTCTGCCGTGGGGCGGATACGGCGGTACCTTCGCCGACCCGGACGGCTATGTCTGGAGCCTCGGCCACAGCGACCAGGGAACCGACCAGCCCTACGCCGAGTAGCCGCGCCGACAGAACGGCAGGAGCCAGATCATGAGGTTTTCGGCCTACGTCGAGCCGCCGGAGCCCATGCGGGGCCTGGAGGTTCCGCCCGAGGTGGTCGCCGCGCTCGGTGGCGGCGCGCGGCCACCCGTGACGATCACGCTCAACGGGCACTCCTGGAAGAGCCGGGTCGCCCTCCTCCGAGGCCGCCACCTGCTCGGCCTCAGCAACGCCCACCGGCAGGCCGCGGGTGTCGCGATCGGTGAGGAGGTCGAGGTCGAGGTGGAACTCGACACCGAACCGCGCGTCGTCGTCGAGCCGGAGGACTTCGCCCGCGCCCTGGACGACGACCCCGTCGCCCGCGCCGCGTACGACAACCTCTCGTACAGCCGTAAGCGCGAGCATGTGCGCGCCGTCGAGAGCGCGAAGAAGCCCGAGACGCGCCGTCGGCGCATCGAGAAGGCCATCGCCACCCTACGGGGCTGACCCCGAAGCCCGGACTCCGGCGGCACCGCCATCACCGTACGGACGTCTGCCCGTGCCCGATTCCCCCAGCCGGCTCACGACGTGCGGCGCACGCCGTGACGTTCGTCCGACTGGTGTCACCCCGCGCCACCCACCACTCCGCACGCCCTTGCTCGCCCTGGTCCCGGACGGGCGGTCACCGTCCGTCCGTCAGGGGCCGGTCGAGGACGCCCGTGAGCCGCGCGCCGGCACGGTCGGTCCCGCGGCGCCCCCGCTTCGCGCCGGCCGAGGCCTTGTCCAACCGCAGCCGCGCCGTACGGCCCCGCAGAGTCAGCGTCATCAACTGATTGCCGAACCACGGCCCGCCGGTGCGTGCCCACCGGACCGCCGGCCTCGCGACCCGCCCATGGCGGGCGAGGAGATGCCCGATCCCCTTGGCGAACCGGCTCCAGCCGAAACGGAACGCGGCCCGCATGGCCGCGGGCACCGAGTTGTGCAGCGGAGAGCAGGTGAACTGGAAGACACGGGAGCGCAGCTGCCGCCCCTCGGTCCAGACGGGCTCCGCCACGTACGCGTGGTGCACGTCCCCGGAGAGCACGCACACCGTGGCCGGTGCGGCGTCCGCCCGCCCCACTTCGGCGACCGTCTCCGTCAGTCTCCGGAACGACGAGGTGAACGCCGCCCAGTGCTCCAGGTCGGCCCGCCGGCGCAGCCACTCGCCGAAGCGCGCCCAGCGCGGCCCGCGTTCGCCCCGGCAGAGCGCCGCGTGCCAGCCCTCCGCGAAGTGGACCATGGGGGGCAGCAGCCACGGGAGGGAGGTACCGATCAGGAGGTGGTCGACGGCGCCCAGGTCGTCGAACGCCTGCGTCCTCAGCCAGGCCGCCTCCTCGGCGTCCAGCATCGACCGGTGCCGCTCCTCCAGCACCCGCGCCGCCCGGGTGTCGACCATCAGCAGCCGGGTGCGGCCGAAGTCCCTTCGGTAGCTCCAGCGCACCGTCGCCGGGTCGGCGTCGGCGCGTTCGGCGAACGCGCGCAGCACCTCCGTTCCGTCGTCGGCCGCCAGCACCGCCGCGTAGAGCTCGTCGTCGGCGAGCTCGGCGGGGGAGAGGTTCCCGAGATGCTGGTAGACCCAGTACGACATCAGACCGCCGGTGATCCGCTCGTGCCACCAAGGCGTCGCACGCATCTCGGCCACCCAGGCGGCGCTCGTGTTCCAGTCGTCGATGACGTCGTGGTCGTCGAAGACCATGCAGCTGGGTACGGTCGAGAGCAGCCAGCGCAGTTCAGGGTCGCCCCAGGACTCGTCATAGAGGTGGGTGTACTCCTCGTAGTCGGCGACCTGGTCCGGCGGGGCGGTGGCGCCGGTGCCGGCCGCCCGCCGATGCCGGGAGATCCAGGCACGGGTGTCGGCGGACGTCTCGTCCGCGTACACCTGGTCGCCGAGGAGGAGCAGAACATCCGGACGCTCGGCCTCCGGGTCGGCGGCGAGCCGGGCGGAGAGCGTGTCGAGCACGTCGGGGCCCACCGGATCGGGCCGGCCCATGGCAGGTGCCGCCCACCGGCACGAACCGAAGGCGACCACCGCGCCCGTCGCCGGAACCGACGGCGTACGGATGGTGCTGGGCGGCTGGGACGACTCCGCGAGGGGCCACACCCGCTCGCCGTCGAGCAGCACCTCGTACGGCGTGGCGGACCCGGGGGCGAGTCCGGTCACCACCACCACCGCGTAGTGATGGCCGCTGACGCGGAACGTGGGAGCCGAACCTCCGGCGCCGCCCGGGCACCGGACCTCCGCCGTGCACGCCCGGTCGGTCTCGACCCAGACCGTCGCGCTCGTGCCCGACTCCCAGTCCACGTGACGCAGGAGTGGACCCAGCCTCAGACCGGCCATCGCGCATCCCCTTCCGGCGCTCCGTACGGCACGGAACGACCGCTCCGTACGGTACTGAACGACGGGGGAATCGGCGTCGTCTTCCCTTCGCGCCATGGCACCCGTGTGGGACGGTGAGGACATGCCTATCCCCGTGATCCTCGACTGCGATCCCGGTCACGACGACGCCTTCAACATCCTGCTGGCCGCCGCGCACCCCGCCGTGGAGCTGCTCGCCATCACCACCGTCGCGGGCAACCAGACCGTGGAGAAGACCACGCTCAATGCCCGCCGGGTGTGTTCGGTGGCCGGGATCAGGGATGTGCCGATCGCGGCGGGACGGGACCGACCGCTCCACGGACCGTGCCGGATCGCCGAGAACATCCACGGCTCCTCCGGCCTCGACGGGCCCGGTTTCGGTACGAGCGAGCCTGCGGTACGGCAGGACCCGCGCGACGCACTCACCCTCATCCGCGAGACCCTGCTCGCGCACCCGGCGCCGGTGACGCTGGTGCCTACCGGACCGCTCACCAACATCGCGGTCTTCCTGCTCGCCCATCCCGAGCTGGCGTCGCGGATCGAGCGGATCGTGCTGATGGGCGGCTCGACGGGACGTGGGAACACCACGCCCGCCGCCGAGTTCAACATCCTCTGCGACCCGGAAGCCGCGGACATCGTCTTCCGCAGCGGGCTGCCGGTGACGATGTTCGGTCTCAACGCCACCCATCAGGTGCGGGCCACCCCCGAGGTCGTCGCCCGGATCGCCGGGCTCGGCACCCCGCTGAGCCGGCTCTGCGTCGACCTTCTCACCTACTTCGCGTCCACCTACCGGGAGGTCTACGGTTTCGACGCGCCCCCGCTGCACGACCCGCTCACCGTCGCCCACCTGATCAACCCCTCGCTCGTCAGCCTGGTGAGGGCGGCGGTGAGGGTCGAGCTGACCGGCACCCACACACGGGGCGCGACGGTGGTGGACCTGCACGGCGTGACCGGCGGCCCCGCCGACATCGAGGTCGGCATGGAGGTCGACACGGACGGGTTCTGGGAGCTGATCGTGGAGGCCGTGCGCGTACTCGGCATCAGGTGACCCCACGCCCCTCGGCGAGGGGCGTGGGCCGAAGGGCGCGCGGCGAAGGGCGCACTGCGTGGTGGGCAGCCGTGGCGAACGTACGCGCCCAGGCGGCCTCAGGAAGGCTGCACGGCTCAGCCCACGAGGTCGGGCGCACGCAGCATCTCGGGCGGGATTCCCCAGGCGTCGACGAGGTCGACGGCGAGGGGCCGGACCTTGCGGCAGAGGTCGTTCACCTCACGGCTGATCGACTTGGAACGCTGCACGGTCAGCCGACCGTGCTCCATGAACCATGCCCGGTCCGCTTCGATCGTCGACAGGGCGAACAGGTCGCACAGCAACGCCAGCGCGACCCTCTCGTCGCCGTCGGGCATCGCGCGTACCTTGTCGACGAACGCCTCCGTCACCAGCCGCTCGACATGGGCGCGGGCGAGAGCGACGACGTGGTCCTGCACCTGTGAGAAGACCAGACCGGGATCACGCTTCTGGTCGATCCCGCGTTTGATCCGGCGGGCCAGTCCGGCCAGCATGTGCTCCTCCCGGAAGCGGACCATGGCGAGCTGGTACTCCGAGTCGAGGAGCCCGGCTTCCTGGTCCCACTCGTCGCCGCCGGGCAGCAGGTCACGAACGCGTTCGAGCATCTTGTGGACGGAGGTCCGCTCCAGGAGCGTGTCGACCGCGAGGCCGGTGACGTAGCGGACCATGCCGGCCTGATCGAGGTCCTCGAACGCGCTCGCCTGATCGGTGAGCAGTCCCTTGGCGACAAGCTGCAACAGGACGTGGTTGTCGCCCTCGAACGTGGTGAAGACATCACTGTCGCTCTTGAGCGCGGCGAACCGGTTGACGGCGAGATACCCGGCGCCGCCGCACGCCTCGCGGCACTCCTGGACGACCCGGGTGGCGTGCCAGGTGGCGATCGCCTTCAGACCCGCGGCCCGTGACTCGAGCCGACGTCGCGCCTCCGCGTCGTCCGTGCTGCCGGAGAAGACGTCGTGCAGGTGCGAGCGAACGGTGTCCTGAGCGAAGTGCAGCGCGTACGTCCGGGCGATCAGCGGCAGCAACCGGCGCTGATGCAGGCCGTAGTCGAGCAGTACCTGCTCCTCGGTCTCCGAGGCCGCACCGAACTGCCGCCGCCGGACTGCGTATTTCGTGGCGACCGCCAGGGCGACCTTGGCTACGCCGATGCCGGCCCCGCCGACGCTGACCCGGCCCTGGACGAGCGTGCCGAGCATGGTGAAGAAACGCCGCTGGGGGTTCTCGATCGAGCTCTCGTAGACGCCGTCCGGGCTGACGTCGGCGAACCTGTTGAGGAGTGCCTCACGGGGCACCCGCACCTCGTCGAACCAGATGCGGCCGTTGTCGACGCCGTTGAGCCCCATCTTGCGGCCGTCGTCCTCGATACGGACGCCGGGCGCCGGCTCGCCGCCGACCCGGACGGGTACGACGAAGGCGTGCACGCCGTGGGACTTCCCGGCCACTTCCAGCTGGGCGAAGACGACTGCCAGTTCGGCGTGGCGGGCCGCGTTGCCGATGTAGTCCTTACGGGCCTGATCGCCGGGCGTGGTGACGACGAACTCCTGGCGGGCGGCGTCGTACCGTGCGACAGTGCCGAGGGCCTGGACGTTGGAGCCGTGCCCTGTCTCGGTCATCGCGAAGCAGCCCATCAGCTCACCCGTGATCAGGCGTGGCAGATAGGCGTCGTGGTGGCGTTCGGTGCCGAGATGCAGGATCGCGCCGCCGAACAGACCGAACTGCACCCCGACCTTCACCAGGACCGACAGGTCGCCGAAGGCCAGCGTCTCGAACGCGGCGATCGAGGCCCCGACGTCGCCGCCCCCGCCGTAGGCGGCCGGGAAGCCCATGCCGGTCTGGCCCGTCGCGGCCATCTCCACCACGACCTCACGAACCCGCTCGCGGAACGCCTCGATGTCGAGTTCCTCGGCCTCCTCGAAGAGGGAGGCGTACGTCGACAGGTTGGATCGGACGAGGTCGCGGATCCCGGCGTACTCGCCGTCGAGCAACGCGGACAGCGTCCGGACGTCGATGTCGGGCTGCGCGTAGCCGGTCGCAGGGCTGGTGGATGTGTTGTCGAGGGCCATGCGGCTTGGCTACCCCGCCGATCGAAGATCAATCGGGGCGCCCGGGTGGTCGACGGGATTCACCGGGCGGATCGTTCGGCTCGTCCGAGGGAACCGGCGTGTGGTGCAGGGCAAGGGGCGGTTCCGGTGCGGCCGAGGAGATCTCGGGTTCCAGACCCTGCGCGGGCGTGGTCCGCCGGCGCCCGCTGTCGAGCCGCCAGGCTTCGAAGACCAGGGTCGTCGCCGTGACGACGGTGATGCCGAGCAGCCATCCGCCGACGACGTCGCTCACCCAGTGCACCCCGAGCGCGACCCTCGTGTACCCGACCCCCAGGACCGCCGTGCAGGCGAGCGCCCAGGGCAGCGGACGCCAGGCACGGGGCACCAGGGGAAGCAGGACCAGCAGGAGGACGGCGCAGGAGGTGGTCGCGGTCATCGCGTGACCGGAGGGGAAGGAGAAGCCGGGAGCGTGGGACACCGGGTCCGGCAGGTGGGGGCGGGCACGCTCGACGACGTGCTTCGTCAGCAGGCCGATCAGACCGCCCGCCACCGCCGTGACGGAGGCCCAGGCGGCCAGCCGCCACGCGCGGCGGGTCAGCAGCCACACCACCACGACGGCGACCAGCAGACGCATCACGACCGGGTCCCACACGTAACCGGTGAGGAACTCCAGGAACCCCACCCAGCCCGGGTGTTCGAGGGCGGTCTGGTGCAGCCGCTCGGCCGTGGCCCGGTCGAGCCGGTACAGCGGCGGCCACCGGGACTCGACCAGGACCAGCGCGAGCGCGAAGGGGACGGCCACCACGGCGGTGGAGACCGCCGCCAGGACGAGCCGCGTCCCGAAGGTCGCGTCGGCACTGCGGTGCCGGGGTAGCAGGGCCCGGACGCCGGGCATTCGGGTTCGCGTGGTGCGCTGTGCCATGGGGAAGCCGACTTCCTACGTGTCGAGTGGGTGAGCCGCGGCCTGCTCGTGGGCGATGTGGTCAGACTCCGGGGTCCCGGCCCAACGGCTCCCGCACGCCCGCACGCGTGGCCTCCAGCTGTGCGGCGAACGCGAGGCCCAGGAAGAGGGCCAGCGAGGTCAGATAGGACCACAGCAGCAGGGCCATGATCGCGCTCAGGGGACCGTAGACGGTGGTGAACGAGCCGCTCGCGCCGACGTACAGGCTCAGTGCCCAGGTCGCCGTGATCCACAGGAAGAGATAGACGACAGCGCCGAAGGCGAGCCAGGTGTAGCCCGGTTGGGCGCGGCGCGGAGAGAGGCGGAAGATCGCGCTGGTCGCCAGGACGGCCAGCAGGATCCCGATCGGCCAGCGCAGGACCTCCCAGGCGCGGACGGCGCCGGGCCCGAGCTGGTAGACCTCGGCGAACGCGTGTGTGAGATTGCTGCCGAGGACCGTGACGACGAAGCTGAGCCCCAGCGGCAGCCCGGCGAGCACGGCCATCACCAGTCCCCGGGTGTACTTGTGGAGGAACGGCCGGTCGCGCTCGTTCCCGTAGATGCGATTGGCGCCCCGCTCCACCTGGCACAGGCTGGTCGTCACGTTGGCCAGGGAGAACAGCAACCCCAGCCAGAGGGCCGCCTGGCCGCCGTCGTCGGCGTGGCGACGGCTCTCGCGCAGGGCGTCGTCGACCAGTTGCGCGCTCGGCCCGCTGGCGATCCGACGTATCGTCAGCTCCGCGACGCGGCCGATGTCCTCGGTGTGCAGCACGCTGGACAGGCCGATGACGGCGATAGCGAGAGGCACGATGGACAGCACGGTCTGCAGGGCCAGGGCACGGGAGTGACTGAACCCGTCGGCGTAGCGGAACCGCACGAAGGAGTCCTTGGCCAGCCGCCAGCCCCCGTAGCGGCGCAGTGCCGCCCATGCCTCGTCGCCGGACAGTTCCTCTCCCGCGACGTCACGTCTCTGCGGTACACGCGTGGCGGTGCCCATCATGATCCTGACTGTGTGCGCCTCGGCCTGATCGGCGCGAGGACCTCGGGCGATACGGGACGGCCGGAGACCGGGGGGAGGTCCGAGGCTGCGGCGGGACGACCGGAGGTACCGGAGGGAAGGTCCGGGGCTCCGGCTGCCCGGGGCACACCGGAGCTCTGCCGCGCATGGCGCGGGGCGGGGGCCGCGGGCCGCGTCGCGGAGGACCCCGGAGCGCGCGGCAGCCGTACGCGCAGCGCGCCGGGCTCCGCCTCCACGGTCAGCCGGCGGCCGTCGGGGACGGTGTCCCCGTCGATCTCACGGGGCTGCGCCCCGGCGAACCGGATGTCGATCCGGCGGCCGCGGTAGTACGTCAGGGCCCCGCCGGCGACGGACCGCCGGCCGGTCTCCGCCGCGTCGGCAGCGGTTCGCCCCCTCGGCGGCCATGCGCCGGAGCCCGGCCGCAGGGCTCGGGACACCAGGTGTCCGGTCGCGGCGAGCCACCCGGCCGCGCCCTCCGGGTCGAACAGCACGACGTCCAGCCGTCCGCTGTCGGCGCGCGCCCCCGGCAGGAGCTCGACTCCGCCCTGCAGGGTCCCGACGTTTCCGACGACGACCATGCGCGCCCGGTGACGACGGCGCCGTCCGCCGTCGACCCGGAGCGACACCCGGGTACGGGGGTCCCGGAGGTGCCGGGCCGCCGAGAGGAGGTAGGCGGCCCAGCCCAGCCGCGCCTTGAGCCGCGGCGACGCGTCGCGGACCATGGCGGCGTCGAAACCCGCCCCCGCCATGACGGTGAACCGCGAGGACTCGAGGCCGTCGCCCCGCACGCGCCCCACGTCGATGCCGAAGCACTCTCCGCCCATGGCCTCGTCCAGGGCCGTCACCGGGTCCAAGGGAAGCCCCAGGTTCCGGGCGAGGAGGTTCCCCGTGCCGCAGGGCACGACAGCGAGGGGGATCCCGGTCCCAGCCACCACGTCGGCGCAGGCTCGTACGGTCCCGTCGCCTCCGCAGGCGACGACCAGGTCGACGGGGGCCGGCACGGCTCCGCCCGCCGCCGGGGCGGCACAGACCTCGGCGAGTTCACCGCTCGGCTGATCGGCCGTGGTCGTCGTCCACCGTTGCTCCTGATGGCCGTGGGCCGTCAGGACGGCGCGCACACGGTCGGCGAGCCCGTCGTCGCAGACGTGCGGATGCCGGACGACGACGACCCGCCCGGCCGTCCGGACGACCGGGGTCGACCTGCGGCGGCCGCGGTCGTCGTCGGCGCCGCCCCGCGCGCCGCAGGCGAGGAACACCCACCCGACGACGAGAACTGTCAGGGCGCCGTTGACCAGGCCGCCCACGACGTCGCTGGGGTGGTGCATGCCCCGGTAGAGCCGTGACAGCCCCACCAGCGGCGGGACGAGCAGGAGAGCGGTCACGACGACGTACCGCCGGGGGCCCCGCAGACGCGTCAGCGCCAGCAGCGCCAGCCCTCCGAACAGGGCGGCCGCGGCCCCGACGTGACCGGACGGGAAGCTCGACGTGGGCGGCGCCGCGTCGAGGTGCGGCACGGCGGGGCGGGGCCGTTGCACACAGACGGTCACGACCAGGAACACCGCCGACTGCACGGCGACCGACGTGCCGAGGAACACGGCTTCCGCCCACCGGGGTGAACTCGGCAGGACCAGCAGTGCGGCGACGCAGAGCAGCGTCACCGCGACGATCGACTGGGTGCCGGCCAGTACCGACAGCGCGCCCGAGACGGCGTCGGCCACGGGTGCGCGACCGGCGGCGAAGGCGTGGCTGACCCGGTCCTCCCCAGGGGTGAGCAGGCGGGCCACCGGATCCCTCGTCAACAGGAGGCCCAGCCCCACCATCAGGCTCACCTGCGCCGGCACCAGTACCAGAAGCCAGGAAGGTCTCGCGGTCGCGCCCGTCTGCGTCGTCATGACAGACCGCTTTGCCCGTCGCGGCCGGATGATGTCTCCGCGCCGGCGAGCGGGCCCGAGTCGCCCCCCCCCGCACGGTTCCCTCGCGGGCGGCACGTGCGGTACACGCAGCGCGGGCGGCCCTGGGGCCCGCACCCTGCCCCTTCGGGCCGGTTCACCGCAGCGGACCGCCGGGTCCCCTCTGCCTCCCCCGACTCTCCGGTCAGGGCTGGGGGCATGGCCGCGGACCCGCGGGGCAGACGGGCTGCATGGCAGTCTCCAAGACCAGTGTCCTCGTCCTCGACTCCACCGATCCGGAACCCCTCGCACGTTTCTACGCGACCCTGCTCGGCGCCACCGTGCAACCCGCGGGAGGCGACCACGACCTGCTTCTCGTATCCGGCCACACCGGAGTCGTGCTCGGGATCCGCCGTGACCTCGGTCAGGCGCCGCCGAGTTGGCCGCGGCCCGAAGACTCCCAGCAGGCTCACCTGCAGATCTTCGTGGCCCCGGACGCCCTCGACGAGGCGGAGCGCGAGGCGGTGTCGCTCGGGGCTCGGCCCATCGCCGCCGAGCGCGACGGAACGCGGACCGACCGGCGTACGGACGTGCGCCGCTACACCGACCCCGGTGGCCACGCCTTCGTCCTGACCACGATGGCACCCGCCCCTTCCGGGCCGCCTCCACAGCGCTTCTGACCCCTGGGACGGCGCCTGCCGTTCAAGACCGCTGCCCGGACCGGGTCCGCGGACCCGGTCCGTCGACGAGCGGCGCGCGCCTTCCCCCTGCGCGCGCCCCCGCCGACGGCCCCCTCGCCCACGGCTTCCCCTTCCCGCGCCGCCGCTCGTGACGTTCCCCGACGCGCGGCTTCCGCGCATCCACCCGGCTGCCGCCGAATGGATGACCCCGTTCCGGTGGATTGGCCGAACTACACGTAGACCAGATAGGTGCCTGAGGCATGTAGTGGTGACGGCAACGAATCCCCAAGCCACCGATTCGCCCCTTGTGAGGCCCCCATGACGGAAGCCGTGGCGTTCCCCCAGAACCGGACCTGCCCTTACCACCCGCCCACCGCCTACGACCCGTTGCGCGAGGAACGCCCGCTGTCGCGGGTGACTCTGTGGGACGGGCGCTCCGTGTGGCTCGTCAGCGGACACTCGGCCGGCCGGGCGCTGCTCTCGGACCCGCGGCTGTCCACCGACTCCACCCGGACGGACTTCCCGCTCACGACCGAGCGGGCCTCGGCCCTGCGCCGACGCCGACGTGCCGCGCTGCTCGGCTGGGACGACCCCGAGCACAACGTCCAGCGCCGCATGCTGATCCCGAGTTTCACGCTCAAGCGTGCCGAGCGGCTGCGCCCCCGCATCCAGGAGACCGTGGACCGGCTCCTCGACGCCATGGAGGCCGCGGGTCCGCCGGCCGAGCTGGTGAGCGCGTTCGCGCTGCCGGTGCCCTCGATCGTGATCTGCGGCCTGCTCGGCGTACCGTACGAGGACCACGACTTCTTCGAGAAGCAGTCCGCGCGGCTGCTCCGCGGACCGACGGGCGCGGACACCGAGGACGCGCTCGCCCAGCTCGAGGGCTATCTGGGCGACCTGGTCGAACGCAAGCGGCGCAAGCCGGGCGAGGGCGTGCTCGACGACCTGGTGGCGCGGCAACGGGAGCCGGGCGGGCCCGACCGTGAGGAGTTGGTCCAGCTCGCCACGATCCTGCTGATCGCGGGCCACGAGACCACCGCGAACATGATCTCCCTCGGTACGTACACACTCCTGCGCCACCCCGAGCGGCTGGCCGAGCTCCGGGCCGACCCCGGTCTCGTACCGGCGGCCGTCGAGGAACTGCTGCGGTTCCTGTCGATCGCGGACGGGCTCCTGCGGGTCGCCCGCGAGGACGTGGAGATCGACGGCACGGTCATCCGCGCCGGGGAGGGCGTGGTCTTCTCGACCTCCGTCATCAACCGGGACGGCGCCGCCTACGCCGATCCCGACAGTCTGGACTGGTCGCGCTCGGCCCGGCACCACCTGGCCTTCGGCTTCGGCATCCACCAGTGCCTCGGGCAGAACCTTGCGCGCGCGGAGATGGAGATCGCGCTCGGGACCCTGCTCCGCCGGCTCCCGGGGCTGCGGCTCGCCGTCCCCGCCGAGGAGATCCCGTTCAAGCCGGGCGACACGATCCAGGGGATGCTCGAACTCCCCGTCACGTGGTGAAAGGACCGCACAGATGCGCATCTCCATCGACGGGGACCTCTGCATCGGCGCCGGACAGTGCGCCCTGACGTCCCCGGACTTCTTCACCCAGGACGACGACGGGTTCGGGACGGTGGTTCCTGGCCGGGAAGAGGGCGGAGGCCCCCTGGTCCGCGAGGCCGCCCGCGCCTGTCCGGTCCGGGCGATCAGCGTCGAGGGGTAGACGGGGCCGGGCGGTCCGGATCCGTGATGGGTCGCTCAGTGAACGTGTTCGCGACGTCGTTCAGCGAACGCGTTCGCTGAACGGCTCGCGGCTCGGCTCAGGGCTGCACGCCACGGCACGGCGTGGCCCCACGCCTCGATGCGGCTCGGTAGCGCGCGGCGCGTCCAGGAGATGCCGCCGTGACTCCGGCCCGGCCCCCTAGACCAGACCGACGTCCAGATAGTCGAGGACCCACGGCAGGGGAGTGGAGATCGAGACGCCGGCGGGGCTGCCCCCGATGAGGAGGCCGATCGGGTTCACGGCCGCGTCGTAGTTCCACACGACCGCCCCGGAGTCCCCGGGCCAGGAGAAGGCGTAACCGGGGCTGACGATGAGCGTCTGCCCGTTGAAGGGGAGCGCCGTCGGGGGAGAGGTGGACGTGTCGTAGACGAGGCCGTTCCAGGACGGGACGTCCACTCTCCCGTACGTCATCTGCGTGATGCACCCGCTCTTGCCGACCACCGTGTTCACGACGGGGAACTGGGCCGTGCTGCCGATGCCGAACAGCTGGGGACCGAACCCGGGCACGATGTGGACCTGCGACGGGCTCTGCACCACCTCGTCCGGATAGCACCAGGCCCTGGCGCAGTCGGCCCAGTTCGGCGAGGAGAAGGTCAGGTCCAGTGCCAGGATGCGGTCCAGCACGGCGACCCGGTCGGTGGGGCAGCGGCCGCCGTCGGCAGGGGAGGGCTGCACGATGCAGGAGCCGAAGGCGGCGGCGTTCTTGTTGGCGATGACGTGGTTGGCGCTGACCAGGAAGAACTTGTTCGCGTCGGCGGGGGCGCGGCCCTTCGCGACGAATCCCAGAGTGCCCTGAACACCGGTGTGATGGCCTACGGAGATGCCGCCGGGCGCCCGCCGCTGGCGGTGGGTGTGGGTCTGGAGCTGGATCAGACCGCTGTGCACCACCCGCAGGGGGAGGTCTCCGGCCGCGCGGACACCGAACGCGTCGACGACGAGCTCCCGGACGTCGCTCGCCGCCGTGGGCTCCGCCACGCACACGCTCAGGACCTCCGTGCCGGGCGCCCCTTCGCCGGGAACGCTCATGCCGGCGCCGACGCCCTGGATGGCGCCGACCCCCTGGAGGGTGTCCGCCGTCCGTGGTGTGCCGCTCGCGTACCGGGCCCGCGCATCGGTGAACAGGGCGGCGGTCACGGCCTCCTGGGCGTCCTTGATCCTGGTGTCCCTCAGGCCGCTCGCCCGTTCCAGCGCCGCGCGGCTCTCCTGCGACGGCGGGTACTGCGGCACCCGGAATCCCTCCGGTTCCCGGTCCGCGCTCCCGTCGACGGGGAGATCCGGCGGGACCTCGAAACGACCCTGACCCGGGCCCGAACCCTGCTCGCTCATGGCACTCGTTCCTCTCCGGGGCGGCCGCGGCCGGTCCTATGCGTCGACGTACCGGAACTCCGGTCCGTAGGTCCTGCCGCCGCTGCCCGGGACTTCGCGGGTCATCAGGGACCGGGCCGGGCTCTTGAGACCGATCATCTCGCCGACGGCGTCGCCGAGCAGGCCGTCCGCCGTGTCCGCGTCCGCCGCCTGCCAGGCATCCTCCAGTGCGCGCAGCATCCTGCTGTACGCCTGGTTGCCCCGGTCCAGCAGGTCCTGCGCAGCGGCGTCGGGGGCCGGCTGCCCGGGTCCTCCCCAGCCGCCTTCGGGCACCCTGCCCATCGGGCGGGTGACCGGCATCGCGATCACGTCCCCGGTGAAATCCCACCGGTCCGGGTTCTCGGCGACCTTGACCAGCTTGCGGCCGTGGAAGAGCTGCCGGAAGACGTAGAAATGGGCGAGCTCGCCGCTCTCTCCGGGGTGCGGGTTCTCCGGCGAGGCGGTGGTGCCCTCGCCCTGTTCCTTGATCACGTCGATGGCCGCCTCGACGTCAGCCGGCGAGTTCAGCGCGACGAGGCTGTTGCCCGCGCCGTGGTGTGCCATGTCCCGCACGAGCTGATGGGCCCCGGTGATCAAAGCCGCGTGGTCCCGGAACGCCTCCAGGATCGCCGTGTAGAACGCGCCGATGGAGGTGTGCGAACGGGCCTCCGCGATCGGGTCGTCGGGCTCCTCGATCCGCGCGAACAGATCCAGTGACTCCTTCGTTAGCCCGCTCAGGAAGACGTTCAGCGACGGGCGTACGCCGCCGGGGAGCGGGCCGGGGTACGCCGGCACCGTACGGGCATCGGCGAGGCGGGGGACTCCACCGATGGTGGTGAGCATGTTTCCGGCCAGACCGAGGTGGGACATCTCGTCGAAGACGATCCGCCTGAAGGCCTTGAACACGTCCCCGCTCTGCGGCTCGATGGACCACATCGCGCACAAGTACGGCGGCAGCGTGGCGAGTTCCAGCAGCATCGCCTGCTGGAGAGACTCCTTCAGCCAGTCCGCGTCGCGGCGCTCGGCGGGCTCCTCCATCAGCTCGACGATCCGGTTGCTCCGGTATGCGAGAAGCGTCGTCATGGAAAGCTCCTTCCGGACCGCTTTCGCGCCCTTTCGTCCATCAGGAACGCTAGGCAGACGTCGTCAGCACCGTGTCACTCCGCCGTCACCGATGCGCGGGCGGGATCATCCGGGTGAGCTGTGTGGAGGGCTCGAGGCCCAGCTCGTTCCGGAGCAGCACCCGGTACGCGCGATAGTGCCGCACCGCCTCGATCACGTTGCCCTCCGACAGATGCGCCGCCACGACCGCCCGGTGCGCACTCTCCCGCAGGGGCTCGATCCGTACGCTCGCCAGCGCCGCCTCCAGGGCCAGGGCCGGGCTGCCCTGCCGGGTCAGGCCCTCCGCCAGCGCGTCCAGCGCGTGCAGCCGCAGCTGGCGCAGCCGCTCGCGCTCGAGCAGCACCCAGTCCTCGTCCCAGCCGGGCAGCAGCTCACCGCCGCCCAGCAGGACCAGCGGTGCGGGGCCGGGCCGGGGCGGCTCCTCGGCGCGCACCACGCTGAGGGCCGTCTCGGCCAGCGTGTGGGCGTCGACCCGCAGGGTGTCGGTGAGTTCCACGGACTCGCCACCGCACCGGACGAGCGGGCGGTCGCCGTGCGGCAGCTTCCACAGGCTCGTGCGCAGGCTGCCTCGTGCGTGCTCCTCGGTGACGTCCGGCCACAGCGTTCCGGCGAGGACGCTGCGGCTGACCCGTCTGCGCAGCCCCAGGAAGGCGAGAAGTCGTTGCGCGTTGCCGCACAGGTCCACCGGTCCGGCGGGGAACTCCAGACGGAACTGGCCGAGCAGTCGCAGCTGAGGAGGAGTGAGGGTCGTCATCTGCCCTTCCCCCAGGGTGCGTTGGCGGGGCACGACCGAGTCGAGCAGGCACCTTCCACGGTACGGCAGGGGGCGGGAGGCGGCGCGCCGAGCGGAGCCGGAGCGTGGTGCGGACCGCGTTTGCGAGCCTGATCAGCCAGGGTGAGACTGGGAGTGTCCGCACAAGGAGTGCCCCAGCGCAGGCTGCCGTGGAGCCGCGGAAGGCAACGGCCCCTGCTCGGCCCTTGGTGCGTTCTCCCTCCCGCCCGGCTCGCCTCCGGACGATCTCCGCGCGCCGGGCCTCTCCTCCTCCAAGCGGTACACCCGTCAACCAGAAGAGGGTGATGGTGATGGTGAACCAGAACGCCGACGTGCCCCAGGGACCGTCGTTCGAGGCCCAGCTGCTGATGGCCCACCCCGAGACCGCACTCGTCTACGAGCTGGGTGCCCTGCTCCGCGGCCTGCCCATGCCCCTCGTGGACTGGGACGACCTCCTGAAGAAGCTGGCCGCCCAGGGTACGGACGCGGGCACGCTCGGGTTCCCGCCCGGGTTCCCGCCCCTCTTCCCGCCCGACTTCCCGGACCAGCCGTGTGCGCCCCCCGAGCTGTTCCCCGTCTACGACGAGGCCGACCTCGCCGCGAAACTCACCGCGTTCGTCCGCCTGTCCCTGCGCCAGGCGGAGGGCCACGGCTCGACCGCGCGCCTGCGGAACCCCATGCACAAGCGGTTCGCCGCGGTCGCGGAACAGGCCTCCGGCAGCGGGCGCAAGAGCGGGGTCTTCGACGGCGGAACCGTGTTCGGTGCCGAGCGGGCCGACACCGAGGGCGCCGACTTCCACTTCCCGTGGGTCGTGACCCTGATCCTGCGGGACTGCTCCAACGAGATGCTGCTGCCGTGGTCCTGGATCACGGACGGGTTCAACACGTACACCTTCGACGCCAACGCCCAGTTCATCGCCCTCGTCGACGGCATGTGGTCGGCGTACTCGGTGCTCGTCATGCGCGAGGGCTACGTCAACCGACTCGTCGTCCTGGACCAGGCGACCATGTCCGGCACCACGCAGAACATCTGCCTCAACCCGGCGTGAGGCCCGGCTTCGGGAGGGATCTCGCGAGGACCGCCGGACGGCGCCGTGCCCAGAACGGGGCCGACGGCCAGCGGCGTTCGTCCGCGTAGGCCCGCGCGTGGTGCGCGAGGTAGCGTTCCGCGACCCCGTCGACGAAGGCGCCGTACTCCGCGAGGGCGTCCTCCTCGCCGCGGCCACCACCGCGCAGGCAGCGGTCGACGGCCCGCGCCGCGCGGACGCCGGTGTGCAGGGCCGTCAGGATCCCCTGGGAGGACAGCGGGTCGCAGGCGAGCGCGGCGTCGCCCGCCGCCACCCAGCCCGGACCGGCCGGCGGGGCGAGCCGCTGTCCATGGGCCGGCGCCCAGCGCGGGCCGGACGGCCACCCTGCCGCGTCACCGTCCCGGTCCGGCGGCCAACCGGCCACACAGTCCTCGCGGTGGGACGCCCACCCGGTGACGTAGCCGTCCAACCGGGTCCGTACGTGCCGGGTGCGAGCCACCCGCTCCAGGAACCCGGCGGTGGTACGGAGCCGGGGGTCGGCGAGGTCACGATCGGTGAGATGGGCGACCAGCCGCCCGGCCGGCACGCGCGCGGTGTACCACCAGCCCTCGGGCGCCGCCTCGACGAGCGTGCGCAGGTCCTGGTCGGCCGGTGCGGGGCCGGACAGCACGGCGTACGCGGCGACGAGCCGGTCCTGCCGCAGCGGTACGGCTCCGCGCCGGGCGATCACCGCGCGCCGACCGGTGGCGTCCACCACCCACCGGCAGGGCGCCTCCCGCTCGACCCCGCGCTCCCGCACGACCAGCCGCCACGCGCCCGGCTGTCCGGTCCGGCGCACCGCCACGCCGCACACGGGCCGGGCTCCGGCCCGCTCGGCCGCGCCGCGCAGGAACGCGTCGAACCGGACGCGGTCCAGATGCCAGCCGGGCCCGTGCGGGTCCAGGACGTTCTCGCGCCCGTACAGCTCCCCGGAGCCCCACGCCGCTTCGGTGCCGGTGCAGGGCAGGTGTCCGTCGGCGTCGAGCCCCGCCAGCAGCCCGAGGTCACGCAGCAGGGGCCGCGCGGCGGGCGGCAGCGCCTCGCCGATCCGGTACGGGCGTACCTCCCCGCGGTGCGAAAGGTCGTTCGGCGGTCCGTCGGAAGCAGCCGTGGCAGCCGGCCCGGCGGGCACCGCCGGACGGTCACCGGACCGGCGGTCACCGGACAGGGGATCGAGGAGCAGGACGCGGTGGCCCGCGCGGGCCAGGCACAGCGCCGCGACCGACCCGGCCGGCCCGGCGCCCGCCACGACCACGTCGCAGCCGTCCGTCACCGGTGGCCCGGGAAGCGGGTGACCTTGGAGATGTAGCCGGCCGAGATCTCCTCGTCGGGGGGCTCGGCCAACGCCGCGGCCGCGGCCACCGCGTCGGCCCGGACCTCCGGATCCACGGCCTCCGGCACGTGCACAGTGATGAGATTCCGTTCGCGGGGCGGTGCCGCCTCAGGAGTGAACGTCACCTCGGACTCCACCATCATCGTCTCCGGAAGCCCCGGGGTGTCCAGCGGTCCGGGACGGCGTTCGACGATCCCGAGCCTGCCGAAGTCCCGGACCATCTCGTTGATCTGGGTCTCGTAGCCGGTGGGCAGCCAGCGCAGCCACACCGACCGGCGCTCGAAGGCGAGCCGCCGCTCCTCCTGCGGCCGCGCGGGGTCCATCGCGATCGCGTAGTCCTCCTCGGCCAGGACGTGATTGGGCACCCTGGCCGGCCAGAACGTCGGCAGATACGGGTCGTAGCGGGGCCCGAACCCCTGGTCGTAGCCGGAGCGGCAGCTCGCCGTGTCGGTGTGCCAGGGGACGGCCATCCACCGGGTGAGGTGGCCGGGGCCCTGTGCGTACAGCGGGCCGTCGACAGCGAGCGCGGCCTGCGGCGTCAGCACACTCCCGTACTGCTGGTCGGGCAGCCCCGTCTGGCGGTGCTTGATCCGGAACGGCGCCGAGTACAGCGTGGCGTGCCGCATCGGCCAGGTGAGTTCACAGCCGGGGTGAAAGGCGTCGGCGAGGCAGAACGACAGCGCGGCCCGGTCGAGCGTCGCGGGACGCTCGGCGAGCGGCACGTCGTCCAGCCTGGTCACCGGCCTGGCGGCCGGCCGGAAGTCCTCGACGAACGCCCCGTTCATCCAGCGCGTCAGGAGGTCGTACTGGAGTGGTGAGAGGGCGAGATGCTGGCGCGGCGAGACCGGCGGCAGACTCATGGCATCGCCGTACACCGGCGGCCAGGGCACGGTCGACATGCCGTCGCGGTCGAGGTGCCGCAGGGACGCCCAGACCTGGCGGCGCAGTTCCTTGTGCGCCGGGTCCTTGCTCGCCAGCCGGGCGAGCCGCTCGGGCGCCAGCAGATGGTCACGGCCGCCGTGGCCGAACTGGACGGCGAGCCCGTGGTTGACCCACTGCAGGTCGCACAGCCGCCGCAGCACCGGCAGGACGTCCTGGGTGAAGGACACCACCTGCGGGCGCGGCAGCAGGCCGGCCTTCACGTACGTGTCGCGGAGCAGGTCGTACAGCGTGCGGACGGACTTGAGGCCCGGCGCGTAGTCCGGGGGCGCGACGACGACCCAGGCCGGTTCGACGGGGATGGAACGCCCGTCGATCCGGACCTCGGCCCGCACCGGCCCGTCGGCGACGTCGTCGTGCCAGCCGTCGTTGTTGGCGAAGTCCGTCGCCGGGAGGCCGTCCGCCGAGGCCGCCGCACCCCGGCCGCCGAGGAAGAGCAGCCGGCCGGCCCGGTCCGTGCGCAGCTCGCCCAGGTACACGGGGGTGCCGAGGAACGTGCCGGTGTCGAACCGGAGCCCGGTGAGACCGGCCCGGTCACGGCCGCGCACCGACCGGGAGCCCGGGTCGATGACCAGCCGGCTCCGGGGCCGGACCAGGGGATTGCGCAGCTTGCTCGGGGGCGCCTCGTCGGCCTCCGGGATGTCCAGCGCCAGCTGGAACTGGTACCAGGCCCCCTTCTTGTTGGCCACGTGCACGGTCCAGAGCAGATCGGCGTTGTCCGCGGTCAGCTCCGCGACGGGCTGCCCGGCCGCGTTGAAGCCGTACACCCTGAAGCGGACCGCCTGTCGTTTCAGGGCTCCGGTGGCGTCCTTGTAGACCGCCTCGGCGGGCGCCTCGTCGACCTCGGGGGCGAGGAAGAAGCCCTCGGCGCTGTCGCCGACCCGGGCCACGCCGATCGCCGGGTGGATGGCCGCGCGGACGATGCGGGTGTCGCGGCCCGGCGGCTCGGTGGAGGCGGGCCGGGCGGGACCGGGCTCGGTCGTCGGGACGCCGTTGGCGTCGCGCCGCCGGGTGGCCGAGGCGCGGTACACCTCGCGGCGGGCCTCGGCGATACTGCCGACCGGGCGGTGCTCGGGCAGGGAGTGCCAGGGGTTGAAAGCGAGGTTCTCGCCGTACGCCGCCTGGCCACGGGCCTCCGTGCTCTGCTGATGCAGGGTCAGCCGGGCCACCCGGACCGGGGCGCTCTCCGCCTCCTCCCAGCGGACGGTGGCCCGGTCCAGAGGCATCCGCTCCGGATCGGTGCGCACCTGTACGAACAGGTCGAAGGCAGCCTCCCCGGCGGCCAGCCGGTGCCGCAGGTCGCCACGGAGGAAGGACGGGTCCTCGTCGGGCGGCACGGCCTGCGGATCGCCCTCCGGGCAGCCCGCCGGGACGAGCTTGTACTTGATGTGCCGCTCGTCCCCGAAGCCGTACGGCAGCACACTCCAGTACGTGGCCGTCAGCGCGCTCTCCTCGGCCTTGGCCATGTCCAGCAGCACGGTACGGGTGACCGGATGGCTGTCCAGATAGGTCTGGAGCGTGTTGTCGACCACCCCGGCCCGGGTGAACTCGCACATGTCGCGGGCGGTGTCGACGAAGAACACGTCATGGTTCTGGAGCAGCAGATCCTGGGTGTCCGCGGCGCTCCGGTCCGCCAGGAGCTTCGTGCCGGGGACCCCGAAGAGCTTGATCCCGACACCCAGAGTGGTGCGCAGATCGGACCGGGAGGGCACGGTGTCGCTGGAGAACCGCACCCACGCGGTCAGGCCGCCCCGCGCCCTGGCCTCCTCCAGGAAACCGACGCGCAGCTCCTCGGGCAGGCCCGCGTCGACGGTGAGGACGCCACGGGCGGAGCCGTGGGCCTTGAGGAAGACGGGGCGCAGCGCGGGTTCCTGCCCCTGTGCGATCCGTCCGCCCTGCACGAGGTCCACGAACATGGCGCGCAGCGCGCCGGTCGGGTCGTCCGCGCAGTCGGGCACGGGTTCCACGGGTCCGGACATCGGGGGCCTTCCGGGGCGGGGCGGGATTCTCGGTGGGTCTCTGCCGGCGTGCCGGCACTCCGGTCACTGTCCGGGGGCGGCCGCACGGTCGCCAGCCCGCCGCGACCAGGGGAGTGAGGGGGCTCAGGACCCCACTTCCGCCATGCGGGGCAGGCGAGTTGCGCGTACGGTGAGGAAGGGGGATAAAGGAAGATTTCAGGCAGGCTTCGATCTGGCCGACTTCCCCGCACCGGTTTCTCCGTCGCGTACGCCGACGCACGCCGCTGTGCGCCCACACCTCCACCCATGGGCTTCGAGGAGACACCATGGCCACGTACACCAAGCCCGCGCTCAACCCGCAGACCTTCGAGGAGCTGATCCAGCGACTGCAGCAGAACGACCAGGAGCGGCTCCGGGCGATCGACATCATCCAGACCCGTGGCGTGCTGGCCTTCGGGGACGAGTACTTCGAACTCACGGACAAGCAGCGCGACCAGCTGACGACGGCCACGTCCGACCCGGCCGACGGCTTCCGGTGGCGGGCACTCCTCAGCCAGGCGCTGGTCGAAGGGGCCGACATCGGCATCGCCTCCACGACCCAGTCCTTCGGTGTCCACGTCGACGTCCACAGCGACGGCCAGGGCGGCTGGGGCGTCAGCATCAGCTGCGAGATCTGACCTGCCGCGCCGAGGGCCCCGGCAAGGAGGTCCAGCGGGAGTCCAGCGAGGTTCGGCGGAGAAGGCCCCAGTCGGCGCATGTGCTCGCGGTGCCGCGGTCAGAGGCCGCTCAGGAGCTCTTCGCCGGATCTCGGGTCCGGTAACCGGCCCCGTACAGCGGTCGAGTCCGCCGATCGGTCCCGCGGGCATGCCGCGGAGTCCGTGAGGCCGACAGCCGGGCAGAGGTGACCCGTCGTCACGTGACGTCGGACGCACACGCACCAGGCGACCGATCCCCGGGCGGTGTGCCGTGCCGGCCACCCGGGCCCAGGTGATCTAGATTTCCGGCTTATGGGAGAAATCGGGAGAATTCGCCGTCGATCATTACTCAAGGCCATCTCCGTCGTCGGCCTCGCGGCGGCGCCCGGCCGACTTCTCGACGAGCGCCGGGCGTCCCCGTCCCCCGCCCCGTTTCCACAGCCGGCCCTGGCGGTCTCGCGGCCCGATCCGGGCTCGGCCTCGTCGGTACTCGACCGGATCCTCGACGTCCGGCTCACGGACATCTCCATCCCCGGTTACGGCCCTGCCACCACCCGCACCTACAACGGGGCGCTCCCAGGGCCGACGCTGCGTCTGCGCGCCGGGGACACGCTGCGGCTGACCCAGATCAACGGCCTGCCGCCGAATCCTCCCCACCAGGGTGGCCACAACACGCCGCACCACCCCAACAGCTTCAACCTGCACACCCACGGGATGCACGTCTCCCCGTCGGAGCAGGCCGACAACGTCTGGCGCGAGTTCGCACCGCGCACCGCCGAGGAGGCCGCGGCCGGCGCCTCGGAACCGCGGTACACGACGACCGTCCACGTCCCGGCCGACCACCCCGCCGGCACCTACTGGTACCACCCGCACCTGCACGGAGCCACCACCGAGCAGCTCGTCGGCGGCATGACGGGTGTGATCGTCGTCGAGGGCGACGTGGACGAGGTCCCGGAGATCAAGGCGGCCGCCGATGTCGTCGTCTGCGTCAACGAACTCAAGCTCAAGGACGGGAAGGTCCCCGCGTTCACCTCGGGCGGCTGGGTGAAGGGCATCCCGTCCACCTTCACCGTCAACGGATCGGTCAACCCCACCATCACCCTGCGCCCGGGCGAGGTCCAGCGGTGGCGGCTGGTGGCCGCGACCGCCTTCACCGGCCTGCGGCTCACGGTCACCGGGAACGGCGGCACCATGACGGTGCACCAGATCGCCCAGGACGGCGTCACCTTCGGCGCTCCGGTCGCACGGGACCTGGTGGACCTGGCCATGGGCAACCGCGCCGATCTCCTGATCCGGGGTGCGCGGCCCGGCACGTACGAACTCAGGTCGGAGGGGGTCCCAGGACCGCTGATGACGATCGAGGTGACGGGCCCGCCCGTCGAACCGCCGATGGAGCTGCCCACCCGGCTGCCGGCGGGCAGGCCCTTCCTGGACGAGAACGACATCAGCGATCCCGACGCCGACCGGGAGGTCGTCTTCCACGCCGACCCCAACGTCTTCACCGGCACCTTCCCGAACGCCTTCCGCATGCTGGGCACCCACGCCACCCCACCGGCCGACCGTGACGGCGATCCCCGACGCGACCTGTCCTACGGGCTGTTCGACCCCGACTACACCAACCACACCTTGCGCGTAGGCGCCGTCGAACGCTGGACGGTGCGCACCGACGAGACACTGCCGGCGTTCAACCATCCGTTCCACCTGCACACCAACCAGTTCCTCCTCACCCACAGGAACGGCGAACGGCTGGACCCGCCCGTCTGGCACGACACCGTCGGCCTGCCCGGCGGCGCACCCGGCCAGTCCGTCACCTTCCTCGTCAAGTACGAGCACTTCACCGGCCGCACCCTCGCCCACTGCCACCAGCTCCACCACGAGGACCTCGGCATGATGCAGACCGTCGAGTACGTCCAGGACCAGGACGTCGACGCAGGCCGTCGCTGACCGGTTTCGCGGAACGACGGTCGGGGCGTGCCGCCGACCGCGAGGCGGGGGCCGCCACGGCGGAACCGCGGCGGCACTCGAGGGCCGGCCCAGGCCAATGCAGTTGCTTTTGAGCTGCGGAGATCGTTGCCCCGCGTGTGACGGGGTGGGGTGCGGGCCAGCGGGTACGGATCGGGATCTGACGAAGGTGTTCACCGCTGAGCTGGTGGACGCGGCGATAGCCAAGCACGACCGTGCCGAGCGGCGCCGCCGTCTTCTGCCGGCTCGGCTGGTCGTGTACTTCGTCCTGGCTCTGTGTCTGTTCGCCCGGGAGTCGTACGAGGAGGTGCTGCGGGTGCTGACCAGCGGCATTCCGGGCAGCCGAGCCCTCACGCGGGTGAACCGGTCGTCGCTGTGCCGGGCTCGCGCTCGGCTCGGGAAGGACGTACTGAAGACCGTGTTCCGGCAGGTCGCCGGTCCGCTCGCCACTCCGGACACGCCGGGCGCGTGGTGGCGAGGGCTGCGGCTTCTCGCCCTGGACGGCACCCAGTTCGAGCTTCCGGATTCGACGAGCAACGGCGACACCTTCGACGGCCCCTCCACCACCGGCAGCGCCCCCTTCGGATTCCCCCAGGTCAGAGCGGTCGTACTGGCCGAGATCGGAACGCACGGAGTCCTCGATGCCCGCCTGGGCGGCTATCGCGACGGCGAACGCAGCCTCGCCTACCCACTGGCCGGCTCTACCGGCCCCGGCGACCTGGTCATTGCCGACCGCGGCTTCTGGTCGGTCGAGTTCGCGCACGTCTTCACCGTGGCGGGCGCGGATCTGCTCGTCAGGCTCCAGTCCAACCACCTCGGCACCGTCCAGGAAGAACTTCCGGACGGCTCGTGTCTGTCGATGGCGCGACCAGGCAAAGAGGTCCGGCTCTGAGCCGCGAGGGAAGGCCGGACGCTGCCCCGGCACGTGATCTACCGCGTCATCGCCTTCGCCAAGGGCGACAAGGTCGCCCACCTGGGCACGACGCTGCTGGACCCCGAGCAGTACCCGGCCGCCGAGCTGGTTGCGCTCTACGGGGAACGCTGGGAGATCGAGCTCGCCTTCGACGAGATCAAGAACGACCTCGGCCCTGGCGGGCCGATCCGGTCGCGGACACCGGAGGGTGTCCGGCAGGAGCTGTGGGCCTACCTCGCCGTCCACCACGCGATCCGCAAGTTCGCCCACACAGCAGCACTTGCCCGCCCGGCGGTGGACGCCGACCGCGTCTCCTACCTGAAGTGCGTCCGCGTCGTCCGCCGCAGCATCCCGTCCCAGCTCGGAGCCACCACCGCCAAGCTCACGCGCTCGTTCGCCGAGGCAGGGCGGGAGGCGCGCAGCCGCCTTCTTCCGACCCGGCGCAACCGGGACTGCCCACGCGCGATCAAGAAACCGAACCGCTGGCCCGTCCTGAGAACCCGTGTCAGACGCGACACGGTCCAGCCCGGCCGATGGGCCCACAACCCAACCTCGAAGGCGAAGAGCAGCCGCAGGGCTGGACGACCGGCACTGAAGGAAACACAGGCCGTTTCACCGCCATGACCCGATCATTTATCCCTGAGACCAGGCGGCGACCGTCTCCTAAGCTCTGGCCGTGGACGGATACCAGGGACTGACTGCATTGATCGAATCGGCCTGGGAGGAGCTGAACGGCTCCGATACGGGCCGTCGGGACCTCTGCCTTGATGTCGTCAGCGACGTGCTGGAGACGGGCCGCCTGACGCCGGATGACGCCGAGCGGGCCGTCGAGCGCCTCGTCACGGTCGCGCTTTCTGATGAGGGCTACTCGGCGCGGGAGTCCGCGCTGCACGCAGCCTGCACCGCCTCCACGCACTACGAACTTCCCTACCGGGTGGTGGAGCCGCTCGCCGTCGGTTCGGATGGCTTCGAACCCTTGCTCCTGGACTACGTCCTGGCACTCCTCGCTTCGACTCACGACCAGGCGGCACTGCCGATCGTCGAGCGGTTCCTTCACCACCCCCACCCCGAGGTCCGCAGGGAAGCGGCAGAGGCAGTGAACGAACTGCGTTGGAGCCAGGAGTCGACCGAGACGGCCCAGTAGCTCTGGGGCTCGGCCGTAAGGCAACTGCATTGGCCGGCCCAGGCCCCCGGGGGCCGTCAGTCCGTCTCGGCGGTGTTCACGGTGGCCAGACGCCGGTTGTACTGGATCACCTCGTACGTCTGGTCACCTGTGACCACGACCTCTGGGCGCGTCGGCGTGGCCGGGAAGAAGTCGTCGGCGCCCACCGAGGTGCGAGCGGCCACGTACGCCTGCCCCTGGGGGAACGGGTGCATGACGAACCGGGTCTGTGCCGATTCGGGCAGTCCCTGCGGGTACTCGTCCGCTCGGGGGTAGGCGGTGGTGTAGACGGAGACCGACTTCGTCCCGCCGGAGGGACGGACGATCCGCGCGTTCGGGGCGGGTCGGGTGTTCACGCCCGCCGGGTTGTGGATCCACCCCTTCTGGCCGCCGAACCAGATGGCCGTCCAGTCCCCTCGCAGCTCGGCGACCACGAACTCCTGCCCCCACATCGCGGTGGATCCCCAGTCGTCGATGCGGTCGCTTCCCGCCGATCCGTCCGGGCGAAGGGCGAGGTCGGAGACGAGCGGAGCGTCGGCGCGGGGCTCCCTGCGCACATAGAGGAAGTTCGACGGCTGGGTCTGGACCCGGCACGTCGAGGAGCACACCGTCACCTTCTGCCTGTTCTCGCCGTACTCCGGGGCGATCGTGACCGCGTGCCCGACTCCGATGGCCGCGCCCGCCGCTCCGCCCTCGGCCTCGCGCTGCCGGCGCCGCTCGGGGTCGAGGAGAGCCATGAACTTCTCCCAGTCCCAGTAGGGGCCGGGGTCCCAGTGGGCGTCCGGGGCGCGGGCCGGCCTGGGAGGGAGGACGTTGTCGTGCCCGATGATGTGCTTGCGGTCGAGCGGGACGTCGAAGCGCCGGGCCAGGTAGACCACCAGCGTGGCGGTCGCCTTGTACTGGGCCGGAGTGAACCAGGTGGGACCCTGGGCGGCGTACCCCTCCAGTTCGATGCCGAGACCGTGCAGGTTGACCCAGTAGTTCCCGGCGTGGAAGGCGATGTCCTTGGTGGCGACCATCTGCGTCGCCGCACTGCCGTCGGCCTTCATCACGTAGTGCGCGGAGACCCCGCTGACGGGATCCTGGAACCAGCTGACTCCCCCGTCGTAGGACCCTTCGAGGTCATGGATGACGATGAAGTCGATGTCCAGGCCGTTCGAGTTCCGCGTGGACACCTGGTAGTTCGAGGCGGCCGCGGGAACGAACCGGCAGTGCAGCTCGCCGGGGCACTCCGGCACGGCCGCGGAGGCCGACGACCGCAGCCCCAGTGACGCGAGCTGTGACCGTGTCGGTCGGACGGACGGCGTCTTCGCCAAGGAAACCCTCTGGCCGTCCTTGCGCACCCGCTGCTTGCCGGCGCGGATCACTTCGAACACGCCGTCCGCGAACCGCCCGGCCGCGCCGGTGTCGGCGGCCTGGCTGTAGTGCGCCACGGCGCCGTACCAACCACTCGGGTCGCGCGGCAACGCGCGGGTGATCTTCCGTTGGTACGAGGCGAGCAGCGCGGCGCCGCCGCGCAGGTTCTGGACTTCGTCCCGCTTGAGGGTCGCCGGATCGACGCCGATCATCGCGGCGGCGGCCTGCAACGTGTGCTCGGACGGGTCGTCGGTACCCGTGGCGTCCACCGGCCCTTCGCCCGGGCGATGGTCGTACGTGCCCCCGGACGTCGTGTCCGTCAGGTGCATCGGACCGTAGCCGCCCTTGGTGCTGGGGCGGCCGTCGTTGGCCTCCCACCACGAGGACTCGTGGCTCACACCGAGAAGGACTTCCTTCGGCACACCGAATTCCGCTGCCGCCTGCTCGGCCGCCCGCTCGAAGCCTCCGGGCGCCTCGTCGGAGGGCCGGGCGGCCCCGGCGGTGGTACTGCCCCAGACGAGGGCCGCAGCCACTCCCACAGCGCCGAGACCCCGGCGCCGGCTGTGTCTTCTGGTCACACCATGTCCATTTCGCTGATGGCGGTCGTGGTTTGGTCCAGGGCCGATGCCGCGGCCGACACAATCCTTTGGACAGAGACTCCCCGGCCCCACCGACACGCCCGACTCGCGCCCCCTCTTCACCGCACCGGAGCAGCGATCCCATGGGCGGAGCGGGATGCGGTACACGCCCCCACGGTGCGCCTCTCCGCTGCTCGATTCGGCGGCCGTGACGGCATTCGTGATCGGTGCCCAGGCCCAGCACCTCGGCGTGTCCCACGAGAAGGCAGACGACCGGGCTGTTTGAATTCCCGCATGACCAAGCGTGACGACGAGTCTCTTTTCGGTAATCGATTCCTGGCCGTGCCCGCCCCTTCGGAGACCTTTCCTGAGGAGGGCATGGCGGCGACGGACGCCATGAGGCTCGTGGATGTGGATCTCGCCATGGAGGGCGACCCGCAACGCAATCTCGCCACGTTCGTCACCACGTGGATGGAGCCGGAAGCGCAGCGGCTCATCGCCGAGAACCTCCACCGCAACTTCATCGACCACGCGGAGTACCCGATTTCCGCCGAGATCGAGCAGCGTTGCGTGCGCATGCTCGCCGATCTCTTCCACGCACCGGGAAGCACGACCGGATGCCGGACCCAGGGCTCATCCGAGGCGATCATGCTCGGAGGGCTGTCACTGAAATGGAAGTGGCGCGAGCGCCGCAAGGCGTCAGGCCTCTCGACCGAGCGGCCCAATCTGATCTTCGGCGGGGACGTCCACGTCGTGTGGGAGAAGTTCTGCCGCTACTTCGACGTCGAGCCGCGGATCGTGCCGCTCGCGGAAGGCAAGTACACGATCGGCCCTGAGGACGTGGAGCGCCACCTCGACGAGAACACGATCGGCGTCGTCGCCGTTCTCGGCACCACCTTCACGGGCCACAAGGACGATGTCGTCGGTATCGACAAGCTCTTGCGTGACGTCCGTGAGAAGCGGGACCTCGACATCCCCATCCACGTGGACGGCGCCAGCGGTGCTTTCGTCTGGCCCTTCCTCTACCCGGATTCGAAGTGGGATTTCCGGCTCGATCAGGTCCGTTCGATCAACGTCTCGGGCCACAAGTACGGCTTGGTCTACCCCGGCATCGGCTGGCTGATCTTCCGTGAGGAGTCGGACCTGTCCAAGGACCTCGTGTTCTACGAGAACTACCTGGGCAAGACCGATTCGACGTTCACCCTGAACTTCTCCACCGGCGCGTCGATGGTGCTCGCGCAGTACTACAACTTCGTGCGGCTCGGCCGGCAGGGCTACACCTACGTCATGAAGATGATGCAGGAGAACGCCCGGGTGCTGGCGGACAACCTGCGAAACGGTGGGCGGTTCGAAGTGATCGGAGCCGACCTGGAGCAACTGCCGCTGGTTGCCTTCCGCCTCGCCGACAAGCGCTCCTACGACGAGTCCGACATCGCGTGGCAACTCGCCGCGGAACGCGGCTGGATGGTGCCGGCGTACACGCTTCCGCCCGACGCGGAGCGGGTGAAGATCCTGCGTGCCCTGGTCAAGGAGACCCTGAGCCGCGAACAGATCGACCGCCTGAGCCAGGACATCGAGGATGCGTGCCGCACCCTGGACGACAAGGGCGCGACCCATGACGCGGAGCGGGCCAAGGTCAAGCGCGGTACCGGATACTGACGCGCCCGCTCCGCGGAGCGGCCCCTCGGCCGACGGGATGCCGTACGAACGTCACGGCACGTGAGGCTGTCGTCGAGCCTCGACCGGTGCGGCCGACCTGGCGGCCTGCTCGATCTTCGCGCAGTGGGCCGCACGTGCTTCCGCGTCGATCTGCTTCTCGAGTTCGGCGCGCAGCCCGGTCCGGCCGTCGAGGGTCTCGCGCAGGATGTCGGCGTGCCCGGCATGCCGGATGGACTCGCCGAGGACATGAATCATGACGGCGAACAGGTTCGTATCGGAATGAGGTTCCGGCCACCACGGCACGTGGCCGGGAGCGTCGAGTGGAAGCGCGTCGATCGTCGCGTCCGAGTGTTCCCACGCGCGTCGATAGAAGGCGACGATCTGATCGCGGGTCTCGTCCTCGGTCGCCCACAGATCGCTGCCGTCGGAGTCCTGCCACCGGCACAGCGGTTCCGGGGACGGGCGGTGGAAGACCTCTCCGAAGTACCTGGCCTCGACGGTGGCCATGTGTTTGACCAGTCCGAGGAGGTTGGTCCCGGTCGCTGTCAACGGTCGGCGGGCGTCGTATTCGGACAGGCCGTCGAGTTTCCAGAGCAGCCCCTCGCGGTCCCGCCGCAGCCTTCCGCGCACGTTGTCCTTCGCGAATTCATCGATCATGCGGCACGAGCCTGCCATGCGCCGCTCGCGGTCTCAAGATCTCCTGTGGGTCCGCGTCGACAGGTGGAGCCGAGGCCCCGGCGACGGACCACGTGGCCCTGCGCGGACCGTGCGCTCCGGCCGCTCGTGCCGAGCATCCTCCGTGCCGAAGATCTTCTCCGGACGCCTGCTCCGCTGTCACCATGTTCCGCATGAGGCACATGATCAAGGGTGCGAACGCGCCCGTTCCCGCCGCCCCTCTGCGTGTCGCCGTGGGGCGGCAGTCGCTGCCAGGGGCGCCGACCGTGTCAGCCGCGGCCCTTCTGCTCGACGCGGCCGGCGTGGTGCGCGGCGAAGCCGACATCGTCTTTCAGGACCGTCCCCTCCACCCCTCGGGCGCCGTTCGGCACGTCGGTACGGGACACGGGGCCGGACAGCTGGCCGAATGGCTGGAGTTGGACCTGCTCCGAGTCGAACCCGCAGTCCAGCGGGTCCTGATAGTCGGATCCTGCGTGGACGGGATCTTCGGGCAGGTCCATGGTCTCTACGCGCAGTTGGTCGCCGTCGACGGAACCGTCGTCGCGCGGTACGCGGTCACCGACGCCACCTCCGAGACCGCGTTCGTGCTGGGAGAGCTGTACCGGCGCGAGGGGGCGTGGCGGTTCCGCGCGGTGGGGCAGGGCTACGAGGACGGGCTCGCGGGCCTGATGCGGGACGTAGGGGGTGCGGGGGCGGTGGCAGCGGTGCCATCGCCCCCGCACCCGTCACCGCCGGCGCCGTCGGTCCCCTCGGCGTCGCCCGCCGTGCCCTCCGTCTCCGGCCCCGTGCCGCTCGCCGGGGTGGACAAGGCCGGCTCCGGCGTGGTGGCTCCCGGAGCGTCGTCGGTGCCGGGGCCGGATGCGTTCACGGCGGGCCCGGGGTCGCCCGGGCCCGGCCCGGCGAGCGATTCCGCGACGTACCCCGTCTCATCCGTGTCGCCTGTCTCCGCGCCCGCCGGGTTCGCGCCCGTCTACGCCGCCGGGGCGCCCGCCGTCAGTACCCCCGTCGAGCACGCTTCCTGGGCGGCTGGCTTCTTCGCGTTCGAGCCGTGCGTCTACCGCGGCAAGGGCGCGAAGACGGTCACCGTGGACCTGCCGTTCCCGCCCGACGGGGAGCCGGTGATCCTGGAGGCGCGGACGGAGGAGTACAACTTCATCTCCGTCAAGATCCCCGGCCGCGAGGACGACGTCTTCCTGTCCGACCTGCCCGATCACTACGGCCGCACCCTGATGGTGCCGCACCGCAAGGGCGGGCCTCTCACCCTCAAGGTGCGCAACTCCGGGGCGTGGCAGCTCACGGTCCTGCCCCTGTCGGCGGCCCTGCCGCTGGACTTCGGCACGATCGCGGGCAGCGGGCGGGAAGTCTTCGTCCGCACCGGCCCCGAGGCCGAGTTGAAGGTGCGCGCGGAGGACCCGCACAAGGGCTGGTTCCAGATGCACTACCACTGGGGCGACAGTCCCCGTGACCTGAGGCGCCCCGCCAAGCGGCTCGTGCACGAGTGGAACGGTCGCCGCGTACGGGAGAAGGTCACCCTGCCCAGCGGGCCCCTCCTGGTCACCATCGACAAGAGCAGGCACCAGTGGGAACTCACCCTCGATCCGGCCGCCCCGACCGCACCGTCCAGGGGCGCGCGAAAGTCATGGCGTCGCTGAGGGCTGTTCTGGCGGGCCCGGCGGGCGCACCTTCAACAACAAGGAATTCGGTACTCAACTGCCGGAGGAGATGGGGTTGGGAGTGCGACCGCTCTGGACGGTGGGAGTGGAGCAGGCGGTGGCCAACGGCAATGTGAGGATCTCGGTGTCCCTCGACGGAGTCCCGGGTGCCAGGACTCCGGACGAGGCGCTGAACGCGCTCATCACGCGAGGAGAGGGGATCACGATCGGCGACTGGGAGACCATCCGGTCGAAAGGCATGGGAACCGCATGGGAGATGACCAAGCTCCGCTCGGCCGTCCGGGTGGAGGACCGCGGCTGGAAGTCCATCGACTGGTGGATGACCGACGCGGAGGGCAAGGTCGTACAGGTCTACCCGGAGAAGTGGAAGTACGCCAACGGCACGCCGGTCGCCGACTGATGAGGAGATGGTGAGCATGACGGATCTCGTCAGGGAAGGGCGGCTCTTCCGAGTCGGCGGGTTCGACCCCTCGCACCGCCGGCTCTTCCTGATCAGTGAGGCCACACTCGTGGACCGGACCACGACGAGGGTCGAGGTCTCCATCGGGCATGTGGAACTGATGTTCCTCAAGTCCCTCTACCGGAACGGGCTCCACATCCGGCGGGCGACCGCCGCCGAGTTCGCCGTGCTCAGTGAACGGCACGGCATTCCGGCGGCGGACGCCGAGTACACCTGGATCCTGGATCCGGAATGCGAAAGCTTCGTCGTCGGTGGCCATCCGAACTGGCGGGAGGCGGAGTACGCCGTGATGGGCGAGCGGGCGTCGTTGTACGACACGCCCTGGCCGCCGGAGTTCCCGGCGGAGTCGGGTTCGGTCGGCTGACGCCCGCCGCCTGAATGAATGAGGAGGGGGGTCTGCCCGGTGCTCCGCGCACCGGGGAGACCCCCTTCCTCCGTGTACGGGTTTCCGCGTAGGGGCGCGGAGCCGGTCGAGCGTCCTGACGTAGCCGCCGCGGACGACGGCGGGGGTCGTCGGAAGCCTCCGCATGGACCCCTGGCGGCGAGGGCGCGCCGTCGCCCCGGACTCCGGGAGTGTCCGGGCTGCCGACAACCGGGCGCGAGTCGTGGCACAGTGGCCGCATGTGCGGCCGTTACACCTCGACCCGCGGTCCTGAGGACCTGACCGGACTCTTCCAGGTCACCGACTGGCGTCCCTCCGAGGCGCTGGCGCCCAGTTGGAACGTCGCGCCGACCGACCAGGTCTACGCGGTTCTCGAACGAGCGGGCCGCGGTGACGGTGATGAGGTGCGGCGTGAGTTGCGGGTGCTGCGCTGGGGGTTGGTGCCCTCGTGGGCGAAGGACCCGAAGGCGGGTGCGCGGATGATCAACGCCCGGGTGGAGACCGTGCACGAGAAGCCCGCGTACCGGCGTGCCTTCGCCAGGCGCCGCTGTCTGCTGCCGGCCGACGGCTTCTACGAGTGGGAGCCGGTCAAGGACGAGGCGACGGGCAGGACCCGTAAGCAGCCGTACTTCATCCACCCCGCCGACGGCCAGGTGCTGGCGATGGCAGGTCTGTACGAGTACTGGCGCGACCCCGATGTCACGAGCGACGACGACCCGGACGCCTGGCTGACGACCTGCACGATCATCACGACCGAGGCCACCGACGAAGCAGGGCGCGTGCACCCCCGCATGCCTCTCGCTCTCACCCCGGACCACTACGACGCTTGGCTCGACCCCCACCACCACGACACCGAAGACCTCCGCGCCCTCCTCACCCGCCCCGCTGACGGGCGGCTCGACGCCCGGCCCGTCTCCCCGGCCGTGAACAACGTCCGCAACAACGGTGCCCACCTGCTCGACCCGGCCACCTGATCCCCCGCGCCTCAGACTGCCGTCCGGCCGAGGGGCGGTGTCCACGCTGTCGCCTGCCCTTCGACGGCGCTCGGCGGTGAGGTGACGAGGGCGCGGGGGAGGCAGAGATCCGGACGGGCCTGTTGCGGTCGTGCCGAAGCCGCCAGTACGGGTGCCGGCACCGGGCAACGGCCGACCGGCGCCGGGGCCCTGCTCCCGTCAACGCCGGGGAGGGGTGCTGTGCCGGTCCCACCTCTCGTCGCGCTGGAAGGCAGGGCAGGATGCGGTTCGTCAACGAAGGCCGGTCACTGACCCGTGGCGGTTCGCAACCGGCTGCCGCAGCTCGGACACCTCCCGGGCGTCGAGAGGCTTGACGCTGACCGCGTCGCGCAGTGCCATGAACAGACGACGGGGGGGGTACGAGGTGAGCGACGAGGACAGCGACGCCGAGAGCCGGGGCGACGATCGTCCACGGGGCCCGAGGCGCCCAGGATTCGAGGACCGATTCTGGCTGGTGTTGCTCGCCCTGATCGTGGTGATTCTCTTCGTGCTCGGTCTCATGGGCGGGGATTCCGGAGGGGGGCACCCGGACGGGTACACCGGTTGGCACTAGATTCGAGTGTGTGCGCGATGCCCTGTCGTCCCCCAGCTGGAGAAGTGGCGGTTCGGGAGCATGTCCCGCGCGCCACCTGCCGTCGCGGCAGTCACCTGTTCGGGGCTGTCGAACTCCGGGTCGGTGAGCCGACGGTGACGGCCCCGACATCGCACGGCTTCGATCCTCAGCTTCCGGTCCGACCCGACCGGCCCGGGCCCCGCACGCCGGTTGGGGCCGTGATCGAAGGGGCCTCGGGTCGGCGGGCGAGGGCGAGGCCGGCCATCGTCGTGATCGCCATCGCGACGACGCCGACCAGCGCCGCGGTCGTGTAGGCGTCGTCGTCGGGGAACAGCCGGCCCGCGGCGGTGCCGGCGGCCAGGACGAGACCGCCGATGGCGCTGCCCAGGGAGTACCCGACGCTGCGGACGACGTAGTTGAAGCTCATGGCGCTCGACGTCTCGCTCTTGGGGGTGACGGCCAGGATGACGCCGGGCATGGCGGCCGAGAAGCTGCCGACGCCGAAGCCCAGCACGCCCATGGCCGCGAGCAGTTCGGCCACGCTGGACCGGGCGGTGGCGAACAGGACGAACCCGCCGCCGACGATGGCGGCGCTGCCGGCCAGGAGCAGGGGGCCGTCGATCCGTGCGCGGACCCGCGGCGTGAGCTTGCCGGCGACGAACCCCAGCACGGAGAACGGGATGAGGACCAGCCCCGCCGCGAAGGTGGTCAGCCCGAAGCCGTAGCCGGCGTCGCGCGGCGTCTGCGCGTAGCGGGTGATGAGCGTGAGCAGGAGGTACATGCCGCTGCCGCCGACGAACATGGCGATGTTCGCCCCGGCGACCGCCGGGTGCCGTACCGCCCGGACGTCGACCAGGGGATTCTTCGTGCGCAGTTCGGAAACGGTCCAGCCGCAGAGGAGTAGTACCGCGGTGATGGCAAGGGCCACGGCCAGGGCGAGGTGTCGGCTCCACAGGCCCCTCTCACCGGCCAGGAGCAGGGCGAGGAGCAGTCCACCCGTCAGGACGAGCGCACCGGCCACGTTCACGCGAGCGGTGCGGCCCTGGGGAGCCGCGGGCATGGAGCGCCACGCGGTCACGAAGGCGAGGGCGGTGACGAGCAGGCCGAGGCCGTAGGCGGCCCGCAGGCCTCCGAACTCGGCGAGCAGCGCGGCCAGCGGGTAGCCGACGCCGGCTCCGATGATGGAGACCACTGAGATCAGAGCGATCGTGGTCGCGCCGCTCTCCTCGGGAAGGTGGTCGCGGGCCACGCCCATCATCAGCGCCGTGAGACCGAGTCCGACGCCTTGGGCCGCTCTCCCCACCAGCAGCCAGGTGAACGGCAGTGGCAGCACGGTGAGCGCGCTGCCGACGACGACGATCGCCAGGGTGGCGAGAATCGTGGTCCGCCGGTGCGGACCGGCTCCGAGCCGGCCGAGGACGGGTGTGGCGACGGCGCCGCTGAGCAGGGCGATGGTCAGCGTCCACTGCGCGCTGTCGAGGGAGACGTGGAACGTGGTCGCCACGCTGGTGATGAGGGGCGTCCCGAGGCTGGCGACGGCCGCCACGACCAGGGCGATGAACAGCAGGGCGGGAACCAGCAGACGTGCCTGGGGGCGTATCAGGGCAGTACTCATGGGCTGGTCATGAGTCTGGGCGGAGGTCACCGGTCCGACTCCTCTCGGGCGTGGCTGTCGAGCTCCGCCAGATGGATCAGCGCCGGAAGGGCTGCCGCCAAGGCCTCGACCTCGTCCCTGGCGAGTCCATCGATCAACCGTGCGTACGCGTCGACGCCCGCCTGGCGTCGCGTCCGGACGTACGACGCGCCGGCCTCGGTCACGCACACCAGCGTGACCCGCTTGTCGGCAGGATCGCCCTTCCGCTCGACCAGCCCGGATTCCTCCAGCACCCGGACCAGGACGGTCATCGCGGGCTGGGTGACGCCCTCGGACACCGCCAGATCGGTGATCCGTCGCGGTCCGGTCTTGTCCAGGGTGGCCAAGGTGGCGGCGGACGTCAGGCTCATGTCGCGGGGAAGGCGTCTTACGGCCCTGGTGGCCAGACCGTAGAGGGCTGACCCGATGGCATCGGAAGCGCCGTGCGCGGCGTCTCTGCGGCTCATGCCCGAAGCATAGCGGCTTTATATGAATCCTTTATGTATCTCGTCAGGGGCCGGCGGTTCTCGACTGACGACGCGTTCGAGTGAAGGCGAACGGGACCGATCTGATCGCCCTGTCGATCCCTACGGAGGCGGCGTCGGTGACGCCGGTCGTGATCGCGGGGAAGGTACGCCACAGGCGGCGTTCCCGTCGGCGGCGCCGCCTCGGCCGTGGCTCTGCACACTGTGCTCGCCACAGGCCACGACACCCCGACGTCGAACGCGGCCCGCACCACCCGCCCGTGCGCGGTCGGCGACCGCTTCCCCGAGGGGCGTCACGGGCGCTCCGCACCCGTTAATCCTGACAGCGGACCGTGCGTGCCCACCGGACACGGTGACGTGCGAAGAGTCGTCGCCACCCGCAGCGTGCGAAACGCCCAAGGCCGTTGACTCAGATGTCGCTCTGGAGCAGGTCCTCTGCCAGCAGGTCCATCAGGAGTCCGTCGTGCCAGGTGCCGTCGGTGCCGCGCTCGTACTGTCGCATGATGCCTACCGGCCGGAAACCGGCCTTGGTGTAACAGCGGATTGCGGGGGAGTTGTCGGCGGCCGGGTCGATGACCAGACGGTGGTAGCCAAGGTCGTGGACCAGATGGTGGGCGAGGGTGCGTACGGCGTCGGTGCCGAGTCCCCGTCCGTGCACGGACGGGTCGAGAAACAGGTCGATGCCCGCGTGGCGGTAGTCGGGGTCCTCCTCCGCGTACCACTGGATCATGCCGACGATCCGGCCATCGCTGCGGACTGTCAGACAGTGGGTGTCCGGGTCGGCGAGGTCGTTGGTGATCTCGGACGCCAGATCGGGCCCGCCGCGCCAGCGTTCGCGGACCTGGGGTGTGGCTCTGATGGCCGCCAGCGCGGGTACGTCGTCGGGCCCGGCCGGGGTCAGTTCCAGGGCATCGCCCCGCAGTACGACGGTCATGAGGCGGAAGCGTAAGCCACCTCTTCGGCCGCCGGCCGCCCATTTCCCGCGCGGAGCGCCTGGTCGGCAGGCCTCGGCGTGGGTACGAGTAGGTGTGGCGCCCCACCCTGGAGGCGCTTCCCTGCGTGACGACTAGTGCTTCGGCGGTGTGGACGATGCGTGGAACGACTGCGGCACGAACTCCGGCCGTCGCCGACAGCGGGAGTCCGGCCAGAGGGGCGCGGTGGCTGCGGGCGCACCCGGCAGGATGTCGTGGAACGCCCAGGAAGTCCTCCGGGCTGCTTCGATCGTTGAGCGTCTCATGCGCGTGTTTCTGTTGACCCTCACGGTGGCCCTCGTCCTCGGGGGGCTTGTCTACCTGGTGTTCGCCAGCACTGCGGCAGCGGTGATCTGCGCGGTCTACCTCGCGATCGTGGTCCCGCTGGCCGTGCTCGTGGGCCGAGCCATCAAACGCTCCGGCCCTCCGTCATCCGACTGACGGTGCACTCGTGGGTAGGTACGCCGCTGCTCCTGGAACTCGCCAGGCGGGGCGCCGAGATGCTCTTCCAGGTTCTGACCGAGAGGGGGAGGGGCGAGGGGCCGGTGACCGCATCGGGTTGACCGTTTCCGGTGGGGATGCTGGAGTCGGTGGGTGGACAGTGTCTCGGTCAACCGGCGGTTCTGGAATCAGCTCAGCAGTGCCTACCAGCGCGATCATGATCCGCAGATCGGTGCCGCACCCCGGCTGTGGGGCATGTACTCCGTGCCCGACGCGCAGCTGCAGGCCCTGGGTGACGTTGCCGGCAAGCGCGTCCTCGAGCTCGGCTGTGGTGCCGGCCAGTGGTCCAGGGTGCTTGCCGCCGAGGGCGCCTTGGTGGTCGGGTTCGACCTGTCAGAGGCCCAGCTCGGCGCGGCGGCGGGAGCGATGGGGGCGGCCCGCTATGCGCTGGTGCAGGGTGCTGCCGAACAACTTCCCTTCGCCGACGGCAGTTTCGACCTGGTCTTCTGTGACTTCGGCGGCCTCAGCTGGGCTCCTCCGCGGTTGGCTGTTCCGCAGGTCGCGCGTGTTCTGGGCCGGGGCGGGCGTCTGGTGTTCAACGTCGCCAGTCCGTGGTTCGAGGCGTGTTACGACGAAGCCGCCGGCCGTGTGACGACCACGCTGCGGCAGGACTACTTCGGGCTCGACGCGATCGCGGAGGGCGACGGCGCGGTCAGCTATCAGCTGACCTACGGCGACTGGGTCAGGGTGCTGCGCGGAGCGGGTCTGATCATCGACGATCTCATCGAGCCGCGGCCCGGACCGGGTGTGCTCAACGGATACAACGAGACCGACCCGCCGGACTGGGCGCACCGCTGGCCGGCGGAACTGCTCTGGGTGGCCCGCAGACCGTGAGTCCCGCTGGGCCGTGAGTCCCGCTGGGCCGTGACGCGAACGCATCCCCTCACCCGGCTGGCCCTGGCCTCCTTTCGGACCGAGCCAGGGCTGCCCGGTGGCGTGTCGTGGAAGTCGGTCAGTTGGGGAACGAGAAGTAGAGCGCTTCGCTGTAGAAGGAGGCGAAGTGTCTGTGCCAGTCGGTTCGGAGTGAGGCCAGCCAGTCGTCGTCGCGGCCGGCGATGGCCGCTTCGGCCCTGGCGACGACGTCCGGGATGTCCGTGGATACCAGGCGCTGCACGCTCGCTGCCGGGTCGTCACCTGACAGCGAGATGATCTCCCCTGTCTCGAGGAGGAAGTACTTCGCCTGCTGCTGTGCGAGGTGGGCGGTGGTCCTGGCAACGCAGGCGGCGAACTCGGTGTCGTCCTCCAGGCCCTTGCCGACCGCGCGCAGGAGGTCGCGGAGCAGTGCCGCCCCGGCGGTGTAGTCCGCGGCGATACCGATCGGGGGGTTCCAGATCATGGACGGGACGATCGTCGTCCGGTGCCCCACCATGAGTTTGTGCGCGAGCGGGATGTCCCCGTTGTGCTCGGATATGCATCGGACGTGCTGGGGGATCTCCGCCGCGTTCGGCATCGAGTCCGCGGAGTAGAGATATGAACGGTTCGCCATGGCGGCGACGCTAACACCGGGGACTGACAACGCCGGCGCTGCCGGTCTCCTGGCTCGCGTCAGAACGCAGGGGAGGGCCGCCTCAGTCCTTGCCCCTCCCCATCACCCCTGCTCGCCTCCGGCGACGGCAGCCGTGACCTACCGTGCGGCCGTCTGCCCCGGCCGTCACGGCAGACGGCACCGCAGCGCCAGCTCACCAGCCCCGTTCCACGTACGGTACGAATTCACCAGCACGGTGCCGGCTGGCTCGGGGCCTGACGGGGCCTGACGGTGTGCCGAGAATGCCTGCGAGCGCCGCAGGCCAGGTCACGGGCGATTCAGACCGAGGCCGCGAAGGTCTTTCGCAGGAGCTCGCCGAACTCTGCGGGGTGCGTGGTCAGTCCGATGTGTCCGCCGGGGAAGCGCTGGAGCTGTGTGCCGAGAAGCTCGGCCAGGAAGGCCGCTGAGCGATGGGGCAGCTCACCGGATGAGTCCTGTCCGCCGGCGATCACGAGGCGTTCCGTCAGTTTCTCCAGCCGGGGGATGTCCGGCGCGTAGGACATGAAGCGGGGCACGATCCGGCTGACGAAGTACGGCAGGTCGGCCATGGTCTGCTCGGCCCGTGCCGCTGTCTGTGGCGGAAGCTTGAGCTGGGTCTTCGGCCCGGATGTGTCGCTGCCCCTGGTGAGGCCGGCGGCGAACGCGGACATCGCCGGCATGAGTCCTTGGGTGCGGAAGGTGTCCTGGACGTGGGCGATGAGTGCGTGGTGTTCCGCCGCGTCGGGGAGCACGTGCACGACGGGGGGCTCGTGCGCCACGACGCGTGCGATGCGTTCGGGGTGGGCGGTGAGCAGGTGCAGGGCGGTGATCGCGCCGGAACTGGCGCCGAACACGCGGGCGGCCTCGCCGGGGGACAGCAGGTCCAGTATCCGGAGCGCGTCTTCGGCGTGCTCGGCCACGTGCTGTTCGGCGTCGGGGTCGTCCAGGGTGCTGCGTGACATGCCGCGCGGGTCGTAGGCCGCGACGGTGTAGGTGGCGGCCAGGCCGTCGGCGATGTCGTCGAAGGACGCCGCGCCGCCCGTCCCTCCGGGGATCAGCAGCAGGAGCGGGCCCTGGCCTCGTACTTCGTAGTGCAGGGTCGCGCCGTTCACACGCAGGCTGCCCATGGCCGGGTCGGTCATGAGGGGTCTCCATCTCGGGACGGGGGCCAGTGTTCCAGGAGGGTGTGCAGGGCGTCGAGCGCGCGGATCCAGGTCTGTTGCGGCGAACGCTCGTGCGCGAAGCCGCCCGCCGCCTCCAGGGCGACGAACCCGTGGAACGTGCTGCGCAGCAGCCGGACCGCGTCGGTCAGGTCCGGCTCTGCGAGTCCGTACCCGCGCAGCATGCCGTAGGTCAGCTCGACCGCGCGCCGTGGTCCGGGCGCTTCGGCGGCCAGTACGGGATCGATCTGGATCGGGGTCTGCGTGGCCGTGTAACGGCCCGGGTGCTCATGGGCGTACTCCCGCCAGGCGTCCGCGAACGCGACGAGCGCGTCCTTGCCCGCTCGCCCGGCAGTCGCCTCCGCGATGCGGATGGTCTTCTCGTCCGCCGCCAGCAGCGCGATCCGGCCGCGCAGATCCTCCAGGCCGCGGACGTGGGCGTACAGGCTCGCGTCCTTGACGCCCAGCCGCCGCGCCAGCTGCGACATGGTCACCTTGTCGAGCCCGACCTCGTCCGCCAGCTCCGCGCCCGCGACGGTCACCCGCTCCGCAGTCAGTCCGGCCCGCACCATGCATCCTCCCGAGTTCCTAATACCCCTAGTTTTAGCCTAGGGGTACTAGGAAGGCAACCGTCAGATGGCATGCTCCAGTCCGCCTCTGTCATGTCCGAGGATCGAGGCGGCTTCTTCGTACAGCGCGCGCAGCCGCTCATCGGGGGAGGTCGGGAGCACCGGCGTCTGCGGCGAAGGCGCGCAGATGTACGTAGACGGCGATCTGGGCCAGTCGGCCTCGGATGCTGGTTACGGCTTGCGTCCGCACCACGCGACGAGGCGGTCGATGGCCGGCGCGTCGGGGTCGGCGTCCACCGCGGCTGCGAACGGCGCGCCGTCGCGCGGCCCGGTGGGCAGCCCGCGCTGCATGGCGGCGTACGAGGCGGCGATGAGTTCGGGGTCCCAGTCCGGGTGCTGGCCGGTGACGGTGGCGATGTCCCAGGTGTGGACGGTGAACTCGGAGGTCCAGACGGCCGCGGCGGCTGCGCCTGGAATGTTGCCGAACGGCAGGGTCAGGGTCCGGCCCAGGATCGCGGGGTCCGCCCACGCCGCTTCGACCTCACGCACCACGGCGTCCCACGCTTCCTGCCATGCACTGTCCGCGAGGTCGTCGGCGAGCGTGGGGAGACTCGACAGGCCCTGGCGGGGGTCACCGGTGCTGTCGGGGGTGAGGGTGGTCAGGGGGGGGCGTTCTCGGTGTGCGTCATGACCTCATCCTGGAAGCAGAACAGGTCATCCCCTGGCCACTTTCCGGATGAGAATGATCGGCATGAGAGCCGATCGCCTGGTGGCAACCCTGCTGTTCCTCCAAACCCGCACCCGTGTGACGGTGGCCGAGGTGGCGGCCGAGCTCGAGGTGTCGCCGCGGACCGCGCGGCGTGACCTGGAGGCTCTGTCCGCCGCGGGTGTGCCCGTCTACTCGCAGCGCGGGCGCGGGGGCGGCTGGTCGTTGGTCGGCGGCGCTCGTACGGACCTCACGGGGCTGACCGCCGAGGAGACCAGGGCGCTGTTCCTGCTCGCGGGTCCTTCGGCGACCACGCCCGAGCTTCGTACGGCGCTGCGCAAGCTGGTGCGTGCGCTGCCCGCGCCTCTGCGTTCGGGCGCGGAGGCGGCGTCGCGGGCCGGTCTGTCCGACCGCACGGACTGGTCGGGCGCCGGCAGGGCCGCCGGGCCGCACGTCGAGGTCCTGCGGCGAGCGGTCGTGGACGGGATCCAGGTGCGGCTCGGCTACGCGGGGCCCGGCAAACCGGTGGGCGTGCGAACGGTCCATCCGCTCGGGCTGGTGGCCAAGGCGGGGCACGACTACCTCGTGGCCGGGACGGAGCGGGGCTTGCGGACCTTCCGCCTCAGCCGGGTCGCCTCGGCCGAGGCGACCGGCGTGCCCGTCGTACGGCCGGACGGCTTCGACCTTGCCACGGTCTGGCGTTCGTTCGCCGCGGGCCTGGAGGAGCGCCTGTACGCGGCGACGGTCCGGGCCCGGGCCGAGCCGGGTGCGATGGCGATCCTGGAGCGGCTGTTCGAGGGGCGCCTGCGTGTCGGTGCGGTGTTTTCCGACGGGTGGACGGAGATACGGGTGGACGGGCCGACGCCGGAGGTAGTGGCGACGCAACTGGCGGGGCTGGGCGCGCGCGTGGAGGTGCTGGACCCACCGGAGGCGAGGGAGCGGCTGGCACGTCTGGCGGTCGAGCTGGCGGGCGTGTACGGACCGCCGGGCTCGCTCTGAGCGTAAGGCGGGGAACTGATCCGCGCGTCGTGGCTGCGGTGACCGGCACGGTGCTGACGCGGCGCCTGGGAACGGCCCTCCGCCCCTGCGGTGGGCCGGCGGCGCGGCCTGTTCGCCGCGTATCCGTTCGGGTGTCCGAGCGGCACACCGACCTTGTCCGGGCGGCATACCGACCTGTCAGGGCGGCACGACGACCCCCCTGTCCGGGCGGCACAGCGGTTTCGCCCGGCTGCGGACCGAACGCCTCTCGTTCTCCGGCCGGCGCGCTCGCCGCGACCGCCCCGCCGGGGCCTCCGTACTCACGGGGGCTTCCTCGGCGCGCCGCCGCTCGCACTTCGCATCGCCCGTTCGGTATTCGTCATGAAGGGCGGCGATCGTCCGGACGAGCTGGTCGGCCACGTCTCAAGCCGCCCACCGCCGGTCCGCGTCCGAAGATCTCCGACCTGGACTGCGCGTTCGCGCGCGAAGCCGCGCACGGCGGCGGCCGCCGGAAACGGAATCGGGGCGAGCCGGGCGTATGGAATCACGACCGTCTCGCCGAGCTGCGACCCGCCGCGACCCACCCCGATGGAGTGGGAACGCGCCGGGGGAGTCGGTTGAGGTATCGGGCCGTCCTACGGTGAGCGGCGGATCGCACGCCTGCGCCGGGGTGGCCGCCGCTACTGGATGGCGTGCCAGGGAGATTTCTCGTAGCCGCCGTCCACGTGGAAGACCAGGGACGTCGAGAGGTACGCCTTGATCGAGATGTTCCACTGGGCGCCGTGGGTCAAGGTGACCGCTGGGTGGTCGAGGGGCACGGTCTTGTTCGCTTGGTGGCCCCACGCCGTGCGGGCCCTGCGGCAGGCGGTGACGAGGTCGGCGAAGTAGGCCTCGACGGTGGCCTTCGAGACCTGCGGGTGCAGCTCCTGGTGCAGGTGCTTGAGGCAGGCTTCGTCGGTCTCGTAGTTTCCGTCGGCAAAGGAGTTGGGAAGCAGCCACTGGCCGATGATCTGCCAGCCGGCTGCCGTGACGCCGGAAGGCAGGGCGATGCGGGTGTAGCCCATGCTCGCGACCTTCCCGCAGGCCACGTCCGCGTCGCCGGGGGCGGTGAGCAGCGCCACGGCGGCGTCCATCTCGTGGATCCGCTCCGCGGTCAGTCGCTTGACGAGGGTGTCGCGGACCATCTTGAGGCCGCAGAGGGAGACGATTCGCGAGAGCTTCGGTTGCGGCAGCGCGCTCAGGGCGCGGATCCACGGCTCGCCGAAGGCCTTGCGCATGGCCGTACAGCCGATCTTCCCCGCGTCGTTGGCCGGAAGGGCGCTCAGGGGCTGGAACTGGACCAGAACCGGGTCCCCGATGCGGAGCACCGGGAGCTTCAGATTGCCACGGGCTATGTCGCAGTGGGCTGCGGCGGATCCCAAGGAGCTGGTGATCGCGGCCTTCTGGTCGGCGGCGGTGGCCGTGGGGGCCTGCGTCCACGCGGTATCCACCTGGGTGATCAGCAGGTCCGGCGTCTGGTCGATCACGACCTTCTGGGCTGCCGTGAGCAGCCCGTCGAGGGCCTGCACGCGCGGTTCGAGGAACAGGGTCAGGCCCGCCTGCGTAACCCGCTGCTTCTGGGCGCTGGCCTGCTGCATCGCGGTCTTCAGCTCGGCGTGTGCCTGGACCAGGCTGTCCCGGCGCTCCTCCAGGTACGCCTCCAGCTCCGCGGCGCGGGAGCAGTACGCCAGGAAATCCACCTTCAGGGAGGCGAGGCAGGCAACGGCATTCTTCGCGAAATCCGTGTCGTACACGAACTGTTCGAGCCGCTCCAAGGCGTCTTCGGTGAGCACCGGTAGCAGGTCCTGGTGCACCAGTCCGTGCTTCACGTCGACGAAGCAGCCCATCGCGGCCTCGGTCGAACTGTCGAACTGCGGCCTGAGGGCCGCGATCAGTTCGGCCGCGCGGGCTTCGAGCCAGGACTTGACCAGGCCGCGCCACAGCGCGCGCCGCGGTCCCTCCGGCACGTGCTGGAGGTGTCCGTCCAGCGATGCGGGCTTGGCCGTGGCGCGCGCCCACAGCGGGATCGCGTTGGCCTTGAGCGTCAGCGTCGCCCTGACCGCCTGTCTCAGCTCGGCGTCCGTGGCCGGTGCGTCCTGGTCCCTCGCGCCCGGGGCCGCTACGGGCTGGAATGGCTGATCTGTCATCGTCGTACCCCCTTGTCCTCAGTGTCGGGCCCGACGGACCGTCAGAACAACGGGTTCGACGCTGTCGGCGTGGCGAGGGGCGTTCGAAGCGTACGGCCGGGGCTGCGCGTGACGGTGCCAGGGTCCCACGGTCCCGGCGCATCTGTACGAGGAGCACCGGTCGTCCTCGACGACCGTCTTCCGACGGGCCCCGCGCTCGCGGTCGGCGTTGCTGACGGCAGCGGAACGGCTCCGCCCTCGGGAGGGGGGAGCCGTTGGCCTGTGCGTGGGGTCGGTGGGGCTGGTCAGGCGTGGCGGTGGTGGTGCTTGTTGCCGGTGACCAGTCGGTAGACAGCCAGGAGGATGACAGAGCCGACGATGGCGGCGATCCAGGTGGAGAGATCGAAAAAGCCGTCTATGGAGTCGACGCCGAAGATGACCTTGCCGAGCCAGCCGCCGAGCAGTCCGCCCGCGATGCCGATGAGCATCGTGATGATGATCCCGCCGGGGTCCTTGCCCGGCATCAGGGCCTTGGCGATGAAGCCCGCGAGCAGTCCGATCAGGATCCAGGCAATGATGCCCATGCGCTTCTCCTATCTCGATGGATAAAGCCGATGTCAGCACGTCTTCACCGTGCCGGGGATTCCAAACATCCGAGTCGGCCGACGCCGGCGACGGCTGCCGTGTTCATGGGCAAAGGGCCGGCTGCAGGGGCCGTGCGGCCCTGAGCACAGGGCTCCGGACCCGGGGCGCGAAGCTCCACGCGAATCCGGCCGCCGCTGGCCAGGACGCGTTGCGGCGTGGGAGCAACGCAATGCCCTGGCCGACCCCGCTTGCGCGAGTGCGATCTGTGCGCGGGCATGTCCTGCCGTCCCTGGGAGGAGTACCTGTGTGCCGTGGGCGCTGACCCCTTGCCGAGGTCGAGGACGAGCGCACGGCCAACCTCGGTACGGTGATGCGCCGAGGATCACCGACCGTCGCGCGCACCGGCCGTGGGCACGGCGGCCGTGAGGGTCCGTCCAGGACGGGGCGGGACGGCGTCGAAGCAGCCAGGGCCCTGCCGTCGCGTGCTCCATCGGATGAGCTCCGTGCTTCGGTCGGCAACGTCGTCGGTGCTTTCCCGGCCGTCGGCCCGGTCGAGAGAGGCCAGCCCCTCGTGCCGACGGGTGCGACGTTTCGGCTGGGGTTGATCCCACCACGCTGTGCGGCGTTCACCGAGGGCGGCCTTCGCGGTGTGCACCCGGGCCCGAGCAGAGTGTTCGGCCTCCGCGTCACGCGACCCGACGCGGAAGGTACGGGGAGAACCCGAGGAGGTGACGGGCATGCCGGGCATGCCCGCGCTGTGTTCGCGGCTGCGGCTGGGGGCAGGGTTCTTTTGACGGTCGTCCGCCGGGCCGCGACCTGCCTTATGTCTGGTCAGCGAGCATCCGCAACCGGTGGAACCGACCGGCGCCGCATTCGGACGACGGCAGGCTCGCAGGGGGCGGGCGCAGCGCGCCGTGTCAGGCGTGCAGGGCCGCTTCAACGGTGGGGTGGCAGGGGATCACGCCGTCGATCCCGACGAGTTCGATGACCCGCTGGACGGCCGCTGCGGCTGCCGCGAGTCGGAGCCATCCACCGACGTCCACCAAGTGCTGGTTGGCATAGATGAGGACATTGATGCCACTGGAGTCCAGAAAAGTCACGTGTTCCAGATCTGCCACGGTTCGCGGCGTGGCCTCCTGCGACAGCAAGGCGTCCCGTACGACGTCCTTCGTGGTGTGGTCGATCTCCCCCCGGAGACTCACGACACGGATCCCGTCGGTCACATGGTGCTGCACGGACAGCCGCCGAGTCTGGTCCGTCTGCTCATTGCTGGTCATCATCTCTCCAACAGCGCCTACTCTTGGCCTCGAGAGCTGGGCTCGCCGGTGATTGTGCCCCAGACGCGCAGTCCGCGCACACCAGGCCGGCCGACCCAGACCCGGGCTACCCACGGCGGCCCTCCGGGCGGCCGGTAGCGTTGCACGTGGCGGAAACGAGGACGGAGCCGGTGAGTGAGACGCCCCGATGACACGGACCGCGGTGCGCAACTCGGGGAAGCAGGCGCCTACCTGCACAGTGCCGGCTACGAGCTCGACGGTGACGACCTCAGCTGCATCGCCGAAGCCCGTCGCCACGCCGCAGCCTTCCTCGCGGTTGCCGGCACCGTACACGGCCTGCCGATCCCGCAGCGCGTGTACGACCTCACCGCGCTGGTCGTCAGCGAGCTGGTCACCAACGCCCACAAGTACGCCCCCGGCCCCGTGCACATGGAGCTGCGCATCCACGCAGGGAGCGTGGAGGTGAGCGTGTGCGACCGCCGCCCGGCCGTCCCCGCCGTCCGGGGTGCCGACCCCGGTCGAATCGGCCAGCACGGCATGGAGATCATCCAGGCCATCACGGAGAAGCTGTCCACGGAACAACTGGAGGGAGGCAAGCGGATCACGGCCCGCCTCTCCTTGGGCGACGACACCCCAGCCGTGCGCGGTTGAACCGGCAACCCCGCGCCGGCCGCTTCCATGCTCTTCTCTCCCCGGACGGGCTGCTGCCCTCGGTCCCGGACGCCCAGTAGGCCAGGCTGGGTACCTCGCAGGACGACGGCATGCGCCATATCTCGGCGTGGGCCGCGATCTTCGCCATCCCCACGATGCTCGCCGGCGTCTAACAGGATTAACTTCGAGCACATGCCCGAGCGCGGTTGGAGTTACGGATGTCCGCTCGCGCTCGGCCTCATGGCACTGTGCCAGCAGCCACAGTCACCAGCCAGCAGTCACCAGCAGTCATCCGTCTGCAACCACTGGATCGGACATCGGCCGGTGCGGCCGGCGGATGTGAGGACAGCGCGTGTCGGCTGTGAGCGCGGGAATCCTCATCCGCCGCATGAGATCGCGGGTGGTGCGCATGCTCACGGTGCTGCGCCAGGCGAGGCCCGGGTGGCGGGAACGCAGGTGCGAAAGCGCCCGCGTACCGAGCCCGGTACTGTGGAACCGTTTGTCGATCACGATGGCGGTGATCACCCCCTGTGTGCAGTCGGAGCACATTCGGTAGTGGACCCGACCGACGATCTGACGGACGTGGACGAGAAGCAGGCATTCCTCGCCTGGTCCGGACTGGTCCGGGATGTGCGTGGACAGGAAGTCGATCGCCCGGTAGACGAGAAGCCGACGGCGCAGGCGTCCGGTGGGACGGCCTTGGCGGGAGTGCTTTGCACCTCCGCGCCCGGGCGGCGGTGTCTCGGTTGCGCGGGCAAGGCCGAACAGCGTGCTCGCGGGACGCGCGTGTTGTCCGTGCATGAGGTCTCGTGTGCCCACAGACGAGGCCTGTACCCGCCCCGTGCCACCACGACGAGGGGCGCAGGAAGGCCCTCCAGCGCTGCGCTGGTGCGCCGAGTGCTAGGGGACCGGCGAAGGCTGCCCACCCACGGAGCGGCCCGACGTATGGTGACGAACCCACCCACCGGCGGCAGCCCTGCTGGCCCAGCCGCCACACCTCGGACACGGACTGGGAAGAGCACATGAACCACCCTGTTCCCCCAGCGCCTCGGTGACACCGGGCAGGGGCTCGCGGGCGAGGAGCCGTGCGGGCAGGCCCAGGAACCCGACGGAACGGTCCGCTGGGAACACCGCCACCGGGACTGGCAACATGCGCCCGAGGCCTCCGGCGGCTGCACGCCCGACCCGGCCGGGCGTGTCCTTCTGGCGACCATGGCCGGACCCCTCGGGGCGGACGGGCTTTCCACGGGCGACATCTGCCGCGCTCTCGACCTGGACACCGGCGAGGTACTCGCCGAGCACGTCCTGCCGTCCTTCTCGGCGACGTACGCCTTCCAGCAGTTCCCGGACGCACGCCCCGAGGTTCTGCTCACCGCGTCCATGGGCCAGGACGGTACGCACTGCCTCCTGATCACCTGCACGACCGACGGGTTCGACGTCCGGGCAGCGGGCGCCGCCGAGGAACCCTACGTCGGTCTGGGCACGGGCGGGGTGCTGGTCGGCCAGGACGTCGGCGGAGGCTGTCTCTGCCGTACGCAGGAGGGTGCCGACGACGTCGTCATCGAGGCCGGCGAGGTTCTCCCCGGGGAGTGGGTGTTCGTCGGCTCCACCCCGGGCTTCGTCGATGACAAGCGGATTCTGGTCGCGGCAGCCGAGGAGCAGGGGGCGGAGGAAGGCACTCACCTCCTGCTCGACGCCCACACGCTCAGGCCTCTCGCCGAGGTCGACTACCCGGCCGGCGGAGAGGCGACGGCGCCCCGCCCGGCTGCCGACGCTGCGGCGCGGGACGGAGTGATTTTCCGACAGGCAGTCCATGGAGGGGGGTGTGGGCGAGTCGCGGCGAGCGGACCCTATGGGGTGCGTCAGCGTATCGTCGCCTTATGCGAGCTGTGGCACCTGGCTTCGCCGAGCAGCCTTCCGACCTGGGGCTGCTCGGAGCCGCGCTGGTGGACAGCGTGCGGCGCACCGGCGCCTCCGCAGGGGTGCTCTACCTGCTGGACAGGCCCGCTCAGGCCCTCAACCTGGCGGTGTTGTGCGGGCTGCCGGAGGAGGTGGCCTGGCCCTGGCACCGGATCCCGCTCGCGACCGCCACTCCGGTCAGCGAGGCCGTTCGGGGCGACCGTTTCGTATGGGTCGGCTCCCAGGAGCAGATGGCCCTCACGTACCCGCGGGTCGCGGTCAGCCTGCCGTACCGATTCGCGCTCGCTGCAGCGCCGCTGTCTGGTCGGACGCGCTGCTGGGGCGGTCTGGTCCTGCTGTGGCCGGCATCCCACCCGGACCGTGTCACCCGCCGCGAAAGCGGTCATATCGCTGCGGAAGCCCGCGGCATCGCACACAGGCTGGACCAGTCCCCGGAGCAGCCCCGGCAACCTCTGCAGCCCCTTCGCGTTCCGTTGACGCCGCCTTCCCCATACGTGAGCGGGGCCGGGTCGGCGGCTGCGGACTTCGCCGAGCGGCTGCCCGAGGGCGCGCTGGCGCTGGATCTGGAGGGCAGGGTCACCTTCGTCAACGGTGTGGCGGCCACTCTGCTCGGCCGCAGTGTGAGCCAACTGCTGGGAACGCGGCCGTGGCAGTCCCTGCCATGGCTGGACCGGCCGATTGTCGAGGACCATTACCGCACCGCCGTCATCAGCCGGGAACCCGTCGAATTCACTGCACTCCATCCCCCCGACCGGCCACTGTGCTTTCAGCTCTATCCCGACGTCAGCGGCATCAGCGTCCGCATCACCAACGCATCCGGCGGTCCCTCTCCGGTCCCCGACAGCACCCGGCGGCGGATTCCACGTCTCGTGTCCGCCGCTTCACCGACCGCCCACACGGGCCGCCTCTACCAGCTTCTGCACCTGGCGTCCGCGCTGACCGAGACCGTGGCGGTCAGCGATGTCGTCGAGCTGGTCGCCGGGCAGGTCCTGCCCGCATTCGGTGCGGACGGTCTGGTCCTGTCCGCGGCCGATGCCGGCCGTTTGAAGATCACCGGCTGGCACGGCTACGACCGGGAGACCATCGAGTGACTCGACGGCCTGCCCTTGAGCACGGGCGTCACCCCGGCCGGACAGGTGCTGTCGACCGGCGTTCCCGCGTTCTTCGGCAGCCCCGAGGAGATCGTCCGCGAGTTCCCCCAGGCCCCGCTGCTCAGCGGAAAGAGCGCCTGGGCGTTCCTGCCGCTGCTCATCTCCGGCCGGCCCGTCGGCTGCTGCATCCTCTCCTACGACCGGCCGCACACGTTCACCGCCGACGAGCGGGCGGTCCTCACCTCCCTTGCCGGCCTGATCGCCCAGGCCCTGGACCGGGCCCGGCTCTACGACGATGCGCACGGCCTCGCCCTCGGGCTCCAGGAAGCGCTCCTGCCCCACAGTCTGCCGGTCGTGCCCGGCCTCACCATGGCCACCCGCTACCTCCCCGCCAGCCATGGCATGGACATCGGAGGCGACTTCTACGACGTCATCCGCCTCGACGACGCCACCGTCGCCGCCGTCATCGGCGACGTCCAGGGCCACAACATCGCCGCTGCCGCCCTCATGGGCCAGGTCCGTACCGCCATCCACGCCACCGCCAACGCCTCGCCCGACCAGGTGCTGGCACACACCAACCGCGTGCTCCTGGATCTGGGCACCGAGCTCCTGGTCTCCGCCCTGTACGCCCGCATCGACCTCGCCCGGGGCGCCGCCGACCTCGCCAGCGCCGGCCATCCACCGCCCCTGCTGCACCGTCCCGGCGGCCCGGGATCGGTCGTGGGGCTGGATCCCGCCCCCCTCCTGGGTATCGACCACGGATCGGACTATCCGGTCCATCACCTCGACCTCCCGCCGGGCAGCACCCTCGTGCTGTACACGGACGGACTCGTCGAAGTACCCGGCATCGAAATCGACCAGACCGTCAGCGACCTCGCCTGGTACCTCGGCCGCCACCATGGTGAGGATGCGGAGAGCCTGGCCGACTCCCTCATCCACCGCGCCTGGCCCACCGACCGACACACCGACGACACGGCCCTGCTCCTCCTGCGAACACAGGCCGGGACGGGTGACGCAGGCGGCGCGCGGAGTCGCGCGAATTCTCCCAGGGAGGGCACGATCTACAGCCGAGACTGACGGTGCCCCGCGGTCGGACCACCGACCGACCGAACCGAGAGTCGCATGATCGACAGCTTCTGTGGTGGCCTCTTACGTCGTGGGTGCGAGTTCGGCCTGCCCGAACAGCAGGGCGTAGCCGGTGGGGAGTCGGCGGAGGATGCGGTTGATCAGGTGGGGGCCGGCGTGGGCGGCGACGGCTGCGAAGACGGAGCCGGTGTCCCAGCGGGTGGAGGCCAGCGAGGCGCCGGAACGTGCGGCGAGGTCCTTGACGAACTCCCAACCGGTCAGCGGCCGGGGGTCGGGGATCTGCGTGGTCAGCACGCGTGCGGCCTCCAGAGGCAGGCAGGCCGCGAGATCCACGCGTTCATCGCCGGTCAGCCGACGTCCCAGCCCCGCCATGACCAGACGGACGGCTTCGTCTGCCCTCTCGCGGGTGGGGTAAGCGCCTTCGTAGCGAACCCTCTCCAGCATGTGCTCGTACGCCGTCCCGTGCGACTGCTGCCTTTCGAGCGGTACGCGCGCGTCGGTGATCATTGCGTTCTCTGCCTTTCAGGGAGCTTTGGGGGTGCCGCGTACGGCCACCCCGGGGGAGGTCGAGTGGGTTGGCGGCGGCTGGATGGGCCGTCGTAGCTCAGGGGAACTGGCAGAGGCCTGCCCCATCGGGCCCTCGTCCGCCGTGTCGGCGACGGAAGGGTCAGCCGAGGGAGTCGGCGAGCACGGCGTCGGCGCCGACGCCGATCGCGTATGCGGTGATTCCGGGGATGTCGGAGGCCACCACATACCCGTCGCCCTCGCGGTACGCGTCCATGGGCATCGCCGACGGCTTCGACCAGGTGGCAGGTCCCGTCAGCGGTGCCAGACGGGCCGGCTCACCGAAGGGGTCGGTGCGCAGCAACATCGTGAGAACACCTCCAGCAGGTTGGGCAGTTGCTGCCCATGCGCTTCACTGAAACCGTTGTAACATGTCATCCAATGGATGACAAACATGGTGTCGTCGATGTGATGACCGACCGAGGGGGTGCCCGTGACCGCAGCTGATCAGCCGATCACGACCAGCACCGATGCCCACAGCCCGGCGTCCTTCCTCGCGGCGGTGGCGGCACTCGCCGCCATCGACGACGCCTTGCGCGATGCCCAGCACGAGACTCCTGACACCGCCGGCCCCGGCCCGGACCAGGCGCTGGCCTGCCTGGTGCTGCTCCGGCGGGTACGCGAGCAGCTCGCCGGCTGGGAGACCGGCCTGATCGAAACCGCGCGCGAGGCGGGCGCCAGCTGGGCCGATCTCGCCCCTCCCCTCGGCGTCGCCAGTCGCCAGGCCGCCGAACGCCGTTACCTGCGAGGACGCCCCGGCGCGGTCGGCGCCACCGGTGAGCAGCGCGTGACGGCCACCCGCCAGGCCAGGGCCGCAGAACGCGCCGCAGTCACCTGGGCCCGCGCCCACGCCGCCGACCTGCGCCGCCTCGCCGGGCGTATCACCGCGCTCGACCACCTCGGGCCCGAAGCGCGCTCGGCTCAGGCCGCCCTGCACGCCGCTCTCGGTGCCGCCGACGCTGCTGAGCTCCTCACCCCCCTGGCCGACATGCGCCGCTACCTCGATTCCCGCCACACCGACCTCGTCGCCTCCCTGGACGCCCTCGACGACCAACTCACGACGCCGGCGCCCGACGATGACTGACTCCTGCCCCAGCGGACCACAGAATGCCGAGGCGGCCGGCCCGACCGAACCATGCCTTCGGCGGGCAACGATGCGCACCGGCCCGAGACCCGTCCGTTGACGACCTCTCCGTTCATGACCTTCCCACAGAAAGAGACCCCCATGAGTAGCAGTGTCGAGACGCTGGAATTCCAGGCAGAGACACGCCAGTTGCTCCGGCTGGTCATTCACTCGATCTACTCGAACAAGGACATCTTCCTGCGCGAGTTGATCTCGAACGCTTCCGACGCACTGGACAAGCTGCGGCTGGAATCGCTGACCGACTCGGGCATCGCCGAGATCGACACCGGCGACCTGCACATCTCGTTGGAGGTCGATCAGGACGCCCGTACCTTGACCGTCCGTGACAACGGAATCGGCATGAGCCGGGACGATCTCGTGGACCTGATCGGCACGATCGCCAAGTCCGGCACCGCCGGACTGCTGGAGAAGATCAAGGAATCCAAGGACGCCGCCACCGCCGAGAACCTGATCGGGCAGTTCGGCGTGGGCTTCTACTCCGCGTTCATGGTCGCCGACAAGGTCACCCTGCGCACCCGGCGGGCCGGCACCGAATCCGGTACCGCGTGGGAGTCCGACGGTGAGGGCGCCTACACGATCCAGGCCGTCGAGGGCCTGCCCGTGGGCACCTCGGTCACCCTGCACCTCAAGCCCGCCGACAGCGAGGACGGGCTCGCCGACTACCTGTCCGAGTCGAAGATCCGTCAGATCGTCAAGCAGTACTCGGACTTCATCCGCTGGCCCATCCGGATGGCCACCGAGCGCGCCGACGCCGAGGGCGAGCCGACCCGCGATGTCGACACGCTCAACTCGATGAAGGCGCTGTGGGCCCGGCCGCGCACGGAGGTGACCGAGGACGAGTACAACGAGTTCTACCAGCAGATCAGCCACGACTGGCTGCCTCCGGCCGAGACCATCCACATGCGCGCCGAAGGCACCTTCGAGTACGAGGCGCTGCTGTTCATCCCCTCACAGGCACCCTTCGACCTGTTCTCCCGGGAGACCAAGCGCGGCGTACAGCTGTACGTCAAGCGGGTGTTCATCATGGACGACTGCGAAGCGCTCATGCCCGACTACCTGCGCTTCGTCAAGGGAGTCGTGGACGCCCACGACCTGTCGTTGAACGTCTCCCGCGAGATCCTCCAGCACGACCGCCAGATCCGAGGCGTACGCAGGCGCCTCGTCAAGAAGGTTCTCGGCGCCCTCAAGAACATGCAGTCCAAGGACGCCGAACGCTACGCGAACGTCTGGGCGCAGTTCGGGCGCGCGCTGAAGGAGGGCCTGGTCGAGGACACCGACAGCACCGAGGCCCTGCTCGAGCTGGTGTCGGCCGCCTCCACGCACGACCCGGAGCGGACCACCACCTTGCGCGAGTACGTCGAGCGCATGAAGGACGGGCAGGAGGCCATCTACTACCTGACCGGCGAGAGCCGCGCGATGGTGGAGAACTCCCCGCACATGGAGGCCTTCGCCGCCAAGGGGTACGAGGTCCTGATCCTCACCGACCCCGTCGACGAGGTGTGGGTGGACCGGGTGCCGGGCTTCGACGGCCACCGCCTGCAGTCCATCGCCAAGGGGCAGGTCGACCTCGACGCCTCCGCCGACGGCGACCAGGAAGCCGACGCCGAGAAGGCGCAGCGCGAGCAGGACTTCGCCGCCCTGCTGCCGTGGCTGACCACCACCCTGTCGGAGCAGGTCAAGCAGGTCCGTCTGTCGTCCCGCCTGACCACCTCGGCGGCATGCATCGTCGGCGACGCCCACGACGTGACGCCGACCCTGGAGAAGATGTACCGGGCGATGGGCCAGCACATGCCCACCGTCAAGCGGATCCTGGAACTCAACCCCACGCACCCGCTGATCACCGCCCTGCGCGCGGCGCACGACGCCAACGCCGACGATCCGGCACTCGCGGAGATCGCCGAACTGGTCTACGGCGGCGCACTGCTCGCCGAAGGAGGCGACCTGCCCGACCCGGCCCGCTTCACCCGGCTCCTCACCGAACGCCTGACCCGAGCCCTGTAACCCCGGGTGCGGCCCGGCGTAGTCGAAGCGCCGGGCCGCCCACCCTCACCCACCCCATGAGCACGTCTGTTCCGGCGATCCGTACGACGGGGGCACCGGACGGCCTGCCGTGGAAGCGTCTGCCGTCGAACGCAGGCGGTGCGCCCGCCGTCACGCCCGCTGGGCCCCGACCTGTCCCTCAGGTCGGGGCCCAGCGGGCGTGACGGCGGGCTGTCAGCGTCGGAATTCGTCCTTGACGTCTTCCTTGGCCTCACGCGCCTTGCCCTTGGCCTGGTCCGTGACACCTTCGGCAGTCAGCCGTTCGTTGCCGACCGTACGGCCCACGGTCTCCTTGGCCTTGCCCTTGGCCTGCTCGAGGTGTGCCTTGCTCTTCTCCGTGCCCGACATCGGGACCTCCTCCTGTATGGAACCGGATTGGTCTTGAGCGACGCCTGCTCCCGATCACCGCACTCAAACCCCAGGCTTGTCGCCGGCAGTCGAGCGGCGCGGGCTTCAGGCCTTCCACGCCGGTGCGGGCCGGTCCGACGAAGCGCCACCGACGGAGCCCGGAGAACTTCGCATGCGTGAGCGAAGAAAGGTGGGCTCACGGCCGTGCCTGTGCATGCCCGCTCGTCACCACTCGGGGTGGACGTCGTGGCTGTCGTAGCGGGATCCTGCCTCGGTGGTCCAGGGCCTGAAACGACCGGGCCCGGAGGCCTCGTGGGCGTAGCGCACGGGCTCCCCGGTCTCGTCGGCGACGATGACCGCTCCGTTCTTCTGCGCGCAGCGCAGGGCGTGCGTCCAGTGCCGACCGCGATGGCCGGTGCGGTAGTCGGGGATCTTGCATTGAGCCATCGGTTCTCACCGCCGTGTGACATCACGTATCCACCCCGTACGAACGGAGTCGATGCCCGGTTGGTCCCGAACATATCCGAATACCCTATATATGCAGATATGAACATCCGGACTTTCCGGCGGCCGGCGGGCGGCCATGGATCCGGTCCGTCTTCGTTGGCCGAGCACCCGGAGAAGCCATGTCCTCGACCGCCTCAGTCCTTCTGTACAGCAGTGACGCCGGCGTGCGGGCGCAGGTGCGCCTGGCTGTCGGCCGCAGGCCCGCGCCCGACGTGCCGCCGGTCGGGTTCGTCGAGTGCGCGACTCTTTCCGCGGTCCTGCTGACCTTGGAAACGGTTCCCATCGACGCCTGCGTGCTGGATGGAGAGGCGGTTCCCGCCGGTGGGATGGGCGTGTGCCGGCAGATCAAGAACGAGATCTTCCAGTGCCCACCGGTCCTGCTTCTGATCGGACGGCCACAGGACGCATGGCTGGCCGACTGGAGCCATGCCGACGCGGTCATCACCCTGCCCCCGGATCCAGTGGAGATCGCAGCGGCTCTCGCCACGTTGCTCCGGGCCATGCGCTGAGGCCGGCATGCCGCCCGACCGGCGCGGTCGCTCCAGAGTCCGGCGTCGACGGTGCCGCGGGGGTCGGGCTACGTCGCGGTGCCGGCGCGATTGTCCTGCGAGATGTAACGCCTTAAACGTTCGTGCTCTTGCAAGGCCACTCTGTAATGGTTGATACTTTGCTGGGTTTCATCGAACCCGATCGTCCAAGGGGAGGGGCCCCGTATGCAGCGCGAAGAGCACGACCTCATCGGAGACAGGGAAGTGGAGGCCGACGTCTACTGGGGCATCCACACCCTGCGCGCCCTGGAGAACTTTCCGCTCACCGGCCTTCCTCTCTCATCGCATCCCGAGCTCGTCGTGTCTCTCGCGGCCGTGAAGGAGGCGGCTGCGCTCGCTCACTCGGACCTGGCGACGCTTCCCGAGGAGAAGGCCACTGCCATCGCAAGGGCATGCCGTGAGATCCGTGAGGGCCGCCTGCACGACCAGTTCGTCGTGGACGTCTTCCAGGGGGGTGCGGGTACGTCGGCCAACATGAACGCCAACGAGGTGATCGCCAACCGGGCCCTCGAACTCATGGGGTACGAGCGCGGCAGCTACGCGGCCCTGCACCCCAATGACGATGTGAACCGCTCGCAGAGCACCAACGACGTGTACCCCACTGCGGCGAAGCTCGCCTTGTACACGGCCACGGGGCGTCTGCTGGACGCGATGACCGTACTGCGCAACGCCTTCGCCGAACGGGGAGGGGCGTTCGCGAAGACCGTCAAGCTGGGCCGCACCCAGCTGCAGGACGCCGTGCCCATGACGCTCGGGCGGGAGTTCGACGCGTTCGCCCTGACCGTGCGGGACGACGCCGAGCTCATCGGGCTCGCCGCAGAGGCCCTCCTGGAGGTCAACCTCGGAGGGACCGCGATCGGTACCGGGCTGAACGCGGACCCTGGCTTCGCCCACCTGGCGGTGACGCACCTGGCCTCCGTATCCTCGGTGCCGGTCAGACCGGCCCGGGACCTGGTGGAGAGTACACAGGGGGTGGGGGCGTTCATCCGGCTCTCCGGCGCGCTGAAGCAGTTCGCTCTGCGGCTGACGAAGATCTGCAACGACCTCAGGCTTCTCGCCTCGGGGCCCCGCGCCGGCCTCGGCGAGATCCGGCTTCCGGAGCTGCAGGACGGTTCGAGCATCATGCCCGGCAAGGTCAATCCCGTCATTCCCGAGGCGGTCACTCAGGTCTGTTTCGACGTGGTGGGGGCCGATGCCGCGGTCTGCGCGGCGGCGCAGGCCGGTCAGCTCCAGCTGAACGCCTTCGAGCCCCTGATCGTCCATCACCTGCTGAAGTCGGCGAACCGGATGCAGGCCGCGTGTCGGCTGCTCGCCGAGCGCTGCGTGGAAGGCATCGAGGCCGACGAGGAGCGTCTGCGCGCCCTCGTCGAGAGCAGCTCGGGTCTCGCCACCGCCCTCAACCCGGTGATCGGATACCAGCAGGCCACGGCCTTGGCCCGGATGTGTCAGGCGACCGGCGTACCGGTGCGCGAACTGGCGGCCGGCAGCGGGCTCGTCTCCGACGAGGAGCTTTCCGCCCTGCTCGACCCGTGGCGGCTCGCGCATCCTGCCTGACGCGCGGGCGCCCGCATCGGATCCCGACAGGCGGGTGTGGGATGACAGGGAGAACCCTGTGGCCGGGCCGCGCACGGCCCGGCCACAGGGTTCCGGGGATCTCAGCTCTTTGTGACGGTGCAGTTGTAGGCAGCGGTGCCGGAGCCGCTGTACGCCTCCATCTCGAGGTAGTAGGTGTCCGTGCCGGAGGCGGTGCGGGTGAAGGTGAGGGCCTCGTCGGTGCCGGAGCCGTTGTTGACGGAGCGGGTCAGGGTGCTGCCGTTCGCGTCGAGCCAGTACAGGTCTGCGTCGTAGGCGGAGGGGACGGCGCAGGTCACGGAGGCCGTCTGGCCCGAGGACAGGCTCAGCTTGAAGTAGTCGCGGTCACTGGTCGACTTCATGCCGCCGGTCAGGGAGCCCGGGGAGGCCAGGGCGGTGGCGTCGTCCGCCGTGTCGCGGGTGTCGTTCGGCTCGCTCTCGGCCAGTGCGGCCCCGCCGCCCTGGCTGCCGCAGTCGGTCACGGGAGTGCCGCTGTAGAGATTGGGGTCGGCGACTCCGTTGGTGACGCTGCGGAGGTAGTAGCCGCAGGTCGGACGGTTCTTGAAGTCGAACGTCGAGCCGGGCGTGAGGCGCCAGATCTTGAAGCCCGAGTAGGTCAGTGGCTTGCGGTCTACGGCCTGCTCGGGCTGGTGGTCGGCGAGGACGACGTAGGCGTCCTTGCCGTACTGGGTCGCCATGCCGTTGCGGTCGAGGAACAGGGAGCCGCCGCCCTCCTCCACGCCGACGCCCCACGCCGCGCCGCCGGGGGCGAGACCGTCCTTCACCGCACGGGCGAGGAAGGACATGGTGCGGCCCATCCGGTCACGGGTGACGAAATGGGAGTCGTTGATGACCCCGCCGTAGTTCGGCCACTCGAGCATCCCGGTGGTGAAGCTGATGTACCGGTCGTACGGGTTGGCGAGGGCCTCGGCGCTGGTGACGCTGCCGTTGCACGCGTCGTAGACGATGGGGCTGTTGATGTGATGCCCTGCGCTGCCACCGCCGGAACCGCCGCCCTTGGCGACGACCGACTCGATGGACGCCTCCAGAGCGGTCCCCTTCCAGGCGGTGTACCGACACTGGTCGCCACCCGAGAAGTAGACGAACTCGGAGTTTCGGACGTCCGCGTTGACCTGACTGTTGTTGCCGTCGTTGGCGGCCGTGAGCGTCCACGTCGTGCAGGAGTTGACCCCGGGCAGCGCGGTGATCGTGTCGCACTCGGGGGTCTTGCTTCCCGATGTCGGCGCCGAACCCGACAGAACGACGACGTCGAGCGCTCCGTTACCGCCTCGGATCTCGTCGATGGCCCGGGTCATCGAAGCGGGGACGACGGCGCCGGCGCCGTTCATCGTGAAGGCCGGGCCGTTCCACGAGGCCCGGGTGACGTCCGAGGGGCTGCCGAGCCGGATCCTCTCGGCCGCCGCGTGCGCGGCCTGCTGTGCGATCAGCGCGGAGGCCATCGCGGTCAGGACGACGCCTGCCGACGCGAATCTGAGTGAACGGAGGTGCATCTGCGCTCCAAGGCATGGGATTGACCGATGCCGCGGCTACCCGATGAGGTGAGCACCGCGGTTGGTAGCGGAACATACAAGTAACGAGCACTCGCCGATAGATGTAAGGCGAAGTTCAGTCATAACGGATCTTCCTTTCCGGAAACAGCATGCCCAAATCACCCAAAATAAACGCAAGTTGAGTTGCTCGTCACGCGTTACGTGAACGTAATGAGACTTACATCTAGCCAACGAACTCGTTGCTCTGTAACTTCGCTGCTGTGCCTGGCGGCCAGATTCCGTCGGCAGAAAATCACCGAGAGGTTCCACGTGATGAACACTCGCTTCGCTCGCCCCACAGCGGCAGCCGCCGCGGCGGCCCTCATGCTCGCGTCCCTGTCCGCCTGCGGAGGCGACGACGCCGCCGCCCCCTCCGGCAAGGTCGTCGTCGCCGGAAAAGAGCTCGTCAAGGACCCGGCCCTGCACGACCTCCTCCCGGAGAAGATCAAGAAGGCCGGTGAGGTCCGCGTCGCGACCGACGTGCCGTACCCGCCCTTCGAGATGTTCGTGAAGGAGGGCGAGAGCACCCTCACGGGTCTGGACTACGACCTGGGCCAGGCGCTCGGCGCGAAGCTCGGCGTGAAGTTCTCCTTCACCCCGCAGAAGTTCGACGGCATCGTCCCCGCCATCCAGGCCGGCAAGTTCGATGCCGCGATGTCGGCCATCACCGACAACAAGGACCGCCAGAAGGTCGTCGACTTCGTCGACTACTCGCAGTCCGGCTCCGGCGTCCTGGTCGCCGACGGCAACCCGGCGAAGGTGACCACCCTGGACGACCTGTGCGGGCGCAAGGTCGCCGTACAGACGGCGACCAATCAGCTCGATCTCCTCAAGTCCCACCAGGCCGCCTGCGCGAAGGCGGGCAAGGCGGAAATCGACATCCAGACCTTCCCCAAGGACTCCGACGCCCAGCTCGCGCTGCGCGCCGGGAAGGTGGTCGCCCAGGTCCTGACCAAGCCCGCCGCCGGCTGGGTCGCCAAGACGGCGGGCAACGGTACGACCTTCGACCTGGTCGAGGACCCCGCCGCGCCGGGCGGCTACAACGCCTCGCCCAACGGAATCGCCGTCAGCAAGCAGCTCCCCGAACTGACGGAGGCGATCGCGCAAGCGCTGCAGGCCCTCATCGACGACGGCGACCTCGTCCACATCTACAACAAGTACGGTGTCGCGACGATCGCCGTCTCCAAGGCCACCAAGAACGCGGCGGTCGACTAAACATGATCGACACCAAGAGCCCCTCCGTGAACGCCTCGAGCGTGCAAGAACTCGAGGTCGTCCCCGTCCGCAACTACGGACGCTGGATCGCCGCGGTCGCCTCACTGGCAGCCCTCGTCGGTCTCGTCGGCTCCCTCGCCAAGAACGACAACCTGCACTGGGACATCGTCGGCGACTACCTGTTCGCCGACCTCATCTTCGACGGCCTGAGCACCACGCTCTGGCTGACCGCCGCCGCCATGCTTCTCGGCCTGGGGCTGGGGACGCTCGTCGCCGTCATGCGGCTCTCCTCGAGTCCCGTGCTGTACGGCCTCGCCAACGCGTTCGTCTGGGTGTTCCGCGGCACCCCGCTCCTCGTTCAGATCATTTTCTGGGGGTACGCCGCTGCCCTGTACAAGTACGTGAAGATCGGTATCCCCTTCACGGATGTCACGTTCTTCCAGGCCGAGACGAACACCCTGCTGACACCGGCGGTCGCTGCCCTGCTCGCCCTCGGGCTCAACGAGGCGGCCTACGCCTCGGAGATCGTCCGCGCCGGTATCCAGTCGGTCGATCCCGGGCAGGCCGAGGCCGCGCACTCGCTCGGCATGCGTCCCGCGCTGACCATGCGCAGGATCGTCCTGCCCCAGGCCATGCGCGTGATCATTCCGCCCATGGGCAACGAGACCATCAACATGCTCAAGATGACCGCCCTCGTCTCGGTCATCTCCGCCCACGACCTGATGTCCAACATCCAGGACGTGTACGCCCAGAACTACCAGGTCATCCCCATGCTGGTGGTCGCCAGTATCTGGTACCTGGCTCTCGTCACCCTCCTCAGCGTGCCCCAGGCGTGGCTGGAACGGCGCTACGGACGCGGGACCAGCCGCGCCGGACACGCCTCGCCGTTCCGCCGGCTGCTCGGCGGAACCGTGGAGCGACTCGGCAAGAACACCAAGGAGCAGAGCCGATGAGCACCCCGATGGTGCGGGCCGAAGGCGTCCGCAAGCACTTCGGAAGGCTGGAGGTCCTCAAGGGCATCGACCTCACCGTCGATCGCGGCCAGGTCTGCTGTCTGCTCGGACCCTCGGGTTCGGGGAAGTCCACCTTCCTGCGCTGTATCAACCACCTGGAGAAGGTCGACGGCGGTCGGCTCGCCGTCGACGGCGAGCTCGTCGGCTACCGCCAGCACGGCAACGCGCTCCACGAACTGCGCGAACGCGAGGTCGCCGACCGCCGACGGGACATCGGCATGGTCTTCCAGCGGTTCAACCTCTTCCCGCACATGACCGCCCTCGACAACGTCATGGAAGCCCCCGTCAAGGTTGCGGGGGTCCCCAAGAAGGAAGCCCGCGAGCAGGCCCATGCCCTGCTCGAACGGGTCGGCCTCGGAGACCGGGCCGAGCACTATCCCGCCCAGCTGTCCGGCGGGCAGCAGCAGCGCGTGGCGATCGCCCGCGCACTCGCCATGAAGCCCAAGCTGATGCTCTTCGACGAGCCGACCTCCGCGTTGGACCCCGAGCTCGTCGGGGACGTCCTCGATGTGATGCGGCAGCTCGCCGCCGACGGCATGACGATGGTCGTCGTGACCCACGAGATCGGCTTCGCCCGCGAGGTCGGCGACACCGCCGTCTTCATGGACGAGGGCGTCGTCGTGGAAGCGGGCGACCCCCGACAGGTGCTCGTTCACCCGGAGCAGGAGCGCACCCGCGCCTTCCTGTCCAAGGTCCTGTGAGCGCCCCCACCCGCCGGCGGGAGAGGCTCGACCGTTTCCTGCACCTGGCCCAGACCCGGCGCCCCCGCTACCTGGGAGACCTCGAACAGCTCGTCTCCATCGACTCCGGTTCCTACAGCGCCGACGGTGTCAACGAAGTGGCCGACTGGGTCGAGCGCCGCCTCGAGCAGCTCGGATTCGACGTCGAACGCGTCAGCTTCCCCCCCTCGCCCGACGGCCGGCGGACCGGCGACGCTCTCATCGGCCGCAGACGGGGCGGACTCCCCGAAGCGGCGGGAGGCCGCAGGATCCTTCTCGCCGGCCACATGGACACGGTCTTCGAGGACGGCACCGCCGCCGACCGGCCCTTCCGCATCGACGGCTCCACGGCGTACGGACCGGGGGTCAGCGACGACAAGGGCGGTCTGCTCGCCGGTCTCACCGCCCTGGAGATCCTCGGCGAGCACGGCATCGAGGCCTACGACGAGCTGGTCTTCCTCGCCACTCCCGACGAGGAGATCGGCTCCCCAGCCAGCCGCCCCCTGATCGAGAGCACCGCCAAGTCGGTGCACTACGGACTCGGCCTCGAATGTGCCCGGGAGAACGGCGACGTCGTCATCGCCCGTAAGGGCGTCGCGGACTTCCGCCTCACCGTCACCGGCCGGGCCGCCCACGCAGGCATCGAGCCCGAGCGCGGAGCGAACGCCGCCCTCGCCGCCGCCCACCTCACCGTCGCCATCCAGGCCCTCAACGGCCACTGGGACGACGTGACCGTCAACGTCGGCGTAGTCCGGGCTGGCACCCGCGCCAACATCGTCTGCCCTGACGCCGAACTGCGCATCGAGGTCCGCGCCGCCACGACGACCGACATCCAGCGCGTCACCCGGGCCATCCAGGAAGCCGCAGACCACCCCGGCGTACCCGGTGTCACCGTCGAGGTCGAGCAGCTCGACCTCTGCCCGCCCATGGAGGACACCTCCGCGTCCCGGCGCATGCTCGAGCACGCGCGCCGCGCTGCCCTCGCGGCCGGCATCGAGCTCGGCGCCGCGGCGACCGGTGGAGTGGGAGACGCCAACCTCATCGCCGGCACCGGAGTTCCCGTCCTCGACGGACTGGGACCCGTGGGAGGAGCCGACCACACCCCCAGGGAGTGGCTCGACACCACCAGCGTGCCCCAGCGCGTCGCCGTACTCGCCGACCTGATCGCCTCCCTCGGCGACGCCGGTACCCCCTGACCAGCCGCCGCACGGCGGAGGACGGTTTCCCTCCTCCGCCGTGAGCGCCTGTCGACCCGGCAAGGTCGACACGGCCCTCACCGGCTTCCCCGTACGCGCCTGTCGGCCCGGCTCGTACACCACGGAAGACCCTCACCCCACCACCCGCAGCCGGAGGCACCCTTGCGCATCCCGTCCGCCACGCGCCGCACCGTCCTCGCCGGCGGTCTCGCCGCCGCACTCCTCACCATCGCTTCCCCCGCCCAGGCCGACCTCCGGCCGTCCCAGGTCCACGCTGGCTCCCTCGTCCTGATCGGCGGAGGCCTCAAGGAGAACAACGCCCAGGTGTACGGGGAGATCATCAAGCGGGCCGGTGGTCCTGAGGCCCGCATCGGCGTCATCACCGCCGCCTCCGTACCCGAGAGCCAGGACCCCCACGCCGACGACCCCGCCCTGTGCAGCAACTCCGCCTGCAACGGCGCCTACTACGCCGACCTCTTCAAGCGGCACGGCGCCGCGGACGCCCAGTGGATCCCCCTCGACATCGACCACGTGATGAACGCGGACTCCGACGCCGTCGTCGCCCAGGTCGAATCCATGACCGGCTTCTTCTTCGGGGGCGGCGACCAGTACCGCTACGTCACCACCCTCCTGCGGGGCGACCGGCAGAAGGACTCCAAGGTCCTCGCCGCCATCCGTGCCAAGCTCGCCCATGGTGCCGTCGTCTCCGGCTCCTCAGCCGGCGCCCAGATCGCCTCCGGCCCCGACATGGTCAGCGGCGGCGAGTCCTACGAGGCCCTCCGCGGCGGCAGCGCACCCGGCTACTTCGACGACCCGGCCCGACTCGGCTACCTCCCCCGGGGAGGGTTCGGCTTCCTCCGCTCCGGACTCATCGACACCCACACGGGCGCCTACGGACGCGAAGGCCGCGCACTGCGACTCGCCTCCGACACCGGGCACGACCGCGTCTACGCCCTTGACGAGAACACCGCCCTGGTCGTCGACCGCCCCGGCACACGCGACGAGCAGGTGACCGTCCTCGGACCCAACGGGGTGGCCGTCCTCGACCTGCGTCAGGCCCGCGCCCAGGCATCCGCCCGCGGCTGGACCCTCCGCAAGGCGCGGTACAGCTACCTCACCGACGGCGACCAGTACGACACCCGCACCTGGAAGGCCCGGGTCGCCGCCGGGAAGCAGGCGCTGACGCCCACGGCCACGACGGCAGTGCCGGCCAACGGCGACATCTTCTACTCCGCCGCGAACCCTGACGGCACCGCGTATTCCTTCCGGACCACGGCCCGAGCCCTCGCGTCGACGCGAGGTCAGGACCGCGCGACCGCGACGACCTTCGAAACCGACCCGCAGTTCACCGTGACCTTCACGAAGGCACGAGGCTTCGCCGCCTTCACCGGCGACGGCGCCACCGCCCGAACGCTCGTCGCCCTGCAGATCGACGTCGCGCCCGGCCGATGAACCAGCGGCGGAGCCAGCGCACCGCGGTGGACCGGCTCCGCCCGCCCTCCCCGACCACGGCGACATCCGCAGCGGGGGCAGCGCACTCAGCCACCGCGACCCGGCTCGCCCCGCTTCCGCTGCTCAGCCGCCCGACCCTCACCCCCGAGAAAGGCCGTTCCATGTCCGTTCGCCCCTTCCCCACGGTGGCCGCACTCGCTGTTCTCACCGCGCTCGGTTCCGGTTGTGCCGGCCCGTCCGACACGACGTCCCCCGCCCCGGACCGGTCCGGTATGGCCGGCCCGGCGGAGGTCCTCCCCGGCCTGACGGTCAAGCCGGATTCGAGGCTCTACGGCATGCTGCCGCCGGCCGTCCGAGCCGCGGGGACGGTCCGGGTCGCCACCGATGTTCCCTACCCTCCCTTCGAGATGTACGCCAAGGAGGGGAGCACCCGGATCACCGGCATCGACCACGACCTCGGCCAGGCCCTGGGCGCCCGCCTGGGAGTCAGGTTCCACTTCGCGCCGCAGAAGTTCGACGGGATCCTCCCCGCCGTCCAGGCAGGGAGGTTCGACGCCGTCATGTCAGCCATGACGGACAAGAAGGCCCGGCAGAATGCGGTGGACTTCGTCGACTACCTCAATGCCGGCCCCGGATGGCTCGTGGCGAAGGGGAACCCCGAGAAGATCACCGTAGTGACAGACGTATGCGGCAAGCCGGTCGGGGTGCAGACCGGAACCAACCATCAGAAGCTGCTGCAGAAGCATCAGGAACTGTGCAAGGCGAAAGGTCTTCCGCCCATGAAGATCCTTGCGTTCTCGAAGGACTCGGAGGCCCAACTGGCGCTCCGCAGCGGCAAGGTAGTCGCCGACTACCTGGACGAGGTCACCGCCGCGTACGTAGCGAGCACCGCGGACGGCGGCACGTCGTTCTCCACGGTGACAGGACGCAAGGCCGTGGGCGAGTACAGCGCCTCCCCGATGGGCATCGGCGTCTCGAAGGACCAGCCGGGCCTCACGGAAGCCATACGGGCCGCCCTGCAGTCCCTCATGGACGACGGTACGTACGGCAAGGTCCTCATCAAGTACCGGGTCCCGAACATCGCGATCACCGAGGCCACCGTCAACGGAGCGCTCGACTGATCCTCCGCTGTCGGCGAGCAGGCACCGACACGAGGCCTTCTGCCGTCTGCCGGGGCCGACCGCCGCCGCCGTCGTGACGCGCCAGTGCGGAACGGTCCCTCACAGGAGTCCGGTGCGCCGGGCGATCCTCTCGGCTTCCTTCATGCGTTCGTGGCCGTCGCCGCCGACACGGTCCAGGACGGCGGCGACGAGCGACTCGACGATCGCCATCGCGGGGGTCAGGCTGTCGTAGGGCGAGTCCGAGTTGACCTGGGTGATGAGAACGACATCCGCGTGGGCGGCGGCGGGGGAGAGCCACGGGTCGGTGAACACGATGACTCTGCCGCCCCGTTCCCGGGCCAGTTCGGCGATCAGTGTCTTGTCGGCCTCGTAGCGCCGGTAGTCGAAAAGGACCGTGACGTCACGACGGCCGAGCTGAGTGAGGAAAGACGTCCGCTCCACGTCCTTGTGGGGGAGGAGGCTCACCTGATCGCGGAACTGCATCAGATGCAGCCCCAGATACTCGGCGAGAAGGTGCGTGAAGCGTCCTCCGGCCAGGTGCACCCGCCGCTTGGGATCGCCGAGGAGGCTCACGGCGTCCTCGAACTCGCGCGGCGCCACCTCGTCGAAAGTCTGCGACACTGCCTGCCGTACGAGCGCCGACCGTTCCCCGAGGTGCGCGGCGAAGGAGCCCTCCTGGGACGCCGTCGCCCGCTGCTCCGCCGGCTCGGCGGCGGTGTACAGGGTGATGGGGGAGGCGTTGCGCGCGTCGAGCTCCTTGCGAAGGGCAGCCTGCAGGTCGGGGAAACCCTTGTACCCGAGTCGCGAGGCGCACCTCAGGACCGTGGGTGCGGACACGCCGGCCCGCTCCGCGATGGTGGCGACGGTCTCGAAGACCGCGGCGGGGTACCCCGCCAGGAGGATGCGCGCGACCTTGCGTTCGGCAGGGCTCAGCTCTCCGAGCCGACTGCGGATCTCGTCGGCCAGCGTGGAACTCATGGCTTTCCCTTCTGCGGCGGGTTGCGCCGAGAGTTGAGCGCAGTCGGACAGGCCGCGTAATCCGGCCTCACACGTTTCAGATCATGGAGCTTCGAAGTGTAAATGTACTGGCTATTACGGAGTCTGCCCACCCCCGTCGGATCCCCTTCCGTCAGCGGACGGCGACGCCCCCGAGCCATGATGGTCTCGGGGGCGCCGTGTCCCGGCAGGCCGCGTCGGAGCCTGGTCCGTACCGGCCGTCCACGGCGAGGGGGTAGGCGTGCGCGCTGTTCGTCAGGGGCGGGGCGCGATGGAGTGCGTATCGCTCTGGCGATCGCTTCCGGAACGCGTGGCAGGCAGGCTGGGCCCGGCTGCCGGCGAACGGTGTGTCCGGCAGTGGGCAGGCGGCGGGTTCGGCCGCCGGCCCGCCCCGCGCGCATCTGGCGGACGGAGGAGGCGGTCAGCAGCCGCCGCAGTTGTAGAAGGTCACGTCCCAGTGGTTCCCTTCGTCGGCGTAGACGTTGCCGGCGCCGGACTGCCACTGCGGGGCCCCGTCACCGCGCAGGCCGATGTAGGTGAAGTTGCCTTGGATGTACGTGGCCAGGCACTTGGCCTTGCCGAAGTCGAGCTTGTAGCCGTTCCAGTGGGAGTACGTGCCGCTCGCGTGACCCGTCTCCGTGCCGCCCGTGATGGTGAGGGCACAGGAGCTCGCGCTCTTGAGGGTCTGCGCGCCCTGGGCGGTGGCGAGGTTGAGTTGCTCGAAGGACGTGCAGGTGGGGTCGTTCCGGTCGGAACAGTTGCCGGAGGACGACCAGGTGATCCCGGAGGCGCTGAACATCGACGCGGCGGTGGCGTGACTGATCTTGGTGACGGCGTGGGCGTCGACGGTGGCGGTGAGAACGCCGAATCCGGGAGCGAACAGGGCACCGGTGACGAGTGCCAGCGCGGTCATGACGGAACGGACCTTCATGCTGATCTCCTGGTTGAGAAGGAACGGTCCTTCGGCGCGGATGCCCCGCGTGAAGGAGGGATCTGGGGTCCGGCGAACCTGGTGACGTGGTGGCAGCGCGCCCGTCGTCCTCGGTGCTGTGCAGGAGAGGCACGCGCGTGGGCGGTGTCGAGGGCGCGCCGTCCGAGGGTCAGGGCGTGGGGTGTTCGTCTCCGCCGTTCACGTACACGCGGGGAACGCGCGTCCCGATACGGGTGACGATGTCGTACACGATGGTGTCGGCCGCCTCGGCCCAGTCCTGGGCCGTCGGTTCGCCCCGGCTTCCGGGTCCGAAGAGGACGGCGGGCGAGCCCGGATCCGGGGTGTCGCCGCCGAGGTCGACCATGAACTGGTCCATGGCTACCTGCCCGGCCACCTGGCGGATGGCGTCCCCGATGAGAACGGGGCCGCGGCCCGAGGCGTGCCGGGGGATCCCGTCCGCGTACCCGAGAGGGATCAGTCCCACGGTCGTCTCGTCCCGGGTGACATGGTGCCGTCCGTACGACACGCCGTGGCCGCCCGGCAGGTGCTTCACCAGGGCCGTGCTCGCCTTCAGCGACATCGCCGGCCGCAGTCCGAGGCGGGCAGGCGTGCCGATGTCGGGTCCGGGCGAGAGTCCGTAGAGGGCGATGCCTGCCCGGACCAGGTCGAAGTGGGCCTCGGAGAGGGTCAGGGTCGCCGCCGAGTTGGCGAGGTGCCGAACCTCGGGCTCGATCCCTGCCCTCTCCGCCTGCTCGACCATCGAGCGGAAGGTGTCCACCTGCGTGGCGTTCAAAGGGTGGCCGGGTACGTCGGCGCAGGCCAGGTGCGACCAGAGGCCGGTGACCTTGACCAGGTCGTCCCCCTGCGCCTCCAGCGCCTCGCCGACGAGCCGAGGCCAGTCGGCGGGCCGGCAGCCGTTGCGGTCCAGCCCTGTGTCCGCTTTGAGCTGGATGCGGGCGGGCCTCCCGGTGGCCCGAGCCGCCGCGCGTACCTCGTCGAGGGCCCACCGGGCGCTCACCGATATGTCGAGCCCGGCCTTGATACCGCGAGCCAACGGATCGCCCGGGGCCCACAGCCAGCACAGTACGGGTACGTCGGTGATGCCCGCGGCCCGCAGGGCGAGTGCCTCGTGAGGCGTGGCCGTGCCCAGCCAGGAGGCACCCGCGGCGAGCGCCGCCCGGGCACAGCGGAGGGCGCCGTGACCGTACCCGTCGGCCTTGACCACGGCCATCAGCTGGACGTGGGGTGCGATGCCGCCGCGGAGCGCCCGGACGTTGTGTCGCAGCGCACCCAGGTCGATCTCCGCGCGGGCCCGGCGGTGAGGTGCGGTTTCCGTGGTCACTGGCTCTCCCTTCGAGAGGCGGGTCCAGCTCCCCCCCCGGGGGAGCACGGAGGGCGATCGCTCGGATCGGCCGCCCTCGGAGTCAGGAGGTGCAGCCTGTCGCGGGAAGGGTCCACGGAGAGGGCGGAGTGACGCCGTCGTACAGAGCGAGAATCTGTTGCTGGGGGCAGACGGACACACCCTGCCGGAAGATGCCGAAGTGGAGATGGGGGCCGGTGGAGTTGCCCGTGTTGCCTGTGTGGGCGACCAGTTGACCGGCTGTCACGCGGGCTCCGGTCTCCACGTCGCGGCTGTCGAGGTGGCAGTACTGGTAGCTGACGCCGTCGTCGCCGTCGATCGCCACGCCAAGGCCGCAGGAGTCGTCCAGTCCGCCGTTGAGGCGGGCGGTGCCCGACGTGATGGCGTAGGCGGGCGTACCCGTCTCGACCGCGATGTCGGCGGCCGGGTAGTCATGGTGCGGCCACAGGAGGCTTTCGCGACCGTCGAAGACAGCCGTACGGGGAATGACGAAGGCGTACGTTCCCAGGGGGCCGGATCCAGGGGTCGAGGCGAGCAGATGCCGCCAGGTGGCGATGTCCACCGTGGTTCCCCCGGTGAGCTGGTGCTGCGCCGTGTAGTTCTGGACCGCGGCGCTCGTCTGCTCCCCGAAGGCACCGTCGGCAGCGAGGACGTACCCGTGCTTGCGGAGCTGGAACTGCAGAGCGCGGACGGCGTTCGCCTGGGTGGAACCGGGAGCGAGGGGGACCACGAGCCTGCTCCAGGTGGCCGGGCCGACGATTCCGTCGGCAGCGAGCCCTTGGCTCTGCTGGTAGGAGATCACGGCGCTTCTGGTCTGTGCGTCGTACTCGGCGTTGGCGCTGACGCCCTTCCCTTGCTGGCGGAGGAGGAACTGGAGGCTGGCGACGTTGTTCCCGGTCGCTCCCTTCTGCAGCAGCGGCCAGTCCGGAACGGCCGCGTGGGCCGGGACAGCGGAGAGCAGCCCGAGGAGCAGGACCGCGACGAGCGTGGTGACCATTGCTCGCGTGTCCCTGTTGCGGAAGCGGTGCGTGGTGGAGACGGCGGATGCCGAGAACATGGACGGTCCCCTCTGCTCGTACGGTTGCCGACCTCGGTGACCTCGACGCGGAACGGGTACTCCGGGAGGCCGGAGCATCGTGGCCGCTCGCTGGGAGTGTGGTCGGCAGCCGTACGGTAGGAACCAGGCCGACTGTCTTGAAATGGACGGGATGTCGATCCGGCCGCAGAGTGCTTGGACTGTTTAGCCCTGTGTGGGGAGGGCGTTCCGGTATCTCTGCTGATGAGGGAGGGGCGTTCCCACCGCACGTGCGGTCAGCGCCAGCCACAGGTCCACCCGGTCTTCGGCACGGTCCTGCTGCCGTCCCGTCAGCCTGGCGACCTTTTCGATGCGGTTCTGGACGGTGTGCCGGTGCAGGCCGAGCAGGGAGGAGGTCTCGGCCCAGGAGCCGTTTGTCTCGAGCCAGACCCGGAGGGTTTCGATGAGCTCTCCTCCGGGGTCGGCCGCGTCGAGCGGCGCCAGCACCGTGTCGGCGAACGCGGCCAGCGTCGCGGGATTTCCGAGGCTGAGCAGGAGCCTGACGGACCCGGCCTCGGAGGCGCTGACAGGACGCCCCAGCTCCGCACTGGAGGACAGGAGGGCGAGCGCCTGGCGCATGGAGAGCGCTGCGTACTGGGGGGCGACCGCCGGGCCGATCCCCGCCGGACGGCCCGGAGCGAAGCGCCGGAGCACCGCCGCGGTGTCCAGGTCTTCCGAGACGACCATCTCCACCCTGCCGCCGGTCACGCGTGCCAGTCCTCCCGGCACGGCCAGGGCGAGGTCCGCCGCGAGCTCGACCGGCTCGCCGGCGGCGAGCACGGCCACGGCCCGAATGGTGGAGGAGGGAACGCCGGCGGTCTGCAGCAGGGAGCGCGCCTGTTCGGCCGTGATGTCGTTCTGGAACAGTCGGGCGAGAAGGGCCGCCCGGCGACGGCGTTGGGGCTCATCCGCCAGGTGGCGGCGCTCCAGTTCGACCGAGAGCAGGGAGACCAGGACGCTGATGAGCAGCCGTGCTTCCGCCGAGTCGGCGTTCAGCAGGATGAGGAAGCCGCGCAGCCTGGTGGTGCCGAGTGGCTGCACGACCAGTCTTCCGCAGGGCAGGTCGGCGCCGCCGCTTCCCCGGAGCCCGTGCAGTGCGACGGTCTCGATCACCGGGGCGGCGTTCGTCAGGAGCTCTTGTCCGTCGGTCCCTGCCGAGCCGAGCAGCCGTCCTGAGGCATCGCAGACGGCGACGCCTGAGTGCACCGCCTGGAACCAGGACGAAAGCAGTCCTTTCAGTCCGTCGCCGGAGGCTGCCGCGGAGGACAGGCGGCGCTGGGTGCGAAGGGTCTTCTCCAGCAGGCGTCGCTCCTCGGACGCGCGGGCGGCGAACACGGCTTTGGTGACGGCGGCGAACGCGACGCCCGGCGGCGCCGTGAGCACGGGCATCCCGGCCAGTTCGGCATGGTGGGCCAAGGCGGCCGGCACGGTCTGCAGGGGAAGGCCGGGGCCCACCCCCACGATGAGGGCGGCTGCCTTTCCGGCACTGAGCTCTTCGACGTACGCCGCACAGTCGCTCTCGTCGCCCGACAGCAGCAGACAGCTGGTCATCACCACTTCGGCGCCCTCGAGCCAGGACGCGGGACGGATGTTCTCGGTGGCGTGCGCTGCCTCGATGACCCGGCCGAGTCCCGAACTCCCCGCCACCAGGCGGAGTCGAAGGGAGGGGATGGCCAACAGGTCGCGAACGGTGAGAGGCATGGGACGCATGGTCCACGAAGCGGTTCGGCCTGTCGACCATATGTCCAGGGCCGCTTCGAAGACCGTCAGACGGAAGCGGGCATGCCACCGACCGCCCCCGGCGTCGGCGGCGGTCGGTCCTGATCGGCGATGTCAGCGCGCGGGGCGAGACAGCCTGCCGTGAAGCTGGACGCGGTCCACGGCTGCCACCGCGTACCAGCATCCGGCCGGAGCTCCGGCGTCGTGGTAGGTGGTTACCTTCCCGCCGGGTACCACCGCGACCAGGGTGTCGCGTCCGGCCTCAGGATGGTGGCCGGGGTATGCCGGGAAGCGGTGTATCGCGTACCGGAAGGGGCTGTGGCCGTTGGTCGGCGCCCCGGCGGAGACGCGGAGGACGGCAGCACCGGTGGAGGATTCTCGCTGGACCGTCACGACGGGCCGGGCCGGGCGGGGCCGCCTGTCCAGACGGCTGGGCAGTGGGCCCAGCACCGGCTCCCTCCAATGGGCCAGCCGCATGGCGGTGAAGTCCCCGACGGGATCCGTCAGGACGTCCTTGGCGCTGAAGAACAGGTCGCCACCGATCTCGAGAAGCGTGGCGTTGAGGGTCAGGTGGCGCGTGAGTTCCTTGCCGTCCTGCCAGGGCGCCGGCTGGCCGGCCGCCCCGGACTTGTAGACCGCCTGCCCGATCCACAGCTCGGTGTCCGTGCCCCTGACGACCTCGGCCCACCACGGTGCGAGGGCCCCGTAGTCGGCCACCGGCAGTCCGATGTGCCAGTACACCTGAGGCGCGATGTAGTCCAGCCAACCCTGCTTCACCCAGCCCCGGGTATCTGCGTGCAGACCGTCGTAGGACTGGAAGGCGGCGGTTCGTGACCCGCGCGGATCCGTCGTGGCATTGCGCCAGACACCGAAAGGGCTGATGCCGAAGAGGGCGTTCGGGCGGATGGCGCGTACGGCGTCTCGCATCTCACGGACCATGAGGTCCACGTTCGAGCGACGCCAGGCGGCCTTGTCCGGGCAGCCCGTCCCGTATTCGCGGAACGTCTCCTCGTCGGGGAAGTCCGAATCCGCTATCGGGTACGGGTAGAAGTAGTCGTCGAAATGCACGCCGTCGATGTCGTAGCGCCGGACGGCGTCGAGCATGGCTTCCTGGCAGAAGCGCCGGGCGGCGGGCACGCCGGGGTCGTAGTAGAGCTTGCCGCCGTAGGACCGGGTCCACTCCGGATGCGTGCGGGCCGGGTGCTGGGGGTCGAGTGCGGACGGGTCTGCCTGCATCGACACCCGGTAGGGGTTGAACCACGCGTGAAAGGCGAGGCCCCGCTGGTGGGCCGTCTCGACCATGAAGGCCAGCGGGTCGTATCCCGGGTCCCGCCCCTGCGTACCGGTGAGCCACTGAGACCAGGGTTCGAAGGGCGAGGGCCAGAACGCGTCGGCTGTCGGCCGGATCTGCACGAACAGGGCGTTGAAACCCAGGGCGAGGGCGTCGTCCGCCAGGCGTACGAACTCCGCGCGTTGCGCGGCGGGGTCGAGGTCTGTGCGGGACGGCCAGTCGATGTTGACAACGGACGCGATCCAGAGCCCTCGCATCTGCCTCCTGAAGCCGGGGCCGGAGGGCACGGCCGCGTGAGCTGCGACGGGGGTGAGCGCCGCGGTGCAGCCGGCCGCGGCGAGGGCGGTGAGCACGGCTCGGCGGTCGACCTCAGGACGGAGCGATGATCCGGTCGCGTCTGTCGATGACATGGCTTCCTCCGCGGGGGGAAGGGACTTCGGCCTGTGCAAGGGACGGTGCCGCTTGGGGTGTCGAGAGAGTCCGGGCGGTGGGGCGCGAGGAGCGCGGCCTCCGCGCGGGAGTAACGACCATAACTCTGGCCGTTCGAAGACTCCATATGTATCTTCTGTTTCAGCTTTCGGGGCTCACGTCGCGCAACGGGAACGCTCCCTGTCGAACGCGTGGACCGGCGTCGGCTCCCGGCGACAAGCGCTCGCCGCTGCCTCCGGCCATGCTCCGCCCGAAGGGCGCGAGCGGGCAACGACCTGATGTCCACGAAGCAGAGAAGAGCCTGGACATTCTGTCGATCGCCCGCCCGTCCGCCACATACCTACCGTGTCGCCCCTGCCTCACTCCACGAGCCGTCCGTCAGCTGCCCCGTCCAGGGCTGCTCACCGCCCTCCCGAAATGAGCACAGCGCACATGAACACCGCCCGCTCCACCGCCCTGGCGGCATCGGTCGCCCTCACCCTCACCCTGGTCGGCACGGCCTGCGGACCGGCAGAGTCGACGAAGCCGAACAACGCGCCCAACAAGCCCGGCGGCGCCTACTCGGTGGCGCTGACGGAGCCGGACCACCTCCTGCCAGGTCGGACGACCAGCAGCTACTCCCTGCAGGTTCTGCAGGGGCTCTTCGACCCGCCCGCCTCTCTCGACCCGAAGAACGGCACCGTCAAGCCGCTGGCCGCCCTTTCCTGGCTCACCGAGGACAACGTCGTCTGGACCATCACATTCAGATCCGGCACCACCTTCCACAACGGCGAGAAGGTCACGGCCGCCAGTTACGCGGACGCGTGGAACGCCGCCGCCTACGGGCCGAACGGCTGGGACAGCAACTACTACTTCGCCCAGATCAAGGGATACGACGCGCTCAACCCGACGGAAGAGGGCGCCAAGCCGACCGCCCGGACCCTGTCGGGGCTCAAGGTCGTCGATGAGACGACCCTGCAGGTCACCCTGAAGGCCCCCTTCGGCCAGTTCCCGATGCTGCTGTCCTTCCCCGCCTTCGCCCCCCTCCCCAAGGCGGCCGTCGCCAAGCCGGACGCCTTCGACGTCGCGCCGATCGGCAACGGCCCCTACCAGCTCGACGGCCAGTGGGAGCGCAACCAGAAGATCAAGCTGAAGAAGTTCCCCGGCTACGGCGGGCCCCGCGAAGCCATGGCCGACCGCATCGACTTCAAGATCTACACGAGCCGTGAGACCGCCTTCACCGAACTGCAGGCCGGCAACGTGGACGTCCTGACGACGGTCCCGGCCGCCAACTCGATGCAGGCCAAGCGCCTTTTCGGAGACCGCTTCTCCATACGCCCCAGCGGAACCATGGACTACCTCGGCCTGCCGGTGAAGGACCCCCGCTTCGCGGATCCCCGGATCCGCAAGGCCATCTCCATGGCCATCGACCGCCAGGGCATCACCCAGGCCATCTACAACGGCGTCTACAAGCCCGCCACCTCGATCGTCGGCGACATGATCCCCGGCCACCGCCCCGAGGCGTGCGGCAAGACCTGTGCCTACGACCCGGCCGCCGCCAAGAAGCTGCTCGACGAGGCCGGCGGCTTCGAGGGCCCGCTGGAGCTCTACTTCTCGAACTCCGACGCGACCTACGAGCAGTGGATGACCTCCGTCGCCAATCAGCTCAAGGACAACCTCGGCATCCAGGACGTCAGGTTCCGCAAGATGGCCCCCGCCGACCTGTCCTCGCTGCTCAACGAGGGCCGGAACAAGGGGCCCTTCCGGCAGAACTGGGTGATCGACTACCCCAGCATCCAGAACTACCTGGACGGCCTCTACTACCCGGGCAACCGATCGGGCTGGAGCAACCGCGAGTTCGACGCGCTCGTGGCGAAGGGCAACGCCGCCAAGGGAACCGAGGCCATCGCGGCCTACCAGCAGGCGGAGGACATCGCGTTGCGCGACCTGCCGTACATCCCGCTGTGGAACTGGCAGGACCAGTCTGCCTGGAGCGACCGCATCGGGAACGTCGTGATCGACTCCTACGCCGCGGGCCTCCACCTGGACCGCGTCACTGTCAACGACTGAGGCCGTCACCGACCCTCTGCCCGCGCTCCTCCGGGAGCGTCGCGCAGACCGATTCCCTGGGGGCCGTCCGTCGTGTGGAGATTCGTCGCCCGTCGCCTGCTGCATGCCCTGCCCGTACTCCTGGGCACCACCTTCCTCATCTACACCCTCGTCTTCGTCCTGCCGGGCGACCCGATCCAGGGTCTCGCCGGCGACAAACCCGTCCCACCGGCGGTACTCGCCGAGCTGCACGCCCGCTACCACCTCGACGACCCGCTGTGGATGCAGTACACGCACTATCTCGCCGGCCTCCTCACCGGGGATCTCGGAACCACCTTCACCGGCCGCGAGGTGTCGGACCTCCTCGCGGACCGGTGGGCCATCACCCTGCAACTCGGCCTGACCGCCTGGGTCCTGGAGCTCGTCTTCGGTATGGCCCTCGGCGTATGGGCAGGTCTGCGCAAGGGAAAGTGGGACGACAGCGCGGTGCTCTTCGGCACCACGCTGATCATCTCCGTCCCCGTCTTCGTCGTCGGATACCTGGCCCAGCTCGTCTTCGGCGTACAGCTCGGCTGGCTGCCGGTGGCGGGCACCGAGGGCGGCTGGCCCCTGGCCTTCCTCCTGCCCGGCCTCGTCCTGGCCTCCTTCGGACTCGCCTACGTCGCCCGGCTGACGCGCAGTTCCCTCATCGAGAACCTCCGGGCCGACTACGTGCGCACCGCCCACGCGAAGGGGCTGAGCCGGCGGCGCGTCGTGGTCAAGCACACCCTGCGCAACTCCCTCATCCCGGTGGTCACCTTCCTCGGACTGGAGCTGGGCGGTCTCATGGCCGGCGCCATCGTCACCGAGTACATCTTCAACCTGCCGGGCGTCGGCCAGCAGCTCTTCCAGTCCATCCAGCTGCGGGAAGGCCCCGTGGTCGTGGGCACCACCACCGCCCTCGTGCTCATCTTCCTGCTCGCCAACCTGCTCGTGGACCTGCTCTACGGGCTGCTCGACCCGAGGATCCGTCATGACTGACACCACCAGGACCCTGGAGGCCACGAGCGACGCAGCCGAGGGCACGGCCCCCGACACGACGTCCCCGCCGTCGCGGCAGCGGGCCTCCCTCAGCAAGGACGCGTGGCTCGAACTACGACGGCGCCCCACGGTGTGGGCCGCCCTGATCACCCTGCTCGTCATGACGGCCATGGCCCTGGCGCCCGGCGCGTTCACGTCGCTGTTCACCGAGGCCGGAGACCGGTGCGACCTGGCCCACTCCAAGCTCGGTCCCTCCGCCGGCCATCCCTTCGGATTCGACCTGCAGGGGTGCGACTACCTCGTCCAGGTCATCCGCGGAACCCGGCCCTCCCTGCTGGCCGGCCTGGTCGTCACCGCGGCCTCCCTGGTCATCGCCGTCGTCCTCGGCCTCCTGAGCGGCTTCCACGGTGGCTGGCTCGACGCACTCGTCTCCCGGATCACCGACATCTTCTTCGGCCTGCCCTTCGTGCTCGGCGCCACCGTCATCCTGGTCGCCTTCCCCGACCACGGGCTCGGCGCCATGATCCTGGTCCTGACCGTGCTCGGTTGGACGACCATGACACGCATCATGCGTTCTCAGGTCATCGCGCTGGCCGACGCCGACTACGTGAGAGCCGCCCGCATGCTCGGGGCACGGCCCACCCGTCTCATGCTGCGCCACATCCTCCCCAACGCCATCACCCCCGTCATCGTCGTCGCCATGCTCAATGTCGGAGCGGTCATCTCGGGCGAAGCGACGCTCGACTTCCTCGGAGTGGGCCTGCAGTACCCCCAGGTCTCCTGGGGACTGCAGCTGAACGCTGCCCAGGCCTTCGTACTCGACTATCCCCACCTGCTCCTCTTCCCCGCCCTCTTCCTGTCCGCGACCGTCCTGAGCTTCATCCTCCTCGGGGACGCCCTGCGCGACGCCTTCGACCCCCGGCTGAAATGAGCGTCCATGTCCGCCGACACCCCCGCACTGCTGGAGGTCGACGACCTCTGCGTCGAGTTCCGTACCCGGCGCGGCACCATCCGCGCGGTGAACGGTCTGTCCTACACGCTCCGCGAAGGGGAGACCCTGGCGCTGCTGGGCGAATCCGGATCCGGTAAGTCCGTCGCCGCGCAGGCCGTCATGGGGCTGCTGGACACCCCGCCGGCGCACATCACCCGCGGCGCCGTACGGCTCCGCGGCGACGACCTGCTCTCCATGTCACCGGAGCACCACCGGGCCGTGCGGGGCACCCGCGTCGCCATGATCTTCCAGGACGCGCTCACCGCGCTCAATCCCGTCCTGACGGTGGGCGACCAACTGTCCGAGATGTTCAGGGTGCACCGCGGAGAGGGACGCAAGGCGGCGCTCGCCCGGGCCGTCGCGCTCATGGACCGCGTCCGCATCCCGGCCGCCGCCCGCAGGGTCCACGACTACCCCCACCAGTTCTCCGGCGGCATGCGACAGCGCGTCATGATCGCGATGGCGCTCGCCCTGGACCCGGAGGTCGTCATCGCCGACGAACCCACCACCGCCCTCGACGTCACCGTCCAGGCCCAGATCATGCGGCTGCTCCAACAGCTCCAGGACGAAACCCGCATGGGCCTCCTCCTGATCACCCACGACCTCGGCGTCGTCGCACAGGCCGCCGACCGCATCACCGTGATGTACGCCGGCCGCACCGTGGAGTCCGCGGGGGCGGAGGACCTCTACACCCGACCCGGCCACCCCTACACCCGGGGCCTCCTCGACTCGGTCCCCCGACTGGACCGCATGGGCAAGCCGCTCGTCCCCATCAGCGGCGCCCCACCACTGCCCTCGTCCGTTCCCACCGGATGCGCCTTCCACCCCCGCTGCCCCCGCGCCGAGCCGCGCTGCGCCAGTGAAGCACCCCCCTACCAGACCCTTTCGCCCGCAGGACACCGCAGTGCCTGCCACTTCGCCGAAGAGGTTCACCGTGCCCCCGTTGGCTGAGGCCGCTCCGCCCCTCCTTCAGGCAACAGCGCTCACCCGCCACTTCCCGATCACGGAAGGAGTCCTGCTGAAACGCCGCACAGGAGCGGTCAGAGCGGTCGACGGCGTCGACCTGACCGTTCACCCGGCGGAGACGCTCGGCATCGTCGGCGAATCGGGCTGCGGCAAGTCCACCCTCGCCTCCCTCCTGATGGCCCTCGACCGGCCCACCTCGGGCAGCGTCGTGATCGACGGGCAGGATCCCTTCTCCCTGTCCTCCCGGGAACTCCGCACCGTCCGCCGCCGTGTCCAGATGGTGCTGCAGGACCCGTACACCTCCCTCAACCCGCGGATGACCGCCGGGCAGATCGTCGGGGAACCGTTCGCCATCCACCCCGAAGCGGCCCCCAAGGCCGACCGCGGGCGCCGCGTGGACGAACTCCTCGAAACGGTCGGCCTGGACCCCACCCACCGAGACCGCTACCCGCACCAGTTCTCCGGCGGACAGCGCCAGCGCCTCGGAATCGCACGTGCGCTGGCGCTCGGACCACGGCTGCTGCTGTGCGACGAGCCGGTGTCCGCACTCGACGTCTCCGTCCAGGCGCAGGTCCTCAACCTGCTCCAGGAACTCCGCCGCGACCTCGGCCTCGCCTGCGTGTTCATCTCGCACGACCTCGCGGTCGTACAGCACCTCTGCGACCGGATCGCGGTGATGTACCTCGGGAAGATCGTGGAGACCGGAACCCGGGAGCAGATCTACACGGCCCCCCGCCACCCCTACACCCGCGCGCTCCTCGCCGCGGCACCCGTTCCGGATCCGAGACGCCGTGCGGCCGACGACGAGCACCTCCTGGAAGGGGACCTCCCTTCCCCCGCCTCACCGCCGTCCGGCTGTCGCTTCCGCACCCGCTGCCCCTACGCGCGTGAACAGTGCCTGGTGGAACCGGAACTGCGCACGCGTGACGGAGCCGATCACCCCACCGCCTGCCACTTCCCCATCGAAAGCATGGCAACAAGGAGGAACGCGTGAGCAGATCCACCCCGCGCCGACGAACAGCCGGCGTAGCAGCCATCGTGACGGTCCTGATGACCGGAGCACTCGCCACGCCCCCTGCGCAGGCCCGGCCGTCCGTGGCCACCGCGCACGACACCGGCGCCGGGAAGTCGTCCCGCGCGGAACTCTTCCGCGAGGCCGGCGAGCGCCACCACGTGCCCGAGACGGTCCTGCTCGCGGTCTCGTACCTCCAGAGCCGCTGGGACGACCACCGCGGCGCACCCAGCGTCGACGCGGGCTTCGGCCCCATGCACCTGACCGACGCCCGGGCGGCGCTCGCCGAGACGCCCCACCACTCGAGCGGTCACGAGGACCCGCGGGGCGACACCTCCCGGCCGCCCCTCGTACGCCGTGACACACCCGTCGATCAGGAACGGCTCCCCGCCTCACTGGAGACCCTGGGCCGGGCCGCGGCGCTCACGGGACTGCCGGCGAGCCGCCTCAGGACCGACCCCGCGGCCAACATCGAGGGCGGCGCCGCGCTCCTCGCGGACCACCAGCGGTCCGCCGGCCTGCCCCTGAGCACAGACCCGGCCCAGTGGTACGCGGCGGTCGCCGCCTACTCGGGCGCCGGCGAGACGGGCGCGGCCCGCCGTTTCGCCGACGACGTCTTCTCGCTGATCAACGCGGGAGAGTCGCGCCGCACCGACGACGGGACCGTCGTCACCCTTCCCCCCGTGCCCGTCCAGCCGGAGACCCGGCAGCTGGAGAGGCTCGGGCTGAAGGCCACCGTGCCGGGCGCCGACTGCCCCCGCGACCTGGGCTGCGACTGGACGCCGGCCCCGTATCAGATGCTCTCCGAAGAGCCGGGCGACTTCGGGAACCACGACCTCTCGGACCGTCCGAACAACCAGGCGATCGACTACATCGTGATCCACGACACCGAAGCGACCTGGGACACCACCCTCAAGCTGGTCCAGGACCCGACCTACGTGTCCTGGCACTACAGTCTCCGCTCCGCGGACGGCCACATCGCCAACCACCTGCGGGCGAAGGACGTCGGCTGGCACGCCGGCAACTGGTACGTCAACTCCAAGTCCATCGGTCTCGAACACGAGGGCTTCCTGGCCGAGGGCGGCCAGTGGTACACCGAAGCCATGTACCGGACGTCCGCCCGCCTCGTCCGCCATCTCGCCAAGAAGTACGACGTCCCCCTGGACCGGGCCCACGTCATCGGCCACGACAACGTGCCGGGCACCGTGCCCGCCAACGTCGCCGGCATGCACCAGGACCCCGGCCCCTACTGGGACTGGGACCACTACTTCGGCCTCCTGGGCAAGCCGTTCAAGGCCCACGGCAAGGCCACCTCGCCGCTGGTGACGATCCGCCCCGACTACGACTCGAACACGGAGCCGTACTACTGCGGAGCGACTCCGGCCGACCTCTGCCCCGTGCACGGGTCCGCCTCCATCACCCTGCGCAGCGAACCCCGGGAAGACGCCCCGCTGGTCACCGACGTCGGCATCCGTCCGTCCCCCGGCACCTGGTCCGTCTACAACCACGCCGCGCGTGTGAGCACCGGGCAGAAGTACGTGGTGGCCGAACGCCGCGGCGACTGGACGGCCCTGTGGTACCTGGGGCAGAAGGGCTGGTTCAAGAACGACCCCCGCCACGCGATGACGCTGCCCTCCAAGGGGCTGGTGGCGCGGTTGCGCCCCGGACTCGACAGCGCGCCGCTCTACGGCCGCGCCTACCCGGAGCCCGCCGCGTATCCCGCGGACATTCCGGTCCAGCCCCTGGTGCCGCTGCAGTACACACTCCTCCCGGGACAGTTCTACAGCGTCGGCCAGACGGTCAACGGCGAGTACTACCACTCCAAGACCTTCGAGCTCGCCGGCCACACCGTGGTCCGCGGCGCGCTCAGGTACCACCAGGTGCAGTTCGGCCACCGCATCATGTTCGTCAAGGCGGACGACGTCGTCGTGAACCCGGCCGCCGTACTGCCTCGTGCGGTGAACTGACCGCAGGCGGCATCCGGAGCGGCCTGGAACTCCTCATCGGGAAGTCCAGGCCGCTACCATGTGGGCCCCGCCCCGCCACCAGCGTCAGGCAGGGTCGTACCGAAGCTACGAGAAAGCAGCAGGGAAGACCGTGACAGGCGAGAACTGTGGGCGAACGAACGACCCGTTCGATCCTCAGGCGGTGCTGCACCGCTGGTCGGAGGCCTGTCATTTCTCCGATGCCACGTTCACTGGAACGGCCTGGTCGGACGGAGCCCTGCGCCTGGAACACCCCGAAGGGCAAGAGGCCTTCGTGGATCAGCACGGGCACGCCACGCTCGAGTGGGAGTACGCGACCTGCTCCACCGGCTGGCGCGAGCTGCCCTTCCCGGCCGAGGAACTCATCCCCTCGTGGACCGCTCTCACTCCGGCGGGAACCCGGCTGAGGGTGCGGCTCCGTGTGCGCGACGCGCAGGGAGATCCCTCCGCTTGGTACGTCATGGCGCACTGGACGTCCGACGACGACGTCGTACACCGCACCACCGTGCCCGGCCAGGCCGACCCCTTCGGATCGGCGGACGTGGACGTCTTCGTGGCGTCCCCCGGCCGGCCCGTGCACGGCTACGAACTCGAGGTCAGGCTGGCGCGCACGCGGGGCACCTCCGAAGGGCCCGTCGTCCAGACCCTCTGCCTCGCCGCGTCGTCGCTGCCCCCCGGCCACCGCCAAGCGGTGAGCGCACCCGCCGGGGCCCGGGGCAAGGTCCTCGACGTACCGCGCCGCTCCCAGGAGGTGCACACCGGCCACAGTCCGCAATGGGACGGAGGCGGAGAAGCCTGGTCGGCGCCCGCCTGCACGGCGATGCTCGTCGAATACTTCGGCCACGGGCCGAGCGACGACGAAACGGCGTGGATCGACCCCGCCGACACCGCCCCGCAAGTCGACTACACGGCCCGTGCCGTGTACGACTACGCCTACAAGGGCTGCGGCAACTGGGCCTTCAACGCCGCCTATCCCGCGCGGTACGGACTCAGGGGCCTGGTCACGCGTCTCCGCTCGCTGAGCGAGCTCGAACGCTTCATCTGCGCGGGCATTCCGGTCGCCACGGCCCAGAGCTTCCGCATCGGCGAACTGGCGGGCGCGGGTTACTCGCCGGCCGGCAGCATCAAGATCGTCTGCGGGTTCACGGAGGACGGAGACGTCGTCGCCAACGACCCGCTCTCCGCCACCGACGAGGACGTACGAAGGGTCTACGCGCGCGGGGAGTTCGAACGCGTGTGGCTGTCGGCGTCCGGCGGCGGGGGAGTGGTCTACCTTCTGTACCCGCCTGACCTGCCCCTCCCCGCGCACGTGCGCGGTCTCGACCCGAACTGGTGACCCCGTAGGGCACTCCTGGACCGACGAAATGTCGTGTCCCCCGTTCCAGGCCGGGACCTTTTGTTGATCGCTCGAGCCGGGGCGGCCTCTCTACCGTGTGAGTCATGAGAACAGCTCCGCCGCACCGCCGCGGTCCACGTGACGGCACGGTGCATCACTGCCCACCGCCGCGGTAACGCCTCGGCGCCCACGTGTCCGGCGCGCTCACCTGCCTGCACGACGCACCCCTGGCGGGGCGGGCCCCGCTCGTCCCCGCCGTCCGCGGCCGGCACCGGCCAGCCCCACCCCCCACGTGTGCTGCCCCGCGCCGTGAGCCCGGACCCAGCGAAGCAACCGGCCCCCCGCGGTCCGCCCGGCGGGACAAAGAGGCCGGCGTGCCAGACCCCTCACCGATCGAACCTCACGACGCCCATCCTCATGGGCACAAGGCGGTAACCCCGATGAACCACTCGCCCGCCGCCCGGAGCACGCCGCGTGCCTTCCGGGCCTGGCCCTCCGACATCACCGCCGCGGTCGTCGCCAGCCAGGACGGAACGCCCGGCTGGGTCTCCCTGGTCGGCGACGACGTCTGGTGGGACGAACCACGACCCGACGAGGCCGGGCGCCGCTGCGTCGTGCGCACCACACCGGCCGGTGAGGTCGAGGACGTGCTCCCAGGGGGCCTCGACGCCCGGAACGGTCTCCACGAGTACGGCGGCCGGAGCTGGCGCCCCACCGGTGACGGTGTCGTCTTCACCCACTGGCACGACCAGCGTCTCTACGTGCACTGCCCGGACGGCCACGACGAGCCCCGCCCCCTGACGCCGACGCGCAAGAACGTCACCTACGGCGATCTCTATGTTCCTCCGTCGCGGAACGAGGTCTGGGCAGTGCGCGAAACCCGCTCGGGCGGGGTACGCGACGTCGAACGCGCCCTCGTGGCCGTGTCCCTCAGCACCGGCACCGAACGGACGATCGCCGCGACCCACCGGTTCATGACCTGCCCCCGCATGTCGCCGGACGGCCGGCACGTGTCCTGGATCGGATGGAATCACCCCGACATGCCGTGGGACGGCACGGAGTTGTGCGTCGCGCCCCTGCGGGCCGACGGGAGGGCCGGCGTCCACGACATCCGGGCGGGCGGTCCCACGGAGTCTGTGGCCCAGGCCGAGTGGCAGGACGCCGACACCCTCTGGGCGGTCACCGACCCCGCCGGCTGGTGGAACCTCCACCTCGTGCCCGCCCGGGGAGGCCCCGCACGGGTTGTCGCGGACGTGGAGGAGGAGTTCGGCGGAGCCCTGTGGAAACCGGGCACCTCGTGGTTCGCCCCCCTCCCTGACGGACGCGCGGTGGCCATCCACGGCACAGGCGCGGGACGACGGATCTCCGTGGTGGATCCCGACGCCGGACCCGGGCTCCCCGTACTGACACCGCTCGACCTCCCGTATACCGACTTCGTCCAGAGCATCGACGCCGACACCGGCCGCCTGGTCGCCGTCGGAGCGGGCCCGACCCTTCCCTACGCCGTCTTCACCGCCGCGGTGCCCGCCACCGGCACCGCGCCCGTCCACGACGCGCGGATCGTCTCCGCCTCGTCCCGACCTCACGTGGATCCCGCCTGGCTGCCCCAGCCCACCGCACGCACCTTCCCCGCCGGCTCGATCCAGTCCGCCCGGGGCCGGACGAAGACCGACGACATCCTGGTGCGCGCCCACACCTATCCACCCACCCACCCGCACCGCACCACCGCCGACGGAGCGCGTTCTCCCTGGGTGGTCTTCGTGCACGGCGGCCCCACCGGCGACTACCCCATGGTGTACGACCTCGAGATCGCCTACTTCACCAGCCGGGGCATCGGCGTCGCGACCGTCGACTACGGCGGGTCCGTCGGATACGGCCGCGCGTACCGGGAGCGCCTGAAAGGTGCCTGGGGAGTCGTCGACGTCCAGGACTGCGTGACCGTCGCGCGGGCCCTGGTCGCCGAAGGGCTTGCCGATCCCGACCGGCTGGCGATCCGGGGCGGGAGCGCTGGCGGCTGGACCGCGCTCGCCGCCCTGACCCACACGGACACCTTCGTCGGCGCGGTGTCCCTCTACGGCATCACCGACCCCGTCAGCTGGGCGGACACCACCCACGACTTCGAGTCCCACTACCTGGACGGTCTGATCGGCCCCCTGCCGCAGTGCGCCGCCCTCTACGAACAGCGCTCGCCCGTCCTTGCCGCACCTCACGCCAGTGGGCCCGCGCTCCTGCTTCACGGCCTGGAGGATGCCATCGTGGACCCCGCCCAGTCCTCAGCCATGGCCGGGGCCCTGAGAAAGGCCGGCATCCCCTACCAGCACGCGGAATTCCCGGGCGAACGCCACGGCTGGCGGCGCGCCGAGACCATCCGGGCCGCGCTTGAGACCGAGCTCCGCTTCTACGAGCGGATCTTCACCCTTTCCGAAGAAGCGGGAGTGAGTACGGGCCGCCCCGTGCGCTCCTCTCTCCCGGAGCCGCAGTCATGACGGCCGCCACCGAGGGCACCCCACCGGCCGACGTGAGGAGGCCCCGCCTGCTCCCTTCGCCGCTGCGACCTGGAGACACCGTGGCCGTCGTCGCGCCGGCCGGGCCCGTGGACGCGACGGAGATGTCCGCCGCCCGGAGCCTGCTGGAGAGCTGGGGCCTCACGGTGCGCTCGACTCCCCGGCTCTTCTCCACCCGGCTCGGCTACCTGGCGGGCTCCGACGAGGACCGCCTCGACGACCTCACCGAAGCCTGGCTCGAACCCGAGGTCCGAGGAGTCTTCTGCGCACGGGGCGGCTATGGAACCCAGCGCATCGCCGACCTGCTCGACTACCCGCGCCTCGCCGCCGCGGGCCCCAAGTTCCTCGTCGGCTCCAGCGACATCACCTGCCTGCACCAGGCGTGGGGCGACCGGCTCGGCCTGGTCACGCTCCACGGCCCCATGCCGGCCTGCCGACCGCTTCACGACGACGAGGAAACCGCCCGTCACCTGCACGCGGCCCTCTTCGGTCCGTCCGCCCGCTCGCTGGCCCTCGCCGGGCCCGTCCTGGTGCCCGGACGGGCGGAGGGGCGCCTCACCGGTGGGAACCTCTCCCTGCTCGCCTCGTCGATGGGAACCCCCACCGCACCCGACACCGAGGGGTGCGTCCTCTTCCTCGAAGAGGTCGGCGAGGACGCCTATCGCCTGGATCGGTCCCTGACGCAGCTCAGACGTGCCGGCGTGCTGCAGCGCACGGCCGGGGTGGTGCTCGGCGACTTCTCCGCGTGCGGCCCCCCGGAGGACGTGGAGGGCGTCCTGCGGGACCGCCTGTCCGATCTGGGCGTCCCCGTGGCATCCGGACTGCCCGCCGGTCACGGACTGCGGCAGCTGACCCTCCCCCTCGGCGCGGACGCGGTACTCGACACAGCCCGGCACCGCGTGACCCTGCCCCCGCAGCGAGGGACCCCCCGATGACACGTGTGCTCATCTCGGCCGACATGGAAGGCGTCACGGGCGTCACCTGCCCGGACGACGTCGAACCTGGCACGGCCTCCTGGGAACGACTGCGTCCCCTGTTCACCGGCGACGTCAACGCCGTCGTCGACGGACTCCTCGCGGGCGGCGCCGGGGAGGTAGTGGTCAACGACGCCCACTACACCCAGCGGAACCTGCTCATCGAGGCCCTCGATCCCCGCGCGCGCCTCCTCACCGGCCGCCACAAACCGCTGGGCATGATGGAGGGCATCGACCGGGCCGACGCAGTCGTCCTCCTCGGCTACCACACCGGCGCCGGACAGCAGGGCGTCCTGTCCCACACGTACCTCGGAACCGGGTTGACCGCCTTCCGGATCGACGGTGAGCCCGCCGACGAAGGGCGCATGAACGCCCTGATCGCGGAGGAACACGGCGTGCCCGTCATCCTGGTCACCGGCGACGACCGCACCTGCGAGGCAGCCCGGACATGGGCCCCGGACGCCCGCGTCGTGGCAGTCAAGGAATGCGTCAGCCGGTACGCCGCGCTGTGCCTGCCTCCCACGCGGAGCGCGGAGCTGTTGCGCGCGCAGGCCACGGAGGCCGTGCGCGCCCAGAGCGTCCCCACCGAGCACCTGGACGGACGGACACGGCGCGTGCGCGGCGGCCCCGCAGGGCCCCACCGCTTCGAGCTCGACTTCCACGCGCCCCATCTGGCCGCGGCGGTGCTCGCCGTCCCGACCGTCGAGCACAACGGTCCGTGCGGAGTCGCCTTCACGTCACCCGACGCCACCACGGCGGCCAGGACCTTCAAGGTGTGCACCACCATCGCGGGCGCCGCGATGGAGGACCACTTCGACTGACCGCCCGCAGCTTCCCCGTCCCGACTCCCCGCGGAGACCTCCGTGACCCTCGCACCACCCCACGGTCTGCACGACGGCTTCGCCGACGACGTCGCCCGGCTCTGCTCCGACCTCCTGCGCATCGACTCGACCAACGCCGGGGACGAGACAGGACCCGGCGAACGACAGGCCGCCGAGTACGTCGCGGAAGCCCTCGACCAGGTCGGAGTCGCCACCACCCTCACCGAACCCAGGCCCCGCCGTACGAGCGTCCTCGCGCGGATCACCGGCCTGGACCCGTACCTGCCCCCGCTCCTCGTGCACGGGCACCTCGACACCGTGCCCGCCGAACCCCGCGACTGGACCCGCCACCCCCTATCCGGCGATCTCCACCACGGCTGTCTGTGGGGGCGGGGAGCGGTGGACATGAAGGGGACCGTCGCCATGGTCCTCTCCCTCGTCCGGGCCTGGGCCCGCACCGGGCACCGCCCCCGCCGCGACCTGGTCCTCGCGTTCCTGGCGGACGAGGAGGCGACGGGAGAGTACGGCTCACGCCACGTCGTCACCACGCACAGGGAGCACTTCGCCGGTGTGGAGCAGGCGATCAGCGAGTCGGGCGGGTTCTCGATCACCACACGGCCTAGGCACGCCGGGACCGACGCGCGCGTATACCCCATCGCCGTCGGAGAGCGCGGCACCGCGTGGATGCGCCTCACCGCACGGGGCACGGCCGGCCACGGATCGGGCCCCGCCCAGGACAACGCCGTCGCGGAACTCGTGCACGCCCTCTCACGACTCGCCACCCATCGATGGCCCACCGTCGTGTCGCCGGCAGTGGGCACCCTGCTGGACGCCCTCGACCGCATCCTGGGGATCCGCATCGACCGCACCCGACTGGAGGACGAGGCCGCCCGCCTCGGACAGTTGGGTGAACTCTTCGACTGCACCATCCGCAACACGACCAACCCCACCGTGCTCCAGGCCGGCCACAAGGTGAACGTCATCCCCTCCCGCGCCCGGGCCGAGGTGGACGGCAGGTTCCTCCCCGGAGCGCAAGCCACCTTCCTGGAGACCGTCGACCGGCTCCTCGGCCCCAAGGTGACCCGGGAGTTCATCAACTGTGAGGACGCCGTCGCAGCCGACCACGAAGGACCAGCCTTCGCCGCCATGGCCGACGCCCTCCGCAGCCAGGACCCGCACGCGCACCCGGTGCCCTTCATCCAGTCCGGCGGCACCGACGCCAAGGCCTTCGCGAAGATCGGGATCAGCACCTACGGGTTCACACCCCTCCTGCTCGACCCCCACCTGCACTACTTCGGCATGTTCCACGGAGTGGACGAGCGCGTGCCCGTGACAGGCCTCGACTTCGGGGTCCGCGTCCTCCACCGGTTTCTGACCACCTACTGAGCGCCCTCTCGAAGGGGAACCATCGTGCACCCTCCTCAGCACCTGTGGCCCGTCACGACCACCAGTGGCACCGAAGGCATGAAGATCGGCGGCATGCTCCTGAGCGATCTCGCCGAAGAGTTCGGCACCCCCGCCTTCGTCCTGGACGAAGAGGACTTCCGCGGCCGCTGCCGCTCCTGGCGCGACGCCTTCGGCGGCCACGACGTCTACTACGCCGGCAAGGCGTTCCTCTGCCACCAAGTCGCCACGTGGCTCAAGGAGGAGGGACTGGGAATCGACGTGTGCTCCGCCGGCGAGCTGCGCACGGCCCAGCGCGCGGGAGTATCCGGCGCCTCGTTGATCTTCCACGGCAACAACAAGTCGGCGGCCGAACTCGCGGAGGCCGTCGCCTACGGGGTCTCGCTGATCGTCGTCGACTCCGAGGACGAGATATCGAGGCTGTCGGCCATCGCCGGTCTCCACGGCGTGCTCCAGCAGGTCCTCATCCGGGTGACCCCGGGCGTGGAGGCGCACACGCACGCCCACATCACCACCGGCACCGACGACCAGAAGTTCGGCTTCTCCCTGTCCACCGGAAGCGCCCACCGTGCGATCTCCCGGGTCCTGGCCTCGCCCGGTCTCGAACTGGTGGGCCTGCACAGCCATCTCGGCTCGCAGATCCTGCGCCCGGACGTCTTCGAAGTCGCCGCCGACCGACTCGTCGGCCTCATGGCCGACACCGCGCGCACGCACGGAGTCCTGCTGCGCCGACTCGACCTGGGAGGAGGCCTGGGCATCGCCTACCTCCTCGACGAGAGGCCCCTGGACGTGCGGGACGTCGCCCCGGTCGTCATCGACCGGGTCCAGAAGGCGTGCGCCGAAGCGGGCCTCCCCATGCCGCGGCTCGCCGTCGAGCCCGGGCGGGCGATCGCGGGACCCACCACGGTGACCCTCTACACCGTGGGCACGATCAAGCGCCAGCCCGGACTGCGCACGTGGGTGTCCGTGGACGGCGGCCTGAGCGACAACATGCGCCCCGCCCTGTACGACGCCTCCTACACGGCCGTCCGGGCAGGCCGCGCCACGGGGACGGCCGCCGAGGAAACGGTCACCGTCTGCGGCCGGCACTGCGAGTCCGGAGACATCGTCGTGGACTCCGCCCCGCTCCCGGCCGACCTCGCCGTCGGCGACCTCCTGGCCGTGCCCGCGTCCGGCGCCTACCACCGATCCATGGCGAACAACTACAACTGCCAGCCACGCCCACCCGTCATCGCCGTCCGCAACGGCACCGCACGCGTCATCGTCCGGAGGGAGACCATCGACGACGTGCTGCGGCTCGACGTCGAGTGAGCGACCTCCGGCAGACCGGGCGCGACGCCACCACGCACGACGAGGCGTTCGGCGCCCGCCACCAGAGCACGGCCTCGCCCCTCACGTCCGCTCACCCGAGGTGACCGGGCGCCGCACCCGCTGGAAGCGAAGGGAAAGACGCATCATGCTGCACCAGGAAAAAGTTCAGGCCACCCTGCGAAAAGCGACGCTGGAGGGCGTCGTGGGAGTGGGCCACCCCGTCGCCGGCTTCATCGACGTCCAGGGCGTACGCGACAGCGTCACCGCACTCCAGGACGCCTTCACCCATGTGCCGGACGTCCTGCACGCCTTCGCCGCCAAGGCCTGCCCGCTCGTTCCGGTCCTGCGGCTCCTGGCGGACGCCGGCATGGGCTGCGAAGCGGCGAGCCCGGGCGAGACCCGCCTGGCACTGGCCGCGGGATTCCCACCCGAGCGCATCGTTCTCGACTCGCCGGCCAAGACCCGGGCGGAGATCCGTGACGCGCTCACGCTGGGGATCGCGCTGAACGCGGACAATCTCGCCGAGCTCCATCGCATCGACGCCCTGCGTCCCTCCGACTCCCCGTCCGTCATCGGTCTGCGCGTCAACCCGCAGGTCGGGGCCGGCGCCATTGCGGCCATGAGCACGGCCACCCCCCACTCCAAGTTCGGGGTCGCCCTGGACGACCCCGGGGCCCGTGCGCGCGTGCTCGAAGCCTTCCTGCAGCGTCCCTGGCTCACCCGCCTCCACGCCCACGTCGGCTCGCAGGGCTGCCCCCTCCCGCTGATCGCGCAAGGACTCGCCGCGCTGCACCGACTCGCGGAGGACATCGACGAGTACGTCGGCAGACGCCAGGTCACCAGCCTCGACCTGGGCGGAGGACTGCCGGTCAACTTCTCCGACGACACGACCAGGCCGACGTTCGAGGACTATGTCCGCGTCCTCACCGACGTCGAACCCGCCCTGCTCGACGGCCGCTACCAGCTGGTCACCGAATTCGGCCGGTCGCTGCTCGCCAAGAACGGCTTCACCGCGGCGGTGGTCGAGTACGTCAAGACCTCGGGCGGCCGGCGGATCGCGCTCACCCATGCCGGAGCGCAGGTGGCGACCCGTACCGTGTTCATGCCCGACGCCTGGCCCGTGCGGATCACCGGTCACGCCCCGGACGGCATGCTCAAGACGACTCCCGTGGTGCCCCAGGACGTCGCCGGGCCCCTGTGCTTCGCGGGGGACGTGGTGGCGCACGAGCGCTTGCTGCCCGCACTCTCGGAAGGCGACCTCGTGGTGCTGCACGACACCGGGGCCTACTACTTCTCGGCGCCGTGGGCGTACAACAGCCTGCCGCGACCGGGAGTGTACGGAGTCCTCCATCGGGGCGACGACACCGTGCTGATTCCCGTACGAACACCTCAGTCGCTGGACGACCTGGTGGAGGAGAGCGGCCTGTGCCACGCGGACGCGCTGCTCACGCCGTAAGTCCGGGAACACCGGTGCAGCTCCGTGTTCGTCCCGACACCTCTCTCGTCGCGGGAGCGGGGACGCGTCAGGTGAGGCCGGCGTCGCGGGCCAGGAGGGCGGCCTGTACGCGGTTGGTGACGTCCAGAGCTGTGAGGATGCGGCTGACGTGGGCCTTCACCGTGCTCTCGCGCATCCCCAGGGAGGCCGCGATGTCGGCGTTGGTGTCCCCTTGCGCGAGCAGGGCCAGGACATCGCGTTCGCGGGGTGTGAGCCGGTCCAGCCGGTCACGGGCCCCGGCGGCCTGGGGAAGCCCTGACCGGTGGTACCGGTCGATGATGCGGCGGGCGGCAGTGGGGTGGAGCATCGCGGAACCGGTCGCGACCAGGTGGACGGCGCGCAGGATCTCGGCCGGATCCGTGTCCTTGAGCAGGAACCCGTCGGCTCCGGCGGCCAGGGCGTTGTAGACGTATTCGTCGAGGTCGAAGGTGGTCAGGGTGATGACCTTCGGCGGGTGGGGCAGGGCGCGCAGGTGGGCAGTGGCCGTGATGCCGTCCATGCGGGGCATCCGCACGTCGACGAGGGCCACGTCGACGCGGCGCGCGGTGGCCAGTTCGACCGCGTGGAGACCGTCGGAGGCCTGAGCGACGACGTCGATGTCCTCATCGCCCTTCAGGAGGTCTGCCAGGCCGAGGCGGACCAGGGCGTCATCGTCGGCGATCATCACGCGGATCATGGGCGGGAGCCGTTCTGTGCCGGGGGTGCGGGTCGGGGGATGCGGGCAGCGAGCCGCCAGGAGCCAGGTCCGTGAGGCCCTGCGTGGAGGTCCCCACCCAGGGCACGGACGCGTTCGGCCAGACCCACCAGTCCGAAACCGGAGGGGGTGCCGTGTCCGGCCGTTTCGCCGGAGCCGTTGATGATCTCCACGACGGTGGCGGGTCCTCCGTAGTCCAGACGGATGCGCACGGGTGCGCCGGCCGCGTGCTTGCGGGCGTTCGTTAGGCCTTCCTGGACGAGGCGGTAGAGAGCCAGCCGGTGCGACGCCGGCGCCTGCTCGGCTCTCCCACTGACCCGCAGTTCGACCTGCTGGCCGGCCTCCCGGGCCTGCTCGACGAGCTCGTGGACGTCGCGCAGGATGGGGGAGGGAGGGGCCTCGGCGGTGGGGCCGCGTTCATGCAGGGCCCCCAGGACGTCCCGCAGGTCCGCCAGGGCTTCGGTGGAAGCGGTACGCAGCAGAGTGAGGCGTTCGGCGACCGGGGGAGGCAGGGTCGAGGCCCGTGTGGACAGGACACCGGTGTGCAGGGCGATGAGGCTCAGACGGTGGGCGAGCACGTCGTGCATCTCGGCGGCGATGCGTGAACGTTCCGCGGCCCGCGCCGTCTCCTCCCGGAGCTCCCGCTCGACGCGCAGATGCTCGACCTGGTCGTTCAGCGCCCTGACCAGACGGCGGCGGTTGCCCATCCAGAGCCCGCCGACCATGGCCAGAAGCATGAAGAGGACGGGGCCGTACTGCTGTGGGCGCCACAGGGAGATCGCCGCCGGTGCCACCGCGTTGACGGCCAGCACGACGGCGCAGCTGCCTACGGCCATCGTGATGCGGCGGCACGCGGCCAGGTCGAACAGGGCGACGAGGAGCAGCGACAGCATCGGCCACCCCCACAGCCCCGTTGCCACCACCGCGGTGAGCGGGGCGGCGAACCACGGAAGCCGGGGACCTGCCAGCAGCGCCGCACCGCTCACCACCGCGACCGCGGTGCGAGGCGTCAGGTACTGGCCGTCCGCGGTCACCGCACCGTTGAGAACGGCCGTGGCGGTCGCCAGGACCACCACGCCCCGGCGGGGATAGGCGCTCCATGCGGACGGGAGTGTCCAGCTTGCTCTCACGCTCAGAATTCTAGAAGCGGGCGCCGCGGAAGGACTCCGACCATCATCCCGCTTCACCCCCTACTTTCGTAGGGGCATCCGGGCGCACATCGGATGATTTCAAGGCCCAGAACCATTTCTAGCGTTCAGTCCATGGATAAGCGGACCACTTCACCTGAACGAGTCATCGCGCAGCGCCATGCCGAGGGTTGGATGTTTCTCCTCGAAGCCGCCCGCGACATCCACAGGACCGGCGCCATCGCCCCCAGCAGCCCTTCCCTTGCCCGCGCCCTGACCGACCCCGTGCGAGCCCGGGGGGACCGGCCCGTGAACGTACTGGAGGCCGGAGCGGGGACCGGGGCGGTCACCCGCACGCTGATTCCCCAGCTGGCGCCCGGAAGCCTCCTGGACATCGCCGAGACCAACCCGCGCTTCACTGCCAGGCTGCACCGGCTCGTGCACACGCACCCCCACCTCGCGGGCCGCGGTCAGCTCGTCCGCATCCACGCGCGCCGCGTAGAGGACCTCGAACTCGACCGGCGCTACGACGTCATCCTTTCGGGCCTCCCCTTCGCCAACTTCACACCCGCCCAGGTCCAGACGATCATGGACCGCTATCTCGAGCTGCTCAAACCCGGCGGCAACCTGACCTACTTCGCCTACCTCGGCAGCCGCCAGGCCCGGTCCCTGGTCGCGACCCGGGCACAGGCCCGCCGCCACCAAGCAGTGGAAGAGGTGCTGCGCGGCTACCAGCGCCAGTACGCCACCGGATGCTGGACGGTCTGGTCGAACCTGCCCCCCGCAAGGGTCTGGCAGCTGACCCGTCCACCCTCCGCGATCCCCGGCCCGGAGCACACCGCGACCGGAGCCGACCGGTGAACGCGCTGATCACCGCCCTCAGCCACGTCCCGCCGACAGCCGCGTACGGGATCGTGGTCCTGGCCGTCCTGGCCGAGTCGGTCCTGCTCATCGGCGCCTTCGTGCCCACCCTGACCCTGCTGCTCACGGCCGGCGCACTGGCCCGCACCGGGCAGCTCGACCTTCCGCTGCTGATCGCGACCGCCGCGTGCGCGGTGGTCGCAGGTGACTTCCTCGGCCACCGCACGGGACGGGCGTTCGGCCCTCGCCTGCGTACCGGCCGCCTGGGCCGCGGCCTGCCCGACGCCGTATGGCAGCGCACGGAGGCGCTGATGGCCCGACGCGGCGGTCAGGCCGTCCTGTTCTCCCGCTTCCTGCCGGTGATCCGCACTCTCGTACCCCACCTGGCCGGCGCCACCCGCGTGTCCTACCTCCGCATCGCCCCCTACAGCGTCGTCGCCGCCCCGCTGTGGGCCGCCGTCGAGGCGGGTACCGGATACGCGGCCACCGCCTCCCTGCAACGCGCCCTCACCGTCGGCGGCCCCGCCCTCGCGGCGGCCGCCGTCGCCCTGGCGGCGATCCTGGGCGGGATGAAGCTGCGCCATCGCAGCAGGGCCCGCGTACTGTGACAGGAGTCCGCGGTCCGGCGGCGTCCACGCCCGGTCCGGACACTCGATCCTGGTGGCACCTTCGTCACGGAGGACCTGGACGAGGCGCTGCGGCTCTGCGAGGAGATGTCGGACGACGCCGACGCTCGTGTTGCTCGGGGCCAAACGGCTCGGTGCTGCTCGTCAGACCGGCCCCCGTACGTTCCGCCCGAGCGTCTACGAGGCACTGATCACGGTTCCGGACGTGCTCCGGAGAGCAGATGCCCTGACGCGTTGTGCGTCCACGGCGGCCAGGCTCCCTCGCCCGCATGGCGCTCCCCGGTCTACCCGTGCTCGGGCTGGTCATGGATGGTCAGTGATCCGGCGAGGTCGAGGTCGGCGACGGTGCCGTGTGCCCCGGCGCGGACGAGGAGCACTGCGCCGAGCGCGGTGCTCCAGAACGTCCTGGTCTCCACGCTGAGCGGTCGGCGGGTTCGCCAGCCGCGACTATCGATGATCTGGCTCACGAAGCGTTCGGATTGCCGGAACAGCAACTGGAGGTGCCGGTCGACCACGAGTCCGAGTTCCGGCTTCGAGATCCCGCCGGCGAGTGCTCGCGCGACCGATGGGAGCGAGGGCATCGCGAGTACCGCGCGGGCGATGTTGCGTCGGAATGCCGCCGCATCGGGGGCCTGGCGACCGATGCGCTCAATGCGTCGGACGTCGTGCAGCAAGGCGAGAAACGCGGCGTGCACGAGTAGCGAGTCTTTGGAGCCGAAGTAGTAGGTGACCTGGTTGGGGAAGGCGTCTGCCGCATCCGCGATCTCCGCGACGCTGACCTCCGCGCCGGGTCGCTCACGGCAGAGCCGTGCGGCTGCCTCAATCAGCCGGCGCCTCGTCGCGCGACCGCGGTCCCGCGACGGAGCCGACGTCGATCGTGCTTCGGTTCGCTTCTTCTCCACCCCGTCATTGTATGTGATACAACAAAGCCTCGTTCGTTTGTATCGCATACAAGAAAGGTCCGAGGGCATGCACCGGACTGAAGTCGTCATCACCGGACTCGGCGCGATCACACCACTCGGTCGAGACGTGGAGTCCACATGGAGTGCCCTGCTGGCCGGCGAGTCCGGCATCCGCGGCGGGGTCTTGCCAAGCCACCAGGACACCGGCCTTCCCGACATCGTCGCGGGCACCATGGCCATCGACCCCGCCGAGTTGCTGCTGCCGGTGCAGGCCAGGCGGCTCGACCGCTCCCAGCAGGCGGCCCTCGTAGCGGCGGCCGAAGCCTGGGCCGATGCCGGCACCCCCCGGGTGGACGCGGACCGGCTCGCGTCGGTGATCGGCACCGGTATCGGGGGCGTCCGGACGCTGCTCAAGGAACACGACGTACTGGAGACGGCCGGGAAACGGCGGGTCTCGCCACGCACCGTCCCGATGCTCATGCCCAACGCGGCGGCAGCACTGATCAGTATCGAATACGGTGCGCGGGCCGGGGCCTACACGCCCGTCTCGGCATGCTCCTCCGGCGCCGAGGCGATCGCCCTGGGGGCCCGGCTCATCCGTGCAGGCGAGGCGGAGGTAGTCATCGCGGGCGGGACCGAGGCCGCGATCACCCCGATCACCGTTGCAGGCTTCGTCCAGGCGCAGGCATTGTCGCGCTACAGCGTCGAACCAGCCTCAGCCTCCAGGCCGTTCGCCGCGGACCGCACCGGCTTCGTCCTCAGCGAAGGCGCCGCCGTCGTCGTGCTCGAAAGCGCCGAACACGCCACTGCCCGAGGCGCACACGTCCACGCAGTGCTCGCGGGCGTCGGCATCGCCGCCGACGCCCACCACATCACGGCCCCCGCCGCCGACGGCTCCGGCCAGATCTCAGCCATGCGCAAAGCCCTCGCGCAAGCACGCCTGGCCCCCGAAAACATCAGCCACATCAACGCCCACGCCACCGGGACCCCGGTCGGCGACGTCGCCGAGGCGCACGCCATCCGGGAGGTCTTCGGCCGCGCCACCGTGACCGCCCCCAAAGCGGCGCTCGGCCATCTCTTCGGCGCCGCCGGCGCAATCGAAGCGCTCATGGCCGTCCTGAGCGTGAAGCACGGTGTCATCCCACCCACCCGTAACCTCACCACGGCCGGCGTCGACCCCGACATCGACCTCGATCTCGTCGCGGATCGACGAGACGCCCCCCAAGAGGCCGTACTCAGCAACTCCTTCGGCTTCGGCGGGCAAAACGTCTCCCTCATCATCGCCAGCGCACGCAACCACGCACTCCACCGGCCCTGTTGATGGTTTCGCCGTCGCCAGGGTCAAGGGCGCCCGTCCGATCGGGGCTCCTGTCACCCGGCACCCGGGACGGAGTGGCGGTCGAGGTCGCGAAGTCGTCAACGGCCTTTTGGTCCAGACCTCTTGACGATTGGTCTAGTCCTTCTTAGGGTCGCGGGGACACTGCGGTGGGTGCCGAGGAGGGACACCACGCACTCAGGGACACGCAGGGTCGACAGGCCAGGGACCACCCCTGCCCGCCGAACCTCACCCGAGGAGCTTCCTTGAGTACCCCAACGCGGCGGCGCCGCACCAGATCGGCGCAGAGCATCATCCTGAACAAGCGGTCCAAGGCCCTCGCGGGCGCCACCGCGCTACTCCTCCCGCTGGCCGCCATGGTCGGCCTCGCCGCCCCCGCGGAAGCCGCCGCCTCGGCCACCGCCACCTACACCAAGGCCTCCGAGTGGGGCTCGGGCTTCGAGGGCAAGTGGACGGTGAAGAACACCGGTACCACCACGCTCAACTCCTGGACCGTCGAGTGGGACTTCCCCTCAAGCACCAAGGTCACCTCGGCCTGGGACGCCACCGTCACCAACTCCGCGGACCACTGGACCGCCAAGAACCTCGGCTGGAACGGCACCCTCGCCCCCGGCGCCTCCGTCTCCTTCGGCTTCAACGGCAGCGGCACCGGCGCCCCCACCGGCTGCAAGCTCAACGGAGCCGCCTGTGACGGCACCACCCAGCCCGGCGACAACGCCCCCTCCGCCCCCGGCACCCCCGCCGCCTCCGACATCACCGACACCTCGGTGAAGCTCACCTGGAGCGCGGCCACCGACGACAAGGGCGTCAAGAACTACGACGTCAAGCGCGACGGCACCACCGTCGCCACCGTCACCGGCCTCACCTACACCAACACGGGCCTGACCGCCGGCACCGACTACAGCTACACGGTCGTCGCCCGCGACACCATCGACCAGACCGGCCCGGCCTCCGGCGCCACTCCCGTCCGCACCACCGGCGGCGGTGGCGGCGAGAACCCCGGCGGCAGCGGCAAGATCAACCTGGGCTACTTCACCAACTGGGGCTCCTACACGGTGAAGAACCTGGTGACCTCGGGCTCCGCCTCGAAGATCACCCACATCAACTACGCCTTCGGCAACGTGCAGAACGGCAAGTGCACCATCGGCGACCCCTACGAGGACTACCAGAAGTCCTACACCGCCGCCCAGTCCGTCGACGGTGTCGCCGACGCCTGGGACCAGCCGCTGAGCGGTCACTTCAACCAGCTGCGCAAGCTGAAAAAGGCCTACCCGAACATCAAGGTCCTGTGGTCCTTCGGCGGCTGGACCTGGTCCGGCGGCTTCGGCCAGGCCGTCCAGAACCCGACCGCCTTCGCGCAGTCCTGCTACGACCTGGTCGAGGACCCGCGCTGGGCCGACGTCTTCGACGGCATCGACCTGGACTGGGAGTACCCCAACTCCTGCGGTCTCACCTGCGACACCAGCGGCCCGGCCTCGATCAAGAACATGATGCAGGCCATGCGCGCCAAGTTCGGTCCGAACAACCTGCTCACCGCGGCCATCACCGCCGACGGCTCCAACGGCGGCCGGCTCGACGCGGCCGACTACGGCGGCGCGGCGCAGTACATCAACTGGTACGACGTGATGACGTACGACTTCTTCGGCGCCTGGGCCGCGCAGGGTCCGACGGCCCCGCACTCCCCGCTGACCTCGTACCCCGGCATCCCCGCGCAGGGCTTCAACTCGGCGGACGCGATCGCCAAGCTGAAGGCCAAGGGCGTCCCCGCCACCAAGCTGCTGCTCGGCATCGGCTTCTACGGCCGCGGCTGGACCGGCGTCACGCAGTCCGCCCCTGGCGGCAGCGCCACCGGTCCGGCGGCCGGCGTCGAACCGGGCAACCAGTACTACAAGGTCCTGAAGACCAGCTGCCCGGCCACCGGCACGATCGCAGGCACGGCGTACGCGCACTGCGGTTCCGACTGGTGGAGCTACGACACCCCCGCGACCGTCGGCACCAAGATGGCGTGGGCCAAGAGCCAGGGTCTGGGCGGCGCGTTCTTCTGGGAGTTCAACGGCGACACCGGCAACGGTGAACTCGTGAACGCGATCAGCAACGGCCTGAAGTAACCCCGGGTACGACCACGGGGTCGACCACACAGCCTGCCCGCCCCGATCAGGGGCGGGCAGGCCGCGTCCCAGCTGCCGGGTCTCCCCATCAGGACCGAGTCGTCCTCGGGGCGCCCCCTGGGCAGGCGGCGGCGGGCGGCGATCAGCGCGGCGTCGACTTCCCGGGTCCCGGTGGAGACACAATGTGTAGCCGAGATCCTCCATGCGGCGGCCCCCCGGGGAGCCCGCCGCCGGACTCGCGTGGCCGCGACGTCCCGACGGCCGACCGTGACCTTGTCGTCCCGTGTCAGCCGCGGGGCGGCCGGGTGGCGGTGTCCAGGTAGAAGGCGTCGATGCTCTGGACGGCGGCCTCGAACTCGTCCAGATTGACGGGCTTGGTCACGTAGGCGTTGGCGTGGCTGTTGTAGGCGCCGCTCACGTCGTCGGGCGCGGAGGACGTGGTGAGCACGACGACCGGGATGGTCTGGAACGCGGGATCGGACTTGAGGACCTTCAGCAGGTCCCTTCCGTTCATCCGGGGCATGTTCAGGTCGAGGACGATCAGGTCCGGGCGGGGGGTCCCGGGCGTGCGGAGGTGTTCGAGCGCGGCCACGCCATCGGTGACCTGCACCAGGTTCCGCGCACCCCGCTCGGACAGGGCCTCCTCGATGAGCATGGCGTCGGCCATGTCGTCCTCGACGAGCAGGACGTCGAAGGGCTGGACAGGCGTGGTCATCATCGGGTGCTCCATGGGTGCGTCGTCGGATGGGTCGAAGAGTCCCGGCCAGCGGCGTCGGGCACCTTGGCGTGTCATCCCGCATGCAGCGCCGATCTGCGGGTAACCGGCACCCGCACGCGCTGCGGACAGGGCGGCTCCGCGCTGGAGCTGCTCGGCGGCCTGCTGGAACTGTTCCAGCAGGTGCAGGACCGTCAGGGCCTGTGCCGCCTCGCGGTTTCCGGTCGGAGCTCCCTCCGGCGCGGACGGGACTTCTTCGAAGAGCTGGAGGGCAAGACGTCGCGCAAGGTGAGCGACCGCCGACGTCGCGACGGCTGCCGTCTCGTCGGGTGTGGTGCGCAGAACGAAGTTCCTGCCAGGCATATGCGGAACTGTAGGCGCAGATCCGACCCTGCGACAACAATCGTTGTCGGCCGCGTTCTACAGTGTGCGCTGTCGTCCATCTCAGCTGGAGGCGGCCATCATCGGAGGAGTTCTCGGAATGAGCGGTAGCGCCGGACCGCGCGCGGGCAGGTTCACCACCTGGACCACGCGCCGCTGGCTGCGGGTGGGTGTGTCCGCTTCGCTGACGGTCCTGACGATCCTCGGGCTCGCAGGGGCCTGGGTGCTGGGACGGACCGCCTCGCTCAGCGACGACCTGGTGAACGTCAAATCGCCGGCCCTCAGCACCGCCTTCCGACTGGAGTCGGCGGTGCTCAACCAGGAGACAGGCATCCGCGGCTACGGACTCACGGGAGCCTCCGAGACCCTCGACCCCTACCGTCAGGGGCTGGCCGACCAGGCCACGCACACCGCGCGACTCCAGGAGCTGCTCCGCGGCGATCCGGGCGGTCTGAGGGATCTCCAGGCCGTGCAGGAGGCGGTGGAGAGGTGGCAGGAGCGGATCGCCCGCCCCATCGCCGCCGCCCCGGTCGGCTCGCCCGCTCCGCTGGCCGCCAGCCGGGCCGCGGAGGGCAAGGAGACGTTCGACGCGCTCCGCGGCGCCCTCGCCGGCCAGCAGGAGAGGCTGCGGACGGACCGGACGCGGGCCGCCGCGGACCTGGCTGACACGATGGCGTTGAGGAACTGGGTGTTCACCGCGATCGCGGCCGTCATCGCCGCCCTCGCGGTCCTGGTCTTCGAGGCCCTGCGCCGGGGCATCACGTCACCCCTGGAGCAGCTCGGCAGGGACGCCCGGATCATCGCCGGCGGCGACTTCGAGCACCCCATCACACCCACCGGTCCGGCGGACCTGCGCCGGCTGAGCTCGGAGATCGACTTCATGCGCCGCCAGCTCGTACGGGAGCTGGCGTACACCGAAGAGGCACGACGGCGTCTCGACGCGCAGTCGGCCGACCTGCACCGCTCCAACGCCGAGCTGGAGCAGTTCGCCTACGTCGCTTCGCACGACCTGCAGGAGCCGCTGCGGAAGGTGTCCAGCTTCACTCAGCTCCTGCAGCGGCGTTACGGCGGCCAGCTCGACGACCGGGCCGACCAGTACATCGACTACGCGGTCGACGGCGCCAACCGCATGCAGGTCCTCATCAACGACCTCCTGGACTTCTCCCGGGTGGGACGCGTCCATCGTGAGCTGGAGAGCGTCGACCTCGACGTCGTCCACGAGCGGACGCTGTCCTCGCTGAGTGTGAGCATCGAGGAGACCGGCGCGTCCATCACCCACGACCCGCTGCCGTCACTGACAGCCGACAGCACCCAACTGGGCATGCTCTGGCAGAACCTGCTCGGCAACGCCATCAAGTTCCACCGCCCCGAAACGGCACCGCGCATCCACGTCTCCGCCGAGCGGGACGGAGAGCTGTGGAGGTTCGCCGTCACCGACAACGGCATCGGCATCGCCCCTGAGTACGCCGAGAAGGTCTTCGTGATCTTCCAGCGGCTCCACACCAAGGACGCCTACAAGGGCAGCGGCATCGGACTCGCGTTGTGCAAGAAGATCGTCGAGTTCCATGGCGGCACGATCGCGGTGGACCCCGATCACCATGACGGAGCCCGCATCACGTTCACCCTGGCGAGCGCCCCGCCGGCGCCGGAAGGGCTCTCCGCCATGCCGGCAGCGACGCGCGCAGACGAGGAGCAGGAGTCGTGACCCTCTCCCACATGGCCGCCCAGGGGCAGGCCGACGCCGATCCCACGTACCGCATCCTTCTCATCGAGGACGACGCGGCCGATGCCCTGCTCGTCGAGGAGCTCCTCCACGACACCGGGCTCCGGTTCGAGCTGACCACGCGGACGACCCTCGCCGACGCGCGTACCGAACTCGCCGCCCGGTCGATCGACTGCATCCTCCTCGACCTGCACCTGCCCGACATCTCGGGGACCGAGGCAGTCGCCGCCGTCCGTTCCATCGCCCCGCACACCGCCGTGATCGTCCTCACAGGCCTGTCCGAGAAACAGGCCGGCGCCGAGGCCATGACGGCCGGAGCCCAGGACTACCTCGTCAAGGGCCGGGTCGAGGCCGAGCTGCTCCACCGGACCCTGCGCTACGCCGTCTACCGCAGCGAGACCGAGCGCGCCGCCGCCCAGGCCCAGAAGGCCCGGCTGCGTGCCGAGGAGAACGCCCGCCTGGAACGGCGACTGCTGCCCCCACCCATCCTCGACACCTCCGCCGTCACCGTCACGAGCCGCTATCTGCCCGGCGCGGAGGGTGCCCTGCTGGGCGGGGACTTCCTCGACGTCGTCGAGGGAGACGACGGCCTGCTGCACGCCGTCGTCGGTGACGTGAGCGGACACGGCCCGGACGCCGCGGCCGTCGGCGTGTGCCTGCGCATCGCCTGGCGCTCCCTCGTCCTGGGAGGGCACCAGGGCCCGGAACTCCTGCGGCTGATGGAGCGCGTGCTGGTCGCCGAGTGCGGCACCGACATGCTCTTCGCCACCTGCACGATCATCACCCTCGACCAGGAGGCGGCGACCGCCACCCTCCACCTCGCCGGCCACCACCGCCCGCTCCTCACCACGGCCGAAGGAACCCGGGAGATACCGGCGACACACGGCACGGCCCTGGGCCTCGTCCCCGAGCTCGGGGCCTGGACCGCCACGGTCGTCCCGCTCCCGCGTGCCGGAGCGCTGACGATCTACACCGACGGCCTCACCGAAGGGCACCACGGCTCCGGCCGTGACCGGCTCGGTGTGGAGGGCCTCCTGCAACTCATCCACGAGCTGCCTCCCAACGACCCGGCGACTCATCTCGACCACCTGATCAAGGAGGCCCGCACCCTCAACGCGGCCCGGCACACGGACGACGTCGCCGTGCTCAGGCTCGACTGGAACATCGACGCCTGGAGCGCCCGGCACGACGTCGCTCACCCCCGGCTGCCACGTACGACCGATCAGGCGTCCAGGGTCGGCCCGCCCGCGGACGAACCGACACTCGGGTAGGGGGAACCGCCCCCGTGTCCGCGGCGGGTCGTTCCGGCGGTACGGGGCCACCCGAGGTCCGGGGACACCGTGCCGATCCCGGGCCGCACGGGGCGCCGGTCGGATCCCAGATATGGACTCGTCCGGGACGAACGACATCTCTATCCTGGGTGGGAGTGGGACCGCGCGTGGTCCCGCAGGTTGCGTGCCGTGGCAGAGCGGTCCAATGCGATCGCCGTGGGGGAGGGCCCCTCCGCGGCGAGTGACGGAGACGGGGCGGCCTTGCCCCTGTCTGTCTCGCGGGTTCGAATCCCGTCGGCGTCGCAACCGTGTCGGGTCGGGAAAAGGACGACGCGCCACCCCCTGCTGAGCTGATGTGCAGAAGGCTGAGCAAGGATCCTCCCCGTCTTGCCGGAGTCCGCTCGATACCGACTGGAGTCGTAGCGATGCACACGGCAGAGTGAGATGGTGACTGAACTGTGGGCGCACACCCTGACCTGGGCGGAAGTAGATCCGTCGCGGCACCCGTTCGAGCTGGACGAGGATGCCGCGAAGACATTGACCGGTCTTGTCGCTCCCCTGCTGCCCAGCACCGAGGTTGCCGAACAGCACCGGGGGCGCTCACTGGTCGCCGTCACCGAGTTCCTGGTGGACCGATACGGCCGATGGGCCTGCGGGTGGAACTGGTCGATAGGGGAGGGCGACACCGATGGTGGGATCGTCGAGGCGTGGTGCTGCACCTCCCATTCCGTGACCACGGCGGAAGAGACCGCTCCATCGGTCGTCGCCGGTCTGCTCGAGTGGCGTGACTGGTTGGAGGATCTTGCGGAGCGCTTTGCCACGCTGGCGCCGCCGTCGCACTCGACGGGGGTCACGGCGGATCCCTGGCACTGGGAGCGGGCCTGCACACGGCTGGTCACCGTGGTGGCCGACCGGACGCAGGCCGAGAGCGGCTGGTACGGCCACTGTGAGCAGGTGCTCGGCTGGTTCCTCGCCTATAACGGCGTCGATGATGAGCGAGCCGGCGAGATTGCGGAGGGTGCGATCGGCGGCCGATTCGGCAGTTGGATCTCGCCGGACGCCACGGTGGTCGACGCGGTGAGTTCGAAATTCGCCGGGGCCATGGGCGAGACCGGATGACGTTCGCCCCCGACCACTCGAAGACGCCCTCGCCGACTGGCTGCGCATCCGTCCGCAGATCTCATGGCCGTGTCGGAGCAGTGCCCACCGCAGCAGTGGAGCACCGCATCCAGACGCCTTCCGGTACTTCTTCCACGCGACCCGTGGCAGCGGCAGCTCCGAGGGAACCACGATGGTCCCGGCAGCCCTCGATCTGACCCTGGCAGACCGGAACGAGATGGCCGCGACCGTCGCCCAGAGCAACCACGGGATGCACTGGTCGAGCTGGCGCCGCCGACGCCAGGCCCGGTCCCGCCGCTGTCATTCCACACGGCGTGGTCATCCGTTCGCCGGACAGGCCGGGGGAGTCCGCTCCTCACCCGGCACCATCCAGCTGGAATCCCACGCTCAAGCCGTTGAACAGGACATACACCGAAGTCCGGCTGGAGTACTAGTACTCCAGCAGGACTTTGCTGTCTGACCTGCGGGTTTCGCTGGGCGGCTGGAGTGTAGCGGGACTTCGGTCGTGTGGGGGCGGTCTCAGGGAGACCGCCCCTCGATCGTGCGACAACGCCGCAGATAGTGACAGCAGCGGGGCAGCCTCCGAGGGTGATCACCGAGTATGCCGCCGCGCAGTGGGACGTCGAACTGGACGATCTCTTCCTGACCATCGGGCACCGCTTCGGCCGAGTCGAGCTCCGCCGCCGGATGCGTGACTATGTGCGCGGGCTGCTCGCCCCGGTGGCCCGCAAGAACAGCTGGCAGCTGGCGGAACAGGCCGGCCACCGCACGCCCGACGGCCTGCAGCACCTCCTCGCCGGATCGAAGTGGGAGCCCGACGACATCCGCGACGACCTGCAGGAATACGTTGCCGACAAGCTCGGCGAGGCCGACGGCGTCCTGATCATTGACGACACCGGGTTCATCAAGAAGGGCACCACCTCCGCCGGGGTCCAGCGCCAGTACTCCGGCACCGCCGGCCGGACCGAGAACTGCCAGATCGGCGTCTTCGCCGCCTACGCCACCACCCGCGGCAGGGCCCTGGTCGACCGCGAGCTCTACCTCCCGAAGTCCTGGACCGAGGACCGGGAACGCTGCCGCATCGCAAGGGTCCCCGACGAGCGGGAGTTCGCCACCAAGGGTGAACTGGCCCGGCACCTGGTGCTGCGGGCCCTCGCCTCGCCGCTGCCCATCGCCTGGGTCACCGCGGATTCCGCCTACGGTCAGGACAACCGATTCCGCCGGCTGCTGGAACAGTCGGGTGTCGGCTACGTGCTGGCCGTCCCCAAGTCCCAGTTTAGTGTGGGCTGTTCACGGATCGAGGTTCTGTTCGCGCAGGCTCCGGACGAAGCGTGGGAGAAGACCTCGTGCGGCGACGGCGCGAAGGGACCCCGCGTCTACCACTGGGCAGCGGTGCGGCTGCCGGCCGTCGCGGAGTTCGACTATCAGGGCGAGGTCCCTCACCGGATGCGCTGGGCACTGGCCCGGCGCAGCGTCAGCAAGCCCGACGAGATCGCCTACTACCTCGCCTACGCACCCCTTCAGGTCACCGTCCAGGAACTGGTGCGGGTCGCCGGGACCCGCTGGGCGATCGAGGAGTGCTTCCAGGCCGCGAAGAACGAATGCGGCCTGGACCAGTACGAAGTCCGCCGCTACGTGGGCTGGTATCGGCACATCACTCTGGCCATGCTCGCCCACGCCTTCCTGACCGCCACGGCATGCCAGCCCCGGGAAAAAGGGGCGGGACAGATGGGACAGCCGAGGCCATCGAACTCACAGTGGCGGAGGTTCGGCGACTCCTGGCAGCTTGTCGTGCCCGGCCCCCGCACCTGAGCGGACACCGAGGACTACATCACGCGCTGAGCTGGTCGAACTGGCGCCGCCGACGCCAAGCAGTCGCCCGCCGCTGCCATTACCTGCGGCGTTGTCGCACGATCGAGGGGCGGTCTCCCTGAGACCGCCCCCACACGACCGAAGTCCCGCTACACTCCAGCCGCCCAGCGAAACCCGCAGGTCAGACAGTAAAGTCCTGCTGGAGTACTAGGCCCCCGCGGCCCGCCCGTACGCCGCGACGGCGTTCGCGATCGGCCTGCTCATCGCCGGCGCCATGCCGACGGCCGTCGCCCACTCGGTGAAGCGGGCCGCGATCTGCTGCACGTCGGCCAGAGTCCCTCCATGGGTCATGACGTGCTCCAGCGCGGCGAGGGTCTCCGCGGGGCCCTGCGGGTTGCCGCCCTTCGCGGCGAGCACGCCCGCGACCTGCAGGAAGGGGGCGAGAGCCGCGATGGCCGGATCTCCGGCCCGCTGCTGGTAGATCTCGCGGCACCGTCCCGAGGACGCCGCGAACCGCTGCTCGTGCGACGGCTGGGGTGCCGCCTGGGGCGCGGCGACCTGCCACGGAGCCGTCATCGGGATCGGAGTGTACTCACGCTGCTGTTCTCCGCTGCGGGCCTTCGCCGCGGTCCCGTGCGCCCTCCTCGACCAGTCCTCCAGATGGCCGACGTCCTGGCGGATATCGGCGAAGCTCGCCATGCCGACCCCGAAGCTGCGGAACTCCAGGGGGACGACCGGGACCCCGCCAGGCGAGTCCAGCGACGTGAGCTCGGTCATGCCGCCGAACTCCCGCTCCTGCGGGCCCACCTCCCGGTCCGGGTCCCCGCCCGGGACCCGGAGGAACTCGGCGATGCCCGACAGGGCTTCGTTCAGGTACCGGTCGAGCTCCCGGACGTGCGCCTCGCTGATCGGCGGAACGTCCGTGCTGGTCCTCGGCACCACTGCGAAGTAGTGCTCCCACATGCCTGCCCGGATCGCGTCCACGTCGCCGACGAGGAAGACCTTCGCGGAATCCGGCATCGACTGCTGGACCGTGCCCAGGCTCACCCGGGCCAGCACCGCGGTCTTGTTCTTCACCTGTCCTAGTGCCGTCTCGCCCGGTCGCGCCGGATCGTCCGCGCGGAGCTTGTCCGCCAGCGCGGCGAACTGGGTGTAGCAGAGCGAACCGAAGCCGCGGACCTCCTGCGCCCCCACCGCGGCGTCGTGACCGGGAGCGGTGGCGGCGGCCGGTGACTGCAGGAACCGCGCGCCGAGCTCGTTCCCGACCTGGACCGACCTCGCCAGGTGGTCGTGGGCCTTGCTCTTCACCAGGGCGCGGACCTTGCTCCGGGTCTTGTTCCGCGGCTCCGGGGTCTGCACGGCCTCCGCGAAGACGTCCGTCATGCCGTTCAGGGGAAGGCCCACGGTCTGGTGGATGAAGAGCCCCTGTCCCTTCCCTTCCTGGCCGTTCCGCTCGACATGGGGCTTCTCCGGAGCCACCCTCGCCGTCTTGAAGCCGGTGGCCAGCTCGTATCCCTTGTTCTCGGGATAGAGCCTCCTCATCTGCTTCTCGGCCTGCGGGGTGTCGACACCGGGGGCGTAGAGGCGCTGGTGGGCTTCCTCCAGATGGTCGATGGTCTGCGCCACCGTGCGCGGGAACCGCTGCTCCTCGCCGGGGAGCACCGCGCTGGGCTCGGCCACGAACTCGGCGTTCGTGTAGGTGCCTCGGCTGTCCGAGACCAGTTTGATGCCCTGCCCGGAGTGCCTCATCATCTCGATGCCCGTGCTGTCGCCGCTCTTGACGTCCTCCCCGGTGTGCCGGACGACCGGCCGGTCGACCTCCACCTCAAGGCCGATCGCGCGCTGCACTGCCGCGGACGGACGCGCCTCCGCCGGCGCCGGCAGAGGCGCCGGTTCGGTCGGTGCGTGCGACGGCGCCGGACCCGCCATGGACCGCGTCGCGTTGGCCTCGGCCTCCCGCTCGAACCGGTCCGAGGGGTCGCTCACCCGGAGCCCCGAGCCGTTGTCCGTGCCCGCGACCGGGCCCTGGCGCTGCTGGATGACGTGGGTCAGCTCGTGGGCGAGGGTGTGCCGGTCGGTACCGCCGACGCCGATGACGACGTGGCTGCCGGAGGTGTAGGCGCGGGCGCCGACCTCCGCGGCGGAGGCCCGGGCGGCGGAGTCGTCGTGGACGCGGACGTCGGAGAAGTCGGCACCGAGGCGCGCTTCCATGTCGGTGCGGGTGGCGTCGTCGAGGGGACGTCCGGAGCTGCGCAGCACATCGTGGACGGCGGAGCGCTGTACCGAGGGCTGTTCGGCCTGTGCGTTCTGCTGGTGTCCACAGCCGGCCGAGTGCTGGTGCTGTTCCTGGGCCCAGGGGTGGCCCGCTTGGCGCAGGAGCTGGACCAGCGCGCTGTTCCCGGCGGTGCGTTGGGTGTGAAGTGCTCCGGACGCGGGGAGAGGGGCTCGCTTCGTCGTGTGCTGGTGTCGGTGTTCTGAGTCCTGAGACCGGTCGGCTTCGCGAGCCATGGAGAAGGCGCCTTTCCGCGGGGACAGTCGGGTTCCACTCCACGACACCGCATGAACCCGGCCGCAGGAATGCCTCAGCGGACAGGAGGGAGGGCAGCGGTCGCTGCCCAAGCGCCCCTGGCGGGCCGAAGGTCCCAGGTGCTCGCCTCCGTACGACCTCCACAGCCGGGCGAAGAGACCCTGCCACGGCGCCTCGTCCTACTGGCGTTCCCCGGTGACGTCGGCCGATGCCGTTGCCGGTGGCGTCCGTGAAACGCCTTCCGGCAACGGCTCGGGCACGGATCGGTCGGACGACCGGCCGGACAGGTCCTAGGCGAAAGTGAACCAGTTGAGGTTGACGAAGTCGGAGGGCTGACCGCTGGTGAAGGTCAGATAGACGTCGTGGGTGCCCGTGGTGTGGCTGATGTCGGCCGGAACCGTACGCCAGGTCTGCCACCCTCCCGTGCCGGCGACGGCGAAGCTGCCGATCGGAGCGGCGGTAGGGCTGCCGAGGCGGACCTGGACCAGGCCGCTGACACCCGCGGTGGCGCCGGATGCGACACGCGTGGTGAAGCGGGTGGCGCCTCGGGTGCCGAAGGCGACGGAGGAGTACTTGAGCCAGTCGCCGTGGGACAGCCAGCCGACATCGGAACCGCCACCGCTGTCGGAGCAGGCCTCCACCTGGGCTCCCGACTGGGACGTGAACGCTTCGGCCTGGATGGTGGCGAAGGCGCTGATCCCGCCACCTGTGGCGGTGGCGGTCGGCGTCGGCGTACCGCCTCCGCCGTCGGCGGTTCCACCGACGGTGATGGTCCAGCGCCCGGGGCTGCCGGACTGGACCTTGCCCTCGAAGTCCACCCCGGCCGGGTGCACGTCGTCGTAGGGGAAGGCGTACCCGAGGTGGTCGGGAGTGGTGCCGTGCAGGATGCGGGCGTAGTGGTTGGTCCGCGGCCGGGTGTAGAACGAGGCCGGGTTCTCGGCGGTCGGCTGGTGGGGGTTGTCCAGCAGGGTGGTGCGGTTGAAGGCGGCGGCGAGCCGCGCGCTGAGGTTGCCCATCAGATCGTTGCCCGTGGTGAAGGGGGCGTCGCTGCAGGAGAAGACGGAGAGGGTGGACGGCTTGGCGAAGGTGCCCACTCCCGGGAAGGCGAGCGTGTCGCCGTTCACCCGGCCGGTGACGGTGCCCCAGGTGAACTGGGTGTCGATGCGCAGATCGGTGGAGCGGTACTTGTTCCACACCTCGTCGACGTAGCTGTCGAAGTATCCGCGGAACAGGGTGTTGTTGCCCCGGATGGCCAGATTGGGGCTGACCACGCGCAGTTCGGTGCCGCCCTTGGCGACGATCAGCTTGCTCCAGTCGCTGCCGTCGGCTGCGGACTGGTCCCGCAGTGCTGCGGCGACCCGGGACAGCCCGTCGGCGGGCAGTCCGCGCACCGTCTGGGGACCCTGTCCGGTCTCCAGCTGGAAGGCGATCGGCAGCGAGACCATGTCGACGAACGTGATGTTGGCGTACAACTGATCTTCGTTGAAGGTGAATTCGCAGAAATCGTGGTGGACGTCGGCGTTGGGGTCGGTCGGGTTGCTCACCGAAGGCAGGGCCAGGCCGCCGCCTCGGTTCATGAGGAAGGTGAGCTTCGCGCCGACGGAGAAGTAGATGCGTCCGCTGTACAGCCGCGGCAGCGTCACCCGCCGCGCCCCGGCTCCGGACGCGTTGAGGGCAAGGGCGCAGTCGACGTCGAGCGGTGTCTGGTCACTGGCCGGGGACGGCGGGTGGTGGAGGCTGGATCCGTCCGCCTGAATGAAGGCCCAGCTGCCGCCGGCCGCCGGGTCGCGGCCGAGCACGTAGGCGTACACCGTGTCGTTGCCGGTGGTGTTGACCAGATCCAGCGGGAGCGTCGGCGTGGTCGAAGCGTCGGCGTCGGCCTCGAGCCAGGTGGCCACGGCGGGCACCGCCAGGGCAAGGCCCGCGGTCGCCGTGAGGAGTTTCCTGCGGGACATCGTTCGCTGGTGGCGAGCCGTCATGGTGGGGGCCGTTCTGTGGGAGGTCGGGTGGGGGAGGCGCCTGGTACAGGTGCGGAACGGGGGGCGGGGGAGGGGCCGGTCGGGCGGGGGAGGAGCCGGGAACGGGGACGGATCGGAAGCCGGGGAAGAACTCAGGCAGGCGGGCCCTGCCGAGTCCGCGGTTCGGTCAGCCGACCGTCCACTTCTGGTTGGCGCCGCCGTTGCAGGTCCAGGTCTGCAGCCGGGTGCCGTCGGCCGAGGAATTGCCCTTGGCGTCAAGGCACTTGCCGGCGCCGATGTTGGTGAGGTCGCGGGCGCCGGTGTACGTCCATCTCTGTGCCTCGGTGCCGTTGCAGGTGTAGAGCTGGACCACGGCGCCGTCCGCGGCGGAACCACCGGCCACGTCAAGGCACTTGCCGAGGGCGCGAACGGTGCCGTCGCCGCCGACGGTCCACTGCTGGGCCGCGTTCCCGGTGCAGTTGTGCAGCTGGATCGGCGTACGGTCGGCGTTCGAGCCCCCCGCTACGTCGACGCACATGCCGCCGATGCCGCGTATCGGGCGTGCGGTGGTGGAGGCGCTGCCGGAGGCGCGTACGTAGTCGACGACCATCGTCTGCGGGAAGGCCGAGGAGGCGTCGGGGCTACCGGGCCAGTCGCCGCCGACCGCGACGTTGAGGAGGAGGAAGAACGGGTGGTCGAAGACCCACTTGTCGCCGTTGGTGCCGGCCGGGGCGAGTGTCTTGTACGGCGTGCCGTCGACCGACCAGGTGATCGAGTTCGGGCTCCAGTCCACGGCGAACACATGGAAGTCGTCGGCGAAGGCCCGTCCACCTGGCAGGCTGTACGACGCGCCCAGGCCGCCCGCTCCCGAGTACCCCGGCCCGTGCACCGTGCCGTGCACCGTTTGGGGTTCGCGTCCGATGTTCTCCATGATGTCGATCTCGCCGCTGTGGGGCCACCCCACGGTGCCGAGGTCATTGCCCAGCATCCAGAACGCGGGCCAGATCCCCTGTCCCCGCGGGATCTTGATGCGCGCCTCGAAACGGCCGTACGTCTGCGTGAACGTCTTGGCGGTGTTCAGCCGCGCCGACGTGTACTGGCACTGCCCGTACCAGCACCGCAGCCCGGCATCGGTGTTCTTCCGCGCCGTCAGGACCAGGTGACCCTGGCCGTCGAGCGCGGCGTTCGCCGTGCTGGTGGTGTAGTACTGCAACTCGTGGTTCCCGAATCCCGAACCGCCGTTCTCCAGCGTCCACTTCGCGGAATCGGGCGCGCGGCCCGCCGGTCCGTCGAACTCGTCGGACCAGGTCTGCGCGGCAACCGCGGCGGCACCGGCCTGTGAAGCACCCGAGCCCACGAGGGACATGAACACCGCCACCACCAGCCCGGCGGTGACGACCAGCACCAGGCCGCCGAAGGACCAGCGTCTCGCTCGATGAGCAGCAGCCATGGGCAGTCATCCTTTTCCGAGGAAGGGGAGGAGAACGCGTCCGGGCGGGACCAGCCGTCGGTCTGCCGGTGAGAGCGCTCTCAAAGGTGACGCGATGTCACCCCGGGGCAGTGAGTATCGTGGAGATGTAATGCCCATGGCAACACTGGACGTATTCATTGCACGCCTCTGACCTGCTGTTTTCCTCGGACGTCAGCGGCTTAACGTTTACTTAAGGCTGGCTTGAAGTGCCCGAAGGGTGGCATGCCAGGATCTGCGCGTTTTTCCCCTCGGCGGACGCGCACTCGACGGCATAACGCTCGCCGTAGCCGTCCAGCTGGCAGCGCCGCTCCGACGCCGCAGGTGGCGGTCATGGTCACGGTCTGCCCCGACCGGATGCGTGTTCGCCAGCTCGGAGGCGGTGCGCGGGCATGAGTGCGACTTCCTCGGGCAGTCGAGGGAGGAGGGAGCTGAATCCCTTCCGATCCAGGGAGCAGGTGTGATCATGGGAAGCGACGTACGGACCGGGCATTCGACTCGGCCGGGCCCGCCGCAGCCGCAGCCGGCGCCCGTTGAGACGCCTGTCCTTCCCGGCCGGTCGGCACCACAGCCGGCCCCGGGCCCCGAACGCCGACGTGAAGAGGTGACCATGGGTACGCCGCCGAATGATCCGGTCCCGCCGAGCCCCACCCCGACGCCTGGACCCGGTCCTGGCCCGCAACCGGGCCCCGTGCCCGGTCCGGTGCCCGGGCCGGGCGGTCCTGACCCCGTACCGCCGACTCCGCCGCAGCCTGGGCCGGATCCCCAGCCGGGAGGTCCCCGCCCGGAGCCGGGGCCCCATCCGGGTCCACTGCCCGGCCCGGTACCCGCGCCTGAGCCGCTCACCTGACAGCCTGAACTACCCCGGTGCATCCCGAGCAGATCAGGGCTGGCCCGGTGTCCATAGCTTCTGAATTCGGCGGTTGTACGAGGCGAGGGCTCGACAGGGGCTCTGCCGACGGCGAGGTCGGGCATGACGTGCAACCGTCGGTCGGGCGGTGTCCGCGCCGACGTTCGGTATCGATGCTCAGCTGACCCCGCGAGCCCGCTGAGGGCTCGAAGCCGCGTCGGCGCAGGACGTGGGGTCCGACCAGGATCATGACCTCGGTGGCCCGGGCAGTGCAGATGCCTCCGAGGTCTTCGATCCGTGCAGGCTGCCAGCCCAGGTCGGTGAGCAGGCTGGTGACGTTCTTCTTCGCCGCCTCGTTGTCGCCCGAGGCGTAGGTGGTCGGTGGGACGGCCGGCGTATCAGGGGTGGTGACCGAGAAGAGCAATGGTGTGGTGTGTCTAGGCCGTTACTTCGGATCATCTGATCGTTGGTTGATGCGTGTCGTTGACTGACGCCCAGTGGGCTTCACCGCCCTGCTCGCCCAGGCCGACGCCGAGGGCGACCTCGACTGGGTCGTCGCGGTCGGCTCCACCACCACCTCGTCGGCAGAGACCGACCGGTGGTCGCCGTCCGGCCGGGCCACCCGCTCACTCAGGGCTCGCTGAGCCCTGAGCGCTACGCGGCCGCCGACCGCGGGCGGCACGTCGGCGGCGGCCACGGCATCCAAGGCGGTCCCGGCCGGTGCACGGCAGTGCGTACGAGAACCGTGTCAGCATGCTCGCACCGACTAAACCATGATCGTTCTCAGCGCCGCTTGCTGAACCGAGGCTTCTCCAGGCCGGGATCGCTCCGTCGTAGCGATCGCCCCTGTGTCATCTCGGCGAACCACCACGTACCCGCCACCACGCACCCGAGCAGCAGTCCGTTCCCCACGGCCCTCGGCCAAGTGGAGTGCTCCGCCCAGCGTCCCATGGCGGTGAGCACCCCCCAGCTGACCAGTAGGACGCACGTAACCCTTACACGTCGGTGTCTGAACATGTCGGCCCGGCTACCCGAGGCAGCAGCGCTCACACCGCTCCCGGAGTGCGGGATACCCAGAGTCCTGTCTGCACTGTCGGCCCGTACATGGGGTGAGGGCCTGTCCGACGGGTCGTATGAGCTGACCAGGACCGTGGCCTGGACCGTGTCCTTTTGGCCGTTTGGTGTGGTTCACGCGCCCTGGAGCGGTGCCCACGTGTGGGGAGGCAAACGACTGGAAGGCCTATCGTCTCAAGCCGCGTCGGCCAGGCAGTCGGTCGGCTCGTCCTGGACACGCAGGGCCGCCACCCACAGCGGCATCATCCAGTGCGCGGCGAGCACGCCGACGAGGACCGGTGTCACGGCCGCGCGCAGAGGCGCATCCGCCAGGGTGCTGTAGGCGCCGGCGCCGATCGCCGCGGCAACGAGCAGCCACAGAGTGATCCGGTGGGCCAAGGCCCGTACCCGGTCGCGTTCGGCGAGCTGTCGCTCGTCGAGCATCCGGCCCCGTAGCTCGAGGAGTCCGCGAGTTGAGCCGTTCAGGACGCCGGTGAGCAGGACCCAGGGCAGCAGCGCGCCCGCGACCACGAGGGCCGGTCCCCACCCGGGGCCGAAGACCGTGCCGATCCAGGCGCCCACCCCGACGGCGGTGAGGGCGACATGGGCGGTGACGGCAAACCGACGCCGGGTCGTGGTGGCATGGACCGCAGCCGCGCGGCGGTCGTTCATCAGCGCGTACATGTGCCGGTCGTAGCGCGTGGTGGGTATCACTGGTTCCTCCCGTAGAACTCGTCGGTGAGCAGCTGGAACGGCTCCAGGGAGAACAGCGCTTCCACAGGGAGACCGAAGAACCGGGCCATTTTCAGGGCCAGGTCGAGGCTGGGGTTGTACTGGCCGCGCTCGATGTAGCCGATGGTCTGGTAGTGGACGCCCACTGCCTCGGCCAGTGCCTGTCGAGACACCTTCCGCTCGGCTCTGACAACAGCCAGCCTGTTGTGCACCTGCTCACTCATGTATAAGAAGTACTACATCTGGATCCAGAATCACAACATCCGTACGGGGTGCACTTCTCAGAGATCAGGTGTCGGATCGCGGAGGCGGGCCGGCCCGTTTCGCCGACTGGTCCGGGAGCGGTTCGCTGCGTGTCCACCGGCGATCGTCCCCGCAGGCCCGGCCCGAGGGCTGGACCGCTACAGCTTCCGTGGCTCCGGCACGGCCGACAGCGGCCTCTACGCGACCCGTCTGAGGCGGCGAACGAGGCCGGGCCGCGACCAGGCCCCCGCCGTCGTGCGCTGTTCCGGCGCCCGCTCGATGGTCCGTGCGCTGCGCGCCGGTGGGGATGAGGGTGGGGAGCGGCTGGAGATCTGTCCGCCGCGGCGTCCGGCGAACAGCCCGGTGCCCTCGACGTCGACGCCGGCCAGGACGAAGGTCGCCGGGATGCGCTCGGACAGGTACTTGATCTGGTCGGATGCCTCGGCGCCCACCCGCGTACCGATGTCGAGAATGTGGAGCTCGTCGATGAGCACAAGGCGGCAGCAGCACCGGCGGCACGGCGCCGTGCAGACGCCGGTTGACCGAGAGGAGCGGCATAGCTTCGCCGTTGCTCTGTCTCAGCTGCCAGCTTTTCAACAGGAGTTCAGCGAAAGAGCAGCGCGCTGCACCAGAGTCGCTGGGTACTCCAGCGTGGTTCGCCCGACTGTCGAACCTGTCATTGAGAAAGGTCGGTCACTGTGTCTCAGCCAGACGGGACATCCGGTCCGTCGTGGACCCGACGCGGCGTACATCCCGCGCTTGCCGACCTCCCACAGGGCGACCAAGCGGCTCCACAAAGCCTTGCCACAGCCATGGGCTCATGCGGACCCGACCGCACCGGCCATCGCTCAGAACCCTCCTCGGCGCCCAGCGTGTCGGGGCGGCCGCCCGCCTTGTTGTAAAGGGAAACCGCATGTCGCAGTCGCACGACCCCTGGTACGAACACCGCCCACCGCCTTGGCCTGTGCCCGATAATCCGTACGCGCCCGAGGGGTACGGGACGCCGCCCCCTCGCCCACCCCGACGCCGTCGGCCGCTGGTCGCAGCGGTCCTCGCGCTGCTGCTCCTCGGTGCCGGCGCGTACGTCCTGGGCGATCGGTCCGGAGCGGACCGCGCCCCGTCGGGCCACGCTGGAGCGGAGAGCGACGCCCCGTCGGCCGCGCCTCCGCCGAGGGCGAGCGCCCGCCCCACCCCGTCGCCGTCCCGCATCCCCACCACCGCGGAGATCGCGCGGCAGCGCCGGGCCGGCGAGGCCGGTGCCTGGATCGTCGACGACCGCACCGACCTGCCCCGCCGCAACATCCCGACCGAGGACCTCTGGATCGTCGGTGACACCGTCGTACAGGCGATCTACAAGAAGGTCGTCGCCCACCGGCTCAGCGACGGCGCCCAGCTGTGGAGCGTCGACCTTCCGACCCCTGTCTGCGAGACCCCGGTCAACGCGACACCCGAGGGCAAGGTCGTCATCGTCCTGCAGAACGTCGAGGCCTGGACCGGCGCGCGGTGCAACCAGCTCCGGATGATCGACCTGCGTACCGGCAGGGCCGGCTGGCACGAGCAGCTGACCGAGACGGGCTCGGGGGACGGCACGATCACGGTGGACAGCGCGATCAGCGGGGGCACCTTCGCGATAGTCCAGAGCATGAAGGCCTTCGCGTACCAGGTCGCCGACGGGCGGAAGCTGTACGAGATCCCCATGGAGAACCCGGGGAAGTGCTACCCCGGCAGAGTGGCGGGCGGCAGTAGGCTCCTGGTGCTCGCCGACTGCGCGATCAACTCGATGGAGAAGGCGTACGACCAGGTACGGGAGATTGATCCGGCCACGGGCAAGGTTCGCTGGCGCCACCGGACGGAGCCGGGCCGGAGGATCGGCCAGGTGCTGTCCGTCTCACCGGCCGTGATCACCACCGCGCATCGGGAGACCCACGCCGAGGACTGGCGGGTGGTCGCCCTCGGGCCCGACGGAAAGGTCCGCAGGACCATCGACCCCCGCCCGAAGGGGTTCAAGCACTGCGGAGACTCCATCGACACCAGTGGCAACGCCCAGGCATGCCGGGAGGCCGTCGTCGGAGGAGGGCTCGTGCTGCTCGGCGGGACCGACCGCGTCGGTGCCTACGACCTCGGGACCGGGAAGCTGCTCTGGGGCGTGAAGGACGAGGGGACCTCGTACGGCTACTACCCTCTGCGCGTCGGACCGGGTAGGACCGGGATGGTCTACCAGCTGGGCACGAACGGCAAGCCCGGCCGGGTCTTCCGGGTCGGTCCCGGCGGCGTGGACACCATCAAGGACGTGCTGCGGCTCCCCGCCTCCACCGCGAGGGTCGAATTCGGGATGGGGGCCGTCGGGGAGAACGCCTACGTGGGTGACCGGCTCGTGATCACGCCCGCCGGCCTGAGCGGCGACGACGCCCGGCACGAGCCCCGCATGCTCTCCTTCGCCCCCTGAGGGCATGGGAGCCGGTGCTCCACGGCATCCTGCCGCGGAGCACCGGCGCGTATGCATGAGACCGAGGCGGCGCACCGCTGGTGGAACGCCGTCCTCCAGGGCGCTGCGCAGCCGGCCGCTTCGTCTGCCGAGAGATTCCGCGAGGTCAGGCTGACGCGCTCACGGATCTCGTCGCGCCGCGTCTTTGTGTGGCATCGCCAGTTCAGGAGTGTGGCCGGCGGGCCGCCGGACTGCGCCTGTGGCTTCCAGCCCCTCACATGCCATTGCGTACTCGTGTGCGTGGTCCTCGGCTCCGGGCAAGGCTAGGGCGGCCCGGAACTCCTTCCGTGCGTCGGTGTGACGGCCCGTCGCCGCGTAGGTGCTGCCGAGTCGGATACGCACCCCCATCTCCAACCATGTGCTTGCGTGCGGGGTGAGGGTCGACAGCGCCTGGTGGTGGAGGTCGACGGCCGAGCGCAGGTCGCCCCGGGTGTGCTCCGCAGCAGCCAGCCGCGACAGGACCGCTGCGCGCAGGGGCAGGTCCTCGACCTCACCGGCCAGCCCCGCGGCCCGCCTCAGCAGGTCCGTTGCCACCTTGTGCCGGCCGAGCGCCAGCTCGGTGTCGGCCGCGAAGCACAGGGTGCTGCTGATCGTCCTGGGGCGGCCGTTCTTCTCCGCGAGTGCCAGGGCGGTGCCGTAGTGCCGGAGTGCGTCTTCGTGGCGTCCCAGCTGGTGGTGAAGGGAGCCGAGGTTGCATTGAGACACCCCCGTCAGCCAGTCGTCGGCGAGGCCGGTCGCCAGCTTCACCGCCTTCGTCAGAGCGGACAGCGCTTCGTCAGTGTTGCCCACCTGCCCCAGCACGAGGCCCGTCCCGGCGATGGCGCGGGCCTCTTCTCGCAGGTCGCCCTCCGTGCGGCTGCACTGCAGGGCCTCGGCGAACCATGCTTCTGCCTGCCGGAACCGTCCCTGGTAGACATCGAGGACACCCATGCAATTGCGCAGTGCCGCAGGCATCCGTCGGTCGGCCGCGGCATCGGCGCACGCCAGGGCGAGTTCCAGAGCGGTGCGGCACTCGTGGTGGTGACCGTGTCCAGCCAGGTGGTCGACGAAGGCTTCCGCGAGCAGCCCTGCCTGGTCGGCATGGCCGCCGGCGGCGGCGAAGGCTACGACATCGACGAGCTGGCCGCCCATGGATCTCAGCCACGCCGATGCTTCCCGCCATCCGGCGAAGGGCGAACAGGCGGCGGCCGAGCTGGAGCCGGCCACGCCGCCGGCGAGTGGGGGAAAGCCGCCTGGGCCCCAGTCGCTGGCCATGCGGCCTGCCGCGATGTAGAGGTGCAAGACAGCGTCGCGGTCCGCGGCAGCTTCCTCGGGCGCCTCGCCGGCCACGCGCCGCGCATGCGCCTTGACGAGATCGTGCAGCCGGTATCGGCCAGGATGTGGCTGCTGCAACAGGCTGGCGTCGACCAGATCCTCCAGGACATCCTCTGCCCCCTCGCGAGAGCCGCCCAGCATCGAGGCGAGCGTGAGCGGGTCGAATCGGGTGGTGGGATTCGTTCCCAACGCGCGGAATCCACGCTGCAGTTCAGGGGCAAGCTGATCGTACGAGACCCGGAAGGCGGCCTCCACGCTGCGATCCCCGGCCCGCAGCTCGGACAGGCCGCGCCCGTCGTCGGACATCCGGTCGGTGAGAAAGGCGAGGGTCCAGGACGGGCGGCTCTGCAGCCGGGCACTGGCGATCCGCAGTGCCAGGGGCAGTCCGCCGCACCGCCGGGTGAGTTCGCGCGCCGCCTCGGGCTCGCCGTCGGCCCGGGACTCCCCGACGAGCTCGCGGAGCAGTTCGACGGCAGCCCCCGCCCGCAGCGGCTCCACCGTGAGCCGCAGGTCGGCGTCGAGGCCGGTCAGGCGCTGACGGCCGACGACCAGGACCCGACTGCCCGGTCCGGCCGGCACCAGCGGGCGCACCTGCTCGGCGCTGCGGGCGTTGTCCACCACCAGGAGCAGCCGTAGGCCACTGGTCGCGGCGCGCCAGGCAGAGACAAGATCTGCCAGATCGTCTGCCGCGTCTCCGACGCCATCGGGTCCGTCAGGACCCTTCGCAAGATCCGGGGGAACGTCGTCCTCACCGCGAAGAGCACGGAGCATCCGGCGCAGGGCCCGCTGTGGGGGGACCTCCTCGTGGGCGGCGCCGTATGCGTGTAGATCCACGAAGAGACACCCGTCGGGATGGACGTCTTCGAGCGTCCAGGCGGCACGCACCACCAACGCGGTCTTACCCACTCCGGCCGTGCCATCGACCGTCATCACGCAGACCGCGTCCGGAGGCACGGGGGTGGTGAGGAGAGCAAGCTCCTCTTCACGCCCGACCAGGCAGGCGATGTCGCCGGGAAGTTCGTTGCGACGGCGCCGAGGGCGGGCCCGATCGGGCAGGCCGGTGCGATCGGACCCGGCAGGATCGCCAGGCCTGCCAGCTCTGCCGGCGTGGCCGTCTCGGTCACCGCAGGCCGAGCGCCCGGACGAGGAGTCCTGGACCGCGGTTCCCTGGGGATCGAAGGCTGCGGCTGGACGCGGACGTACATCCCGGCCGAGCAACGGCAGATCGTCCCGGCGCAGGACGGCCTGGTGTACACGGCGCAGCTCCTCCCCGGGTTCCACGCCCAGTTCGTCGATGAGCCGGCGGCGTGTCTCGGCGTAGACGGCGAGCGCCTCGGCCTGACGGTCGCTGCCGTACAGGGCACGCATCCGCAGGGCGGCGAGCGGCTCATCGTGCGGCTGCGAGAGGGGCGTCGACAGGAGCGTATCCAACGCGGCCGGGTAGTTACCGAGCAACACCAGACACTCCGCCCGGTCCTGGAGCAGCGCGCGCCGCTGCCGGACCAGACGCAGTCGCTCGACAACAGCGAGCGGACCCGGCAGACCGGGCAGAGGCTCGCCACGGAAGAGACCGAGGGCCCTGCTGCCATGATCGAGTGCGGCATCCAGGTCGCCGGCGGTCTTCGCCCGCTGGGCGCTCCCAGCCTCCATGGCGAGCTCGGCAGTGTCGGTCCGGACCCCACTGGGCACGAGGCGATAGCCGCCGCGCTGCCCAAGGATCACTGACCGGCCCTCTTGAGGGCCCGGCTCGTCCAGAGTCTTGCGCAGCGCGTAGACGTAGCTGGGCAGGACCCGGTGGCCGGTGCCCGGGGGAGTGGCCCCCCAGACGTCGTCCAACAGCTGCTGGTATGTCACGAAGTCCGGCGAGCGCAGGACCAGAGCGGCAAGCACCGCCTGCCGTCTCGCCGGGCCCAGCGCCAGCGACGCGACGCCCCGACGAGCCCGGACCGGCCCGAGCAAGTCGATCTGCAGACAGTCCCCGACATCGGCGGTACCCGTACCCGATGAATTCACGCTCACGCCGCATCCCCATGCCCCGTGCGTCCAGTGCCTGCTCGCCGCAGGAGCCCCCTTGCTACAACAGGACTTCATTCAGAAAAGCAGCGTGCCAGGACAGAGTCTGTCAGGCCCGTGAGAGGCGCGCAGTCAGGGCCGACCCAGATCGCCCGTCGCGCATGAGCAGCGACCCATCCGACAGACCCGGCGTCAGTGCCGCGCCGAACCGGCGAAGAGATGAGGGACTTTGGCGGATCCCAGGCCGAGAACTTCGTCCGCGCCTGGCCCTCAGGCCCCCACGAGAGGCCGAAGACGGTCGTCGCCCCGTGCCCTTGCCTGCTTGTGCCGCTGGTGCAGGGCTGCCGCTACAGAGGCTCGAACCTGACCGGAGCCACGGATGGCAACGAGATGGTGTCACCCTCAGCAGGACCCAGAGGGACTTCGTTGTCGACGGGGACCACGATCAGCATGGTGTGCGGGCGCGGCATGTAGTGGTGGGAGCTGACCCTCCGCGCAGCCGTGGCCGACATCATCCACCTGTGTCCTACCCGTCCAAATATTCCGGCTCGTGTTTATTTGGGTACATGATGAGCAAGGTTCGCGCCCGTGTTCTGCCGGCCTCCCAACGCCGCTCTCTGGACGAACTGACACAGGAGCTGATCCTGTCGACAGGGGACACCACGTCCAAGCGGTCGGCCTTCTGGACGATGCTGACGCTGTCCTCGATCATCGCGGCCGGCGGGGTGCTCACCGACTCGACGGCGACCGTGATCGGCGCCATGATCATCGCCCCGCTCTCCACGCCCATCATGGGCATCGCACTCGGGTCGGTGCTGCGCCGGCGCACCGGATCGGTCACGGTCGTCCTCCTCGCCTGCCTGCTGGTGATCGCGATCGGGGTGGTCATGTCGCTGGTTCTGCCCAGCAACTACGACCTGCTGTCGAACAGCCAGATCTCCTCACGCACGTCGCCGGACCTGATGGACCTGATCGCCGCCCTGGCAACCGGGTTCGCCGGGGCGATCGCCTTGGCCCGCAGGGACGTCGCGGCCGTGCTGCCCGGCGTCGCCATCGCCATCTCCCTCGTCCCGCCTCTGGTAGTGGTCGGCGTGTGCCTGGGGCAGTTGTCGGGATGGCTGGCGCTGGGCGCTCTGGCGCTCTTCGTATCGAACCTCTTCGCCCTGGTCTTCGCCGGCATGGTGGTCTTCGCAGCGCTCGGTTACGCCGCGGAGGCCGACAAGGCAGCCGGGCACCCCGCCGGCAGGGCTTCTGTCGCCATGGCCCTGCTGTTCGTCGTCGTGTTCGTTCCGCTCACGGCCAACACCGTGGCCACGTTGCTGCTCAACGTCTGGACCGGCCGGACCAGGGAGGCGGCGCAGCAGTGGCTCGCCGACGAACCGGGCGCGTCCGTGACGAGTGTCGACATGAATTCGCGAACGATGTACATCCAGGTGCGTAACCCGGGAGAACTCCCGCCGGTACAGTCCCTGCTCGACCGGCTGGAGGGGCAGGTCCCGGACGGGATTCCCATCGTGGTGGATGCTTCGCGTGGTCGGCGTATCGACGCCGGCGAGGTGGGCGGCTGAGCGCCGCATCCGTATCTGTCCCGCGCGCCTTTCACCGAGCTTCCCGCTGCTCTATGAAAGGCGCGACTGGTCCTACCCAGGCGTTCATGCGGTGGGTTCCCCGACCGGCTCGCGCCGGCGCGGAAACCCCAGCGGCTACGGCCGACGGGGACCGTCTTCGTCCGGTGAGCCGCGTCGACGTCGCCCTGCGATCGTCGCCCGGACGTTGCCCCGATCAGCCCTTCCCGGTGCGCGGCATGTCGCACGCGCTCACGGGCTCCCGGGAATCCGAGTCGAGCGGCCGAGCGCCCTGCCCGGCGGCTCGCTGTTCGAGCTGCGGCCGCCGTCGCCGGCTGACCAGGACAAAGCGGTGCGGGGTCGAGAAATGGTTTGTCGCCGGGATGGCCGTGTGTCAGCGTTCGGCCTGGTCCGGCAGTTGATCACCGGCGGTCGGCCGGTGTCGACGTGTCGGCGGCCTCTCGGGTTCACCGGGGAGGCGAGGAGACGATGGGGAGTAGTGCCGTGGGGAACAGTGACGAGGACGAGTGCCGTCGCGCTCTGGCAGAGGAGCAGGCGAAGAGCCTTGCCTCGACCAATGACTGGGAGCACGTGGACAGGGGGCAGACCCACCAGGACTGGGACGTTCTGTACCGGGAGATCACCGCCTCCCTGGAGGGCGGGTCCCTGCCTGGGGACCAGCAGATCCAGGGGCTCGTCCGCAGGCACTTCGACATCGTCTGCCGCTTCTACGTCCCCTCCAGGCAGGCTTACGTCGGCATGTCGCTCTTCTACGCCGAGGACGAGGCCATGAGGGCCTTCCACGACTCCTACCACCTGGGGCTGGCGGAGTTCATGGGTGCCGCGATCAGGGTGTTCGCCGAGCGGGGGAGCGGGTTCGCCCCCAGCACAGGGGCCGTAGCTTCGTCGTAGTCGGGTGATGCGGACCCCGGCATAGCCGGGCGGGTACGTGGGGACGGGGTCCGGGCGTGTCCGCCGAAGGGGGGAGGGGCGGGGTTCAGGACCAAGGGCCGCGACCGCGCCTCCCCCACCGCAGGCGGTGGGGGCACCTCGAAGGCTGTCGTACTTTCCGGGGGCGTGGATCCCCTGCGATCCCGTTGGGAGGCAGGCACTCGCCTGGTTCGCCTCGCCTGTGGAGACGGGGAAGTAAATCGGTGGGGTGATGCAGCGGTCGACCCGTCGAAGCTGGAGGTCCGGGACATCGTCCTCGCCCGTGTCGCCGGTACGGTCTACTTGCACTTGGTCTCGTCTGTGGACCCCGCCAAGAAGCGGGTGCAGATCAGCAATAACCGTGGCCACATCAATGGCTGGACCAGCCGCGATCGTGTCTTCGGCATCTGCGTGGCAGTCGACGGCGTCACACGGTCAGGAGTCGAAGGCAAGCCGCTCGCGGCAGCCGACTCCGAAGATTCCTCCTGAACCTGACGCTTCGGACGGCATCGGGCCGCCAAGCCATGCGGGTGGCAGAGCGAGTGGGTGTTCGCGGAGATCGATGACGACGAGAGCCGGCGGATACTGCTGATAGCCCGCAGACATCACGGCCCCCGCCACCGACGGCTCCGGCCAGATCTCAGCCATGCGTAAAGCCCTCGCGCAAGCACGCCTGGCCCCCGAACACATCAGCCACATCGACACCCACACCACTGGGACCCCGGTCGGCGACGTCGCCGAGACACACGCCATCGGTGAAGTCTTCGGCCGCGCCACCGTGACCACCCTCAAAGCGGCGCTCGGCGATCCCTTCGGCGCCGCCGGAGCAATCGAAGCGCTCATGGCCGTCCAGAGCGCGAAGCACGGTGTCATCCCGCCCACCCGTCCCCCCAGGCTCCTGCTCTGCCCCGCGCTGGCGCGTGAAACGAATCGTCTCCCCGCGCATCCCCCTGCGGATGCGGAGCGAGGTGCGGCACTATGAGCGAGCGGACGTTGCCGGGCTTATAGGGCGGGGGTAGGGCCATGGGGTGGCTGCGGAGACGGCGGGAGGGAGAGCGGTCCCCTGACGCCGCCGTGCGGGAGCTGGTGGGGAGGCTGACGGCGGGGGAGGTGCTTGCGCCGGTGCAGCCGACCGTCGTGGCCTGGCAGGGGGAGTACCAGTACACGGACATCATGGTGGGGTGTCACGCCTTCTACGGCACGACGGTCGAGTACGCGAGCGGGTACGCCGTGCAAGGGGGTCCGCTCTTCACCGCGTTCGGGATCGTCACAGGGGAGATGCACAACGCGAAGGTGCGGCGCCAGGCCGAGCAGATGGCCGCGCTCCAGTGGCGGTGGGAGGGGGAGATCCGGGTGGTGCTCACCGACCAGCGGCTCATCGGGTTCTTCGGAACAGGAGCCGAGGTGTACGAGATGGGGCGACTGCTGTCGATCACGCCGTCACCCGACGGGCGCGCGGTGCACTTCGCCTTCGCCGGGGGACCGCCGCTGCTCTTCTCGGGTGCGTGGGCTCCGTGGCTGTGCGTCGTCGCCTCGGCGTTGGTGCACCGCAGCACGTGGCCTCCCGGGCATACGCTGCCAGGGTTCGCGGCCCCCGAACTCTCCACCCCTGAAGCCCCGGCCATGGCTCCCCAGGCGCTTTCCCGTCGACCCGAGCGTGCTCAACTGCCACCACCTCGCCGTGAGACGGACCTCGCCGAGCGCCTGGCTGAGCAGGTCGATCCGCTTCCGGCGGACCAGGCCGCCGCCGTGCTCGCCGAGCAGGGAGTGCAGGTCGTGGAGGCGGTGCTCGACCTGCTCGGCACCAGGAGAGCCGGGCAGATACGTGCCGCGCTGCGACGCGTCAAGGAGTGATCGTCAATGATGAGCTCTGGGCGATGATCGAGCCGCTCCTGCCGAGGGTGGAGCGTCGGGCCCGCCATCCGGGGCGAAAGCGGCGGCTGGTGTTCCAGGGCATCCTGTTCGTGCTGCGCACCGGGATCCCCCGGGAACATCTCCCGCAGGAACTGGGCTTCGGGTCGGACATGACCTGCCGGCGCCCCTGGCGGAGTGGACCGAAGCCGGCGTCTTCCCGCGGCTGCACGAGACTCTCCTCGCACGTATCCGCGGAGCGGACACTCTGAACTTCTCCCGCGCTGCCGCCGCACTGGGGGGTGAAGTCAACGCCCACATAGCCGAGTTGGCGGACGAGCGTGACGAGAGCGGACGCCGTCTGGTGGGCCGCAACGGCTATGAGCAGCCGCGAAGGTGACCACTGCCGCCGGGACGGTCGAGGTGAAGGCGCCGCTGGAGCAGGCGAAGGCCGCGGGCTTGGTCGTGATGGGCGTGCGCGCGGACGGCACCAAGGAGCTGATCGCCATCGCGGATGGCTACCGTGAGTCGTCGGGGTCCGGGGCCGGCCTGCTGCGAGACTGTCAGCGGCGCGGCATGCGCACTCCGGTCCTCGCCGTCGGAGGCGGTGCCCTCGGCATCTGGAACGCGGTCAACGAGGTCAGCCGGCTTCGGGTTCCGGCCGAATCGGGGCGACGGGGACCACGGCCCCATGGCCGCGGTGCGGCTGCAAAGTGCCGAACGGGCCCAGGTCGACGCCCGTTCGGTCGTGGAAGGGCTCCCGACAGCCGCCGAGATCCCGAGACCTCTGCCAAGCCGGACGAGCCGTCCAGGAACCAGGTTCTGGTGGTGCGCGACGGGAGCGTCGTCGGCTACTCGACGATCCGGTGGTGGCAGGAGCGAGACGATACGTGGCTGTATCTGCATCACGGTTACCTCTTGCCCGAGCATCGCGACCAGGGCATCGGATCAGCCATGCTGCGCTGGGCCGAAGAGCGGATCCGCCAGCTCGTCGAAAAGCATGGCACGGCGCGGACTGCAGTGATCGGTGCGAACGCCATGCTCTCCGAGCAGGACGCCACAGCGCTTCTGCTCTCAGCCGGCTACCGACGTGTCGTCAGTCTGGTCGAGCTGGAGCTGGGCGATCCGCAGCAGTTGCCCGAGCCGGGTAGCGAACTCCCTGCCGGATACGGACGGGGCCGATCGGGACCAGCCCCTAACGCGCGGCTTGGAGGACGGTCGTCGATTCGTGTGCGGACACCTGTTTCACTCAGAAACGGACCTAGCAGGACTTTGTCAAATCCGTACGGATCCTACGATCTTTACGAGAGCGAGGGGTTCCGTCGCCGGGATCGGGGGCGATGCGCGGGTTTCGTCGCCGCGGACGCAGTCAGTGACAGCGGATCAGGTGCAGCAGTTTCCGCTGGTGGGGCGTTCTGGGATGTCGCGTCGGCTGACCAGCAAGGTGGTGCCTGCCGTTGCCGCGCACGAGTCCGGGCTGATCCCGTTGCACGGTGCCTGACCGGGGTGCGAGTGATCTCGGGCGGACTTCTGCAGCCTCGCCAACGCCTACCGTCGCGCACCGTGTCCGGGCTCCTCGTCCCCGCCCCACCGTAGGGCCCGGCACCGCACGCAGCGGAGCCGGGCCCTCCGGCCTTGCGGCGGCAAGCAGCCCGGACGCGGACCTGCGTCTGCACGAGCTGCTGGGAGCGCGGTGGCGCGAGGCGGAGGAAGAGGCGTTCGCCGCGATGGTGGCCGCAGGCCCCCGGCCGGGCGATCAGGTCCTGAGGAACCGGAACCCACCGGTGCAGGCCGTCCTCACCGGGCTCGGCCCGGCGACCGCGCTCGGCCGGGAGACGGCCGCGCTCGTCGGAGGGGGAGGGGCGGACTGCGCCACGTCGCTTCGCGTGCGGTGCCGCTGGAGTACCTGCGGGCCGCCAAGGCCGAGCAGCTCGCCCGGGCCCCGCTCGACCGCGACTTCGCCCGGATCCCCGAGTTCGAGTACGCCGCAGCCCGGCTCCCCGACCTGGACTGGCTGCTCCGCCGTACATCAAGCCCACGCTGCGGCACCGGTACCCGGCGGACCAGGAGGCGAGAAGGCTAGCGGTCTGGGGACCGGTGGCGGACACGCGCGACCCACGTTTCGGCGTCTTCCTCGAGGGGCTGGCCTCCGCTGCTGTCCCTCCCGAAGAGCAGGCCCAGCGCCGTTTCGTCGAGCTCGCCCCATCGATGGGGTGCGGGTGGCTCCCGGCCCTCTGCTTCGGTGTACGGGCCGCCGCTGACAGCGGCAGCTGTCGGCCATGCGCTCGCGCGGGTCCAGCCGTATCGATCTCATCTGTGAGAGGTGGACTGCGTGTGCGAAGAAACGTGCAGAACGGCTGTCACCCGAGCTGATCAATCCGCCGGCCGGGCCGACTGACAGGCACATATGTACATCCAATGTACGGCCATCCCGGGGCAGCCGGGGAAGCTGTGTCTCGGCGAGAGGCGCGGGGCACCTGGCCGGGGACACGACTGAGCCCCGACCGGGGGCATTGGCCGGGGCCCAGTGGCGGGGTGTGCGGTTCAGGGGCGGCGGAGGGTGTCCTTGACGTCTTCCTTGGTCTGGCGGGCGTTGCCCTTGGCCTGGTCGGCGTGTCCTTCGGCGGTCATCCGCTCGTTGCCGAGTGCGCGGCCTGTCATCTCCTTGGCCTTGCCCTTGGCCTGCTCGGCCTGTGCCTTGGCCTTCTCGGTGCCCGACATGGGGACCTCCTCGTGTAGTACCGGATTGGTCGTGACCACCGCCTGCTCACGATTCCGAGGCCCAAACCCGCGCGGCTCATCGGCGTCAGATCTCCCCCGGTTCCCCGAGGCGGTCAATCGGACCGAGGCACGACGCAGCGGAAAAGGCAGATAGTCGGGGAGTGGGGAGTGAGGAGCCGGGCGTGCGCTATGCCCATCTGCGTCGATAGGAAACAACTGAAAAACCTATGCATGGGTGAGGGGTGTCAGGGCATCCGATGCTTCGGAGGTTGATAACTATGGTTCCCCTGCTTCTTGTTCTTCTGCTCGTTCTGCTTCTGTTCGGTGCCGGTTTCGCGGTGAAGGTTCTCTGGTGGGTCGCGATCGCCGTGTTGGTGATCTGGCTGATCGGCTTCGTTGCCCGGCCGAAGAACAGCAGTGGCCGCTGGTACCGCTGGTAGCACGCCGCTCCTGGCACAGTTCAGGTCGGCATGACGGTGGCCGCCCGCCCCCGATCGAAGGGGTGCGGGCGGCCACCGTCATGCCGGGAAGGGTGCTGCTCTTGCTTCCGGTGGAATCGGATGCTGCGGGTAGCCGTATGCGGACCGGGGCGGTGGCCGTACCGCGGCGGGGAACCTGCTCACCTCCGCAGAAAGGCGGCCGTCCCGGCCCGAACCGAAAGCGCAGATGTGTGGAGTTGCGAACACGGGGCAGTCGGAGGTCAGGCCGGAACGAGAGTTCCGCCGTATACGTGATGTATCTGAAGAAGTCCGGTCGGGAATTCCGTTCCCGACCGGGTTCCCGTTCACGGAGGGAAGTTCGAATGACTGAGAATGTGTGGGGTTACCGCGAGACGTCCGGCCGTACGGCCGGAGCCGACCTGACGGGCTACAAGGTCGAGGCGGCCGACGGTTCTATCGGCAAGGTCGACAAGCACTCCGACGAGGTCGGCTCCTCCTACATCGTGGTCGACACGGGCCCGTGGATCTTCGGCAAGGAGGTCCTTCTGCCCGCGGGCACCATCGACCGGGTCGACGTCCAGGAGGAGAAGGTCTACGTCGGCTGGACCAAGGACCAGATCAAGGCCGCCCCTGAGTTCGAGAAGGACAGGCACCTCGGCAACGAGGACTACCACCGCCAGGTCGGCGGCTACTACGCCGACCCCTCGAACCGCCTCTGAGACAGCCGCAGCGGCGGTGCGGGTGTGGGGCGGCAGCCACCGGGCTGCCGCCCCACACCCATGTCCTCTCCACACGGGGTCACCGCGGAGCGCTGTCCGACTGGGAGATGTGCAAAGGGGACTGGGTATGACGAACGGCAGATTCACCGCCGTGTACCGGTTGGAGTCGCTGGGGGAGTCCCCGACGGTTTCGGGGTCGCCGGAGTGGCCCGGTTCACGCAGTCGGTCATCGAGGGGGACTGGGGGACCGGGGCCCGTTGTTGGACTCAGGCGCCGTCTTCAGGGGTGCCCAGGACGGCGACGCGAAGATCGAGGAGCTGCTGCGTGTGCACGGGCACGTGGTTCTCGGCGAGGCCGGCAATGAGGCTTGCCAGTGGAATCGGCTGGTCCAGCATGAGTGCGTCGTTGGACAGGAGGAGCGTGGGCACTGCGACGGAGGCGGCATCCTCGTTGAGTTGGTCGGCGATGTCGCACAGGATCGTGGCCTGATTCCGGACACGATCGATCAGGTTCGTCCGGCCTGAGTGCTCGGTGATGATCCGGTCCAGATTCCAGGTGTCGAGGGAGATTCGGTTGTCGAAGGCGGGCCGCGAGCCGGCGACGATGCCCAGAGCGACGGCTGCGATCGAGGCGTCGACGCTCAGGACATGGGCCAGGATCTGGTCGGCGTTCCATCCTCCGTCGTGCGCGTCGCCGAGGTCGGGGATGGCCGCCACATCGAGCAGGCTGTCGTAGGCGCTGCGCAGTGCCGTCGTATCCATAGCGTGCTTCCTTCATTCGGGGCGTGGTGAACTCTGACGTCGCGTCGGGTCGGGCAGCGCGGCGAGCACGCTGTCGACGGCCTTGGTGGCGCCGGGACGTTCTTCCGTTACGTGGAGGGCTGTTCGCCGCGTGTCTTGAGCGCGTGGAGTTCCAGAGGCCAGCCCTGGCGGTGGTCCTTCAGGTTCTGACTGCGCAGCTCCTGGGACCCGGCCAGCGCAGCGAACCCGCTCTCGGCGACCCGCAGCCGCGTCGGTCGCCCTCCGGGGCCAACGTGAACTCCACGAGAGTGCTGTCGTCCTCGCGCATGAGGCACTCTTTCGCCGTCACTTTCGGATGCAACCCCAGAGTTGCACGCCGACCGTCCAGACGCAACCCAGGGGTTGCGTCTGGGGTGTCGCGGGTCGGCGCTCATGGGCAAGGGGTGGGTGCTCACCGCTGTCCTGACCCAGCCGCCTGACCTGCGAGGGCCACCTTCTGGGCATTACCTGGGTCGGTGCGTCAGGATGCTGACGTACCGTCAGGTTCCTGCCAAGCGCCGCGCGCCGAGCGCCGAGCGCCGAGCGCCGAGCGCCGCGCGCCGAGTGCCGCGCGCCGAGTGCCGCGCGCTGCCGTGGTTGCCCCACCGGTTGCCTGGCTGGTTACTCAGTTGGTTGTCCTGCGGGTTACCTCACCGGTCGCCGACCTTTCGGGCTGGCCGCATGAACAATGATCACCGCCGTGTGTATGGCTGCGAGCTCGATGAGGATCCGGGCCCGCGGCCGGGCACGCGCATACCCCGAGCTGGTGGGCAGGCTGCTGGGTGCAGCCGGGACCATGATCGGCCGGACAACTCCTAGCGGATGAGCCTCCGGCGCCCCAGCTCTAGAAGCAGGGCGGCTACGCTCCTGACCTTCGAGGGCCCGGACGGGCTAGACAGGAGGGACACCCCAGCCTTCCGCACTGCTGCCGCGCGCAGTTCCTGGACCCGGAGAACAGCCCGCAGAAAGGGGCGGTGCGGCCCGGCCGCGAGGGTTGCGATCGGCCATGCCGCCTTCAAGAGCACGACGGCTGCGTCTACCTCACTGACGACGAGCTGCCCGAATGGCTCCGTGTCTGCCAACTCCGGATGGAGGTCATGGACCGTCAGACCATGCCTGGCGAGCAGCTGGTGGGAAATCCCGACTCTGCCCTCCCGAACGTCTCCCGGCAGGTCCTCCAGGAAGTCGAGGCGCTGCCATGCCGTGATGAGCGCCAGGCAAGCACGCTCGAACTCGGCCGCCTCCGGTTCGCCCTGGGGCGCCAGCAGGCCCATGGACAGCATCAGGGCGGGCAGTGAGTACTCCTTGATGTACTGCCCGACCTCGGCCTCCGAGCTGAACTGCTCCCATGCCACCTCCCGGGCGGCACCGTCGAGGAACGCGTTGATACGGCTCCGCAGAGCCGGATGTCGGCGGACAGTCCACGCGAGGGTCCGCAGCAGCGGGTCCGAGGACGTGCCGGACGCCAGGGCGTCGCTCACGAGCAGCCCCCAGCGGTGCAGCGCCGCTTCGCGCTCGGCCCTGCTGCCGCGGTCGATCTGGTCGTCTGTCTCGTGCATGAAGGCGACCAGGACGATCAGGTCGGGCTGGAGCTGCGCCGGCAGGAGCAGCCGTGCCGCCATGTACTCGGCAGGCGCGAACCGCCGGACCGCCCGCGCCTGCACCGTGTATCCCTCGCGTGTTTCCGGTTCCCGGACCCCGGCGCGGTCGAGAACGCCTCCCCACATGGCCGACCGCCTCAGCTGCTGAGCAGCACGCGGGCGGCCCGGGCGAGGAACCGGGGATCGGTCAAAGCCTTCGGCGGCAGTTCCATGTTCACGACTCCCATGTACTGCGCGTTCACGGCGGAGTCGACCACGGAGGCCTCGGTGAGCTTGTCGGCGACCCACTTCTGCACGCGGTAGCCGCGGGGGTAGGGGCCGGTGACGTGGGGCTGTGCGAGATCGGCGGCCGTGGAGAGCTGCCAGGCGGCGTCCACGACGGCTTCGGCAAGGCGGAAGTAGTCCCATGCCGGGGCCTGCGGATAGGGGGTGGAGCGGAGGTAGGAGCCGAGGGCGTTGGCCTCCAACGCCGACAGCGTCAGGCCCTGGCCGTAGACCGGGTTGACACTGGCCAGAGCGTCGCCCACGACGACGAGGCCGCCGGGGAACCGGCTGAGGCGGGAGTGCACGCGGCGTCGGCTCTCGACGAAGCGGTACGTCTTGACGTCGCCGATCATCTCGGAGGTGTCCGCCACCGTCCGGATGGGGGCGACGCAGCGGCGCATCCGCCGGAGGAACTCCGCACGGTCGGGACCGGGGCGGTGGTCGGCGTAGCCGGCCAGCACGACCGACCAGCGCTCGCCTTCCACCGCGGCAAGGGCGCCGGGCTCGGTCAGCGTGGGCTGGTAGCCGCTTGCGGGCCCCGGGCTGGAGTGAGCGATGACCGTGCTGCCCAGCTCATCGCCGCGGTGGAACGCGGCGGTGGCGTACCCGAGGTCGATCCGCATGCTGTCGACGGGTGCGCTCTCCCAGCCGTGCCGGGCCAGCCAGCCCTCCACAGGGCTGTTCCGTCCCATCGCGTCCACCACGAACTCGGCAGCGAGCGTCTCACCCTCGCCACCGCCGCTCTCGGGCGCCGCCGTGACCACCCCGGTCACGCGGTCGCCCTGGAGCACCAGGTCGGCGACCTGCGTCTGGATGAACCGCACGTTCTCAAGGTCCTCCACCCGCCGGCGGAGGTGGTGCTCCAGAAACGGCCGCGTGACACCCAGCATGCGCGCCCCTGCGACGGGGGCCTTGAGACGTCCGTCCAGGTAGAACTGAACGTCGTCACCCTCGCCGAGGCGAGCGCCGCCCGCGACCAGGCCAGCGGTGATGCCTGGGAACCAGCGTTCGAGCTGCGTGTGCCCCATGGACAGCAGGGCATGGAGCTGGTGCCGCTGGGGGGTACGCCTGCCGAGGCCGTCGTCCCCTATGACGTCGGGCTCCATCACCACGACGTCCTCGGCGTAGTCGCTCAGCACGCGGGCCGCGAACAGCCCGGCGTAGCTTCCGCCCATGACGATGGCGCGCCTCACATGAACCCCCCAACCCGGCACGATGGCCGAGCCTCAAAAGCTGTCGGTAACGCCGTACGTCGCGTCGGTTTTCAGGACACTACCGCGCGGTCACCCGGGGTCTGCGGAGAGTAGGCGCCCCTGGACCTCAGCCCCTGCAGCGCCGAGACGACGAGAGGATGGTCCAGATAGTCGGCGGCGAGCAGGAGCCGACTACGCTCGTCGGAGGCCCCCGTGTCGTCGCCTGGTAGTGGTGCGGCAGGGGCATCCGGCGGGGCCGGACGCCCCTTGTGGGTACGAGCCGCGTGAAGCCGGGCCGCTTGAAGGCGCAGACCAGCGTCGCGCAGCGCGGCCGCCGTGATGACTGCCTGCCGACATGGCTTTCGCCGCCGCCAAACGGCGCGGTCGTCGGTCTGGCAACCCCGCCCGTCCACACGGCCAACCCTGTCTTCGACCCCAAGGTGCGCGGCTCCTGGCTGGTCGACCTATCCCACGTCGACCTCGACCGCGTCATGGTCGGCAAGAACTGGACCGACCTGCGCGGCGACCTGCTGCCCAGCCCGTTCACCCCGTACGGCGAGCGCCCCGAAGGTCCGGCCTGGTACGCGACCACTTGTACGCCGACACCAGGCAGCGGCCCGCGTCCGGGCGCAGCCAGCCCTCGAGCGGCTGGACTGTGTATCCGAGTTCGACGGCGTAGGCAATGGTCGGGGGCGGGGAGACGCTGCTGGCCATACACCCGCGGGCCCTCGGCCGCGGAGTCCGCGTCGTCGACGAGACACATTGGGACGGCCTGCCCACCGGCAAGGGACCCCGGACCACCACCGGCGACGTCCCCGCCCAACCCCGCCGCGAGGGTCCAAGTAGGAGAGAAGTCGGATCGCTGCAGGCCCTGCTGAACCGGGCCGCGGCCACCCGCGCCGAGGTCGGCCGCCGACCGTGACTTCCTGGACCTGGTCCTTTCCGAGGAACCGGCTTTCCGCGACGACCGCCGCTTACGCCACGGCCTGCGGCTCTCCCGGCTCCCACACCACAAGACACTGGACGAGTACGACTTCTCCTTCCAGCCGGGAATCGACCCGCGCAAGATCAAGGACCTCGCGACCCTGTCGTTCGTGGAGGCCAAGGCCAACGCGGCCCTCCTCGGGCCAACCGGAGTCGGCAAGACCCAAGCGAGTACGCCGACACTCGTTGCCCATCGGCCGCCGGATCTGGGAGTTCACCGCCATCAACATCAGCGCCTGGGCCCTCGACGCCTACCTACCCGTACGTACATGGAAGCCCCCGCATTCCAGCGAGACAACCGGCCCCGTACTCGTCTCCCGGCTCGGCGGCGGCCTCGACCGCGTCACCTACCCCAAGCTCATCTGCGCCGTAGCCGCCACCCCGCCGCCCTGACACCCGATGTCATCGCCCGCTCCCCCACACCCTTCCCAACCCGACCGCGATCCCCTGCGGCAGCCGAGTAGCCAGTAGGCCTGCAGCGCGGGTGCCGCGCTCCGTACGACCGTCGGCATGACTGACTAAGAACCCGTGTGGTCGTGGCGGCGCATCTCGCACTCGCTCCATGTCCCGCTGAACGGGCGCACCGGCCGAAGTCGGGTGTTGCTGTGAAGCACCCCCGCGGCCCCCTGCGGTGTTCGCATCGGCCTGACTGTAGATCAGGTACTTGACGAGGGGGTAGATCCGATGGATGTTCCGCTGGCTGACGCGGTCGCGGCGGTGCGCGACGAACTGCTCGAAGCCGCCGCGAGGGCGGGCGATGGCCCGGGGGGGTGTTCGCGGTCGAGCTGCGCGGACGCGAAGGCGAAGGGAAAGTTCAAGCTGTGGGCGGTCGGCGCCGAGCTGGAGGCCGGCATCTCCCGTGGCCGCACCCACCAGGTCTCCTTCACCCTCAGCCAAAGCGTCCCAACGGCACTGACCTGCTCGTCCACTCCGCGCAGGAGCGCCCGGAAGGGCCTGGTGACGTGTCGGGGCGCATCCCGGACTGACAGTGCCCCGGGTCCGGCCGACATTGCCGGATCCGGGGCGAGGCGGCAGGGACCGGGGAGGGGCAGGCGTGGAGCAGTTGCGGGTGGCGGGGATGACCGGGCCGAAGAGTTCGAAGCCCGGTTCGGGGGCGGAATCAGGCCGGGAGGCCGGTTCGGGGTATGCGGGTGGGACGGTGGTGTGGGCGGGGACGCCCGGCGGGCGGGATGACGCGGCGCTCGTCCTCGTCGACGACTCGCCGCACTGGCAGCCGCCGACCGTGCCGGTGGTGCGGGGGCGGCCGGACACGAAGCGCCCCGGCATGCCGTGCGAGACCTGGGGAGTTCCGGACGAGGCCCAGCGCAAGGCCCAGCCGGTGGAGGCCGTCCAGCTGGGCGGGGAGGTGAATCCGGGCAGCGGTTTCCTAGGCAACCAGTACGTCATGGACCTGCGCACCCCCGGCGTGGGGTGGCCGGATGCCGGGACATCGCCCTGGGGCGGATGATCGGGGGCGGCGGTGTTCTGCGACCGATACCTGACCGGTGTCGTCGCCTCGGACCGGACGAACTACGCCCACGGCCGCCTGAGCCTCGTACCCGCTTACGTCCTGCACCACGACGAAGATTTACGCACCGCCCTCGCGCAGCACGGTGGCGGCACGGCGGGCGGGCTGGAGGCGGTGGAGTTCCAGGACATCGCCGACCCCACCATCCACGCCGCCGTCCGGCGCGCCCCGGTGACGCCCGCGGCACTGCTGGAGGCCGGCCGGTAGACCGTTCCCTTCCACGGCCGCGAGAAACTGCTCCACGACCTGTAGGCGTGGTGCGGTCGGGACGGCTTCGGGGCATGGCTTCTGCACGGCCCCGGCGGGCAGGGCAAGACGCGCCTCGCCCACCACCTCGGCCACCGGCTCACCACCGTCGGCTGGACCGTGCCGTGGCCACACGCCAACGCCGAGGCATCCCAGTTGCTGGAGGTCCGGCGGGCAGCGAAGCCGCTGCTGGTCGTCCTCGACTACGCTGAGACCGCCCCGCCCAGCTCGGCGCGCTCGTCGACGCCGCCGTCGAGCACCCCGGCACCAGTCCGCTCAAGCTCCTGCTGCTGGCTCGCACCGCCGGCCGGCGACAAGACTCGCGGCCGCGTCTTGGTCGTTCGCGTATGCCTCACGCCGGGCTGCGGTCCAGGCGCTGGCGCCGGCTGGCGGGGAGCGTCATTCCATGTGCGCGGTATTCGGAGCTGGGGCCGTGCCCAGTCGCTGACTGGCGGAGGGTGCGGCCTCGAATTCGGTGACGACCTCCGAGCTGCTTGATCGGCTGTCCCAAGGCTGGGATATCTTCCTGGCGCGGCACGTCGAGACTCTTCTCCGTGCCGCGTAAGGGAGGGAATCCATGCGCAACACTCTGCTTCAGCGCGCGGCCGCGTTGGCCACGACGCTGGGGCTCACATCGCTGGGGCTGCTCGCGGCGGGCGCGGCGCCCGCGCAGGCGGCGATCAGCGACTGCCCCAAGGGCTACTTCTGTGCCTGGGCAAACGACGCCGGTACGGGCGCGATGTTCAAGACGAGGACGAGCGTGCCCACGCTGGGGAGCTGGGACAACAAGATCCGGATGCGATTCAACCGCACCGGCTTGAACGTCTGCATGTACGACCAGCAGAACTACGGGCTTTCGGGCGGGTACTCATGGGATGAACCTGCCCAGTCCTATCCGACCTCCGGCGGTAGCGCTGAGATCAGCTCCATCAAGCTCGTGCCCACGCTGCGCGAGTGTGAGGCGGAGCCGTATCCCCAGTGGGTAGCGGTGGCGTCCCCAAGGACGGGCGAATTCGGCGACATGAACGGCGACCGGCGGGCGGACGCGATTCTGCGCGACGCGGCCGGGCGACTATGGTTCATGTCCGGCAACGGTACCGGGCGTCTGGTTGGCTCGGGCGGCTGGAAGGCGTTCGACGCCCTCGTACGGCACGGTGACTTCAGCCGTGACGGCCGCGAGGACGTGATCGCCCGGGAGAAGGCCACCGGCAAGCTGTGGCTCTACCCGGGCACTGGCAGCGGGGGCTTCGGTGCGCGCAAGCTCATCGGCAGCGGTGGCTGGAACTCTCTGGGCCAGCTTGCCGCGTTTGGTGACCTGTCCGGCGACGGCCGCTCCGACCTCCTTGCAGTGGAGAAGGCCACCGGCAGGCTCTGGCTCTACCCCGGAACGGCTTCCGGAGGCCTCGGCGCGCGCAAGCTCATCGGCGCCGGCGGCTGGAACAGCTTGAACGCCCTCGTCGGCGCCGGCGACATGACCGGGGACAGCCGCGCTGACCTCATCGCCCGGGAGAAGGCCACCGGCAAGCTGTGGCTCTACCCCGGCACGTCGACCCGGACGCTCGGTGCCCGCAAGCTCATCGGCACGGGCGGCTGGAACTCCATGGAACACATCTTCGCCGTCGGCGACACCTCCGGCGATGGACGCCCCGACCTGCAGGGGTCGGTCAGTGGCCGACTCTACGAGTACCAGGGGCTCGCCACCGGCAGTCTGCGCAAGGTCGACAACTACAACTGGTCCTGGTGGGCCCTGGAAGGCACCACCGCCTTCTGATCCGCCCCAGAACGGCCGGTCGGCTACCTGCCGGGGCCGGACCGGTCCCGCTCCGCCATGTGCCCGGGCAGACCGCGGAGACGGTCTGCCCGGGCACAGCCGTCATGGTGCCGCGATGCAGTGGACGGCGGTGGTCTCGCACATGTGAGGCGGCGCGGAAAGACGTTCGCCGGCTGCCGTCTGACCTCTCCGCTTTGAGGTGGTGGGATTGTGGAAAAGTCGATCTTGACGGAGTCCATCAGGTACTCCGCCGTGTGCCAGGGGTGCGGTGCCGAGGCGGAGTGGTGCGGTGTTCAGGCACTGGTGGGCGAGGCACTGCGGTGGGATGTCGAGTCGACGTGTCCGGCCTGCGGGTTCGCCCTGGCTGTGTGTGGCGGCGACCTGCCGGAGGAACTGCGTGGTCGACTGCTCTCCGAGCACGGGCGGGCACGGTTGTGGGTAGCCCCGTCGACGAGGAATGCCGCCATCATGCGGGTGCTGCGGGCGGAACTCGGCATCGGCCCGGACGGTGTCCGGGCCGTGCTGGAGAAGGTCTTGACCGGGCAGTACTCAGGGACCCTGCCGGAGATGGAGCTCATGGCGCGGAAGCTGCGGGCATCAGGTATCGAAGCGGCCGCTTCACGGACGGTGGACGACCCGTGAATAGAGTCACCATGCCCACGAAGTTCGCCCCTCACAGCGTCCTGGCAGGCGGGCGGGGTCGCCCTGACCGACGATGGGGGTAGAGCCCGCCCGGGAAGCCGTCGCACGTTGCACCGGGCGGGCGCTTCGATCTCTCCGGCTCAGAGGCCGCGGAGCATCACGGCGTATAGCGGGGAGTCGGCGAAGGGCTGCCGTTCGCCGATCTTGCGGAGGCTATCCGATCAGCGGCGGGCAGCCCAAGCGGTCTGGCTCCATGCACGGTCGGACGGACAGCTCCTCGACAACCATGATCAATCTCAGCGCCAAGCGCTGTACCGATGTTCCAAGCATCGCCAATCGCATCCGATGCGAACTCGCGACGGTTCGCGAATCGTCGTGGGCAACAGCGTCGACCAGCATGTCGACCACGGGCCTTGCCCGGCCTACTAGCGGCGACGGTGGCGACGGACACGACGATGACGCCGGTCGGTGTCACTCGTCCGGCTGACTGACCTGCGGCTTGCCCTCCGACTCGCATCAGATGCGGCTTTGTCGCATACGACGCGAGTGACGGAGGGTGTGGACCGATGGGGTTCAACGGGTCGATCCCGGGTGCGGCACGGCTGCACCTGGTGGACGGAGTCGCGCTGCTGTGTCCGGAGGAACAGGTCTTCACCGCGATGCCGACCGGGTTCGCAGACCAGCAGCTCGCGCGGAATCTGGCCCGGACGACGGTGGAGGGCTGGGAGAACACGGTCACGGCGTTCGTCGCATACGTGAACACCTACCCGTGGCACTGGACGTCGGCGTCTCTCTCCGGCCCAGTTGGTTCTCGAGGTGAACCAACTGGGCAAACGTGGGAGCGGGATGCAGAAGCGTGACGATCACTCGGTCGGTGAGTGTCTGACTGGCATCTACGGAGCAGCTCGCTAGGGGATCAGGGCGGCTACCCCGTCCAGGATCCGCTCCAGGCCGAAGTCCAGCGGGTCCCCGCCCTGTGGTGCGAAGGCGCCCTCCGCGATCGCCGACGTGAGCGCGGGGAAGCGGTCCGCGTGGCGCTCCAGGACGTCGGCTGTGAGCTGTGCCCACTCCGTGTTCGCCGCCTCGTCGTGGTCCACGTACTGCTGGGCGGTGTTGCGGATATGGCCTACGAGCAGCAGGAACGTGTCGTGCTGCTGGGCGGCCGACAGGCCGGTGCCGGCCAGCGCGGCCAACGCCGTCTCCAGCCAGCCGAGTTGATAGGGGCCCATGATCTGACGGCGCATGCCGGTGGCCGCCAGGATCCACGGGTGGCGGCTGTACACGGCCGAGCACTGCCGGGCCCACTCGGTCAGCTGCGGGCGCCAGCCGCCGGGGATGCCCGCGACCGGGGCCGGGGGGCCGATCGCGAGGTCGACCATCAGGTCGAGGAGCTCCGCCTTGCCGGGAACGTACCGGTAGAGCGCCATCGCGGTGACGCCGAATTCCTTGGCGACCCGCGCCAGTGAGGCCGCGTCCAGCCCCTCCTTGTCGGCGATCCGGATGGCCGCCTCGGCGATCCGGCCCGCGGTGAGCGAGGGCTTCGGGCCCCGGCTCGGCGGCTCCTGCTCGCCCCAGAGCAGCGCGAAACTCGCCTTCGCACCGGCCTGCTTCTGAGTCTGCTTGGGCGGCTCCTGCCCGTTCGCCGACCCGGGCTTCTTCGCGGCCATCCTGATCTCCCTCGCGTCGCCTGTTGACGACCAACCCTAACTGTTTATAGCGTATAGCCAACCGCTTACGGTATATACAGTTTAACCGTCTGAACCCGGGGAGCAGTCATGATCGCCACCATCGTCGCCACCTCTGCCGCCGCACTCCTCGCGGCACCCGCGGCCGGACTCCTCGGCTACCGGGCCCTGAAGCGCTCCCGCAACGCCTCCCTGATGAAGATCGGCACCCGGGACGGCATCGACGAGCAGGGCTTCGTCCGCGTCGGCGGCATCGACCAGTGGATCTCGGTCCGAGGCGAGGACCTGGCCAACCCGGTCGTCCTGGAGCTGCACGGGGGCCCTGGAGCCTCGACCGCGATCTTCGGGCCTCGGACCAGACCCTGGGAGAAGCACTTCACGATCGTCCGCTGGGACATGCGCGGCGCCCTCAAGACCTTCGGCCGCAACGGCTCCGACGGACAGGGCGAGATGACCTTCGACCGGATCTACGCGGACGCGATAGAAGTCACCGACCACATACGCACCCGACTGGGCGTCGACAAGGTCGTCCTGCTCGGCCACTCCTACGGCAGCGCCTTCGGCCTGCGACTCGCCCGCGAGTTCCCCGAGCGCTACTCCGCGTACGTCGGCACCGACCAGAACATCCACGACGCCGGCCGCGACGACTCCGTACGCCAGGCCCTGCTCAGTCGGCTGCGTGCGACCGGAAAGCGTAAGGAACTGGCGGCAGTCGAGGCGCTGGACCCCGATGAGCACCAGTGGACCGCCCGCGAGCGCGCGCTGCACGCCAAGCTGCTGGCCACCAGCGACCCGCTGACCCTGGACACGATGAAGAAGGTCGTCATGGGGTCCCTGTGGTTCTCGCCGCTGCACTCGCTGCGCGAGCTCGGGCACTTCGTCAAGGGCATGACCTTCTCGGAGCAGATCACCGTGGGCACGTCCGGGTTCGACGACTGGGCGGACGGCACGGAGTTCGAGATCCCGTTCTTCCTCTTCCAGGGCGAGAAGGACGTTCTCACATCGCCGGAGCTCGCCCGCGGCTTCTACGACGACGTTCAGGCGCCCGTCAAGGGCTTCGCGCTGATCGAGGACTGCAGCCATTTCGCAGCGCTCCGACGGCCTGAGCGTTTCCTGGAGCTGCTGCTGGCTCAAGTGCGGCCCCTGGTTGCCAGCAGATCGGACGCTGCGGCAAGCATGTGACCGGGGTGCGGCTGGTCGATACCCAGGGGCCCGGGCCAGAACGAGCCGTCTCGCAACACCGCCGTCGACGACTCCGGCCCGTCCATCAGTGCGGGCGTGATCCAGCGTTCATCGGCGGTGCGGCGACGCTGAGGTGCAGAGCGGAGAAGCCGACCGCGATGACACGGGCGCCGGATCGGTGCTCCCAGTGGCGGACGACTACAGAGAAGGCGGTGTCGTTGTCCTGCCTCGCCTGCCCGATGCACCAGGGGTCGAGCTGCATGCGAGTTACCTGCCTGCGCCCGACGTCTCACAGGTCGGACGCGACTGGTACGACGCGTTCCCGCTTCTGGACGGTACAATCGGCCTGGTCATCGGCGATGTCGCCGGCCACGATCTGGAGGCGGCCGCCCGCATGGCGCAGCTGCGCAACATGCTCCGTGCCCTGGCATGGTCCGAGCCGCACCCGCCCAACGCGGTCGGTCAGCTCGACCAGGTGATGGCGCGCGCCACCGACCTGGCCACGGCCACCCTCGTTCTGGGCCGCCTTGCCTTCTCTTCGCAAACCGGCTGGGGTCTGGGAGTGGACCAACGTCGGCCATCCGCCGCCCCTGCTGCTCCCCCACGACGGCCGCGCCGAATACCTGCACACTCCGAACAGTGTGCTCCTGGGCACCGGCACCGGCACCGGCACCGGCGTCCGCCGGGGACGGGACCGCGTCCACCTGCCGCCCGGCTCGACCTTGCTCCTGCACACCGACGGGCTCATCGAGTCCGGGAAGCACGGCATCGACCACGGTCTCGCCCGACTCCGCCGCTACGCCGCGGCTGCCGCCCACCACACTCTCGGTGTCCTGTGCGAACGGCTCATCGAAGAGGTCCGGCCTTCGGACAACAACGATCATGTCGCCCTCCTCTGCGCGCGAGTACCCGCCGTCCAAGCACCCGACCTACCGGACAGGCACCCCGCGGACTGGTAACGGCGAAGCACCGGTTCGAGGCCACCGGTGGTGATTCTGTTCGCGCGCACTTTCCCCAGCTCAGGACAGGGGCTAACCACAGCATCGACCGGCCCGGTACCCGGATGGTCCAGCACGCCGCGAACGACGAGGCTGCATGCGTAAAGGATCCACCGAGCATCAAGGAACCAACTGTGTTCAGCTTCACGCCGCTGCGCCGCCGTACCGCCCAGACCACAGCCGTCGGCGTTCTCGCCGCCGCGGCCTGCGCCACCGTCATGGCTGGCAGCGCCGGAGCCATTGTCAACGGGTCCGACTCCACCGAGAATTACCCCTTCATGGCGACCATCCCGGAGTCCGCCCCGAAGCACGGCCTTCTCGACGGGAACTGCGGGGCGTCGCTGATCGATCAGCAGTGGGTCCTGACGGCGGCGCACTGTGTGAAGGGCGACGGCCTCGAGCTGGACGGCATCGTGCGGGTCGGCAGCGACCACCGCAAGTCCGGCGGCACCGTCCGAAGGATTGACCAGACCTTCGTTCACCCCAGCTTCGTGAGCGGCGACGGCAAGGCCGCCAACGAGAACGACATCGCGCTGATACGCCTGGACCGACCGGTCACCCAGCAACCCATCAAGATCGCAGAGAAGGTCGGCCAGCCCGGCACGCCGACCCGACTCCTGGGCTTCGGCACCACCGTGGACACCGAGTTCGACTTCCCCATCCGGCTGCAGGAGCTGAACACCCGCAGGGGCGCCGAGTCCGAGTGTGCGCCCGGCTACGCCGACCGGACCCGGCTGTGCACCACCACCACCGTGCCCAAGGCCATGGCGTGCTTCGGGGACTCCGGCGGACCGCAGGTCCAAAAGGGCCGGGACGGCCGCTGGGAGCTGATCGGCGTCACCTCGGGACCCGGCGCCCCCAAGGTGCCGTGCTCGCAGGGCCCTGGCCTCTACACCAGCGCACCCGCCTACACGGGCTGGATCCACAAGACCATGAAGACCAACAGCGCCCAGCCGACTGCGGCCGAAGACTCCGACCTCGCCGAGACCGGTACGAACGACAACACTGCGGCCATCGGTGGTGCGGCCACCGCGCTGATCGTCGCCGGTGGTGGCATCACCGTCGCGGTACGCCGCCGCAAGACCCGTCGCGCCGCCTGAGCAGAACCGGCGCCAACCCTAGGGCGGCACCCCTCCGCAGCAGGGTGCCGCCCCTTGTGCGACATCCCGGCCCCGTGGTCCGGAACAGGCTTTGATGCCCCCGCGACCAGTCGAACGGCCCGCCTCCACGGCCATCGACACGGCCTGCCGCCTGCTGCGGACTCAAGGCGTACTTCCAGGACGGCGGCCGCCGCGCCGGCTCCATGGAAGAGGTCCGCTTCACGGACATCGAGCACCTCGAGTTCGACCTGCGGCGGGCCACCCCCACCAGCTCGTGCGCCCCCGAACGTGACTGAGCGCTTCGCTTGGCGGATGAGCGGTTGAGATTGGAATCGCCGGGATCCCTAGGTCCATGTCGAAGCCCGCGCCACGGAGAGCGCGGGTCCCACCTTGGGCAGGTGGGACCCTGCCGCGTCCAGCCTGCCGGGGCATGCGATCACGGTGGCAGTCTGCGTGGCCTGAGGTCGGACTCAAGGGGCTGGCCCCGAGGAGCGCGACCCGATGCCCCGAGCCATGTGGAACGGCGCCATCTCGTTCGGTCTAGGGCGTGTCCGGTCGATCAGAGGCGGCCAACGCCCAGTTGGGATGCGTCGTTAGGCTGCCGACATGACCACAGAAACCCAGCGTACCGAGGCGCCCGACTCATCAGACTCGTCCGTCACATTCATCAACGTCTTCGAGATCGACGCCGCCGAGCTCGACGAGTTCGTCGTGAAGTGGGAGCAGCGGGCCCGGCTTATGCGGGACAAGCCGGGCTTCATCGACTCCCGTATGCACAGGGCCCGTTCCTCCAGCTGCCGCTTCCAGCTCGTCAACGTCTCCCACTGGGAGAGCCAGGAGGCATGGGAGGCCGCAACCGCCGACCCCGACTTCGCGTCGCGCACGCAGGCTGCACGAGAGCGGACCAAGCAGCCGATCACGCCGAACCCCGGGTTGTACGACGTCGTCGTCGAACTCACAGCTCCCTAGCACTCCAGCCGCCCGGCCAGCACCTCCCTTCCTTCGGGAGGTCCGGCCCAGGGGCGCGCTCAGTCGGTGAGGAAGGCGCCCTTGGAGCAGGGGCGGCAGACGAAGACGTAGCCCAGTTGGCCGCCGAGGTTCATGGCCGACCGTGCGTCGATCCCCTCCTCGAGGTGTGCCGCGAACTCCGTCGCCCCGGAGCACGAGGGGCACGCGGGCAAGCGGTCGTCCTCAAGATAGGAGGGGCTGCCGCCCAGCGATCCGAGCACCTCACGCTGCTTCCCGAACCGCTCGCCGGGCTCCCGCGCCCACCCTGAACGGGCAAGGTCGTACGCGTCGGGCGGGACACCTTCGTCGCCGTCGTCGGGCTCGGGGGTCACGACCCGGGTCGTGACCCCCGAGACCGCGGGCAGCAGGGTCATGCCCTCCGCGGGTGGGGCCATCGGCACCAGTCCCTCGGACGGGAAGACGAAGACCCGGTTCGCCCCGGAGGTCGCGTCCCACATCTCGCACGCGCCCGGATCGTTCTGGCAGACGAACACCGACAGCACGCCGTACTCGACCGGCAGATGCGCGAAGAACTGCAGCGGCCCTCCGCAGCAGTCGTCGCACATCGGCCAGGTGAACCCCTCGGGAGCCAGGGGCACTCCTCCGGTCCGTGGCACGTCCGAGTCGGGCGCTGCCGTGCCGTCGTAGATCATCAGAGTCGTCTGCATGGAGGAAGGCTACGGGCGGCCCTCGGCGGCTCGGGACCCGGCATGCGCGGCGGGGGCGACCTGGTCCCTCCCGGTCCACGTACCAGCTCCGCCGACGGCGGTCGGCACCGCGCGGTTCCCGGTGACGGCCGCAGCTCGCGGCGTGGCCCAGTACTCCAACCGCCCGGCATCGCCCCAGGTCAGGAACCAAAGTCCTGCTGGAGGAGTAGTCACGGTGCTGAGTGCTCTGGAGCCGGAGATTGAGTCGCACGACGTGCACTTCCGGCAGGTCCACGTGGAGGACGCGGCCGCGTCCGGTATCAGAGGCGGTGCGAGATCGACGGCCAGGCTCTCGCCGAGGACGACATCGGCAAGGCGTACGAGGTCTCCAAGGACCAGCTCATCCCGATCACCGAGGACGATCTGTCCGGGATGCCGCTGCCCACCGCCCGCGCCGTCGAGGTCGTCGCGTTCATCGCCGCCGACAGCGTCGACCCCGGCGCCTTCGGCGCCGGCGACTCCTACGCCCGCCCCGGGCGAGGTCGCCGCGAAGCCCTACACGCTCCTGCGCCAGGTCCTCAGCCGCACCGCTAGGGTCGCGGTGGTGAAGTACGCCCTGCGCGGCCGCGAACGCCTCGGACTGCTGCGCCCGGTCGGCGAGGCTCTGAGTATCCAGGGTCTGCACTGGGACGACGAGATCCGCTCCCCGGCCGAGCTCGCCCCGCCCGAGACCGAGGTCAGCGAGAAGGAGATCGAGGGCGCGCTGACGCTGATGGAGAAGTGACCGTCGACTCCCTCAGCGACCTGGACGTCACCGACCACTACACCGAGGCACTGCACGAGGTCATCGAGGCGAAGGCCGAGCACCGAGCCCCGAGGGCTGCCGAGGGTGAGGGGAAGGCGGCCGCGCGGTCGTCGATCTTATGGCCGCACTGGAGCAGTCCGTCTCCCAGGCACGTGAACGCCGCGGCGATGCTGCCGTCGGCGGGGGGGGAGGCGACCGTGCACAAGATGCCCGCGAAGCCGAAGAAGAAGACGCTCCGCCGGAAGACCGCCTGGCCTGCGGATCGTGTCATGGAGGCTTTTGGCGCATCCCTGGAGACTGACGAACAGGCAATGACCGGCGACTACCCCGACGCGGGCGAACCCCGCCTCCGCCTGCTGACCGCTTCGGAGGCCCGGGACGCGGGCCGGTGCGTGTGGCTGTTGGAGACACTCGACCTCGCCCCCCGCGGGCAGGCCGCGACCTCGCCGCGGGCCTGGCCCGACGGCTTGCCGCGGACCAGACGCCACGGGGCAGCGAAGTGTCAGTCGAGGATGCCGAGATCGGAATCGGGTCGGCAGACCTAGCACAACCCGTATCCCGCCGTCCTGGCTCGAGGGCCCCACAAGGTCGAGCGGCGGCTCTACTGCCATGTCACCGTCGGGCCGGACATCCCGTGCGAGCTGCACGCCATGCACCCCGACGGCCATTCCTGGGAGCTCACCGAGAGACACCTCACCGACTGACCACCTCCCAGATCGGCCGCTCCGTGGCGCCCCCATCGCAGATCGGCCTCCCAAGTGCCCCTCCTCGGCCCCAGCCGCGCGAAGAGGGGCAATCGGCCGTCAGGGGGCGCCTCATCGTTGCCTGGGCCTCTGCCCGCATGCTCAAGTCCGGGCGTCGGCGCACAGCACTGGAAGCGGGGTGACCCTTGATTCTCGCCCGCCTGCCGTATGCCCTGGAGGTGCCGCACCCTGCCGGGCGCAAAGGGAACGACGAGATCGTCATCGCCAATCAGAGCGGCGCCAGACCCCACTCCGAGGTGCTCGCTGGCTCCTCGAAGCATCGGGGCTCACGAGCAGCAGCCGGCCCCGCGCCGCGGCAAGGTCCCGGAGGTCCTCGCGCGGGCGGAGCGGACGGTCATCGGCGGCGTGTGGCGAAATCCGCAGAGGTGTCGTTCTGGCGATCTCTGGTTGTTGCGGCGAGCGACGATCCCGCGGGCGACCGGACCATGGCCGCGGGCGGCGCGTAACTCCTCCAGCCGCACGCCCGAACCCCAGCCCCGTACAGCGGGAGACCCCGGGCCCCTTGAGCCCAGGGGCCCGGTCACGCCGCTGGCAGCCGCACCTACGGGCCCACGCCCGCAGGGCCGCCGCCACGACGGCCGGGCCGATCGACACCCCGCGCCCGCTTCGGCCTCACCGTCCCCGCAGCACCACCGACGACGCCCGCATACGCCAGGTCACCCCGCCCCACGCCCGCCCGCCGCGGCCACGGCCTGGACGTCGTATACACCGACGTCGAGCACATCGCGTTTGAGCTGTGACGCCGTCCGCAACGTGACGCCCGACCGGGGCACATGTGCGTGCCCGTACGCCCGTCTCGGGGCAGCGCGGACGCAGTCCTGAGTGCTCAGGAAGGGGGAGAGGGGACGGGGGCTGGTGGTCTCCGCATGTGAATTCAGCAGCCCTTGCGGGAGGGTGAACGGCCTCTCGGGTGGCGCTCTAACGGGCCGAAGGCGTGAGTTCCGGGAATGGGTTGTCACCTCTGGCGGGCGGTGGCCGTTGGGGTGGGTGTGATGACTGCTCGCGTCGTTCCGGCGCTCATGCTGCCCGTTGCCGTCCTGATGGCGGCCGCACCCGCCCAGGCCGCTTCCCCCATCCCCGGCGTCGATGTCCACTCCTATGCAAAGTCGATCGCCGAGACGACCACGTCCGTGCTCTCGAGTTTCAGCCTGATCAGTGAGGCGGGGGAGAGGCCGGTCAAGCGGTGACGGGCGTGGTGGGCCGGCTCGGCTGATGACACACTGCCGGCGCCGGGCTGGGGTACCCAGCGCCAGCGGTCCTCTGCCGACTGAGCCCGTGCGTCAGGGTGCTCCCGTGCAGGGCTGCCGTCACCCGGCCGGCGCGCGCGTCGGACCCTTCCCGTAATCGAACAGAAGTATTATTTGTGGCCAAGGTCGAATAACTCGTGCGCACCCACCCCCTGGCTCGGTTTCTTCCAGCGCGCCCGCGCACCTGCAGAGTTGGGGAGCATCGGATTCGCTGTCAGGGGCGGGTTCATCCCAGTTGAGGCTTTCTGGGTAGGAGTGGATGTCACCGTGGACATCCATCGCTGCCGGGTCGGCTGACCGACCCGGTTCCTGCACCCTGGAAACGAGAAATGCCCGCGTGGCCGCTGTCTTCACCGCCGCGCTGATCGCCCGTCACCTTGTCCGTCCACGGAGAGAGCACCGACAACGGCACCGCACGCCCCGGCCGCGGTACGGGCCACCTGATGGCTGAGCGCTGCCTGGCTTGCGCCCGCCTGCCTTCGTGGTCATCCTCTGCGCAGCCGTCACCTGTTCATCGCGGGCGCGGCACGGTGTGTGCGAAGAGGCTATGACCTGCGATTGTCCGGCTTCCTTGTGAACGTGTCCCATGGGGTAGCTGATCGTTCTTGCTGCGAACGCGGTCGTCAGGAGGCCGCCGGAAGGAGCGACCGTGATGAAGGAACCCGTCCGCATCGTCTTCCGGTCTGCCCTCGAGCGGCCACCCGCTGCCGGCCAGGGGCTGCGGGTGGCGCTGTACCAGGGGCAGGGGGCGGTCGGCAGCCGCGAGGCGGTGGAGCAGAACATGGACCGGCTGAGCGAGGTCACCGCTCTGGCCGCGGACTACGGCTGCCAGGTGATGGTGTTCCCGGAAAAATACACCACCGGCTACGCCATCGACCCCGGTCAGTGCCGGGAACTGGCGGAGCACTGCCTGGGGCCCTCGATCGACAAGGCCCGACTGGCGGCCAAGGAGAACGGCCTGTCGGTGGTTCTGCCCTACCCCGAGCGTGAGGGGGACGATTTCTACGACTCCATCAGCGTGATCGCCGCCGACGGGCAGGTGGCGGCGAACTACCGCAAGACCCACCTGTACGGGGCCGCGGAACGGCGCAACTACTCCTTCGGCCAGGAGCTACCGCCTCTGGTCAGCATCAACGGCATCACGGTGGGCGTGCTGAACTGCTACGAGTGCGAGTTCCCGCCGCTGTACCAGTACCTGGCCGAGCGCGGCGCCCGGATCGTGCTGGGGCCCACCGCCGCGGACGGCCACTTCCGGCTGGCCGACGGCACCATGAGCCGTGTTCCCTACCAGGACGCCACCCGCCACATCATCCCCGCGATGGCCAGCATCTGGCGCCTGTTCGTCGCCTACGCCAACCGCCGCGGCTGGGAACAGGTACCCGCCGGAGCGTGGCAGTACCAGGGCAACTCCGGCATCTGGGGACCCGACGGCGAAGCGCTCATCGCGGCCACCACGGAGGACCGCCACCACGACTGCCTCCTGATCGCCGACTGCCTGCCCGCGGCCATCCCGCCCTTCAGCCCCGAGGGGCACCACCCCACCGACAACCGCCTCGCCCTCAACCCCGTTCTACGCGAAGCCCGCTGAGAACGGTCGCCGCAGCCACGCGCGGGCCGGTCCGCGGCGTCCTCGTGCACCGGGTCAACAGGGCAGATGCCGCAGGTGAGCACGAGAGTGGGGTGCCTCGGCTCGCCGGGCCCGGGGGAAATGCAGCGCACGTACGGCACTGCATAGGCGGGCGAAGCGCTGCTCTAAGGAGCGTTTTGTCTCGGCAGGGGTGTTTGAGAAGTTGACGGGTTGGTCGCCGTTCGGGACTGCTCTGACCCGAGGAGGGGCACTTCTGACAGGATGACGCCATGTTCGATTTCGGCATCGCGGGCTACCGGCCAGCATGGTTGGACGGCCGTAGTGACGTCGTGCAGGAGCATGGAAATCACCTGCGTGGTCTTGCTGGCCGGACGCTTACGAGAGTCTGGATGGTCTGGGACCTCAGGGATGACGAGTGGTTCTGCGACTGCCCGGTGCTGTTCGACTTCGATGGCGTACAGGTCGAGATCAACCATCAGAAGCTCGGCGATCTCTCCCTCACCTGGAACAAGATCGACCCCACCCGCCCAGTCCGGTGGCCTGGCTTCGACCTGCAGTGGCGCCCCGAACCTTTCCCGGGACTGCACGCTCTGCTGGGGCTGCCCCTCAAGAGGGCCGAACTGCTCGAATGGACAGGCAGGGATATCGCTCAGGGCAACGTCGACATCAGCTTCGCGTTCGATTCGGGTCGCGTGACCGTCTTCAACGCACTCGACGAGAACGGGGTGAGCTTCGACCCTCCCGGTCCGAGCCAGCAGTCCCACCCGTTCCATTGACGCGGTCGGTGTTCAGGCGTCACGCCAGTTCAGGGTGGACTCCCTCGTCAGGCGGCGGCCTAAGAGGTCGACCATTGCCAGCTTGATCATCGCTTCGGACCGGTGCGGGTGGGTCTCGTACTCGCGGGTGGGCCTTCGAGATCTGTGAGAGCACCTGGATGCCGCCGGCGTTGTCGGGGACGCTCCTGGCGGTGACCAGCACGGCCAGGAGAAGACCGAGGGTGTCGACGCCGATAGGGCGCTCGCGGCCCGCGGTCTTCTTGCCCGCGTCGATGCCCTGGCCGGCCGCGGGGAATTCGCGGAAGTCTTGATGCTCTGCGCGTCCAGCACGCACGCACTCGGCTCGCCGTCGCGCCCCTCCGCCTCCCTGGCCAGGCGGCGGAGGAGCCCGTTGAGTTGGTCGAAGGCTCCGTCCTTCTGTCAGGCGGCGAAGTAGCCGTAGACCGTTTCCCATGGCGGGAAGTCGTGCGTCAGGTATCGCCAGGGGATGCCGGTGCGGTCGACGCAGAGGGCCGCTTCCATGATCCGCCGCAGGTCGTGCTCGGGCGGCTTAGTCGCGGGCCAGGCGACGGTTCAGCATGAGCCAGCCGTAGGTCTGCTCCACCGCCCATCGTTTCGGGACCGAGGTGAAGCCCCTGGTCCCGGGCTGCGGACGGTGAGCTCCATGTCGATGCCGAGGGGCGCGGCGTGCTCGACGAGGTGCTGGCGGTAGCCGCCGTCGCCCCAGACCTTGCGGATGCCCGGGTGTTCGGCGGCGACTTGGCCCCGCTGCCTCGGTCGGCCGCCTTTTCGCTGCGCTCACGTCCTTGTCCGTGGGCGTGTCGTCAAGGTGACGGCTCGGCGTCCTACAGGCTGGCGGTCCCCGGTGTGCAAGCGGGAGCGGCGGTGTGCCCGGCTGCTGCTTGAGCACGACGGCGCTGCCTCACAGGGGGCGAGGGGAGCCCGGGGCCTGGGTGCCGCGGCGTTGTGCCGGGCAGGGCGTTGGTGCCGCCGCGTCAGGACTGCGCAGCGGTGCAGGGGCCGGCCTCCCTCTGGAGGAAGCGGCGTCCTCCGTTCGAAGACGGATGATTGTTTTTGCGGCCGGGCCACGGTGACGACCATGTCATGATCGCCAAGTCCTGACGGCGCGCGGCACGGGTCGTCTTTTCCGCCCTCGCGGATCGAGTTGCCTCTCTCGCGGTGACGCCCACTCCCACAGGGCGGAGCCCCGCGGGCTGGCCCGGCTCGTGCTGCTGTCCTTTGGGGCAGAAAAGCACGGCGGGGGTCACTTCGGTGTCCGGCCCCCGGTGTCGTGCTCCTCGCCGTGGTGCGGTGCTGCGATACGGGCAGGCGTCCTTCCATCGATGCGAGGTGGGATCCCGGTCAGGCGGGAATGGCGGTGGGGTGGTTTCTTTGTGGGACTGGTTGGGTGACGGGTTCGAAGTAGCTGGGGTGCTGTCCGGGTTCGGTGTGTTCGATGTGGGTGTAGCGGCCTGACAGGAGGTGCCAGTCGAGGCTGCCGGCGACCCAGGTACCCAGCCCGTGCGCGGCGCTGACGGTCTTGTGCCAGTCGGTGGCGGGGAGCTTGAAGCCGTGGAATGAGTTGGTGAACTCGTCCCGTAGCCGTACGTAGGTGCTGACGCGCTGGTTGATCATGGCGGCAGTCTTGTTCAGGGCTTGCTCCAGGGAGAGTTTGTCCTGGTGCTGGAGTACGGCGACGAGGTTGTTGAGGTCGCCCCGGGCGGATTCTTTGGCGAGGGAGAGGATGTCGTTGGTCCAGCAGGCGATGTCGTTCCCGGCCAGCCGCATCTGCTGGTAGATGTCGCTGTCGAATACGGCGGGGTCGAGGCTGAATTCTTCAGCCACTTCGATGAGATCGAAGGTCGGGTCGGCGGCGCCGATGACCCGCCGGTAGGGGATGTACTCGTCTGCTGTTGGCGGGGTGGTGTACCGCTGGTAGGCGATCTCCTCCCGGTACAGGTCGATGTAGTCGCAGATGTGGTCGATGAAGCGGATACGCCACGAGCGGCTCATCGGCGGCGCAGTGTGCGGCCACATGTCGGCGGCCGCCGCTGTCCCCGGACAGGTAGGCACCGGGGTGGGTCCCAGGTCCACCGGCAGTACGGCTCGCAGCTCCGCGACGAACCGGTCGACGGCCTGCGCCTGGGAAGCGGGATCACCCGCGTCGTCGAACTGGTCGTCTACCAGAAAGAGCCAGGACACCCATTCGGCGATGGTGCGAATATCGATGGCATCGGGCTTGATCCGGGCGGCGAACCGCCCGAACTCCGCCTGATCGAAGTGTGCGGCCGCCGCATCGGTGGTCACCAGGCGAAAGCGGCGCACCCACTCGCGGACGTGGTCTTCCGCTTTCCACTCATCGGTGTGCACACGGATGGGGAACGGGTTGTGGATGGTGACGCTGGGCACGCCCGGCAGGCAGATGAGACGGTGATCGGCAGGCAAGAACTGCTCCCTCTTCGGCATATTGCGCAGATGGATCGGTATCGCGCTCTGTGCCTCCCCCGTTACGCGGCGGATACGCATGGGCTGAGGGTGACAACGAAGCCTCCAGTCGATTGCTCCGGCCCGGAAAGTCCTGTGTGCCAGGCGATCGTCACCGCGGCCATCAAGGCGTCGGTGAAGGGCGCTCCGGGTGAGCTCCGTGAGCGGCCCCGGGGCGAGAACTGGCGGCCGGGCGAGCCGAGGCGTGCCCTGTTTGGGGCCGACGTGGCGGCCGGACATTCGCGCGGCGGTCATCTCCCGTACCCGGATCACCCGGCACCGCAAGGTCGTCGAGCGGGCCGGCGGCGCGGTCAGAGCGGGCGGGCGGCGTCACCGAGCTGGTCGTCGGACAGGGAGATCGCAGCCTTGATTCGCTTGCCGACCGGCTCGCGGTGCATCTCCACGCTCCGGCAGACCGCCATGATGATCTCCAGGCCGTGCTGGCCCACCCGACCCGGATCCCCGGCTCGCGCCATGGGCAGCGTCGGGGCGCTGTCCCACACGGTCACTTTGACGGCGCCTTCGTTGACCTCCAGGGTCAGCAGACAGGGCCCAGGCGCGTACTTCCGGGCGTTCGTCACCATCTCGCTCACGACCAGCTGCACCGTGCCCATGACGTCCACGGATACCGGGAGCCCGTGCACGGCCTGCACCTCGGTCAAAAAGCCGCGGGTCAGGTCCCGGGCCAGGGCGATTTCCTCGCCCTGGCTGCCCTCGAACGCGGCGGACACCGATGGGCAACGCTCCACGAGAAACTGCTGGCCCTTGTCCTGCCCAGCCGTGTCCGTACAGTCCGCCTCACGTCCCAAACGTCAATCTGTGCACGACTCGCGTACCCCGGAAACTTCACGGCACTCCCCGGACGAGCAGGATCCGGCCTGCCCGCTCTCACCCTGATGCGGTGGGGTGCACGGTGCGGTGGATTCGCCTGGCGATGGTGCGCGTCCGATCCACGCGGTGCGCGCCACCGCCGTCCAGGGGGCGCGCTACAAGCCGGTGGTGCGCTTCTCGGGCGCACCCCCGCCCGGTGCGGGGCGCGCTCCCTCGCCTGCGCCCTTCGAGTCGCTGTTCGAGACCGATTACCTCACCTCTCAACGCTCCAAAATCTGTGTCGGCGGAAGTAGACATTCAATGGTGGTGTGGTTATGGTTTCTCTCGTAACGAAGAAGGACCGCAGGGCCCGGCAGGGATGAACTGCCGGGCAGTAGTACCGCAGTTGCAGTTCGCAGGACGGTGCGGCGGTGGAGTTTCGAAGCCACGGTGGTTGCAGGACGGCGACGGGACTGACGGCCGGACCGGGTGGCTCGCAGTGATCAGGGGCCACCATCGGCGGGACCGCTGTCATGGCAGATGCGGTACTCCCGAGTGCAGTTCGCAGTACCCAGCAGTGAAGTGAGCAGTACCCCTGGTGAAGGCGTCGGCTGCGGGCGCGCGCACCGGGAAGTTCGGCAGTGGGGTTCTAAGCCAGAGCAGACGCAGGACGGGCAACGGGGCTGGCTGCCGAAGGGGCGCTGTGAGAGGCCACCAGCAGTACGCAACACCAGCAGTACGCAGTGAAAGCGGTAAGCGGATCCCGCTTGGTACGTGATTGATCCAGAGGGAAGAACGGAGGAACGAAGCACCATCAGGATCGCCCGGACGGCAGTCTTGAGTCCGGGTACCGCAGGACATCGATAGTGAGGTGGTCTCCGGTCAAGCAACCGCGATCCCCGCACCCCCGACCGGACGCAGGTCGGGTCTGTGGACACAGAAGGCCGGCGCCGTATCAGGGCCGGCACGTGGTGTAGAAGTTCCTTCGGGGCCCGGGGCCAGTACTGGCTCCGGGCCCCTCCACGCGTCCCAGAGAGAGGGGCAGATGACAGCAGACGACTCCTACGGCCGTCTCGACGACGATGACTATCCCGCCAGCTCGTAGGCCAAGGCACGCCGATCGAGGCCGCCTGTCGCATCGTCATCATCGAGGACCTGCTCGAAGAAGCCCAGCGCATCAACGCCGCATACCGCCGCGCCGCCGAAGCGGCCCACCCGCCGGTCGCGGCCTGAGAGTGCCGTGCCCGCCGAATACCGGCGGGCATCGTCTGTTCGGGCCGGTTTCGAACGCGCCGCTGTTTCCTGTGGTGACGCAGGGTGTGGGCGTGTAGCGTTCCTGTCAGCTGTCGTGGTTCGGAAGTTCCCTTTGCCCACGCTCCAGGCGTGGGATTTTTGCTGTGCTGTGCCGCAGGAACCAGGGCGATCACCTCCGCCTTCCGCATGGTGCGGGAGGCGTTCATCGACTGGAAGGCATGGATATGGCTACGGGAACTGTGAAGTGGTTCAACGCGGAGAAGGGCTTCGGCTTCATCGCCCAGGACGGTGGCGGTCCGGACGTGTTCGCCCACTACTCCGCCATCAACGCCTCCGGCTTCCGTGAGCTGCAGGAGGGCCAGAGCGTAACGTTCGACGTCACCCAGGGCCAGAAGGGCCCCCAGGCGGAGAACATCACGCCCGCCTGACCCTTACCGCACCGCTGGCAGCTCACCCTGCCCGTCTGGCCCTGCTGCTTCCGGTTCCGTCCCAGAAGCAGCAGGGCCTTCGTGCTTTCCCTCTTCCTTCACCAATAAGGCGTCCGCCACCTCGGTACCGTCACCTCTGCAGCCCTCGTCATCTGGCTCCGTACATGATCGGCCGGACAGGTCCTGGCTAGGACTTGTCCGGTCGATCATGTGACTACTCCGTGCCCGAGTCGTTCCTACGAGCATGGGGCGGGGTGATCTGAGTGATGCCGAGTGGGAACGGCTGCGGCCATTCCTGCCAGTGAGCAACGGGCGTTGTGGCAGGTGGCGGGATCACCGGCAGGTGATCGACGGGATTCTGCACCGGGTGCGGGCCGGGGTGCAGTGGCGTGATCTGCCCGAACGGTTCGGGCCGTGGAAGACCGTCTACGAGCGCCATCGTCTGTGGTCGGTCGATGGAACCTGGGAACGTCTGCTCCAGCAGGTCCAGGCCGCGGCCGACGCCGCAGGCGAGATCGACTGGGATATCTCGGTCGACTCCACCATTGTCCGCGCGCATCAGCACGCGGCCGGAGCCCGCACCGATCCGCCGCCGGCCCCGGGATCAAAGGGGGCCGCAGGGGTGGAACACCAGGACGAGACGCCGTGGCAGAGCCTGGTCGCCCGCCTGGTGGAGGTGGTGCGGGAGGTGAGGGCCTGGGCCGCTCGCGGGGCGGGTTCACCAGCAAGCTCCACCTGAGCGCGGACGGCCGCTGCCGCCCGCTGTCCCTGATCGTCACTCCAGGTCAGCGGGCGGACTGCACCCAGTTCAAGCCGGTCCTTGAGAAGATCCGAGTGCCCAGACCTGGCCCGGGACGGCCGCGCAACAAGCCCGACAGCCTCGCGGCCGACAAGGCTTACAGCAACGGCCCCATCCGCGACTACCTGCGACGACGCGGAATTCGGCACACCCTCCCGGAGAAGACCGACAGCCGGGCCGCCCGCCTGCGCAAAGACTCACGTGGCGGACGGCCACCGGGCTTCGACGAGGACCGCTACAAAAAGCGCAACACCGTCGAGCGGGCGATCAACCGCCTGAAGCAGTTCCGGGCGGTCGCCACGCGTTACGACAAGCGCGGCTACGTCTCCCTCGGCACCGCCACTGCTGCGGCCGTCGCCATCTGGCTCCGGACGTGAACTCCTACGCGACCCAGCAGTAGACGCCCTGGTTCTGGTGCCGGGCGCTGGTGACGAGGCCAGCCAGATCACCCACGATCGCCTCGGCGATCTCCGTGCCGATGACCTCGCCGTCCTCGGCACGCAGCTGAGCCCACGAGGCGGCGGCGTCACGCAGTCTGGAGGCCCCGGCGTCCGCGAGTGCAGTGGACAGGCGAGGCGAGATCGCGAAGACGACGCATCCGTCGTTGTCCTGGCCGGCGACGATGCGAGGCTCACCGGCATCGACGAGTTCCTCGAAGCTGCCGCCGGCCAGAAGGCATTCCCACTCGATCACCGCCTCCTCGGGATCGAAGTTGCCGAAGGAGAGCGACTCGAATGCCCGTCCCGGCCCGGTTTGGAGGGCCAGGCTCGCTGACGTGTCGTCCGGCGCCACGAAGAACTTCACGATGATGCTCACCCGGGCATCATGCCCGACCGCCCACCACCATGATCGGCCGGACAAGTCCTAGTACTCCAGCAGGACTTTGCTGTCTGACCTGCGGGTTTCGCTGGGCGGCTGGAGTGTAGCGGGACTTCGGTCGTGTGGGGGCGGTCTCAGGGAGACCGCCCCTCGATCGTGCGACAACGCCGCAGATAGTGACAGCAGCGGGGCAGCCTCCGAGGGTGATCACCGAGTATGCCGCCGCGCAGTGGGACGTCGAACTGGACGATCTCTTCCTGACCATCGGGCACCGCTTCGGCCGAGTCGAGCTCCGCCGCCGGATGCGTGACTATGTGCGCGGGCTGCTCGCCCCGGTGGCCCGCAAGAACAGCTGGCAGCTGGCGGAACAGGCCGGCCACCGCACGCCCGACGGCCTGCAGCACCTCCTCGCCGGATCGAAGTGGGAGCCCGACGACATCCGCGACGACCTGCAGGAATACGTTGCCGACAAGCTCGGCGAGGCCGACGGCGTCCTGATCATTGACGACACCGGGTTCATCAAGAAGGGCACCACCTCCGCCGGGGTCCAGCGCCAGTACTCCGGCACCGCCGGCCGGACCGAGAACTGCCAGATCGGCGTCTTCGCCGCCTACGCCACCACCCGCGGCAGGGCCCTGGTCGACCGCGAGCTCTACCTCCCGAAGTCCTGGACCGAGGACCGGGAACGCTGCCGCATCGCAAGGGTCCCCGACGAGCGGGAGTTCGCCACCAAGGGTGAACTGGCCCGGCACCTGGTGCTGCGGGCCCTCGCCTCGCCGCTGCCCATCGCCTGGGTCACCGCGGATTCCGCCTACGGTCAGGACAACCGATTCCGCCGGCTGCTGGAACAGTCGGGTGTCGGCTACGTGCTGGCCGTCCCCAAGTCCCAGTTTAGTGTGGGCTGTTCACGGATCGAGGTTCTGTTCGCGCAGGCTCCGGACGAAGCGTGGGAGAAGACCTCGTGCGGCGACGGCGCGAAGGGACCCCGCGTCTACCACTGGGCAGCGGTGCGGCTGCCGGCCGTCGCGGAGTTCGACTATCAGGGCGAGGTCCCTCACCGGATGCGCTGGGCACTGGCCCGGCGCAGCGTCAGCAAGCCCGACGAGATCGCCTACTACCTCGCCTACGCACCCCTTCAGGTCACCGTCCAGGAACTGGTGCGGGTCGCCGGGACCCGCTGGGCGATCGAGGAGTGCTTCCAGGCCGCGAAGAACGAATGCGGCCTGGACCAGTACGAAGTCCGCCGCTACGTGGGCTGGTATCGGCACATCACTCTGGCCATGCTCGCCCACGCCTTCCTGACCGCCACGGCATGCCAGCCCCGGGAAAAAGGGGCGGGACAGATGGGACAGCCGAGGCCATCGAACTCACAGTGGCGGAGGTTCGGCGACTCCTGGCAGCTTGTCGTGCCCGGCCCCCGCACCTGAGCGGACACCGAGGACTACATCACGCGCTGAGCTGGTCGAACTGGCGCCGCCGACGCCAAGCAGTCGCCCGCCGCTGCCATTACCTGCGGCGTTGTCGCACGATCGAGGGGCGGTCTCCCTGAGACCGCCCCCACACGACCGAAGTCCCGCTACACTCCAGCCGCCCAGCGAAACCCGCAGGTCAGACAGTAAAGTCCTGCTGGAGTACTAGTCGGCCAGGTCCGCCGCCAGCTCATCGCGCCAGAGCACGGACATGCGCAGGCTCAGGATCGTCTCCGCCGCCGCGGGCAGGGGCAGCAGCACGAACCGGCGCAGAGCCCCGGCCGCCGCGTCCCGGGCGTGCCACGCCGCGAGGTCGGCCTCGGTGACTGGCGCCGGGTCCGGCTGGTCGCGGGCCGCGTCGAGCTGTCCGCGGACGGCCCGGACCTCCGCCCGGATGGTCCGCATCCGCAGGTCGAGGGCTTCGTCGGCCGCGAGGTCCACCGGCTCGCCCCGACAGACCTGCTCCAGCGCCCGGGCAACCTCCGAGTAGCCGTCGACGCCGGTCTCCGACGCCAGCCGGGTGAGCTGCGCCGCCATCGCGGAGCGCAACCGCTCCGGCGGGGTCCGCTCCACGATGGCACCGAGGTCGAAGTCGCGTACGACGGAGACCGGGTGGCGCGCCTTCGGTACGTCGTCGAGGACCGGCAGCAGCAGCGCGCTGGCCAGCGGTGCCGCTGCGTCGGCCGCCGGGTCCCAGCTGATGCCGTGCTCCGCCGTCAGGCCTGCCAGCAGCCGTGCGTAGGCGGCCGTCGAGCCGGGCCAGGGATCGACGCCGACCCGCTGCCACTGCTGTCCGCCGCCTCCGAGCGCGGGCTGCCCGTCGGGGCCGGTCACGTAGTCCTCGCGCGGCGATTCGACCCGGTGGCCTGCCTCCGGCCACTCCGTGCCGTCCTCCACGACAGTCACGCGCACCTCGCATCCCTGCTTCGCCAGCCGCACCACCCGGGTTCCGCGGGACAGCCGTCCCAGCACCTCGGGACGGCCGAACTGGGCGTCACCGCCCTCCTGTGTGGCGTACGACCACCCCTCGCCGCAGGACCCGGCCCGGACCATGGGGCGGTGCGCGGCCCAGGGTGCGCCGGCGGACAGCCGCGCCTGTTCCCGGCTGCGCGGTCCGGCGGTCGCGGGCACGGAGCCCAGCCGGTCCAGCAGCTCCCCGGGGTCGATGCCCGCCACGAACACGACGTCCGGCTGCACGGGCGGTGCAGGTTCCGGTCCGAAGAATCCGCCGCCCCAGAAGGAGACGACGGCGTACGCCCCGTCAGGCTGCGGGACGGGCGGGGCCGGCTCGGCCGCGAGGACCTGCGGCTCGGGGGCCCCGGCAGCGAGGCCCAGGGCGGAGGTTGGGTCGGCGACTACCGTCCCGCCACCGTCCCAGATCAGAGTGCCCTCGTGGGCCAGGGGTGTCCGCCCGTCGAAGGGCAGGCCGTTCTCCAGGGCCGTGGCGAAGTCGGAGAGGACGTGCCGCAATCCCGGCCAAGAAGTGAACGTCGAGCCCGTCTCGTCGAAGTACCGGCCTACCCGCCCGCGGTGTGGGCCGGGGCGAGTGACCAGGAAGAGTCCGTCGGAGGACTGCCAACCGATGCCCAGTGTGACCAGCAGTCGCTCGTGCGGCCAGTACGCGTACTCGTCTCGCTCCTCCTCGTCGAGCTCGGTCTCCTCCTCGGCAACGTCCTCCCCAACCTCGCGCAGGAACTCGGCGCTCCAGACGATCTCCCCGACTCCGGACAGCGGTCCGTAGTAGTCGAGCCGGAGCGTTCCGTCCTGGAGCTCCACACCGTCATGCCGCAGCAGCGACTCCCTCAGATCGGGCGGTAAGGCCACCCCCAGCCGGAGTTCCGCCGCTGCTATGTCCGCCAGGACGGCTGGCGGCCGCAGCAGTCCGTGGGTGACGGGGGCGTGCCGCGCGAGCCAGCTCTCGATGCGGTCCCAGGACTCTTCGACGGTGAACGTGACCATGCCTCGCACCCTAGGCGCGGGCACTGACACCAGGACGGCCGGGCTGTCCGTCGTCCCCTCCTGCCCTCCCATCCCGTGATCACTCCGTTGACCGCTGTACGGCTGTTCCCCGAGGCCGGTGACCTGATCCTGGACCTTCTGACGTCTCCCTGCCTGGTGGAGTCCACGCTCACAATCGACCAGTCGATGCGGCCCTCGGGGAACAGCGTCGGCCAGGACGGCCGCGAAGAGCCTGTCCCAGGTGCCGTCCGCCGACCAGTGTCGGTGTCGCTCGTACATGGCCTTCCAGCTCCCGGAACGCGCCGGCACATCCCGCCAGGGCACTCCGGTGCGGTTCCGGTTGCCGGGACCACGATCGACATGGGTTTCCGGCCCTGCTCGACGGTCAGGTGGAGTGTGGCAGTGAACCCGCCGCGTGAACATCGCAGCCCACGCGCGTCACTGCCGCCAACCGGATCCGGCGAGGAAGGACACGGTCTGCGTCAATCTGCCTCCCGCACGTGTGAAGCACTCACGAGTCTCTTGGGCCCTGGGGCGGTTGGTCAGAGTCGGACGATGACGAGGGCAGTGTCGTCGGTAGCCCCTCCTGCGGGCAGGAGCTCGAGCAGGAGGGTGTCGGCGAGACGTTCGGGATCTGCCGCACGGTTGCGCGTGAGGGAATCGGCCAGGCGGGCGAGGCCGGCATCGATGTCCTCGCGGCGGCGTTCGATCAACCCGTCGGTATAGAGGACGAGAGTGTCGCCCTCGTTGAACGCGATGGTGGCCTGGGGCCGGGCGACGTGGTCGGGGCGCGCCCCGAGCGGCGGATCGGTGGCCTGGTCGAGGAACTCGACCGTGCCGTCCGTACGCAGCAGGGCCTGTGGAGGGTGGCCGGCACTGCTGTATGTCAGGGTGTGTGAGTCCCAGTCGATGTGAGTCTGCACGGCGGTGGTGTTCTCGGCGCCGTCGATGGAGCGGGCGTACAGGCCGACAACCTCCAGAGCCCGTGCCGGGCCGCCGGCAACGCGAGACGCGGCGGACAGCGCGCTGCGAAGCTGCCCCATGACGCAGGCTGCCCGCAGGCCGTGGCCGACGACGTCGCCGACGCCGACGCCGATACGGTCGCCGGGCAAGTCCACCAGGTCGTACCAGTCGCCGCACACGTTCAGAGAGCCGACCGCGGGCCGGTAGCGCACGGCGGCGCGGTGATGACCCACCGGGCCGGGGGTGGGGAGCATCGCTTCCTGAAGGGCCAGGGCGACCTCACGCTCATGGGCATGGGCCTTCCGCAGTCGTTCGTTCAATCCTTGCAGCTCCAGGGCGCGGGTATACAGCTCGGCCTCCAGCACCCGTGCACGGCTGCCCTCTGGCCTGCCCCGGGCCCTGATCAGCTCGGTCACCTCCTCCACCCGGTGCACGAGCAGTTCCACCCGCCCGTCCGCCCCGACGATGGGCGCATTGACCGGACTCCAGTACCGCTCCTCCCACTCACCAGGCCGCTCCGCGGACTCCACGTCATAGCGCTGCAGCGCCATCGTGTCCCGCTCACCGGTGGCCAGCACCCGCCTGAGCGACGCTTCCAGATTCCGCGCACCCGTGGCCGCCGGATCGCCAGGGTTGTCCGGGAAAGCATCGAACAGATACCGGCCCACCAACTGCTCCCGCGTACGGCCGGACAGCCGAACAAACTCCTCGTTCACGTCCGCGTACACCAGATCCGGGGTCAGCACAGCCACCATGCCGGGCAGCGCCTGGAATACCGCCGCGTAGTTGATTTCCGCCTCCGCCACGACTACCTGCCCGCGCTCGCTACCGTCCGTGACTCCCACGATAAGAGCCGGACGCATCCAGCGCGGGTCGTGACGCGAAAGGAGATCTAGCGGTCGCTCCGCACCGCCCCATCGGGAGGACGGCACACCAGACAGACTGGGGTGCGCCCGCGTGTATCAGGCACCTCCTGCGACGCGGACGTGACGAGACAGGTCTTCTGTTCGTCCCGCTCCAGCTGCTGACAGGCCGGCGGAGCCAGCGGCCGGCGGACCCCGACGTGGTCGCCGGTGGCGACGGCCACTGCGAATGCGGCTCCCGCGGCGGACGCGGCGTCCTGCCGTGCCGACGGGTCTCCGTGCCCCGTCGCTGCGAGCGACAGCGCCAACGCCGAGAGCAGCCCGCACCAGGGGCGCCGGGCCCCGGCGGAGCGAAGCCGCGACCGGGTCACTCCGATTCGGCGCTGGGCACGGCCGGCGGGTTGCGCGGCGCCTGCTTCCTTCCGGCCTCCAGCTCGCTGCCGAGCTCCACGAGCCGGTTGCGGCCCACTGCCTTGCGGGTCTCTTCGATCACTCATCGGCGATCCGGCGGCGTTCCGCCGTATCGTCATCTGAGGTCTTCTCGAAGCGCTCGAACAGCTTCTCGGCTGTCTTGTGGTCGTCGCGCAACAGCACGATCGCATCCATACGGGCGCCCCGTCAGGTGTTGATACGGCTGTTGGTGCCGTCATCGCACACGCCGCCGGAGCTGCGACCCGTCACTCACCTGGAGCCCGGGGCGCCCACCCCCCGGCCGGACACATCATGCGAGTCCGTGTACTGCAACCACGGCCGGGGTCGTCCCGTTGAAGCCCAGGTAGCGGCTACGAGACACCGACCCATGAGGAGCTGCTCCAGGTCCTGCCCATCGAGGAGCTGCGTCTGGTCGTCCGTGAGCTGTCCTTTGCCTCCCCAGAGGGTGCACGCAGACATGAACAGCTGCTGATCCTCTGGCAGCCCGCCGCTGCTGGCATCGCTCAGAGGGACAGTCACACGGCGGCCTACGCCTTCCTGACGGACCGGCTTGCCGATGTCGGCGTCCATCTGACCGCTGAACGACTGGAACAGCTGGACTACCGAAAGCTCGTCGCGCAAGTGGGCTGAGAACGCCGCACGGAGAAGGCGCATCAGGACAGCGGCACCCGAGCCACAGCCACCGCTCATGGAAAGCCCGACGTCGCTCGGCCTGCGTCGTCCTGGCCTGGTGCGAGCACGCCGATGGCCGGAGTGGGTGGGCCCAGCACGTTCTTCAGTTGCTGCTTGGCCATGGTCGAGAGGCACTCGGGCCGCGCTTCTTCGCCCCCTGGTAGAGGTTGTCCCTGGTCCGTTTGGATGAACCGCAGCCACCGCCCGACGTCTCGCCGCCCCGCTGGGAGGCGGATGCCCCGGGGGCGAGCTGTGCCTGCCTGCGGTCCCTCTCTGCCGGATCGCGCACCTTCCCTTTCCACGGTTCGGGGCGGATTCCGGTCAGCTCACGGGCTTCGCGGCCGGCGCCCTCGGCTCACGTAGACATCGGCGCCCGTCGGTCTAGAGGGCCACCGCGGGAATGGGCACCTCGCAACCGGGGCGCTGCCTCCAATCTGGACGCCATTCCTGCCATCACCCAGCCACGGCCGACGACGCCCCCGCGGCCCCTGGGAGCACTGCTATCGCGGTGATCAACCGATTCAGACGTTTGGAATTCTCAGGACGGCGAAGACGGCACCTCAACGCAGCGCCCGTCTATCGAGGTAGGAGAAGCGCATGGGCATCATTGCCTGGATCCTGATCGGACTGCTCGCGGGCTTCATCGCCAAGGCCCTGATGCCGGGCAAGGACCCCGGCGGGATCATCATCACGATGCTCATCGGCATCGCGGGCGGACTGCTCGGCGGCTGGCTCGGCAAGGTCATCTTCGGCGTCGACTCCATAGACGGCTTTTTCGATCTCTCCACCTGGATCGCTGCCATCGTCGGCTCTGTCATCCTCCTGGCCGTTTACCGACTGGTCACCGGGAACAGGCGTCACCACCGGCACGCCTGAGCGGACCGGTCACCCTTGGGGCTATGGCTCCCCCTCGTGAGGGGGAGCCAGTCCGCTGTTCACGGGCGCCCCGTCAGGTGACGGCGCCCGGGCGTGGCGGTCCGCTTGAGGTTCACCTTGTTGCACGTCACCGCTTCCAGCGGCCCCCGTTACCCGGGAGCGGCAGTGCCCGTATGCGTCCACGTGCGGCAGGTCGGGAGGGAGGTGTGGAGGGAAGCCTCCTACTCGTCTGACTTCGGAAAGGAAGGCGCTGTGTCGCCTTCCGAGTCACTCAGAGCACGGCAGAAGCGGCAGGGAGCACCGTCTGGGTCACCTGCAGCAGCACCGTTCCGGTAGGGGTCCCAGAGACCAGAACGGACTCCGGAAACGTACTCGTCGTGTTCATGCGTGCGCCTGGCCATGACCAACCAACAGTCACTTCCGGCCATAGCGAACGGTAGGCGTCAGGGCTGTGACGCCGCTGCGGCATTGCCGTTCACCAGGTCTTTCCCTGTCACAGTTCGACACCACCGCATGTCACCAGCACCCCTTCGTCGAAGCCACTGGCACGGCAGGGCGTGGGGCAGGGCGAAAGAGTAGACCTCGCGCTCGCCGCTCGGCTGCGCCTGGGCTGGGGGAGGAGGGCGGTCACCGTTGCACGTGCGACGGCTTCCGTCGTGCCGGCCGTTCCACGGTCCGTGTCCCCGTGGGTGAGGGCCGCGGCACCCGCACCGCGCGGGCCGAAGCCAATCGAGCCGAAGCCGCCCTTGCTGGCGAAGTGGAGGCACTCCGGGGCCAGGTCTGCGCAGTCCCGCAACCGGCCCTCACCTATGGCCATCGCACGCCCGGCCGGCCATAGCGGCCTCGCCATCTTGACGTGGCTGGTCAGCAGGGGTGGCGTGACCCCGTTTCGGGGTGCTCGTGTTGGCCGTGGGCTGCAGTCAGGGGCGGGGATCGTCCGGTGAACTGGTCTGCCGATGAGTTCACCGTCCTCGAACGGTCTACCCAGCGACACGACCGTTCTCGACAGGAGTGCCATGTCCACCATCCAGCCAGTGATCATCACTGCCGACCAGGACGTCCTGGTCGGCTTCTATACGAAACTGTTCGGCGCCGAGGAGATCTTCCGGGTACCGGCGGAAGGCCCGGCCTTCTACCTCGGCCTGCGCATCGGCGACACCGACCTCGGGTTGGTGGCCAAGACGAACCCGGGGACCGGGGCGGCGGCACCGCGGATCCTGCTCAGCATCGGTGTCGACGACGTCGTCGACACGCTCGGCCGGGTGACGGCGCTGGGCGGCTCGATCCGCAGCGGCCCCAGGGACATGCCGTGGGGGCAGCGCGTCGCCCACATCCAGGACCCCGACGGCAACCCGCTGAACCTCACCCAGCCGATCCCGGCTAAGTGACGCTGCTCCGGGGTACCCACGCGCCGACCGCAGATCGACCCGGCTCATCCGGTCGCGGGATACACATTCATGTCGATGCCCACGGCTGCGTACTCGTTGATCACGTACGTGCTCGCCCCGTCGTAGAGACCGCGGTCCTTGCCCGTGCGTGCGTCGAGGATGACGCCGTCAGCGCCGGCGGTGGCGTAGACGGCACCGTGGAAGGCGTTGTGGACCTCGGGCTTCTTCCGCGAGGGGCCGTCCTCGGAGATGCTCCAGAGCACCTTGCGGCTCTGGGCATCGATGCCCAGAGCCGTCTCCTTGGTGTCGCACACGACGACGGACCGCTGGTCGTGGAAGCAGTGGATGAAGCTGCCGCCCGGTGAGCTGGGGACGCGCTCGCCCGTACGGCTGTCGCGCAGCGAGCCCGCGACGAAGAAGCCGCCGCCCACCTGCTCGACCTCCACTGCGGCGCGGCCCTCCTGCCTCCAGCGCGGGGAGCCGTCCGTGAGCGCCAGGCCCGCGAGGGCGAGGTCCTCCTTCTGGGAGTGCCAGCCGTCGATGACCTGGAAGGTCGCCTCGTCGCCGAGCTGGGCACCGATGACGACGCCGCCGTCCAGCACGCCGCCCGCGAAACCGTCCTTCTGCCAGGTCACCTGGTGGCTCTTCAGGTCAACGGCGTAGGTGGTGGCGCTCTGACCGCCGTCACTGCCCGAATCGTCCCTGCTGGTGAGGACCCTGACGGCCGCGGTTCCGCCCTCAGCGCCGATCACCGCCGGCTCCAAATCACCCACGGTCGCTCCCTTGGGCGCGGGCAGCCGGACCGTCCAGGACACCTTGCCGCTGTCCGCGTCGACGGACCGCAGGTAGACGTCGGTCCGGTCGCGCTCGGTACCCGAGCCCTTCGTGTAGTCGGCGAACGCGAAGAGGACACCCGTCTGCCCGTCCTGCTGGGCGAATACCGGGGGGATCGTCTGGTCGTCGCTCGGCTGGCCCTCCTTGCCGGTGTACCAGTCCTTGCGGCCGAGAGGGGACGACCAGAGCTTCTGCCCGGACTGGGTGTCGTAGGCGTCGAGGGCCGCGGAGGTCCGGTGGTAGAGCCTGGGCCCGTGCAGGGCGAACCCCCAGTCCTTGACGTCCTCGTCCACGGACAGCGCGATCTCCGCGCCGAACTTCGCCGGAGGGTCGAACGCCTTCGCCGCGACCGGTGGCTTGACGCCAGGGGCCTCACCCGGCGCCCCGGCGTCCGCGTCCGTCCCGGACGAGCCGTCGGAACACCCCGCCAAACCGGCCAGCACAGCCACGAGAGCCAGATGCATGACATGCCGGTGCGTCGCTCGCACAGTGATCCCCTCCGCTTGGTCAACTCCGCAGCATCCTAGTGTCGTTGTCCACGCGGCGCGTTCGCTTAGATCGTCCGCGCAGCCATCGGCAACGCCATCGACAACGCTGCCCCCCAGGACAACCATGCAGGACTGCGTCCCCTGGGAGGGTCGTTCGCCGGACGGCGTCCTATTCCGCACAGGCAGGTGCCCGACCCCGACCAGCTGAAGGACCCCGACTTCGTCCAGCATCATCCCCACAGCCACAGCCACAGCCACAGCCACAGCCACAGCCACAGCCACAGCCACAGCCACAGCCACAGCCACCGACAGCCTTGCTGCCGCACGTGCGGGCCCTCTGTGCCTCTCCGCCTGGCCTGGGGCACGTACCCACACCAAGCGGGCTGCATCCTTGACGGCGTCTGGCCTAGAGCCAGCCGTTACGGCGGAAGGCTCGGTACAGGAGCCCCGAGGCCATCGCCATGAGCGCCAGCGCGAGCGGATAGCCGAAACTCCACCGCAGCTCGGGCATGTGCTCGAAGTTCATCCCGTAGACACCGGCGACCATGGTGGGGATCGCGAAGATCGCCGCCCAGGCCGAGATACGGCGCATATCGTCGTTCTGCCAGGTACCTACCCGCGCCTGCTGCGCGTCCAGGACCGAATTCAACAGCTGGTCGAGGGTGCGTACCTCGGTGTCAGTACGGTTCAGGTGGTCCGCCACATCGCGGAAGTAGGGCAGTACCTTCGGCGGATGAGCATGCCCGTCCGCTTCCGGCCCGGTCAGGAGCGACTGCAGGACGGGGACGAGCGGCTGTACGGCGTCACGGAACTCCCGCACCTCACGCTTGAGGGAGTAGATCTGCTCGGTGTGGTCGACGCGAGAGGTAGAGAAAACGCAGTCCTCCAGTTTGGTGAGCGCGGCTCTCACCTTGTCCGCGGCGTGGCTGTAGGCGTCCACGACGACGTCGAGGACAGCGTGCACGGACAGCGGACCTGAGTGCGACGGCCAGAACATCACCGAAACGCTCGCGCTTGGGGCGCTGCTGCGCCTGGACCGCGTCCTCGACCGCCAAAGGATGCAGGCCCAGCTCCTCCGCCAGCTGCTAAAGCCCGGCCTCGGCAGGGGCCACAAGGCGCACCCAGCCGAACTCACCCTCTCCCAGGCCACGCAGCCGCTTCAACCCCAGCTGGCAGGTCTCGTCCTCCAGGCCGCACTCCACCTTCTCCGACCGGCCGGACCGCTCCTCGTACTCTGGCTTTGTTCATGAGAATGGGTTCTGGCTCATCGCCTGTGGAGCAATAACGCTGCGTGCTGTCGAAACCCTGCTCATCCGACCTGCTCGTCGCGAGAGGATGGGGTGGTGATCCGCTACGACCCCGAGATACAGGCTCTGTACCGCCGCTACTGCCTCCCGGCGCGCCGCTACCTGAAGCTTGGCGGAGCAGTACTTCGCATGTCGCGCGAGGAGTAGGAGCCGTTCGTTCATGCCCTGGCCGCTGATGCGGAGGCTGTTTCCGACGCCGAGCTCACCATCCTTTTCGAGGGCAGCGCGGCTGGCGCGAGCGGCGGACCGCGGCATGGCTCGCCGCTGTTTCGCGCCGTGACCACTTCCGCGAGCGTCTGGGAGCGCTGCTGCTGGAGAGCGAGGTCTGTTGCGCGGGTGGGGCCTACTGCGTGGCGCTGGCGAGTTTCGGCACCGCACGGGATGCTGACCTGCTTGCCGCTTACCTGGATCGCTACCTGCGTCGGCCCGACCTTGCCTACGACCAGCCGACGGCCATGGGCGCTCTGGCGTACACCGACTCCGTCCTGCACGGCGACCTGGCCGACCACTCTTGGTGAAGCCCTCGTTCCAGCGGTCGTCCAGGTAGGGCTTGTAGTCGTCGAGGACCAATGGGCGGTTCTGTCGCTGCCCGGTGAACAGATCCTCCGGCTCCGCAGCGTCAGCTAGCTGCTTCACTGTCCGCCAGGTCATGCCGAGTTGTCGCTGGATCGAGCGACGGCTGTGCCCGGCATCCCGTAGTGCGTGGACATCGGCGTGCCGCTGAGCACCCCCCCGTTGGGTGTGGGGAAACCGGTGTCTGTGCCCGCGCCGCCGCCGCGGACTGGCTGGAGCACCATCTGCGTCCGGCCTCGTCCTGATGTCCGTTTTCGCCGAGGGTCTCGGGGCAGGCGCGAGACATGGACCAGTCGAAGGCACCGGTACTCGATGCGTTGGCCGCCTACCACGAAAGCAGTCAGACCCCGTTCACGCCCCCGGGACACAAACAGGGACGAGGCGCCGATCCCAGGGTGCGGGCCGTGCTCGGCGAAGCGGTGTTCCGGTCCGATGTGCTCGCCACCAGCGGCCTGGACGACCGTACGTCGTCCCACGGTGTCCTGGAGGAGGCCCAAGCACTGATGGCGGACGACGTCGGGGCGGAGCACGCGTTCTTCTCCACTTGCGGCAGTTCACTGTCGGTGAAGTCGGCCATGCTGTCCGTCGCCGGGCCGCACGAGAAGCTGTTGGTCGGCCGGGACGCACACAAATCCGTGGTGTCAGGCCTGATCCTCTCGGGCATAAGGCCCGTCTGGGTGGATCCGCAGTGGGACGCCGAGCGCCACCTCGCCCATCCGCCGACCGCCGAGGCATTCGAGGCGGCTTTCGCCGAGCACCCCGACGCCCGCGGCGCACTGGTCACCACGCCCACTCCCTACGGCACCTGCTCGGACCTGGCCGCGATCGCCGCGGTCTGCCACCGCAGGGGCCGACCCCTGATCGTCGACGAGGCATGGGGCGCGCACCTGCCCTTCCACCCCGACCTTCCCACGTGGGCCATGGACGCCGGCGCAGACGTGTGCGTCACCTCCGTGCACAAGATGGGCTCGGGTCTCGAACAGGGCTCCGTCTTCCACCTCCAGGGGGACCTGGTCCGGCCGGAGGTGCTCAAGAGCCGTGAGGACCTCCTGGGGACCACCAGCCCCTCGTCCCTCGTCTATGCGGCGCTGGACGGCTGGCGCCGTCAGATGGTCGAGCAGGGCGAGGCCCTCTACGACCACGCACTCGCCCTCGCACAAAAGACCCGCGAGCGGATCTCCCGAATCGACGGGATGCACGTGCACGGCCGCGACGACTTCTGCGGGCCCGGCCGGGCGGCAGACCTGGACCCCCTCCAGATCATCATCGACATCAGCGCGCGGGAGGTCACCGGCTACCACGCCGCCGATTGGCTGCGGGACAAGCACCGCATCAACCTCCACATCGCCGACCATCGCCGCATCAGCGCCCAGCTCACCCACGCCGACGACAGCGACACAGCCGAGGTGCTTCTGACGGCCCTGACCGATTTGTCCGCGCATGCTGCGGAGCTCCGCACCGGACAGCCGGTGGACGTCCCGCCGCCGTCGCGGCTGAGGCTGGAGCAGGCGGCGCTGCCCCGTGACGCCTTCTTCGGTCGGACAGAGCAGGTGCCCTGGCAGGAGGCGGAGGGTCGGGTCGCGGCCGAAATGCTGACCCCTTACCCTCCCGGCATCCCGGCTGCCCTGCCTGGCGAGCGCCTCACCGGAGATGTTCTGCGCTACCTGCGGACCGGGGTGGAGGCGGGGATGGTCGTGCCGGACGCGGCCGACACGGAGGTCACGAGCGTCCGCGTGCTCTGCGAAGAGTGACTGGCGCGGACGCGGTAGGGGTGTCGCACTTCTCGGTCGGCGTCGCTCGCTCTCCTTCGTCCCGACCCATGGGAAGCGTCCCTAGCTCACCGACGGTGACCCTCTGACGCCGAGGAATTGGTCATGCACTGATCGTCCCTGAAAGAGGCGTCGGACGCGTACGAGATGTTCCAGAAGCATCAGGACGGCGTCTTCGTGGTCCTCTTCCCGCCCTGATCCGACGGCTCTCAGCCGCCCCGCGGTGGTGCGCCACCGGGCTCCTTACGGCGCGCGGGTCGATAGGAGGCCGGTGGGCACGCACCACCGTTCTGCTGTCGAGGCAGATGCCCGGAACGCCGCTGAGGTGGGTGAGCAGAAGCTGGCCGCTGTTTGGGAGCGGGTGCATCCCGGTCATGGCTCAAGTTCAACAGCCCACTTTTTGGAGACAGACGATGACAACGAAGTACAGCCCTGCCGCCTCGGAGCCGGACGAGGACGGCGTGCCGGGCAAGCCTGGGCCGGTGTCCCCAGGCGTGGTCGAGTTGACGCAGCCCGCGGAGCCTCTCCCGCCCAAAGCGGACCAGGAAGGGCCGGAGACCGTGAGCCCCACTGGGCAGGCCACCGGTTCGGAGCAGGCACGCGTGGCGCAGAGCGGTGCCCACCTCACCACCGCCCAAGGGGCACGGCTCCACAACACCGATCACTCGCTGAAGGCTGGACCACGAGGGCCGGTGCTTCTCCAGGACCACCATCTGCGCGAGAAGATCACGCATTTCGACCACGAGCGAATCCCGGAACGAGTGGTGCACGCGCGCGGAGCCGCCGCGCACGGGGTCTTCCAGGGCTATGGAACCGCAGGCGAGGTGACGCGTGCCGCCTTCCTCGCGAAGGACGTGGAGACACCCGTGTTCGTCAGGTTCTCCACCGTCCTCGGCTCGCGCGGCTCGGCGGACACGGTGCGTGACACCCGCGGGTTCGCGACGAAGTTCTACACCGAGGAAGGCACCTTCGACCTGGTCGGCAACAACATCCCGGTCTTCTTCATCCAGGACGCCGTCAAGTTCCCCGACATCATCCACGCCGGCAAGCCGCACCCCGACCGGGAGATCCCGCAGGCGCAGAGCGCGCACGACACGTTCTGGGACTTCGTCTCGCTCCACACCGAAGCCACGCATCACACCCTGTGGAACATGTCCGACCGCGGGATCCCGAGGTCCTTCCGGATGATGGAGGGCTTCGGCGTCCATACGTTCCGCCTGACGCGAATACCAAGAACTACTTCGCCGAGACCGAGCAAGTCGCCTTCCACCCGGGACACTTGGTTCCCGGCATCGACGTCACCGACGACCCGCTGCTCGCCGGCCGCCTCTTCTCGTACCTCGACACACAGATCAGCCGCCTCGGTGGCCCCAACTTCGGTCAGATCCCGATCAACCGACCGCACGCCCCCGTCAACGACATGCTCCGCGACGGCACGCACCAGAGTGCCGTCCACACCGGGGTCGCCCCCTACCACCCCAACAGCCTCGACGGCGGGTGCCCCTTCTTCGCCGGAGCCGACACGGGAGCCTTCATCGAAACACCGGTGAAGGTTCCGGCGGCGAGCAAGGTCCGTGAGGCGCCCGCCTCGTTCTCGGACCACTTCACCCAGCCGCGGCTGTTCTGGCTCAGCATGACCCCGCCCGAACGCGAGCACATCATCGCCGCGTACACCTTCGAACTGAGCAAGTGCTATGAGCAGGCGGTCAAGGAGCGCACCCTCCAGGTCCTGGCGAACATCGACCCGCAGCTGTGCGAACAGGTCGCCGCGGGCCTCGGACTGCCGGCCCCGGCGGCCACCGAGCCGCTCGCCGAATCCGATCCCAGCCCGGCCCTCTCCCAGATTGGCGGTACCTGGCCGACTGATGGCCGCGTCATCGGCATCATCGCCGACCCGGAGGCCGACCTGGACGGCGTACGGACCGTCCGGCAAGCCGTCCTCGACGTCGGCATGGTTCCCCTCGTCATCGCCCCGACCGGCGGCACCCTCGGTCCCGGCGATCCGATCGGGGTTCAGCGGACTTACGCCACGGCCCGCTCCACCGAATTCGACGCCGTCCTGCTCGCCGGTGTGCCCCAAGCCGGAGCGGACGCGTACGGCGCCCGCGACGCCAAGGCCGGCGCTGCCCGGCCCCCGCAAGCCATCGACCCGCGCGTGCTCCTGCTCGTCACCGAGGCGTACCGGCACGGCAAGGCCATCGGCGGCTGGAACGGCGCCGACCAGCTCCTCGAGACCGCCGGCATCACAGCCGACGACCCGGGTGTCGCGCTGGGGGAGGACGGTACGGCCGTCGTAGCGGCCGTCACCGCAGCCCTGGCCGAGCACCGGGCCTGGGACAGGTTCCCGCCCGCAGTCTGAAAGGACCTGGGGCGGGAAACGGCGAGGACGGGCTCACCGTGGCCGCTGCGGTGAGCCCGTTCCCGCCAGCCCTTACTCCTTCGCTCGGTGATCTCCTCTCCGTTTCCCTCCGATACTGCGAAGACCGCCGAAACGTTGCATGAGGTCACCGACCATGGGCAGCCGTATGACGTCCAGGAAGCGGCCTTACAGGCGCCACGATCCCCGGAGGAACGCGATGTCCAGTACGGCTCTCGCCCTGGGGACTCTGACCGGCGGCCTGGTCGCCCTGCCGAGTGTCTACCGGCCGCAGGCGGACACCCACCTGCGCGCCGAGGCCCTCGCCCACGAGGAGCTGGGGCTCCGCACCAGCGTCCTGGAGATCGGCACCGGGACCGGCGCGCTCGCTCTGCATGCCGCTCGCAGAGGTGCCGCGGTCACGGCGGTCGACGTCTCCTGGCCGGCCGTCGCAACAGCGCGTATGAACGCCCTGATCCAGAGGCTTCCGGTGCGCGTCCTGCACGGCGATTTCAAGGCCCGTACCGTCGGCCGACGATTCGACCTGATCATGGCGAACCCGCCATACGTTCCTGCTCCGGGCTTGGCATTGCCCACACGGGGGCCGCAGCGAGCTTGGGACGCTGGGCCGGACGGACGCCTCGTGATCGACCGGATCTGCGCGACCGCTTCCGCTCTGCTGCGCCCCGGCGGCGCGCTGCTGATGGTGCACTCCGGCATGTGCGGGGCCGAGGAGACCGTGGACCGGCTGGCCGGGGCAGGGCTGTCCGCCCAGGTCACAGCGAAGGCATCCGTACCCTGGGGCCCGGTCCTGCGCTCGCGGCGGATCTGGCTGGAGCGGCAGGGCCTGGCGAGCGAGGCCCAGGATAGGGAAGAGCTGGTGGTCATTCGTGCCCAGAACCGCTGACCCCGGCCCTTGCCCGGCCGACGGTGTGAAGCCCGTCCGCCGCGTGTCCGTGGACCCGCAGGGGCCCGTCCTCATCTAAGGCCCCGTCGAAATCGTCCGGGACGACGGGACGATCGCCCGCTCAGACCGCTTCACTGTTGCCATCTGCACCTGCCGGCGCAGCCGTACGTACCCCTGGTGCGACACCAGCCACCGCCCCCGGCGAGCGAACCGCTCCGCCGCCTGACGACAGGAACCCGTGATGCCGCCTCCCAGCCTGGCCCCGGTCACCGTTGCTGTCCCGGGCCCCATCTGGTAGGAGGGCGGGGCGTGTTGTCCTGCGCAGTGTCGGACGCTCTGCGCGCCGGGAGCCCGCCGCAGTGCGCCCCCGGGGCGGTACTGGAGGCCGACCCGTGGGGCGAGGACCTCCAGCTCTCCCTTTACCTCCTCTACGAGCTCCACTACCGAGGCTTCGACGGTGTGGACGACGCACGCGAGTGGGACCCGGACCTGCTGCGACTGCGCCAGGCATTGGAAGCGCGCTTCCTGGACGCCCTGCGCACCGAGCTGTCTGATGCACCGCGAACGGTCGAGGACGCCTTCGCCCCGCTCCTCGTCGAGCCCATCGACTCTCCGGCAGCCTGAGCCACCACCTCGCAACCGAGGGAGAACTCTGGCAGTTGCGCGAGTACGCGGCCCTGCGCTCCCTCTACCACCTCAAGGAAGCCGACCCGCACGCCTGGGTCATCCCCCGGCTTACCGGGCGAGCCAAAGCTGCCATGGTCGCCATCGAATACGACGAGTTCGGCGCCGGCCGCGCCGACCGCATCCATGCACAGCTCTTCGCCGATCTCATGACCGACCTCGGGCTGGACCCCAGGTACGGCCGCTACTTGGATCAGGCGCCGGCACCCCTTCTCGCGAGCGTGAACCTGATGTCGCTCTTCGGCCTGCACCGGGCCATGCGCGGAGCGCTCGTCGGTCACTTCGCGTGCGTCGAGGTCACCTCATCGCCCGGCTCCCGTCGCCTGGCCAAGGCCATGCGGCGCTGCGGCGCGGGGCCGGCCGCCGAGCACTTCTAGGCCGAACACGTCGAGGCCGACGCAGTCCACGAGCAGGTCGTCCGCCCCGAAGTGATCGACGGCCTCCTCGCCGACGAACTTGGGCTCGAAGCGGACATCGCGTTCGGCTGTGCGGCGACCGCCCTCCTCGAAGACCGTCTCGCAAGCCACATCCGCGAAGCCTGGAACCACGAACGCAGCGCACTGCGCATGCGCCTGCACGAGAACTAGCGGCGACATTGCCTCAGGGGCAACCACGGGGCCCCTGAGGCCGCCCGGGGAGGGCGTGCAGCGAACCCGTAGACCTGAGAAGGGGCCTTCTGGGCGGGGTGGGGAGAGCGCAGGTGGCCGGGGCGGGGTTGGGCCGAGCTACGCGACCACCAGACGATCCGTGAGGTGCAAAGATCGGTGCTGTGGTGGCGGGTCTGGACGAGTGCGCCGGGTGATGTGCAGACAGACGCCGAGGACCACGGCGTCGGGACCGTCTCCGACGGCGTCGCCGACACGGCGTGCAGCAGTCCGTCGAAGGCCAGGGCAGGACGATCACTGCGGTGTGTGGGGCCATGGCCCGGACGCCGCTGACCACTTCTGTGCCCGAGGCACCGGGCAGGGCGCCGAGGTGTCACCCAGCCGCTTCGCACAAGGCGCAGTTTCGTACAGGTGACGGGTCGTTGGTCAGGAAGGGGTCGGCACCGGGCCAGGCAGTGGCGGGCGCGCATGGCTGCAAGACGTGCCAGAGGTGATTGCGGGAATACCCATGCGACGCAGGAGGTCCCGTCCGATGCGCCGGGTCGCAGGGCTGTGCCAGGCAGTCGTCGGGTGGCGGGAACGCAGGTGCGAAAGCGCCCGCGTTCCCAGGCCGGCGCTGTGGAACCGTTCGTCGATGATGACCGCGGTGATGACACCCCGGGCGCAGTCAGGGCAGATCCTGTAGCGGACCTGGCCGACGACCTGGCGGATGTGGACGAGGAGCAGGCATTCCTCGCCCGATCCCGCGGGGTCCGGGATGTGCGCGGACAGGAATCCGATTGCCCGGTACGCCAGGATGCGGCGGCGAAGCCGGCCGCTGATCCGGCTTCACCGCGAGTGTGTGGCGCTGGTTCGGCCAGATGGAGACACCTGCACTGTGGGCGCTGGGTCGAACGGATTGTTCGCGGGACGCGCATGTGGTCCGTGCATGACCGCTCGTGTTCCCAGACCGCCGAGCGATACGCGTCGGGGCGCACTCCCAACGGGGGGTGCCGTTCGCAGGGCGTCGCCCGCCAGCTGGAATTCCAGCCCCAGGACGAGGAAGCGGCCCAGGCTGAGGCGGATCTCGTTGGACTCGGCGATGAGGGAGCGCCTGCGCAGGCCGGTCGTGGCGAAGCGGACGAAGGCCTAGACGGCGCCCACGAAGATGATCAGCGCGCCGCCCGCCTCGCTGACGTGCACCCGCCACCCGATCAGCTCCCGCACTCCGAACTCGGGCACCCGTTCACTCCATGCGTTCATGGGAGCGCTCCTTACTCACGTCTACACGCCTACACGAGCTGGCTCCGTTGTCTCACGCCACACGGCGGACGCGGGCGAGAGCCGGCTGCGGGCGCATGAAACGGGGCTGGTGAGGTATGCGAGGGTGATGGAATGTGTCATATACGACCAGGTCTCTGGCTGGTCGAAGCACGTGGAGCGCGAGCTGCCGGACGACGCATGCCAGCGCATCCTCAAGCGGCTGACGGGCTTGGACGACAGTGAGTTCGCCTGGGTCCGGCTGGCAGATCCCTCGGAAAGCGAACTGGTGGAGCTGGCCGAGGAACTGGGCCTTCACCCCCTGGCTGTCGAGGACGCGCTCCACGGGCGACAGCGTCCGAAGCGCGAGCGCTTCGGCGACATCCTGGCCGTTGCGCTGAAGACCCTTCGGTACGTGGAAGAGGAATCGGCGGTGGAGACCGGCGACATCATGATCTTCGTTGGGCCTCGCAGCGTACTCACCGTGACCCACGGGACGATCGATCCCTGCACCGAGGCGGCTCGCCGGTTGGACACAGATCCGGGCATGCTGAGCCATGGCCCCAAGGCTGTGCTGCACGCCGTGCTGGATGTCGTCGTCGATGCGTACAACGACGCCGCCCGAAGAGTGCGGGCCACGCTCAACCGGCTCGAGGACGAGGTGTTCTCCACTACCCGCGTCGACCACACCGAGAACATCTACTCCCTCAAGCGCGAGGTCCGCGAATTCCGTGATGCCGTGCAGCCACTCGTACCGGTGGTCCAAGGCATCCTGTCCGGCGACCCGGGCGAGAAGGACCGTCATTCGAAGATCGCCCCGTACATCCGTGACGTCGCCGATCACCTGCACCGTGCGGACATCGAGGTGCGGACCTTGGATGAACTGCTGGACTCCGTCCTCGGCGCGCAGCAGGCCCGCGTGGGCACCTGGCAGAACGACGACATGCGGCGCATCTCCGCGTGGGCGGCGATCTTCGCGATCCCCACGATGGTCGCCGGCGTGTACGGCATGAACTTCGAACACATGCCGGAACTCGGCTGGACCTACGGCTACCCGCTGGCCGTCGTTCTCATGGCCCTCGCGGCAGGCGCCCTCTACCGTGCCTTCCGCCGCAACGGCTGGCTGTAGAAGCCTCCCGTACCGGGGCCACCCCGGCCCCGGCGGCTCCCTGTCCTGGTGTCGCGCCGCCGGTAGACGGGGAGGCCGGCCCCACCGAGACGCGGGAAGTCCGGGCGCCCCGCCGAGGAGGCCCGGCTTCCCGTGCGCTCTCGCGGACATGACTGGCGCCGCGGTGGAAAGCCGCAGGGGATGACACGCACATCGAAGCCAGGACCAGACGGGAACGACGAGCACGGCGACACCGGCCACGAGAACTCGGCGGGCCCGGACCCGCAGGTGGAGGAGCGGGCCCCCGACCGGCCAACCGAGCTGCCCAAGCGGTCGTGGAAGGCGGTGCTGCGCGGCACCGTGAAGGAATTCAAGGACGACGAGCTCGCCGACCGGGCCGCAGCACTGACCTACTACGGAGTCCTCGCCCTCTTCCCCGCCCTGCTCGTGCTGGTGTCCCTGCTGGGCCTCGCGGGGGAGTCCGCCACCAAGCAGGTGCTGGACAACCTGCAGAAACTGGCGCCCGGCTCCGCGCGGGACGTGATCACCGACGCCGTGCAGCAGCTCCAGGGCCATTCCGGCGTCGGATCGCTCCTTGCGGTCGTCGGCCTCGTCGTCGCCGTGTGGTCGGCGTCCGGCTACATCTCCGCGTTCATCCGCGCATCGAACGCCGTCTATGACATGCCTGAAGGCCGCCCTGTGTGGAAGGTCCTCCCGCTGCGCCTTGCTCTCACCGTCACGCTGATGGTCATGGCCTGCGCCAGCGCGCTCATCGTCGTCTTCTCCGGCTCTCTCGCCCAGCAGGCCGGCACTGCCCTGGGGTTCGGGGACACCGCCCTGACGGTGTGGTCGATCGCGAAGTGGCCGGTGCTGGTCCTCCTCGTCACAATCATGATCGCGGTTCTCTACTGGGCCGCGCCGAACGCGAAGGGCCGCGGCTTCGAGTGGGTGACGCCGGGCAGCCTCCTCGCGCTGGTGATCTGGATGGCCGCCTCGGTCGGCTTTGCGTTCTACGTCGCGAACTTCGCTTCCTACAACAAGACCTACGGCGCCCTTGCAGGCGTGATCATCTTCCTCGTGTGGTTGTGGATCACCAATCTGGCGATCCTCCTCGGTTTGGAATTCGACGCTGAAATGGTCCGACAGCGTGCGATCGCCGGCGGGCTGCCCGAGGACGAGGAGCCCTACGTCGAGCCCCGTGACACCCGTGCGTGGAGCGACGACGACCACCGCCGGACGGAGCATTGACCCATACCTGCAGACGGCTCGCCACGAGATCAGCACGGCCCGGCCACTCCGGTGGCGGCTGCGGGCCGAAGGCCCGCCTTCTGTACAACGCAGGTTGCCGCGCGGGTGCCAGCGTCATTTCGGGGCAGGCGCGCCGTGACGACAACATGCCCGCCCCGGAACGGCGTCGACTCGGTCGAGCGAAGCGCCGACGCCCCTCCAGGACCCCACCAGCGCTGAGCAGGAGATCTGACGGACGGGCCGCCCGTTACAGCAGACTGACGAAAGGCAAGGTGTCCCCATCATGAGCACGGTGGAGCGACAGCCCCACGCCGCCGACGACTCGGTGGGCGTCCTGGTTTCACGCGCCTCGCAGCAGATGTCCGAGCTGGTGCGCGAGGAGATGCAACTGGCCCGGGCGGAGATGACCGAGAAGGGCAGGCGCTACGGGAAGGGCGGAGGCCTCTTCGGCGCCACGGGAATCATCGGCCTTCTGGCACTCCAGGCTCTGACGGCAACCTGCATCGCCGCTCTCGCGCTGGTTCTGCCGGTGTGGGCGGCCGCTCTCATCATCACCGCGGCCCTGGGAGTCGTGGCGGCCGGGACCGCCCTGGCAGGAAAGAAGCAGATCGCCCGGGCCGGTACCCCGGCTCCCCAGCAGACCATCGACAGTGTCAAGGCCGACGTGGCCGAGATCAAGGAGAAGGCACACCGATGAACGACGACGCCCGAACCGACATCGGCACCCCCGCCCCCAGCTCCGCCGAACTGCGTGATCAGGTTGAGCGCACCCGCGACGAGCTGGGCCAGACGGTCGAGGCCCTCGCCGCGAAGGCCGACATCAAGGCGCAGGCCAAGGAGAAGGCAGCCGCCGTCAAGGACCAGGCCGCCGCGAAAGCAGCGCTGCTCTCCGAGCAGCTCCGTGAGAAGGCCGGGCAGGCCGCCCACGCGGTGAAGGACAAGACCCCGGACCCGCTCCTGGAGAAGGCCGGCCAGGCAGCGACCGCCGCACGCGCCAACGGCAACCCGCTCGTGGTGGTCGCAGCCGCCGTAGCCGTCTTCCTACTGGTCCGCCGCAGCCGGGGGCATCGACGATGAAGGCATCCAAGATCGCCTACAGGCCCGTGGGGATGGCCTTGGGCGCCCTCAGCGGCGTGATCGCAGGCGCCGCCTTCAAGCAGGCGTGGAAGATCATCGAGGGCGAGGGCGATGCTCCTGACGCCACCGACGAGGACCGGACGTGGAAGCAGATCCTGCTCGCCGCAGCCATCCAGGGGGCGATCTTCGCCGTGGTAAAGGCCTCGGTCGACCGGTCGGGGGCTGTAGCGATACGGCGTCTGACGGGCACCTGGCCGGGCTGACCAGCCGCGGCGCCGATCACCGGGCCAAGCACCGAGGCGCTCGACGCAGACGCACCCATGACCGACGTCTTTCGACCTCCCGGTGGTCGGCGATCAGCTCGTCGATGATCACATTCCCGCCGTGTCCCATCTCGCCTCCCTGCGTATTCGGGGTGGGGCAATGGAGGAGAAGACGCCGCCCTGTCACCGTGCGAACGCGGGTGCCTCACGGTCGGCCGGTCCTGCTGGTCAGCAGCCGCTCCAGCGACCAGGTGGTGATCAGCCGGTCCGCTCCCAATCCGATCCGGGCGGCACGCGCGTAGCCCGTGCTCTGCCAGTGCAGCTGTTCGGGAGCGTGGGCGTCGGTGTCCACGGCGAACCGGCAGCCCGCGGCGGTGGCCAGCGCGAGCAGCTCGTCGGGCGGGTCGCGACGCTCGGGTCGGCAGTTGATCTCCACCGCGGTGCCGGCCTCCGCGCAGGCGGCGAACACGGCTTCGGCGTCGAACCGGGACTGCGGGCGCCCGCGGCCGGTGATGATCCGCCCCGTGCAGTGGCCCAGGACGTCGACGTGCGGGTTACGTACCGCAGCCAGCATACGAGCGGTCATCGGTCCGGGATCCGAGCGGAGCTTGGAGTGCACGGAAGCGACGACGATGTCGAGGCGGCCGAGCAGGTCTTCGTCCTGGTCGAGGGATCCGTCGTCGAGGATGTCGCACTCGATGCCGGTGAGCAGCCGAAAATCCTGGCCCATATGGGCGTTTACGGCGGCCACGGCCTCCAGCTGGCTTTCGAGGCGTTCACGGCTCAGGCCGTGGGCGGTCGTCAGCCTAGGCGAGTGGTCGGTCAGAACGGCCCACTGGTGGCCCAGGGCGCGGGCGGCGTCGGCCATGTCCTGCAGCGGGCTGCCGCCGTCCGACCAGTCGGAGTGCAGGTGGCAGTCCCCGGTGGTCCCCGCCGCCAGGTCCCAGCCGGCACGGGCGCCCGGATCGGTCTCGGTCTCCAGTCGGGCGAGGTAGCGCGGTACTGCTCCGGTCGAGGCCTGGGCGATCACCTCGGCGGTCACCGGCCCCACCCCGGGCAGCTGCTCGGCCCGGTCGGCGTCCACGGGGCCGGGCGGTAGGTTGCGGACGGCATCGGCCGCCGTGTGGAAGGCCCGCACCCGGTAGGGGGAGGCCCCGCGCCATTCCAGGAGGAAGGCGATCCGGCGCAGGGCTTCGTCGGGTGTCACGGCAGGGGTGTTCCGCCGGTGGCGTTGACGATCTCGCCGGTGATGTAGGAGGCCTGGTCGGAGGCCAGGAACACGTAGGCGGGCGCCATCTCCGCCGGCTGTGCGGGGCGGCCCAGGGGAGACTGCTTACCGAAGTCCGTGGGGTCGGGCATGGTGGCGGGGATGAGCGGGGTCCAGACCGGTCCGGGTGCGACGGCGTTGGCGCGGATGCCGCGTTCGGCGAGCATCTGGGCGAGGCTGTGGGTGAAGGAGATGATCGCGGACTTGGTCATGGCGTAGTCGAGGAGGTGCGGGCTGGGTTGGTAGCCCTGCACGGAGGCGGTGTTGATCACCGAGGCGCCGCGTGGCATGTGGGCGAGGGCCGTTTTGGTGAGCCAGAACATGCCGTACAGGTTGGTCTTCATGACGCGGTCGAACTGTTCGGTGGTGATGGCTTCGATGCCTTCGGGTTGGGACATCTGGTAGGCGGCGTTGTTGACGAGCAGGTCGATGCCGCCCAGCTCGCTGACGGTTTTGTCGATGAGGGCGGTGCATTCGTCTTCGTTGCGGATGTCGCAGGCGATGGCGACGGCTGCGCGGCCGGCGTCGCGGATCATGCGTGCGGTCTCTTCGGCTTCGCCGGCTTCCTCGGGGAGGTGGGTGAAGGCGACGTCGGCGCCCTCGCGGGCGAAGGCCAGGCAGACGGCCCGGCCGATCCCGGAGTCCCCGCCGGTTACCAGCGCCCTTCGTCCCCGCAGCAGATCGTGGCCTTCGTAGGATTCCTCACCGTGATCCGGGCGGGGGTCCATGGACTCGGTCGCCCCGGGGTGATCCTGGTCCTGTTCGGGGAACGGGGGCTGCGGATACCGGCTCAAGGGGTCGGTGAGTCGGGGCTGGTCGTGGGAGGGCATCACAAATTCCCTTTCGGCAGGAGCGGTCAGGGGGGCGATTTCAGGAGGAGGGCGGGTAGGGGGCGGACTTGAGGCGGCGGGCGAGGTGGGCGGTGTTCGTGGCGAGGGTCTTGGTGGCGGCCGCAGTCTTCTCGGGGGTCTTGTCGAGGTCCTGGTAGTCGGTGCCCTGCATGGCCTCGCCGACCCAGTAGGTCACCGCGTTCGGGGCGAGGGAGAATCCGACGTCGTTGAGGCCCTGGAAGAGTTCGGCGCTGACGTGGTGGGCGCCGTCTTCGTTGCCGACCACGCACACCGCGGCGGCTTTTCCGTAGGTGAGCATGCGGCCCTCGTCGTCGCTCTCACCCAGTTCGGCATTCAGGCGCTCCAGGACGCGCTGGGCGACGCTGGAAGGGTGGCCGAGCCAGATCGGCGTCGACAGGATCAGGATGTCGCAGCCCAAAATCGTGGCGCGAATCTCCGGCCAGGCGTCGCCCTCGCCCATGTCGGTCTCGACGCCGGGCTTGACGTCGTGGTCGGCGATGCGGACCACCTTTCCGGTGACGCCGTGATCAGCGAGCGCGGCCATCGTCTGTTCGGCCAGCAGCTGCGAGCTGGACGGCTTCGGCGACGGCGAGAGCGTGCAGACGAGAGCGACGGCGCGCAGGGGCGTGGTTTCGGTAGTGGTGTCCATGTGATCCGGCTACCCCGATGATCGGCCCGAATCCCGCCTCTCGTACGGATACCCGTCGATCGGGGGTGCGGCTGCGGCAGGTGGCATCTACTGGTCGCCGGATCCGGGTCCGGCCATCCGGCGGTGCCCTTCGGCCTTGAGGCTGTCGGGCAGGACCTTGTTCGCAAGGCCTTGTGCCTTGGTCCTCAGAGATCCGGCGATGACCTTGTCCTTGCCGGCCAAGAGCGCGTCCAGGCCCTGCTCCGCGACCTGGGCGGGATCGTCCTTCTCACCCTGGCCGACCTTGGTGTCGCCCATGTCCGCGCGGCGGAAGAAGTCGGTGTCGGTGGGGCCAGGCATCAGCGCGGTCACCGTCACCGGCGTGTCCTTCAGCTCGTTCTGCAAAGCCTGCGAGAACGACTGAAGAAATGACTTCGAGGCGTTGTAGACGGCCTGGAACGAGCCCGGCATGGTGGAGGCAATCGAGGAGGTGATCAGCATTCGACCCCCGCCCGCCGCGGCCATCGGCCGCAGCAGCTGCTTGGCCAGATGCACCGTGGAACGGACGTTCAGGTCGACGATCTCGAGCTCGTCCTCCAGGTCGGTATCGAGAAACGCCCCGCCTTCGCCGACGCCGGCGTTGAGAGCAGCGACGGCCACAGGCCGACCTGTGGCGGCCACCGCGGTGACGAGCCGTTCGGCGTCCTCGTAGTGGCGCAGGTCGGCCTGTACGGTCTGCACCACTGCTCCGGTGCGGTCCCTGATTTCGACCGCCGCGACGCGCAGACCTTCTTCGTCGGCGGAGTTGACGATCAGGTCGTAGCCGCGATCGGCGAGCTGGCGGGCCAGTTCGAACCCGATACCGCTGGAAGCGCCGGTCACGACCGCAAGTTCTCGGTTCTGGTTCATATGCCGCGCCTACCCGGCCGATCGGGCTATACCCGGACAATAAGCCTGACGGGGATTTGGCCGCAGAGTGGGGAATCTGTTGTGGCTGCGGCAGGTCACCATGCCGCGTCAGTCCTCGCCGCGGATGATGTTCCAGTCCTGGCTGGCCGGATTTTCCTCGTCCGCGCGGTCGGTGCGTGTCTGGCGCACCACGGCGGGACGGCACGTGCGGACCCGTCCATCGAGCGATACGCGGCTGGTGGCCGGCTGGGTTACTGCCTGGCCTTCCATGACCCCAACTCCTTCCGAAGCGAACATGTCCGATATGAGCTTTTCTGACGATTCGCGTATACCCGAGGCGATAGGGGGCACGCGCCGCTCCGGCCCCGAAGGCGCAGGGGCCGGATGTGACGGGAGGAGAGGGAGTCGTGGACCGGAGCGGACTCATCGTGATCGACATGCTGAATACCTACGAGCATGAGGATGCCGAGGTGCTGGTGGTCTCCGTCCGTACGGCGCTGCCGGGTGTGAAGGCGCTCCTGGAGCGGGCCCGGGCCGCAGAGGCGCCGGTGGTATATGTGAACGACAATTTCGGCCGCTGGCGTTCCCACCATGGCGAGATCCTCGAAGCGGCTTTGGCCGGCCCCCGTGCGGATCTGGTGGAGCCGATCGTGCCGGACGAGGAGTCGCTGTTCGTCGTCAAGGCGCGGCACTCCGTCTTCTACGAGACGCCTCTGCCCTACCTGCTGGGTCAGCTGGACGTGCGGCGGGTGGTGTTGTGCGGGCAGGTGACCGAGCAGTGCGTGCTGTACTCGGCGCTGGACGCCCACATCCGGCACCTCGACGTCGTCGTGGCCACGGATGCGGTCGCCCACATCGACGCCGAGCTCGCGGATGCGGCGCTGCGGATGATGGAGCGCAACATGGCTGCCGAACTCCGCCGGAGCGGCGGCATCAGCTTCGAGGACGCCCGCTCGAACTGACGGCGCCTGGATCGCTCGTGCCCGGATCGAAGGCCGGAGGACCGGATCGCTCCATAAGCGTGAGGGCGGCCGCTGCGGTCTTGAACTGGGGTTGCTCGGAGACGGGATCCCACCGGGTGGGGATCAGCTCGTTCGCGGCGCGTCCCGGCGTCCCGGGGGCGGGGGCGTTGCCGGCGGGGGTGTCCCAGTAGCCGTAGTGGAAGGGTACGAACAGGACTCAGGGGCGGACCGTTCGCTTGCGCAGCCGCCCGCGTCGGGTCCCGCAATGGGTGGTGACCTCGACGAGGTCGCCCTCGGCCAGGCCAAGGCAGGCGGCGTCGGATTTCGCGACCTCCACCCACACCTCCGGCGCCGCTTCCACCAGCTCGGGGACCCGGCCGGTCTTGGTGCGGGTGTGGAAGTGGTTGATCGTGCGGCCGGTGGTCAGCTGGAAGGGATGCTTCTGGTCGGGCCACTCGTTGGCAAGTCCGCCTCGCAGCGCGGCGGGGAGAAGTCCGGGGGCGGGGGGTGGTTAGAGCGGACCAAGGACGACCTCTACCAGGAGGCGAAGAAGCGCGGCATCGAGGGCCGCTCGACGATGACCAAGCAGCAGCTGAAGAACGCCCTCGGCCATTGACCCCAGTTCACAGCACCGGGCGTGTACGGGTCGGCGCCTTCCTCTCAGTCCCGCAGCAGGCGCCGGCCGGGCGCACCGCCTCCAGGGGGTGACGGCCGTTGCCCGGCGGGATCCCACGAGGGTCCCGGCTCCACCGCGCCGTCCCGGCCACTCGTTCGGCGGACTCGCCGCGCGGGAGGCAGGCGTCGCTCGTAGCGTCGGCCCGGACGAGACGTCCTATGGCCTCTGGGAGAATCCGATGACGGACGAGTCGATGGCGAAGCTGGCCACAGAAGCGTGGATCTACGGGTATCCGCTGGTCACGGCGGCTGTGACGAAGAGCAGCATGACGGCGGTACCGGCCCGGGACGATTCGCGCAGGAAGGCCCCCGTCAATCAGTTCTGCTACATGCGCGCCACCCCGGACGCGTCGTTCACCGAGGTCGTCTCGCCGAACGCCGACACCCTGTACTCCAGTGCCTGGCTCGACCTTTCCGACGAGCCTCTGGTGCTGGCCCTGCCCGAGTTCGGCGATCGGTTCTGGATGGTCCCCGTCCTGGACGCCTGGTCGAATGTCTGTGCCGTCGTCGGCCAACGCAGGAACGGACCGTCCGCCGGCCCGTTCCTGATCGCTGGGCCCTCCTGGTCGGAGGCGACTCCCGTCGGCCTGACCCTGCTGAGGTCGCCCACCGCCGTGAACTGGATCATCGCCCGCTACGCGACCAGCGGCCCGTCCGACTTCCCGGCCGTCAACCGGTTGCAAGACGGCACACGGCTGGTTCCGCTGTCGCAGTGGACCGGTGATCCCGACGACTACGTCCCTCCCGTCGACGTCCCCGTCCCCGCGGGGGCCGACACGACCACGGCGCCCGTCGACCAGGTCCACGCCCTCAGCGGCCGCGAGTACTTCACTCTGCTCAACCAGATGATGATCGACAATCCTCCGGCCCCTGCCGATGCCGGGTTCCTCGACGGCGTCGCCAGAGTCGGAATCGCTCCCGGGGCAAGGCTTGACGACCTGTCCTCGGATGCCCTCGCCGCCCTGGACGAAGGCGCACGGCGAGGTCCGCAGGTCCTGCGTGACCTGCTGAGTCAGGCGGAGTCCGCGAGTTCCGGCGGCTGGACCGTGCACCGGGGCCTGGGCGACTACGGCACCGACTACGCCAAACGTGCCGTCATCACCCGCTTCGGGTACGGCGCCAACCTCGACGCCGACGCCCTGTACCCGCACGCCACCACCGACTCCGACGGCCGCGCCCTCGACGGCTCCCACACTTACGTGCCACTTCGACGCCGGGGACACCCCGCCCGTCGACGGCTTCTGGTCCCTCACGATGATGAACCGGCGACAGCTCTTCGCCGACAACCCGCTCGACCGGTACGCGATCGGCGATCGCAGCGGTATGCGGACCAACCCCGACGGGTCCCTGGACATCCATGTCCAGCACGAGCACCCCGGGCTCGAACTCGAGAGCAACTGGCTCCCCGCCCCGGCGGGCAGCTTCAACGTCTTCCTCCGCCTGTACCAGCCCCGACAGGAGGCCCTCAGCGGCGCCTGGACGCCGCCCACGCTGCGACGCACCGGCTGACTTCCGCAGGCACCAGGGGGCGGCCCGAGAATGCCCTCGGCAACGGGAACGATGAGTCCATGCTGTTCAACGCCTGAGCCCCGAACCGATGTGGTCCGGGGCTCAGAGTGGCGGGTGGGGTGTCATTGCGCCCGAGGTCGAGCTCGCTGTCCCGCATGTCTTCCGGCCTGACACGGGGAGTCTCGCCGAAGAGGCCGACATCGACTCGAAGAGGCCAGCGTGCACACGGCGAGGCTTGAACTCAGACCTCGCCCCGCCAGGACCCGCTCTCGCGACCGCGGTCCTCGATGTACTCCTTGAACCGCTTCAGGTCGCCGGTGATCTGGCGTTTCACGAAGCCGAGCTTGTCGCCGACGTTCTCCGCGAAGCCGTCCGGGTCGTAGTCGAGCTGCAGCATCACCTTCGTCCTGTTCTCATCAAGGCGGTGGAAGGTGACCACGCCGGCCTGCCTGACCTCGCCGCTCAGCGTCGTCCAGGCGACCCGCTCGTCGGGGATCTGTTCGGTGATCTTCGCCTCGAACTCCTTGGTCACTCCGCCGATCTTGGCGACCCAGCGCGTCATGGTGTCGGTGTGCTGATCGACGCGCTCCACCCCGTCCATGAAGTGCGGGAACGACTCGAACTGGGTCCACTGGTTGTAGGCAGTACGCACGGGAACGTCGACCTCAACGGACTCTTCGACCTGCGACATAGAAGAAGCCTTCCTCTTCACCGGCCAGCTGTCCCGGCCGGAACCGTTCACCTGCCCGCTCCTGTGCCCCCGTTCCGCGTTCTCATGACTCCCCGGGTGTGTCAATCGATCGGTGTAACCGGGGGTTTCGGGCTTACTCACGGGCTGCGGAGAGCCGGTCGTCGAAGGTGATGTCGAAGGCGTTCAAAGCGGTCTTCCAGTGCAGGGTCCAGCGGTTCTGTCCCCCTGACGTTGGGTCATGCGTGACTGGTCGGGGGAGCTGACAGAGGCGGAGTGGCGCCTTCTGGAGCCGCTCCTGCCCCACGGCCGCCGGTGAGACGGAGTGCGACGTCTCGGTTGATTCCACCCGGATCCGTTGCCTACCAACATGCGGCCGGTGCGCGGAAAACACCGCCGCCCGTCGCGTGAAAAGGGCCGCCGGCGCCGCTCTCAGGGGTGAACCACCCCCAGGGCCAGACAGCGGCCGGGCCGGACGACGTTCCTCGCTACTGCCTGCGCTCTATCTCTTGCGTGCCTTTGTCACTACGAATGCGCCTGCGACGATCACGATCAGGACGATCGCGATGATCCAAAAGGGTGGTGTCCCGTGGCCCGCTCCTTTGGCCAAGAGCTGCATGTGCGACATGTCGTTCCCCACATATCCGTAGCGGTGGTCTTGGGCTGCCAGTCGGCCTCCTGATGCCGCATACCCAGCGAGACGCCCGACCTCGTCAGCAGATGGCCCAGTCTTTCTGCCACGGGGACAAGGCTGATGGCCCATACGGCCTAAGCGACGAGACGGCTACCGGCCTGTGTCAAGGACGGGTGACAGAGTAGCGGGGGAAGATGCCCCGCTTGCGATGAGACGGGCGGGACGGTCTATGGATACGGAGTGCTTCCACCGATGAACCGCCGTGAGCTGACCGCCGCCCGGGCCGACCGCGCCGAGGTGACCCGCAAGGACGCCGACGCGCTGCTGACGGCGCTCGCCGAGACCGTCGGCGATGTCGTTGCCAGGGGCGATGAGAAGGTCACCATCCCCGGCTTCCTCACCTTCGAGCGCACCCACCGCGCCGCGCGCACCGCCCGGAACCCGCAGACGGGCGACCCGATCGACATCCCGGCGGGCTTCAGCGTGAAGATCTCCGCGGGCTCGAAGCTCAAGGAAGCCGCCAAGGGCAAGTAGCACCCGCGCCGCCGGCCGCTGCCCCGATGGCTCGGGTTCATCGCCCAGGACGGACGCCCGGACGTCTTCGCTCACTACTCCAGCATCTCCGGCAACGGCTACCGCGAGCTTGTCGAGGGCGAGAGCGTCACCTTTGATGTGACGCAGGGCCAGAAGGGCCCCCAGGCCGAGAACTCGGCCGCTGTGTAAAGTGGTGTCACCGACGCGGGGTGGAGCAGCTCGGTAGCTCGCTGGGCTCATAACCCAGAGGTCGCAGGTTCAAATCCTGTCCCCGCTACCAAAGACAGGGCCCGGCAAATGTCGGGCCCTGTCGCGTGCCTGCGATAAGCGGCGGCGCGTGCCTGGGCTGCAGTCCACGGGTCGCCCTGACCATACGCTGCCCGTGCGGCGGGCGCGCACCGGCAGCGTTCGGCGAAGCCGAAGGGGCCTACGTGTCACCCGAACTATGGCAGCTGCGCGAGTACGCCGCGCTCTATCTACCACCTCAATCAAGCCGGCCCGCACCTGTTGGTCGTGCGCGCCTCGCTGGGCGGGCCAAAGCGGCGATGGCCGCCGCGGCCCCCGGCCACCCTCAACCTCATGTCTCTCTTCGGTCTCTACCGCTCCATGCGCGGCTGCCTCGTGGGCCATTTCGCCTGCGTCGAGATCTCCTTCACCCGGATCCCGACATCGCCTTCGGCTGCCCGCCCACGGTCCTCCTCAAGGACCGGCTCGCGGCTCACATCGCGACCGCCTGGACAGCCGACCGCAGCGCCCTGCGCTCACCGCTTGCTGAGGTGCGCCTCCGGCCGGCGCCGGTCTGTGTGCCGGGAGACAGCTCCTGCTGAGAAGTCGAGGTCGGCAGCGAGACGAATGTCCGCGCTTGTGTTGCGCTTCATCATGTGCAGGGCCGCTTGCGCCAGGTCAGGGTAGATGTGCGCCACGGCGTCCCGGACCACGGTGACGGTCAGGTGTCGGATGTGCGCGTCCAAGGCGGAGTAGAGCACGCACTGCTCGGTGACCTGACCGCACAGCACCAGCCGGCCGACGTCGAGCGTGCTGAGTAGATAGGCGAGGGGGGTCTCGTAGAAGATCGGATGCCTGGCCTCGACGACGAACGGGGAGTCCTCGTCCGGCTGAAGGGGTTCGACGAGTTCCCGGTGCGGTCCGGCGAGGGCGGAGTCGAGGATCTCCCCGTGGTGGGAGCGCCACTGGCCGAAGTTGTCGTTGACGTAGATGACCGGCACCTGCGCCTGCCGCGCCCGCTTGATGGCGGTGCGGATGTGGGGGAGTACTTCGCGGACGGACGGAAGAAGCAGCTCCGCTACTGGATGCTCGTACCGGCTGATCATGTCGATGACGACCAGCGCGCTCCTGGCCACGCTTGCTACTGCTCAGCGCTCGGGACGGCAAGCGGATCGGTCGGTGCCGTCGCCTTGGCGGCTTCCATCTCCTCGCCGAGCTGCGTGAGCCTGTTGCGTCCCATGGCCTTGCGGACCTCGGGAAACCACTCCTTCTCCTCTTCCTCCACGTGGTGACGCACGTTCTCCATCAGGACCGACATCTTCGCGTCGAACCGCTCGTCGGACGGGTCCATGCCCTTGAGCTCGGACAGCATCCACAACACCACGTGGTGCTCCTCGACGCTCTCCAGGACATGATCCTTCGTGTCGGGGGCGGCCTCCCGGGCGGCCGGGTAGAAGATCTTCTCCTCGATCCAGGTGTGCGTGGTGAGTTCCTCGATCACTTGGTCCGCCAGCTTCCGCTTCTCTGCGAACGCGTTCTCCCCGGCCTTCTCGAACTGCTTGAACAGCTTCTCCACCGTCTTGTGGTCATTCTTGAGCAGCACGATCCCGTCCACACCCGTCTCCTTCACGCATCAACTACCGACGGCCGCCGCCGTCCCTTCCGACGCATTCCCCGGAAACCACCAACATCCTCGGTATCAACCCTTTTGCTTCGATCAGACCGCTGTGGGCGCCGCGCGCCTCTACGCAGCAGACGAGGCACCCGAACCTGCCCTCCCGCAGCGCTGGTCGCAGTCCCTCCAGGCTCCCGACTGGTGAGCCTGGAGGGGACCGAAAGGGCGGCCGGGGAAAGGCTTCGGTGCAAGTGCCGCCGGGCCGGTCGCCGAGTTCCATACCGCTCAGCACCGCACCTTGCCCTTGCCGAATCCGGCGTAGTGGGTGCGGGGGAGGGCTGTCCCTTGAGCTGCTCGCCGAGTGAGAGCTGCAGCGCCTGATCGTGGAGCAAGCGCCGCCGATGTCGCCACGAACCCGGTGGCCCGTCAGTTGTGGTGTCGCAGTTCTTCCACCAGGCGACCGCCGTCGGTCAGCAAGGTGCCCTGCACCGCGGTCTGCCCAGACCGGCCGTCCTGCTCGATCAGTACCTGCCGGCGGACCTCCTCGAGTTCGATGACGGCCTGCTCGAGCGCTGTCTCGAAATCCCGCAGGTCGGCATGGTCCTGTCGGCCGATGTGGTGCAGCGCTGTCGCCGCGGCCCGCAACAGGGTGGCGTATGCGGACCGGAAGGATGCCGGCAGCGAGAGGAGTTCGCCGCTGCTGACGGCGAAGTCGAGACTGCGGCTCACTGAGCGGAGGTGGTCCTGGCAGCGCTGCGCGACATCGAGCGCGGTACGGGCGCGGATCAGGGCGCCGGCAGAGTCGGCGATGCTGGGACGCGGGTTGAGACGGCTGTTCTCCGCCTCATCGTCGATCGCGTACCGGATCCGGTCGGCGTCCGAGGACAGGTGCCGCCATGCCTCCCGCAGCTCATGGACCTCGTCCGCATCGGGCTCCCGTACATCGAACGTGTCGGCAAGATCGCCCATACGCTCCTCGATGCCCGTGATGAGATCGGCAACCGCTTCCTGGCGGTGCCGGGTGTGCCGTGCGGGCGCAAGGACGAGGTGCGCGGCGATACCGCAGACGGCGCCGAGCACCACAGAGGCGATCAGGTAGCCGATGTAATCGATCTGGCCCTGTCCGGAGGAGTAGGCGAAGAAGCCGACGATGGCGACCTGCGTACCGTGCGCCCCCAGCGGCCGGAACCGGCCCACGGCCAATGCCAGGAGCGTCAGCAGACCGAAGGACCAGCCGTGGATACCTGCCGCCGCAGCCAGCGACGCCGCCAGAGCGGCGCCGACCGCCATCGCGCCCATGTACTGCGCGCAGTCCCTCAGCGACCGGTAGACCGTCGCCTGCACTGCCACCAGCGCGGTGAACGGGGCGAAAGTGGAGACGGCGGGAGGCAGCAGATGACGGGCCAGCACCCAGGCCGCAGTGGCGGCCAGCGCGGTCTTCAGCCCAAGGACCAGATCATCCCGCTCGCTGCCGGTGCGGCGCAGCCCGCGCTGCACGAAGCCCACAGCCTCTGCCACGGGTGTCCGGACGCTCTTCCACAGCGTGCCCCAGTCGGGCATATGCCACCTCCGGTCGGACGTCTGCCCGTTGCCGAGAAGCCCACGCGGGGTGGCCGCGCCGGATTCGGGCCACAGACCGCGCCGGCTTCCGTGGCTGAGGGTTCGCCCCAGGGGAGCAGCGCTCGGAGGGAGCGTCAGGCAGGCAGCGGGCACACCGTAAGGCTTGGCAGCCTTGATCAGCCGACGAGTGCTACGAGCCGGTGGTAGTCCAGATGGCGAAGGGGGTACGCGCGGTGACGACGAATGGGCTCAGCTCGCCGCCCGCCGCCCGCCGGAGATCGGCTCCTCGTTCATCGCGGCCCGTGCGGCGCCGGCCTGCAGCGACTCGACCGCCGCCCGCGACCACCGCCCCGCAGGGAGGATGGCGGCTCGCTGGGTGGGTGAACGGGAGGTTCCTGAGCGACTACGGCCCCGGGCACCCGGCTGGGAGAGAGAGCCGGCTCCCTGAGATGCCTCTCGGTCGCCGCGCGCGCCACATATCGAGACATCGGATCGCAATGCGTTCGCCGGGGTAGGCGTCCGGCATGGAAGCCAAAGAGACCACTCCGCTGCGGGCTGTCGCCCTCGTCTGTACTCTCTCTCCGTCGCCGAAGGAGTCCAGCTCGCAGCTTCTGGCCGAGCAGACCATGGAGGCGCTTGCCGAGCACGGTGTGAGCGGCAAGGTGATCCGCATCGCCGATCACGACGTCCGTACCGGTGTCGCCGTTGACCTCGGCGGCGGAGATGCCTGGCCGGACATCCGCGAGACGATTCTCGGCACGGACATCCTGATTCTGTCGACGCCGATCTGGCTGGGGCACCCCTCCAGCGTCGTGCAGCGTGTGATGGAGCGACTGAACGCGGAGATCGGCGAGAGCGACGACAAGGGCCGGATGCTCACCTACGGCAAGGTCGCCGCGGTCTGCGTGGTCGGTAACGAGGACGGCGCGCACCACGTCAGCGCCGAGCTGTTCCAAGGCCTCAACGACTGCGGCTTCACCCTCCCCGCCAACGCCGTCACGTACTGGGTCGGCGAGGCCATGCAGGCTACCGACTACCAGGACCTCGACAAGACCCCGGAGAAGACGGCGGCCACGACCAAGACGCTCGCTGCGAACACCGCCCATCTCGCACGGCGCCTGAAGTACGCCGCCTACCCGCCCTCATGAGGGGCGGCGTGCCTGGGCGCCTCCTACGCCCGTGAGGGCAGGTGGGCCCAGGAAGCGCAGCCGGCCGTGACAGCGCTGCGCGCCTCGCCCGGCCTACGCGTTGGGCGTTGTGCAGGAGGAGGGACAGCGGTTACTGGTCTTCCGGGGTGCAGCATGCGGGGGCCACGGTCGGTGGGGGTCGTGCGGAAGAGTCTCTTCTCGGCGGACGTACGAGGGATAGCAGTCTGCAAGACAGGGGCCCGCTGGCGCAGGCGTTTGGCGATCGAGTCCCGTCTGATCGGCTTCGCGGGCACAAGCACCACGATCGAGTGCGCCAGGCGGCCGGCGCCGGTCCATGAACGGCGCTGTTCAGGGTGGGGGCGAGGGTCGGACAGCCTTCCGGCCCGCCGAGCAGAACTCGACGGGCCGGTTTCGCCAACGGTGTCGTTGATGTGGCGGGGCCTGCTTCGACCCTTCGGTCGGAAAAACCGGGGCTCGAGGGAATGGGTCAGCTGATGGCGTGATGGTGCCCCAGCCACTGGCGCCGACCACGGTGTTGGCGCCCCCGGCAGGGTTGCCGTAGAAGGTGAGGGTTCCGGTGCCGGTGGTCGTCCACATGTCGGCGGAGCCGTCGCGGTCGGCGTCGGCGGCGCCGGCGATCAGCGGCCGGCTGGTCGTGGTGTACCCGGAACCGATCGGGGTCCGGGTGCCGAACATGGCGCTTCCGTTGTAGCGGTAGAGGAGTCCGTCCCGCGTGTCACGGACGAGCAGGTCGGGGTGACCGTCCTTGTCCAGGTCGCCGGGTGCGGTGATGGTCATGGGCGACCAGCCGCCGTTGCCGATCTCGACTCGGGGCATCACGGCCGGCAGGACGGCCGCGTTCGAGTCGTTCTCGTACAGCCACAGCTTGCCGTCGGCGGAGACGACGATGTCCGCGTCGCCGTCGTTGTTCATGTCGCCGGCGGTGACGACCTGGGCGTTCGTCGGAGGTTGTCGGCGACGACGGTGGGAGGCGCGAGACGGGCGCCGGAGAATCGGCTCGGGTAGACGCGCAGCTGGGTGCCGACGCGCGCCACGACGTCTTCCAGGCCGTCACGGGTGAAGTCCCCGCGGTGGCTGACGGATGCACCGAGCCAGCCGCGGTCTCCGATCTCCTCGTAGTTGGCCGCGACACCGTTACCCAGGTACGGGGCTGTGCCGCCCTTTCCGTCACCGTGGTAGAGACGCAGCCTCCCCGCCGTGTCGATGGCGACGAGGTCGGGCTTGCCGTCACCGCTCAGGTCGCCGGGCGTACGCTCGCCGCCCAGACGCGCGATCACCGGGGCGTGGTCGGAGTAGCCGTTCGTCGACACGTTCGGCTCGTTCGGTGAGGTGTCCAGGCGGCTCATGTCGATGTCGCACGAAGAGAACGCGCTGCCCTCGTCCCGCCGGGTGACGAAGATGTGGTCGTACTCGTGCCAGGCATCCTCGCCGGTGTCGTACCAGCCGTGATGGGTGGTGCCGTCGATACAGTTCTCGAAAATCTCGGTCAGGGGCTTCAGGACCTGCTGTTCGACCAGCTTCCCGTTCGCGTCGGGTATGACTGCGGTCTGCGCGATGGAACGGTTGAAGTCACCCCCCCCAGAGCGATGAACTGAAGCTGATGACGCGCGCGGAAGCCCTGGACGAAGTCCCTGACGTTCTTGATCTGCCCCTGAACCCGGGAGTCCTCCGCGTAGGTCTTCGCGATGATGTGCGTGTTGCACACACCGATGGACTTCCCTTCGACCGCCACACACTGGACCGGAAGTCTCAGCTTGTCCTTGGTCGTCACAGGGACGCCGTTGATCTGATCAGCTGCGCTGATCTCCCCCTTGACAGCGATCAGATTGCCGACCTTGCCCGAGCCTCCCTTGCCATAAGCATCCCCCTGGCAGTGACTGCCCATGTCCTCGACCGGGTCAAGGGCATCATCGCCCCGCGTGAGAGGTGTGAAGTAGAAGCTCCAGTCCGTTGTACCGTCCGCGTTCTGAAGCTTCGTCATCAGCCGCTTCTGGTCGGAGGCGGGGGCCCCCGGCGTCGGAACGAATCCCTCCGGCACGCCGCACGCCTCCTGAAGAACGACGGCGTCCAGGTTCCGTTCCCTGATCAGCGCGACGATCTGGTCGACCTTCTCAGCGGTCTCAGTCGTCGTGAGGCGGGAGGGGCAGAAGGAATCTTCCCCTCTCTTGCCACCGGCGATGCACAGGTTCCACGAGGCCATCGTCATGGTCGGCGGCGCGGGATTCCACGCGTCCGCTGCCGTCGCCGTTGTCGCGGGGAGCCCGAACAGCGCCATGCCGCCGGCCAGCGCTCCCGTCAGGAGCTTGGTGAATCTCATCCGTGTCCATCCGTCAGGCGCCGGGAACACGCCTGCCGTTGCATCGGGTGCTCATGTTCTGGACGCCAGTTCGTCACTTACGTGACGGAGACTTGTTCGAGAGGCGAATGGTTGTGCGGGCATGTCGTGTTCTGCGTACCCTAGTGCTCCACTCGGCGTAGGAGGTCCGAGCCTCGGACCGGACGAAACGCGGCCCTCGATGCGGCACGGAGCTCGCACGGTATGCCACGTGACGCCGGACGGGACACGGCCTGAGACCACCAGAACCATGGGTGACACGGTGCGGGGGAGAAGCGCCGAGAGAGCTGGGGCGTCGGGGGTGGGTCAGGTGCCGAGAAGTTCGATGACCTCGCTCACACGCCGGCCTGGAAGGGGGGTCCACCTGGGAGTCGGCGCCAGGCGGGCGACGACCGCGTCCAGCCACTCGGGGTCGCCGAGTCGGTGCAGGGCCTTGGCCTCGGACGTCTTCGCGAAGAGATCACACGCGAGCGCCATGTGCATGCTCGTGTACGTCCGCTCGTGGTGGGTGTAGTCCACCGACCAGGACTCGTAGGAATGAAGAAGACCTGTAACAGAGCAGCCGCTTCGGCCACCGTCCAGGTAGCCGCCGCCGAGCCCGACGACGACCCCGCCTGCGCGGGTGGCCATCCATGGCCGCATGACGGCCCGCAACTCCAGGTGCCTGAACCTGTCCCACGCGACGACATTCCGGGCCTGCGGTACTCCCCGCAGAAGATGCTCGACACCTCGCGGGGTGAAGACCAGACAGGAGCCCTCCTTCCGCTTCGGGTCCCCGACGACCCATCGGTCACCGAACCGTTCCAGCGGCCCCAGGTGCTGCGTCATCATCTCCCCGCCGGTCGTGTACTCGCCCCACCCGCGAACCTATCCTCCGCCCGGTCGAACCTGTCGCCCCCGGATGCTCTCTATGATCCCGGGTATTCCATCGGGATCGGCCCTCCCTCGTTCCGGGCGCCGCTTCGCACAGCATCCAACGGTGAGGCAGCGGAAGGCACCAGCGGGTGGGGCCCTGCCTTCGACCTGAGGACACAGCTCCGGGAAGCATCGCCGCAGGATGGAGCGGCGCCTGACCTGCCGGTTCACCGTGCCATGGCGAGGTTGAGCATGGTGGCAACTGCCTGGACGGCATGGTGACGCGCGTCGCCTCGCTGCCGGCAGTTGCGCAGGGATCTTCCAAGGTCACCCCCATTACGAGCTCTACGGACCCCGGCCGCCTGCACCCCACGCCACATTGAGGTCATGGCGTTCATCGACGGAGGCAGCGGCGACTCCCGCGCCGCTACGCCCGCCCGAAGGGCCCCGTCGCCGCCAAGGCTTCCACCCTCCTACACCAACCTGTCCTCCAGGCCAAGCGGCAACAAGGCCCAGGTGACCACCCCGCGCAGCCGTACCCACCCCGGAGCGGCACCGCCGAAGAACCTCATTGAATGCGCTGCGCTCCTGCCCCGGCTCGAGGCGATGGTCGACCAGTGGCGGCATGAGGTCGACGTCCCTCGGACACACATCGACGCGGCTCAACAGCTGACGGTCGTTCTGCGGGTCTGCGTCGTCAAAGATGTCGAGCTTCTCTTCCTCTGATGTTCGCGAAGCCGGGGCAGGCCCTCACGCTCCCGCAGTTACGGGACAGCCCTTAGCCAGATCCTTGCGGGCCTGTACGTCCGTGGCGAGCATGCCGGCCTTGCCGGTGAGATCGAGCAGCGCCTCCCCGATCTGCACGGGCGTGAAGGTGCCCGCATCCAGCTTCAGCAAAGAAGGCCGCGACCGCATGCCGCCGCGGCTGATGATGTAGGCCAGCAGACGCGGGGCGCGGCCGTAGAGGACCTCCGCGTAGTCCGTGGCCCCCAGGGGTTTACCACCGAGGGCGCGGAAGAACCCCGGAGCCAGCTCGTGCTGGGTGCGATCGTCTCCGCCGAGCAGAAGGTGCACCCCTTCCTTGTGCCGTACCTCGATGTGCGGTGACTTGGCCGATACCTGCAGCCACACGGTGTGTGCGCTGCCCAGCGGATCCTCGGGTTCGGCGAAGACGCCCACCCCATAGCCGATCGAGGCGGCCTCGTTCACCTCTGGCGATGCCCCGGCGGTGACGGGCTCGAACAGCAGCTTGGGTGCATGCACGGAGCCACCGCCCGTCATGCGCCATTCCGGGTCCCCCAGCAAGAGGGCCAGGGCAGACAGGAAGCTGGTCTTTCCCGACTCATTGGAGTCCTTCGGCCCCCGCCCGGTCACCGCGACGAATGTGCCGGGGACGATCGCCACGGGGTGGGAGGTCAGACGGGCAATGGAGAATGTCTGGACAGCGACCAGCTGACGGGTGCCGATCACTCCCCGCTTGCCACGTGCACTAGGGATCTGCTGACTCACATGCGGTCCGTCTCTGTCGGGATTTCGAGCAACTCCCCGCGAGGCGCCGGGACTTCGAGGCCACGCCGCCGGCGGATGGCGGCGGCCAGCTGCCCGCCGGGCCGACCGACCAGGATCAGGTCCTCCCAGAGCAGGTTGCTGCGGACCTCGCTCATGCGCTCCAGCGCGGGGCCGGGCAGGTAACGGCCCGTGGTGGTCTCCGCGACCATGCCCGCCGCCCGCGGCCTGCGCAGCGCCGTCCTCATCGCGGCCTTGGAGATCCGCCGCTTGGAGGCGAGCTCCGCCAGGGTGACGGTGTGGGCTTCCCCCGTCCAACGGCTGTGCCGGTGCCGCCCCCGAGCTCTCGGGATTGCCACCGTGTGCAGGAGGACCAGGGCCAGCACGGCCCGGTCCACCGCGGCGAGGGTCCCGACCTCCTCGGCCGCCAGGGCGTCGGCGAGCGGGTCGCAAAACCCGGTGACCCAGTTGCCCTCCGCCGTCTGCAGCAGTTGCCGCCCGCACGGCAGCAAGGCCTGATCCACCGCGGCCCGTATCGCCGGATCAGCCAGCATCGGCAGCTCACCCCGGGGCACCGGCCGACGAGCCGTCTCCGTGTGGCGATCACTGACCGCACCACATATCCGTCGGACATCTCAAGCGCCGTTTCGGCATCGGCCCGGACCTCATGCGGCGGCACCGCCGAATCCGGCTCCCCGCTCGCCTGCTCATCCGCCCTGGGAGCCGGCAGCAAATGGTGTCCGCGACGCAGGCCCTCCACCACCACAGCAGGAAACGCCGCAACGGCTGCCCCCAGCCGCAGTTCGTCTCCGTCCACGGAGATCAGGCTGGCCTCCGGCAAGGTCCGCTCGAGTGCCCGCTCCACCGCTTCGCGGTCCGCGCCCAGTTGAGAACACAACGCCACAATGGCGGCCCGCCTGAACGGCCCGCCCGGAAACGGCGCGCGCTCAGGCCGCGGCCACGCCGCGCGCAGGCACGCCGCCCACACCAGGGTCGGCACCGGCGACAAACCAATCCGGAGCGCCGGCGCCAGGCTGGCGGCCGGTGCCGTCTCACCGTCCCACCCCAAGACCAGCACATCAGCCAGCCGGCCCACCCCGTGCACGCGGATCACCCGGCGTCCGATCCAGGCGGCCGCGGCCGCAGCGGCAGCTGCCACGGGACCGGTCGTCTCGGCCGATGCCACTCCAGCGGCCCGCAACCGCCCCAGAAGCAAGGCTGCTTGAAACGCTCTGTCCTCATCCGCCTCACGGATGGCGTCCTGTTCAGAAGCCATCCGAACCCCCCATCGGACTTCTGAGGCACATTCTGGCGCCGAAGACGCAGGGGATGCAGATAGGTGACGGAGGCCTCCGGATCGGCTAGCAAACCGTCCTCCACCACGACCGCATAGGGCTCGCCCGGATCGTCACTCAACGCCATCACGTCGGTGAGGATCGACGCAGCCGCAGGCCATCCCGCTTCGTACAGCGCCTGCGTGAGATCGACATCCTCGTCTGCCGCCAACAGCTCATCGGCCCGCAGCCGACGCCGCTCCCGTAGATGCGCGTGTGCATCCTCGGCCCACTGCAAAGGATCGTCCTCATCCTCGTCGTCGCCCTCGACCACGAGAGGCTGCACGCGCGCCCGCGAGCGCGGGGCGAAGCCCTCCACTGTCTCCAGGAGCTGAGCCGGCTCGACCCACACTGCCGGCACGTCGGCGACCAGTGCCGTACCCACCTGCGACAGCAGCTCGACGTCACCCTGGACCGCGGCGTGGTCGTACTCCTTCACGGTCAGCACGTCAAAGTTCAGACTGCCGCCGCCTTGCTCAAGCACTTTGTCCGCGGCGGCTATGACCTGCAGACGGTAGAACTGCTCCGCCTCGATCAGAGCCGAACCAGCTTCCTCCAGCGCCCAGTCACCACTGAACCGGTCCGTGACCAGTCTGTTCAGTTCCTTCACCTGGCGCGTGAACCCTTGATGATCATGCTGTCGATGGGACTCCATCAACTCGGCCGTCGTGCCGGTAGCGATCTGCCGCTGCAAATCCAGAGCGAAAACCCGCAGCGCGTTCCGGCACGACACCAGATAGTCCAGAGCGGCCTCGGGGTCGGGATTGCTGCGATCGAACACCGCCCTCGCCCGATCCAACAGCAAGATCAACTCATCAACGCCCCCGTGTTCCGCCAGCCGTTCAGCCGCCAAAGCGCCCGCCAGCCCTGCAGGCCGCACGACATACCGGTCCTGATGGGACTTCAGAAGATAAGGCTCAAGGAACCCCAGCCGGATCAGGACCATCGACGCCTTTCTCCCACGCCGCGGTGAAAGCGGCACCGGCCCCGCGGCCGGAGAATCCTCCGGCACCGTTCGGTGACCTGTCGAGGGCCAGCATCGCCGAGCTGGGCGAGCTGGCCCGGTCCGTCTGGACGCACCGAGTGAAGTCCGACGGCTACAAGCGCCGGGCCGGCATCCGCAGGCTCTTCGGCCATCTGGAGACGCTACCGGGAGAGACCTGGCAGGAGAGGTGGGAGGCCAGCGGGTTCAACCGTGAGGAGGCGCCGGGGGTCAGCATCCTGGGCCGTCCGGGGTCCCGCATCGACCCAAGCGATCTGGCTTCCGCGCTGCGAATGGCGTTTGCAGCACGGATCATCCAGCCCTCGCTCCCCGGGTTCCGGGCGAACAAGTTCTCCACATATCCCGAGTCTTTCCGGCTGCTTCAAAAGGACCCCGACCTGGACGCTTTCTTCGAGATCGTCGACGCTCAGCACCATCTGACCGCGATCCGCCGGGCCCGGGCGAAGTTCGACCTGGCCTGCGTTCTGACCACGCAGGGCATCGCGATGGAGCATCTGACTCCGTCGGCTCTGCTGCACTACTCGCTGGAGAGCAAGCGCCTGGGGCTCACCCATGGAGCGAACAAGGACACCACCCGGTTCGCAGCCTTGGGCGCCTGGGAGATTCTGCACAAGATGGGCCACTTCCCGCCCGGGTCGCCGCCGACGCTGAGGACGTCCGTCTATGACGGCCAGCGCAGCATTGAGGAACTCGTCGACCGCTACGGCGTCAAGAACGCTGCGGTCCGACAGCTGCTGATCGACTACCTGACGCGTCGCAAGGCGGAGACGGACTACAACACCCTCGAATCGCTCAGCCGTCACCTGGCCGGCCATTTCTGGGCCTTGATCGAGGAGCTCAACCCAGGTCAGCGGGATTTGAACCTGAGCCAGGAGCTCTATGACCAGTGGCGGGCCGAGATCCAGTACTGGCGAAAGGACGGGAAGAGCGACCGGACCAAGATCCGCAAGGACACCCCTGTTGCCGGTCCTCGTCCGGCACGTCGAGGACCGCTACGAGCGCCTGGCCAGCCTGTTGGAACTCGCCCGGGCGGTCCCGCTGGGGGAATCCTTCGAGCACGGGGGCCGCCGCTATAGCCGCACCGATTCCTGGGAGGACAGGCGCCAGGCGAAGCTCGTGGCCGAGCCGACCGTCAGGGTCACCGACCACGGCACCGGCGAGCTGATCCACGTGACGATCGCCGAGGACACGGCGTTCTGGGAATGGGCGTCCATCGAGGTCCTGCGACACAGTGGCATCCGCGTCGAGGAACTCGTCGAGCTCACCCATCTCAGCATCCGCCAATACGAGCGTTCCAACGGCGAGGTTATCGCCCTCCTGGTCGTCGCCCCCTCGAAGACTGAACGCGAGCGCGTCATTCCGATGTCCACCGAGCTCTTCCACGCCATCGCCCAGATCGTCCGCCGCCAGACCCGCGACGGCCAGCCCATTCCCCTCCTGACCCGCTACGACCCCCACGAGAGGATCTGGCTGGGCCCCATGCCGTTCCTGTTCCAGCGTCACCGGGGCAGCGTCCGCGCGGTCATGTCACCCAGCACCGTGCTCGAAATGCTCGGCCGCACCTGCGAAGAACTCGCCAAGACAAACCCCGCCTTCGCCGGGACTAAAGTCACTCCGCACGGCTTCCGCCGGCTCTTCGCCACCGACATCGTCAACGGCGGTCTGCCGATCCACATCGGCGCGGCCCTACTCGGACACCTGAATCTGCGGACCACACAGGGCTACGTCGCGGTTTTCGCCGAGGACATCGTCAAGCACTACCAGGAGTTCCTGAACCATCGCCGGACCCTGCGGCCCGCCGACGAATACACCGACGCCACCACCCAGGAGTGGGCGGAGTTCGAGGAGCACTTCGACAAGCGCAAGGTCGAACTCGGCAACTGTGCTCGCCCCTACGGATCACCCTGTCAACATGAGCACGCCTGCATCCGATGCCCGATGCTGCAGGTCAACCCCAAGATGCTGCCCAGGCTGGCGGAGATCGAGAAGGACCTGATCCTCCGCCGCAAGCGGGCCGAGGATGAACAGTGGCTCGGCGAGATCGAAGGCATCGACATGACCTTGACTTTCGTCCGCACCAAGCAAGCCGACGCCGCCCGCCTCACACAACGGTCACCCGTCGTGCTCGGCATCCCGACCACCCGCCCCAGCTCAACTACCGGCAAACGTCAGCGATGATCACCCATCCGAGGTCACGCTTGAGAGAGGACCTCCGCGCGAAGACGCTCGTATTCAGCGCCGGCAGTTGGCTCGCCATCGAAGTAGTCCTCCCAGAAGCCTGGACGCTGCCATTCCCTGGGCGCGAGCGTCACCTGGCCATCCTTCAGCCCTGCGACCCAACAGTCCGGCACCTGACTGCTGACCACGGTGAACATGGCGGCATCCCACAGCCCAGGGGTGTCTCGCTCCACCAGGAGGTCAGGCCGCTCAGGGCTCCGGAGGAGGACCCGGCCTGCGGGCGTGATGACCTCCAGGACTGGATACTCAGCGCCAACCCGGATCCCTGGATGATCACTCACCACTTCTCCGCTCGTCGGGCTGATGATCTGGAAACACTGAACGATCATGCGGGCACCCTACGCAAGCTCCAGCACTGCCCACGCCTCGGCTTGACTTAGTGCAGAGAAACTACGCCAGGCCCAAGGGCGAGGTCGCCGCGAAGCCCTACACGCTCCTGCGCCAGGCCCTGAGCCGCACGGACAAGGTCGCGGTGGTGAAGTACGCCCTGCGCGGCCGTGAACGCCTCGGACTGCTGCGCCCGGTCGGCGAAGCCTTGAGCATCCAGGGCCTGCACTGGGACGACGAGATCCGCTCCCCGGCCGAGCTCGCCCCGCCGGAGACCGACGTCAGTGAGAAGGAGATTGGCACGTCTGGCAGGGGCGCCGAACGGCGTACTGAAAGCATGCTCCTCCATCGCACTCGGCCTCGTCGGCTGTTCTGTCGCCCTCGTGATCATCTACGACATCCTGGCTGGGCCGCCCCGGTCGGGACGCCGATGACCACCCGCACGCACCACCGTCTCCCCTTGAGCCGACGGGTGATCTCACCGTCTTGCTCGGGCGCAGGCCACTCCGGCGGCGGTGAACGCGAGCGCGAATGCGCCGAAGCCGTTCCCGGCTACGGGAGAGCGCGGCCTTCGTATGCCCCTGAGACCGCCGCGAGGGGCGGGAGCGCCGCAGGTCCCCCGTCCTCTCCCGTCGCCGGGGCCGACCGGCTGCCCAGCATGGCGGTGAGGATCAGCCCCAGCAGCGCGATGACGGTCAGGGCCGCAGCCGCCACGACGCGGGGGTTGCGGCGCGCGGCTCGGGCGCCCGCGGACACGTCCGACGCCCGGGGGAACTGCGCGTTCAGCGAGTCGATCAGGGTGGCCAGAGCGGGATCGTCGCAAGCCAGACGCCGTTCGATCTCGCCGAGAATCCGCTGCTCGTCAGGGGAGTGGCTCATGGTGACCGCCCTGCTCTGACGAAGACGGTGAGCAGACGCCTGGCTGATGCGCCCCTTCCTCCTCCCAGTCTGCTCGCTCAGCCCCCGTGATCACAGGGGCTGGTCGGGCCAGTCCAGGAGCCTGGCTCCGACGACGGCCGTTTGGAGCGTGTAGCGCTGGACGGGATCGCCGGGGTCGGCGCCGGTCAGGCGGTGGATGCGGTCGAGACGGTACGTCATCGCCCGCACGCTGAGGCTGAGGCGGCGGGCCGCCTGGGCGGTGACGCAGCCGGTGTCGAAGTACGCCGTGAGGGTGTCCAGGAGGGGCTTCGCGCCTCCTCGTGCCTGCTGCAGCGGGCCGAGGACGGTGCGGACCAGGTCGGCCATGGCCTGCCGGTCGCGGGTGAGGACCGGGTAGACGAGGAGGTCGGCGGCGCGCAGGACCGGCTCGTCGAGGTTCATGCGAGCGGCGAGGTCCAGCGCGTTGAGGGCTTCCTCGTAGGAGTGGACGACGCCGCCCGCTCCCGGGTGCGCGCGCCCGATCGCCACCTGGCCGCCGTCCGTGGCGGCGTACGCCTGTTTGGCGAAGTGGGTGAGCACGTCGGGTTCGTCGGCGGGGGCGACGCAGATCAGCCGGCCCTCCTTGGTGGTGAGCAGGATGCGGCGGTTGCCGAAGCGGGCGACGAGCGAGGACTCGACGGCACGGGTGACCGCGTAGCCGTCGCTGTAGGGTTCCGGTCCCTGGGCGACGGCCACGGCGTGGGCGTGGGACAGGAGCAGTCCGAAGCGTTCGGCGCGCTCGGCCAGCCTGCCGAGGTCGCTGCGGCCGTACAGCAGGTCGTCGATGAATTCCCGCCGGGCGGCCTCCTCCTGGCGCATCGCCAGGTGCTGTGCCCGCTCGTGCCCCTCGGCGAAGGCGTCGACGGCCTGTTCCACGGCGGACAGGAGGTGGTCGGCGGCTGCCCTCGGCAGCCCGGGGCGTACCCGCTGCGCGGCGGAGAGGTGAGCCCGGATGAGGTCCCGCAGCCCGATGCCTGCTTCGGCGGCCCGTTCTCCGAGGGCGCGGAGGGCCGAGCGCTCCTCCAGGGTGAGCCTGCGGCGGGTCTCGCACACGCCCGTCAGGATCTCGGCGTACCCCTCCAGGTACCCCTCGACCGGTTCCCTCTCCGTCACGGTCCCTCCCCGTTTCCTGACGCGTCTGCGACGAGTTCCCGACGCGCGGGGACCAAGACTGACATGCCGTCCGCCGGGGTTCGCAACCGGCATCAAGAAGACGTCAAAGACTGCCTGGTTACGGCAATGCCAAGGCGGCGATCCTGCTGCAGGATGCCTCCACGGGAAGGCATGGGCGCGGGCCTGATGCCGGGAGACGGAAACCGTGATGTCAGGGGGGAGAGAGCCATGGGGGAGTTCCTGAAAGCCGCCTTCGGCTTCCCCTCGTTGTCGTTCAGTGCGGCTCTGGTCGCCGTGGCGGTGTTCTGGCTGCTCGTCCTGTTCGGGGCGGTGGAACGGAAGGGCTTCGACGGCGACGTGGACGCCCTCGGGCTGCGTCTCGGCCGGGTGCCCGTCTCGGTGGCGGCCTCCGTGCTCGTCGTGGCCGGCTGGGTCCTGAGCGTCAGCGGGTCCGTACTCCTCGGCCTTTCCGATGCGCCCCGCCCCCTTCCCGCTCTGTTCTCGCTCGCCCTGCTGGTGCTCGCTCCCGTCACCTCATGGTGGTCGACACGCCGCCTCGTGGGGCCGCTCGCGAAGTTGTTCCCCGACGAACCCGGGCCGTCCCGGCAGGACGACGCCGGTCTGGCGGGGCCGCCCGAACGGGACCGAGCCGCCGCTTTCGGGCAGCACCGTGCCGCTGCGCGCACACGGCGACGCGGGTAGCTGTCGCTCCGGGAGCGCGTGCCGTCCGGTGCTCGCCCTTCCACAACGCCGCCCGAACGCGCGGCTCCCCTTTCTTCCACCGACACGGGGTTTCTCATGGATGCCATCACCGTGGGCATCGGCGTGCTCGTCGCCGCTGTCCTGCTCATCGTTCTCACACTGCTCTTCGTGGTCAGCCGGCTGTTCCGCAAGGTGGAGCAGGGCAAGGCGCTGATCGTCTCGAAGATGCGGAAGGTCGATGTCACCTTCACCGGTCAGGTCGTGCTGCCCGTCCTGCACAAGGCCGAGGTCATGGACATCTCGGTGAAGACCATCGAGATCTCCCGGACCGGCCGGGACGGGTTGATCTGCCGGGACAACATCCGCGCCGACATCCGGATCTCGTTCTTCGTCCGCGTCAACAAGACCGTGGAGGACGTCATCAAGGTCGCGCAGGCCATCGGCACGGCGCGCGCCAGCGACAAGGAGACGCTGCAGGAGCTGTTCAACGCCAAGTTCTCCGAGGCGCTGAAGACCGTTGGCAAGCAGCTCGACTTCACCGACCTCTACACCAAGCGCGAGGAACTGCGCTTCAGGATCATCGAGATCATCGGCATCGACCTCAACGGCTACAGCCTGGAGGACGCGGCGATCGACTACCTGGAGCAGACCCCGCTGTCCCATCTCGATCCCGGCAACATCCTGGATGCCCAGGGCATCCGCAAGATCACCGAACTGACCGCAGTGGAGAACGTCCGGACGAACGAGTTCCGACAGCACGAGCAGAAGGAGATCACCCGGCAGAACGTCGATGCCCGCGAGGCCATCCTGGAGCTGGAGCGGCGCCAGGCCGACGCGGAGATCAAGCAGAAGCGAGAGGTCGACACCGTACGGGCCCGGGAGGAGGCCGAGACCGCCAAGGTCGTGGAGGAGGAGCGGCTGCGGGCTCAGAGCGCCTTCCTGAAGACGGAGGAGCAGCTCGGCATCCAGCGGGAGAACCAGGCTCGCGAGGTGGCCGTCGCGCAGAAGAACCGCGAGCGGGTCATCGCCGTCGAGAACGAGCGGATCGAGAAGGACCGCCTGCTGGAGGTCATCGCCCGCGACAGGGAGACCCAACTGACTCGGATCTCCGCCGAGAAGGAGGTCGAGGCCGAGCGCCGCGACATCGCCGAGGTGATCCGCGAGCGGGTCGCGGTGGACCGTACGGTCGCCGAGCAGGAGGAGTCCATCAAGCGGCTCCGCACGGTCGAGGAGGCCGAGCGCACCCGGCAGGCGGTCGTCATCGCGGCGGAGGCGGAGGCGCAGGAGCGGCTGGTCAAGGACATCAAGGCGGCGGAGGCGGCCGAGCAGGCCGCCGTGCACCGGGCCGCCGAGGAGCTGACCCTGGCGGAGGCCCGCAACAAGGCCGCCGACATGGACGCCCGCGCCAAGATCCGCCTCGCCGAGGGCGTGCAGGCCGAGGCCGCCGCCGAGGGGCTCGCCGCCGCACAGGTACGGGAGAAGGAGGCCGACGCGATTCAGAAGACCGGGCGCGCCGAGGCCGAGGCCACCGAGGCGCGGCTGCGGGCCGAGGCGGAGGGGCTGCGGGCCAGGGCGCTCGCCGAGGCCACGGCGATCGGCGAGAAGCTCAAGGCCGAGGCCGAGGGACTCAACCAGAAGGCGATCGCCGTGGCCGCGTTCGACGAGGCGTCCCGTACCCACGAGGAGTACCGGCTGCGTCTGGAGGCGGAGAAGGAGATCCGGCTCGCCGGCCTCGACGTGCAGCGGCAGGTCGCCGAGGCGCAGGCCACCGTGCTCGCCACCGGTCTGGAGAACGCGGACATCAACATCGTCGGCGGGGAGTCGGTCTTCCTCGACCGGCTCGTGCAGTCCATCGCGCTCGGCAAGTCCGTCGACGGCTTCATGGAGCACTCCCGGACCGCGCAGACGCTGGCGGGCCCGTGGCTGAACGGTGAGGGTTCCTTCACCGAGGACCTGACCAAGGTGCTCGGCTCGCTGTCCACGGGTGACGTGCAGAACCTGAGCGTCTCGGCGCTGCTCGCGAAGGTCATGAAGTCCGGTCTGCTCGACGCGCACCGACCCGGACCGGCCGCCGCGCCTTCGGCCGACCCCGCCGCACTGAACGGCGCGGCCACGAACTGACCGCCCCGGGGGGAGCGGTCACAGCGGGTCCGGTACCGGCATACGGGGGTTGTCGGCACCGGACCCGCATCCATCACGGGACAAGGAGCGGATCGACATGAGCACCGGAATCGACCAGGACACGTACGCGGTGCTGCGCGACCGTCTTTCGGCGCAGGCGGCCGAGCTGGCCAGGCGTGCCGAGGCACTCAACACCGCTCGTACCGCCGCCTTCGGTGCCGGCGGTCTGTCTCACACCGGCACCGACAGCATCCGCACCCGGGGCGCTGGGGTACTGCTGGACGTCGCCGCCGTCGGGGACGACGTCCTGTTGTTCGGCTGCCACCCGGCCTCCGCGGTGAGCGCCGAGCCGTCGGTCGCCGACGTCTTCACGCTGCACGACCGCGACCTGAATCCGCTGCCCGAGGAGTCGGTGCCCGGACTCCTCGACGACCCCGGCTTCGTACGGGAGTTCTCGGCACTGCACCGGTACTTCCGAGGCGCGCGCCTGCTCCGGCTCAGGCGCGTGGAGGGCCGGCTCCTCGCCGTCTTCCGGACCGGGCAGAAGGCCGGCGACATCCGCGTCCTGCGCTGGTCGATCGGGCCGTCCGGCGAGACGCGGTTCCTCGACGCCCAGGGAGAACGCGACCACGTCGTCCCTCCCTCGCACGACGTGGACTGGATGGAGACGACCCGCGACGACCATGTCCAAGGGCGGCACCCGCACATCTCGCTCGACGACCGCATCTTCGTCTCCACGGTCGGCGGGGCGCTGACGGTCAAGACGGAGAACGACACCGAGAGGGCCGAGGGGGTCTACACCGAGCCGGTCGACGAGCCGCTGCAGGCGCTGGCCGACGCCGAGGTCGCGTACGCCACCGTGGGCCCGCTGATCCTGCTGCGGGTCCGCCCGTACAAGGAGGACGCCGTCCGCCACCTCGTCTTCAACGCTCTGACCGGGAGCGTCGTCCGGCTCGACGGACTCGCTCAGGCGTGTCTGCGACTGCCCGGGGACGAGGGGGTCGTGTTCCCCGGTGGCTACTGCCTGGCCTCCGGTGCGGTGAGGACCTTCGACACCGACACCTCGGGACTGGTCTTCGACCGACTGGTCCGTTCGCCCAACGGCGAGGACGTCCTCTTCGCCTTCCACACCCGGCCGGAGCGTCGCGGTCTCCTCCTTCCGTACAACCTGATCCGCAAGGAGATCACCCGTCCCGTCTCCTGCCGCGGATACGCGCTGCTCGACGACGGCACGATGGTCGTGCTGCGCGACGAGCCCGGCGAGCCCGGCCGGGCCCACCCCGTGCAGATGTGGCGGACCCCGTACGTCTGCGACACGCACGTGACCCCTGCGGTGGACGGTCCGCTGGCCCGCATCGGCAACGCGGATCTCGTCCGGGGCATTGCCGACTGCCTGTCGATCGCCCGCCAGGCCACCGAGCCGGCCCCCGCCGGCGAGGTCTACGAGGCACTCGTCACCGCCTGCATACGTGCGAGCGACGTCCACCACTGGCTGGGAGACCCGGAGACCGGCGACCTGCGCACCCCGCTGAACCAGCTGCGGGCCACCACCGCGCAAGTCCTCGACGAGTTCCGGACCGTGACCACGCTCACCCGGCAGGCCGCGGAGGCTCTCGACGAGTCCGCCCAGCAGGTCGGCCGACTGGTACGGCGCATCCGGGGCGAGGCACCCGCCACGGCGGAGGAGTGGATCTCCCGGATCACCGAACTCCGCCGGGCACAGGGCCACCTGGTGACCATGAAGGACATGCGGTACGCCGACACGGCACGCATCGACGTCCTCGCCGGGGACGTCGAGGCCGACATCGCCGCAGCGGCCCAGCGGGCAGTCGCCTTCCTCCAACGCGAGGACGCCTTCACCGCCCACCACACCGAGGCGGAGCGGCTCGCGACCGAGGCCGGCGCCGTCACCACCGTGGCGGGCACGGGCCCGGTCGCCGACATGATCGACGCGCACACCGCCGGCCTGCGGACCCTCAGCGAGATCATCGCCGGCCTCGACATCGGCGACGCCACCGTCCGCACCTCGATCCTGGAACGGATCGCCGATGTCCTGGGCGTGCTGAACCGCGTCCGGGCCCTCCTCGCCGCCCGTCGCGCCGAACTCCTCGACCAGGAGGGCCGGGCGGAGTTCACCGCCGAGTTCGCCCTGCTCGGACAGGCCATCACGGGAGCCCTGGCCACCGCGGACACCCCGGACCGCTGCGACGACCACCTCGGCCGGCTGCTCCTCCAGCTGGAGAACCTGGAGTCGCGGTTCGCCGAGCACGACGGCTTCCTCGGCGAGCTCGCTGACAAACGGGCCGAGATGTACGACGCCTTCACCGCGCGCAGGCAGTCCCTCCAGGACGCCCGCGCCCGCCGCGCGGAGCGCCTCGCTGCATCGGCCGGCCGCGTCCTGGAAGCGATCGCCCGGCGCGCCGCGACCCTGACCGACCTGGACGAGGTGAACACGTACTTCGCCTCCGACCCCATGGTCGCCAAGATCCGGCACACCGGCGCCGAGCTGAGGGAACTCGGCGACGGGACACGGGCGGAGGAACTGGAGGGCCGACTCGGCGCCGCCCGGCAGGAAGCCGGACGGGCGCTGCGGGACCGTACCGACCTGCTCTCCGACGGCGGTGCCACGATCCGGCTCGGCCGGCACCGCTTCGCCGTCAACCGGCAGACCCCCGAAGTCACCCTCGTGCCGCACCACGACACCCTCGCCCTCGCCCTCACCGGCACCGACTACCGCGTTCTGGTCACCGGCCCGGCGTTCGCCGAGACCCGCCGCTTCTGGGACCGGGCTCTGCCCTCCGAGTCACCAGAGGTCTACCGGTCCGAACACCTTGCCGCACGACTCCTCGCCGAGCACGGCCCCGGCAGCCTGGCGGGCGAGGACCTGGCCGCCCTCGCGCGCAGAGCCGCCGAGACCGCGTACGACGAGGGGTACGAGCGCGGCGTCCACGACCACGACACGGAGCTGATCCTCAAAGCCGTCCTCCGTCTGCACGAACGGATCGGACTTCTCAGGTACCCGGCCACCGCGCGCGCGACCGCCCAGCTCTTCTGGGCCCACGCCACCACCGCTGACGCCCGCGAGCAGTGGACCCGCCGGGCGCAGGCCCTGACACGGGCCCGTGACCTGTTCGGCGCGGAATCGGCCCTCGACGGGCTGCGGAACGAGTGGGCCGAGGAGATCGGCGACCCGACGGCCGCCGCGTACCTGATCGAGGAACTCGCCACCGCTCCGGCGGGCTTCGCCGTCTCGGACGCGGCACGCACCCTGCTCGAGAAGTTCCGCCGCGCCGTCGACACCGCCGCCTACGACGACGCCCTCGCCTCCCTCACCGAGCCGCGCGCGCGGCGCCAGCTCGTCGAGGCATGGCTCACCGCCTACGCGTCGGCGTCCGGAGAACGGTTCGACGAAGGCATGCTGGCCGAGGCCGTCGCGGTCGAGCTCTGCCCGGACCTCGACCGCTACGAGATCGCCGCCCCCACCACGGAGACTGTCACCGGACTCCTGGGCAGCCACCCCCGCGTGGAGGGACGTGCTCTGGAGCTGCGCCTCGACGAGTTCCTGGCCAGGACGGCCGCGTTCGCCGCCGAGGACGTGCCCGCCTTCCGCGCCTACCAGCGGCAGCGGACGGAGCTCGTCGAGGCCGAGCGCGGACGGCTCCGCGTGGACGAGTACCGCCCCCAGGTCATGTCGTCCTTCGTCCGCAACCGGCTCGTCGACGAGGTCTACCTTCCCCTGATCGGCGACAACCTAGCCAAACAGCTCGGCGCGGCCGGAGACGCCAAGAGGAGCGACTCCCAGGGCCTGCTGCTGCTCCTCTCCCCGCCCGGCTACGGCAAGACCACGCTGATCGAGTACGTCGCCGAATGCCTCGGCCTGCTCTTGGTCAAGGTCGACGGGCCTGCTCTCGGGCAGCGGACGGTCTCCCTCGACCCCGCGGAAGCCCCCGATGCCGCTGTCCGCCGGGAACTGGAGAAGATCGCCTTCGCCCTGGCGGCGGGCAGCAACGTCCTGCTGTACGTCGACGACATCCAGCACACCTCGCCGGAATTCCTGCAGAAGTTCATCCCGCTCTGCGACGCCACCCGGACCCTGAACGGCCACGACCTGCGCGGCAAGCGCTTCGCCGTCTGCATGGCGGGAAACCCGTACACCGAGTCGGGACAGGCCTTCCGCGTCCCCGACATGCTCGCCAACCGGGCCGACGTGTGGAACCTCGGCGACGTCCTCACCGGCAAGGAGGAAGCCTTCGCCCTCAGCTTCGTCGAGAACGCCCTCACCTCCCACCCCGTCCTCGCCCCGCTCGCCGGCCGCGAGCGCTCCGACCTGGAGCTCCTGACCCGGCTGGCGGCCGGCGACCCGACCGCGCGCCGCGACCGCCTCACCCACCCCTACGCCCCGGCCGAACTCGACCAGATCCTCTCCGTCCTCCGCCACCTCCTCACCGCCCGCGAGACCGTCCTCGCCGTCAACGAGGCCTACATAGCCTCCGCCGCCACCGCCGACGCGGCCCGCACCGAACCGCCGTTCCAGCTCCAGGGCTCGTACCGCACCATGAACAAGATCACGGCCCGTATCTCACCCGCCATGAACGACGCAGAACTCGCCGCCGTCGTCGACGACCACTACACCGCCGAAGCCCAGACCCTCACCACCGAGGCCGAGGCCAACCTCCTCAAACTCGCCGGCCTCCGCGGCACCCTCACCCCGGCACAGGCCGCCCGGTGGGCCGAGGTGACCGGCGCGTACACACGCACCCAGGCGATGGGCGGTTCCGGAGACGCCCCCCTCGCCCGGGCGGTCGCCGCTCTCGGCCTGCTCGCCGACCGCATCACCGCCGTCGAGACGGCGATCACCCGCGCGACGGACCCGCGCCACCTCCTCGCGCGCCCCGTCGGGCGGCACGCGATACACCGCGCTGACGCATCCGCTCCCGAACACCGCCAGAACTGACGCAGGAAGAGGAGAAGCCACATGGCCAGGCCCCTGCACGCGGCGATCGGGGAGCGCCCGATCCTCTGCCTGATATGCGGCAACGACACGTTCCGCGAGCGGGAGGTGAAGCTGAACAGCACGGGAATGGAATTCTTCAACATGGCGTGGGCGAACGAGTCGGCCACCGGATTGATCTGCTGGTCGTGTGGCTACGTCCACCTCTTCGTCAACCGCGACCTCAGGACGTACCGACAGAAGCGGGAGCACTGAGGCTTGTCGGCCTGCCCGAGCGCGCTTGGAGCAGGGCGACGAGCCTGACCGAGCGTGCCTCTCCGCAAAACGGGGTAAAAGCCCCAAAGGGTGCGCTTTTTCCGTCCTCCGCGGAGTCGCACCTGCCGGGAGAGCGCCATGGACCCATGGCTGGTCTGGTTGATCGCCGCAGGGGTATTGGCGGTGGCGGAGATCTTCACCCTCACCGCCGCGCTCGGGATCCTCGGCGTCGCGGCGGCCGTCACGGCGGGAGCCGCCGCATTCGGGCTCTCGCCGCCCTTGCAGCTCGTGGTCTTCACCGCTCTGGCCGCCACCAGCCTGTTGTTCGTGCGCCCCGTCGCAGCGCGCCATCTGCTCAGGCCGCAGACCGAGCGCTTCGGCACGGACGCGCTGGTGGGCCGCCCCGCCCGTGTCGTGTCGGAGGTGACGGGCCTGGGCGGCAGGGTCCGCATCGGTGGCGAGGAGTGGACGGCCCGCGCCTACGACGAGACGCTGGTGATACCTCCGGGGGCGACCGTCGACGTCATGGAAATCGATGGCGCCACCGCCGTCGTCTACCCCCGGGAGTGAGTCATGGACGTGCCGGGACTGCTCATAGCCGGTCTGATCCTCGCGGCGCTCGCGGTCTTCACCGTGGTGCGGGCGGTACGCATAGTGCCGCAGGCACGGGCCCGCAACGTCGAACGCCTCGGCCGCTACCGGCGCACCTTGAGGCCGGGCCTCAACCTCGTCATCCCCTACGTCGACCGCGTCTATCCGGTGATCGACCTGAGGGAACAGGTGGTCTCGTTCCGGCCGCAGCCGGTCATCACCGAGGACAACCTGGTCGTCGAGATCGACACCGTGCTGTACTTCCAGGTCACTGACCCGCGGGCGGCCGCCTACGAGATCGCCGACTTCCTGCAGGGCGTCGAACAGCTCACCGTCACCACCCTGCGCAACGTCGTGGGTTCGATGGACCTGGAGAAGACCCTGACCTCCCGTGACACCATCAACAACCAGCTCCGCGGCGTGCTCGACGAGGCGACCGGCAAGTGGGGGCTGAGGGTCAACCGCGTGGAGATCAAGGCCATCGACCCTCCGCAGTCCATCAAGGACGCCATGGAGAAGCAGATGCGCGCCGAGCGCGACAAGCGGGCGGCGATCCTGGGAGCGGAGGGGCAGCGCCAGTCGCAGATCCTGACCGCCGAGGGAGACAAGCAGGCAGCCGTGCTCCGGGCGGAGGGCAACCGCACCGCCGAAATCCTCAAGGCCGAGGGGCAGTCCCGGGCCGTCGACGAGGTGTTCCAGGCCGTCCACCGCAACGACCCCGACCCCAAGCTCCTCGCCTACCAGTACATGCAGATGCTGCCCCAGCTCGCCCAGGGCGCGGGCAGCACCTTCTGGGTGATTCCCAGCGAGGTCACGTCCGCGCTCCAAGGGGTGTCCCGCGCCTTCAACGAGGTGCTGCCCCCGTCTCCGGCCGTCCGGGAGACGTCCGCGGAGGACAGGGCCGCCACCCAGGCGGCCGACGACGCGGCGCAGGCGGCGGAGGCCGCTGCCGAGGCACTCGCCGACGCGGCCGAAGTCGACGCCGACACATATCCCTTCACCGCCGGCCATCAGGAGCAGCAGGGGCCAGAGGGCAGCTAGAGGACGGCCGGCCGAGCCCCCCGTCGCCCGACACCTCTCTCCTGGCTACAGGAGCGTTCAGTCAGGCGCTCCTGACCAGGGAAAATAAGTGCACGGTGAACGGGTAGACCTGTCCGGATAACGGTCGCGTCACGACTCCTGCACTTTTCGTAGATCACCGTGAGTAAGGTGACATGCGACACATGATGGGGGTGGGTTGTCGTGGTAGGAATGCGCAAATCCGCAGGTGGCACCACCCCTCGCCTGTCCTGCGGGATGCCGGGCACGTACCGGCAGCACGACCGAGGTGATCACGCTCCGAGTCCACGGAGGCCGATCACCCGGGTCGCCGACCGGACAACGGCGTTCGCTCACAGACCGCACCCCCACTGGCGCTGCCTCCCGCGCGCCGGTCCTGCGCTTCCGAGGTCCCCACCGTGTCTCTCGATTCCCTCACCCAGTCCGTCGACAAGGCGGTCAGCGGCTTCTTCGAGCCGATAGCCAGTCGGCTCGGCGAGATCGTCTTCTACTCCGTGCCCGTCGCGGGCACGGAGCTGCCCCTGATCGTGGCCTGGCTCGTCGTCGCCGGTCTCGTCTTCACCGGCTGGTTCGGCTTCGTGCAGTTGCGCAAGTTCCGCCTCGCGATCGATGTGGTGCGCGGCAAGTACGACGAGAAGGGGTCGGCCGGCGAGGTCAACCACTTCCAGGCGCTGACCGCCGCCGTCTCCGGCACGGTCGGACTCGGCAACATCGCCGGTGTGGCCGTCGCCGTCTCCATCGGCGGGCCGGGTGCCACGTTCTGGATGATCCTGTGTGGCCTGCTCGGCATGGGCACCAAGTTCGTCGAGGTCACCCTCGGTGTGAAGTACCGCGAGGTGCACGCCGACGGCACCGTCTCCGGCGGCCCCATGCACTACCTGCCCAAGGGCCTGGCCGAGCGTTTCGGCAAGAACGGCAAGACCCTCGGCAAGGTCCTCGCGGTCCTCGCCTCCTTCATGATCCTGTTCTTCGGCCTCTTCGGTGGCAACCTGTTCCAGGTCAACCAGTCCTACGCGCAGCTCGTCTCCGTCACCGGCGGCGAGGACGGTGCCCTGGGCTCCTCCGCCGGCGCCCTGTTCTTCGGCATCCTGATCGCCGCCCTCGTCGGCATCGTGCTCCTCGTCGGCATCCGTTCCATCGCCTCCGTGACCAGCAAGCTCGTGCCCGCGATGGCCGGCATCTACATCGCCGCCTGCCTCGTCGTCATCGCCGTCAACGCCTCCGCCGTGCCTTCCGCGGTCTCCACGATCATCGAGGGCGCCTTCAACCCCGAAGGCGTCGCCGGCGGTGTCCTGGGTGCGCTGATCATCGGCTTCAAGCGGGCCGCGTTCTCCAACGAGGCCGGCCTCGGCTCCGCCCCGATCGCCCACTCCGCGGTGAAGACCAAGCACCCCGCGAGCGAGGGCCTGGTCGCCCTCCTGGAGCCGTTCATCGACACGGTCGTCATCTGCACCATGACCGCCCTGACCATCGTCATCGCCAACCCCGCCAGCTATGTCGAGCTCCGTAACGGCGGCGAGTCCATCGGCGGCGTCACCATCACCTCCGACGCCTTCGGCACGGTCATGCCCTGGTTCCCGTACATCCTCACCGTCGCGGTGATGCTGTTCGCGATCTCCACGGTCCTGACCTGGGGCTACTACTGCATGAAGGCCTGGACCCACCTCTTCGGCCGCAGCAGGGCCAGCGAGCTGACCTTCAAGGTCCTCTACACCGTCTTCGCGGTCGCGGGCTCCCTGCTCACCCTGCAGACGCTGATCGACATGGCCGACGCGGTGCTCTTCATGCTCGCGGTCATCAACATCATCGGCCTCTACCTCCTCGCCCCCGTCGTCAAGCGCGAGCTGAACTCCTTCCTCGCCTACGTGAAGAAGCGCGACGCCGGCCTCGACACGAACTCCGACGGGGAAACCGACCAGGAGCCGGTGAAGACCACCGTCTGACCGCCCCGGCGGCCCGGCTCCCGAAGGCCCTGCCTCTCACCTCGCGCCTTGGTGAGAAGCGGGGCCCTTCACCCCGTCTCGGCAGCTGAGAGACGCCCTGGCGAACCCCACGAGCACTCGATAGGGTGTGAAGAACGCGTCAATGTGACGCGCTGGTGTGCCGGGAAGTCTGGTCGGCGTCGAGGGGCCCTGTGCCCGCCGTCAAGCCACCCCGGAGACCTTCCCTTCATGACGCAGTCACGCCCGCGCAAGGTGATCCTCGGCCTGCTGCCCTGGCCGGAACGACAGGCCGTCGCCGAGGCCCTGCGCACCGAGACCGTTGGCGGACTCGTCCTGCTCGCCGCCGCCGTCGTCGCCCTGATCTGGGCGAACAGCCCGTGGAGTGCCGCGTACGAGTCCGTGCGCGACTTCCACTTCGGCATCCCCGCCCTCGGCCTGGACCTCTCCGTCGCTCACTGGACGGCCGACGGCCTGCTCGCGGTCTTCTTCCTGGTCGCCGGCATCGAGCTGAAGCGCGAATTCGTCGTCGGCGAACTGCGCACCCCCGCCACCGCCGCCCTGCCCGTCGTCGCGGCGGTGTGCGGCATGGCCGTCCCCGCCGCCCTCTACGTGCTCACCGTCACCGTCGGCGGCGGGAGCCTTGAGGGCTGGGCCGTGCCGATGGCCACGGACATCGCCTTCGCGCTGGCGGTCCTCGCCGTCCTCAGCACCCACCTGCCTTCCGCGCTGCGTGCGTTCCTGCTCACCCTGGCCGTCGTCGACGACCTCGGCGCCATCCTGATCATCGCGGTCTTCTTCACCTCCGACCTCGACTTCTGGGCCCTGGGCGCAGCCGTCGTCGGACTCGTCGTCTTCTACGTGCTCCAGCGCCTCCGGGTGCGCGGCTGGTGGTGGTACGTGCCCCTGGGCATCGCGGTCTGGGCGCTGATGTACAACTCCGGCGTCCACGCCACCGTCGCCGGCGTCGCCATGGGCCTCATCCTGCGCACCACCCGCGACAAGGGGGAGACGGCGTCCCCGGCAGCCAGGGTCTCCCACCTCGTGCACCCCTTCTCCGCGGGCGTCGCGGTCCCCCTCTTCGCGCTGTTCGCCGCAGGGGTCGGTGTCTCGGGCGGCGCCCTCGTCCACGTCTTCACCGACCCCGAACCCCTCGGCGTGGTCATCGGTCTCGTCGTCGGCAAGGTCCTCGGCATCTTCCTCGGCACCTACCTCGCCGCACGGTTCACCCGCGCCCAGCTAAACCCCGACCTCGCCTGGGCCGACGTCTTCGGCCTCGCCACCCTGGCCGGGATCGGCTTCACCGTCGCCCTCCTCATCGGCGAACTCGCCTTCCCGGCAGGCCCCGAAGCCGAACACGTCAAGGCCGCAGTCCTCGTGGGCTCCCTCACCGCCGCCGCCCTCGCCGCCGTACTGCTGCGCCGGCGCAACCGCATCTACAAGCAGTTGTGGGAAGACGAAGAGCGCGACGACGACGCCGACGGCATCCCCGACATCTACCAGACCGGCGCGCGACCCGGCAGCGCCGGGTGAACGGCCGGGGTGTGGCGTCGGCGCTGTTCGGTGCGGGCATCGTGCTCGCCCTTTCTGGTCATCCACACCGCCGTGCACGAGATGAAGCAGCCGGGAAGTGCCCGGCAGGAGTGGGCGTTCCTCCGGAGCGGGCGAGCACTCTTCGTGCTCCTCTTCACGGCCGCGGCGCTGGGCTCCCTGTGCTGGCATCTCTCCGGCCCGGCGCACTTGCCCTGGGCAGGTCTTGCGGCTCTCCTCGTGGCCCGCATCTGCCACAAGGAGGGGACGTAAGACTTTCGTCACCCGCCGGGTTCTTTCGCGTAGGCGCCATGCAGCGTTTGATGACGGTCAGATGATGACGGCGAGCAGAAACGGGAGAGTGCCATTGGAACGGGGCCGGAGCAGGAAGCCGTGGGTGGGCCTGGTGGCCGCCGTGGGAGTGGCCGTGGCGGCAGGGCTGGCGTGGTTCAAGCCGTGGGCCCTGTGGGTGGACGAGACGGTCCATGAGGCGCTGCCCTCTGCGGTCGCGCCGTCCACGACACCACCCACCGGCACACCGACGACGGACCCGGGCCCTTCCGCTTCGGTGACCGCGCCGCCCGCCGGACCGGTCACGGTCGCGCAGGGCACGTTCATCAGCCATGAGCACGCGACCACCGGCACGGTGAAGGTGGTCCGTCTCGCCGACGGCACCCACACGCTGCGGCTGGAAGGACTCGACACGAGCAACGGCCCCGACCTGCGCGTCTGGTTGAGCGACGCGCCGGTCAAGGAGGGCAAGGCCGGGTGGGGAGTATTCGACGACGGCCGGTACGTCAGCCTCGCCAAGCTCAAGGGAAACAAAGGCGACCAGAACTATCCCCTGCCCGCGGACGTCGACTGGTCGACGTACCCCAGCGTCAGCATCTGGTGCGACCGGTTCGACGTCTCCTTCGGAGCTGCCGCCCTCGCCCGCGTCTGACCGGCCGGAATCTGGAGTCGATCTGCGGCGCGATGCGCACCCAGGGCTCCCTGACACTTAGTGAGACTGTTCCTGAACCCTGAGCTGCACATCAACGGCCGCTCGTCCGGAATGAGACTTCTGGGTAAGCGTTCGGGGAACGGTCACCGTGACCGTTCCCCGAACGGAAACGGGTGGGGCTCACGTGACGGAAGCAGCAGATGCAGCGTACGCGCCATGGCACTGCTCATCATGAGTGCCATCCAGGGGCTGCGAAGCCCGGCAGCTTGATCGATCTGAAGGTGGTGGCCGCCACCTTCTTCCTGGGCCTGCCGGCTATCAGGTTACCGAGCTCACGCGTGCCGGGGGCCAGGAGAAGGCGCTTACCGATCGGCCAGGACGAGCAGGCCGGCGCCATCGGGCGGTTCCGTGACCGTGTGTCCCATCTGGACCAGCAAGCCCGTCACCGCAGCCTGGACGATCGCCGGCATGCTGCCTGGGGCCGTGGGCTGTTCCCTCACCAGCGCAGAGAACTCGTCCGAGGTCGTCCATTTCACCACCACCCCAGTCGGCGCCTCCGTCACGGCAAGCCCTGACCAGCCGTCCTCCGCATCGTCACCGTCCAGGTGGAATCCCGCCTGGACCAAGGCGTGCCGAATCTGCGTAAGGAGAAGGGAGGACGCAGACGGCATAAGGCCTCACCTGCCCCGATCCATCGGGATCATGCCAACGGGATCAGCGACAGGCGCTTACACCGCGTGGGACGCATGGAGGGTGGCTCGCACGGTGCCGAGCGGCTGATCACGGTCAGCCCCGTCCGGTGTCGTACGTGCGGCCCCAGGGGTTCTTCGACTACCCGACGGGTTCCTCGCCCGACAGGTAGCGCTCCAGACCCGTCTGGCGCATCATCGTCCGCACCTACCCTGAGGCGTGGGTGACCCTGAACCCGGTTCCCTGGCCGCGGGCTCCCCGGGCGGCGAGGAACAGAGTGAGGGCGCCGTCAGGACTGAGATGCGTCACGCGGGACACGTCCACTTCAAGCACCTTCGGCTCTTCGCGCAGAGCCGCGCGCAGGACACGGCCGGTGCCCTGCACCGTGTCGGAGGCGAGGTCGCCCTTGAGGCGGAGCACAAGGAGTTCCCGGCGGGGACGGAACCGGCGCAGCACAGCGCGCGAGCCACGGCGGAGACGCCCGGTCGGTGACATCGGCGGCATGAGGGAGCTCCAGGGCAGGCGTCGGCAGTTGCCGACCAGACTTCCCGGCGCACCTACTGCGGACGATACGCGCCGGAGCGCCCGCCTGTCCGTCAACCAAGGCCATCGGCGCCGCCTTGGTTGCCGGGCCCGGCAACCAATAGAAGGGTTGGCTGCGCGTCAAGAACCTGTCAATGCCGCGTATGGAAGGCGTAAGGTCCGTGGCGGAGTGCCGGGAAGCCTGGTCGGCGAACAAGGGACACATGTCTTGTCTGCCGATCGGGGGATATCCGCCATGGTGCTCGTCGCCGTCTTCGGAGCCGCGCTGCTCGTCGCGGTCCTGCTGTCCGGGCTCGCCGCCCGTACCGTCCTGTCCACCTCGCTGCTCTTCCTCGTGGGCGGGGCACTGGTCAGTGACGGCTTCCTCGGGCTGATCCACATCTCGCCCGAGAGCGAGATCGTGGCGGTCACCGCCGACCTCGCCCTGTTCGCCGTCCTGTTCACCGACGGTATGCACGTGTCCTTCGCCAAGCTGCGCGCCAACTGGCGTAATCCGGCAAGGGCATTGGGCCTGGGTATGCCGCTCGCCTGCGTCGGCATGGCGCTGATCACCCACTACCTCGTCGGCCTGGACTGGACGACCTCGTTCCTCGTCGGCGCGGTCCTGGCACCGACGGACCCGGTGTTCGCCTCCGCGATCGTGGGCCGCAAGGAGGTCCCCGCCCGCCTCCGTGAGCTCCTCAACGTCGAGAGCGGCATCAACGACGGCCTCGCACTGCCCGTCGTCCTGATCCTCATCGCCGCCGCCGGTCCGACCGCGGCCGGCGCCGAGGCGTCGTACGGAAGCATTGCCCTGGAGCTCGGCCTCGGCCTCGCCTTCGGCGTGCTGCTGCCCCTGATCGTCAACGGGCTCGTACGCTTCCGGCTGCTCGGCGCCGAGCCCAAGCTCCAGCCACTCCTTCCCCTGGCCACCGGCATCATCCTCTACGCCGCCTGCCACCTGACCCACGCCAACCCCTACCTCGCGGCCTTCTCCGCGGGTGCCGTCCTCGCTGCCGTATCCCCGGAGTCGAAGAACGCCTTTGAGCCGCTGGGGGAGTCGCTGGCCGAACTCGCCAAGTTCGCCGCCCTGCTCGTGTTCGGAGCGCTCCTCACGCCGCAGCTCTTCGGCGACCTGTCCCTGGGCGGATACGCGGCCGTGGTCCTCGCGATCGTGCTGATCCGGCCGGGCTCGCTGTTGCTCTCGCTGTGGGGCACCCGGATCGACCGCCGGGAGAAGCTGGTGGCGGCATGGTTCCGGCCGAAGGGGTTCGCCTCGGTCGTCTACGGCCTGCTGGTTCTCCAGGCCGGCATCCCACAGGGGCAGGAGGCGTACACCGTGATCGCGGTCTGCATCGCCTTCTCGATCATCGCTCACAGCAGCACCGACGTCCCCATTGCCCGCCTCTTCCACGTCGACGACCTCGTCGAGGCCGGCACCACGCCCCAGCCCCGTCCCTGCACCGAGCCGACGACCACCGAGGCCCTTCCTCATGCACGCACGTGAACTTGCCTGGCCCTCCACCCCCGTGCACCCGCACGTCACCTTGAGGGAGGCCGCGGAACTGCTGGTCCGTGAACGGTCCCCGGCTCTCGTCGTCGTGAGCGAGGACGGTCATCCGCTGGCGGTCGTTCCCGCGGCTGACGTCCTGACCGCTACCCTGCCCGACCCCGTACGGGAGGACCCGCTCCTCGCCGCATCGGCGAAGGCATCTCTCGACGACGCCGTGCGGGCCCGTGCGGCGCATCTCCGGCTCACCGACGTACTGCCCAAGCACCTGCCCGCTCCGGCCGTCGTGAGCCCCGCTGCCTCACCCCTCCACATGGCCTCGCTCATGGAACGGACCGGCAGCCATCTCGTCGTGGTCGTCGACTACCGCGACGAGCGGCCCGAACTCCTCGGCACCGTCGACGCGGCCACCCTGCTCCAGCACTACCTCTGACCGGCCCGCCGGCCGCACCGACCAACCCCTGGGGACAGCCGTGAACACCAAGCGCCGAGCCGCCACCACCCTCGCTCTCGTCGGACTTGTCCAGGCCACGATCGGCACCGCCTTCACCGTCGCCGAGAGCAAAGAGTTCGGCGCCCCGTTCTTCTGGAGTGCCGCGATCAGCTTCTCCTGCGCCTGGTTCGCCGAGCGCCGGTCCACCACGTCATGACCCTGCGGCGACGGACGATCCGGCACAGGGTCCGGGGAGCGCTCGCCGCGCTCCTGGGCCTCGCCGTCCTTCTGGTCGCGGCGTCCGGCCTGGCGGTCGTACCGGAGACGGCAGCCGACGAGCGCCTCTATCTCCAGGCCGCGCCCTGCCCGAGCGGCAGCAGCCCGGAGCCGACGGATGACTGTCTCCACGCTCGCCCGGCGCGCGTGGCCTGCATCGTCATCCGGGACGAACCGAAGTACGAGGAGTTCACCCTTCGTCTGCTGAAGGCCCCCGGACTACCTGATGAGATCGATACGGGCAGTGCGGGCCCGCTCCTCGACCACCTCACTCCAGGTGAAGAGGTCACCGTCACCCTGTGGCGCGACTACGCGGTCTCCGTGGCACGGGGAGGAACCGTCCAGAACACAGCGGATACGCCGGAAGGCGAGGCGGTGTTCGTCACCGCCGGCGCCCTCGCCCTATCCCGGCCGGAGCCTTCCTCCTCCATACCGGAGGTTCCGCGCTCGTCCGTGCCCGCATCTGGGCCTGGGACGGCGCCCCCGCCGTTCTCGTGGTCCGCGCGAAGTGGGCTTTCGGTTCCGCCCTGTGCGCACTGCCGGCCTTGGTCCTCGGCGACCTGTCCGGGCGGGGGCCCGTCGCCGCGATCGTCGCCTGGTGTGCCATGGTCCCGTTCGTCCGCTGGTACCTCCGCCGGCAGTTCGGCCGTGTGCACGGCAGGCACGCACGCCCCCTCACGTCAAGGAGTCCGATGCGATGAACGACGACGAGCCCGTCTTCAAGAAGAGCAAGTGGGGCACTAATCGGTACGTCTACAACGCCAACAATCCGATCGGTCGCGCCCTGATCATCGCCAGCAGCGTCCTCGCCATCGTAATGATCCTCCTCATGGAGAACCACGCGGGCCCGTTCGCGCCGTCCCCGTCACCCAGTTGGAGCCCGCCCCCGTCACAGGACCCATGGCTTCTCCCCTCCGGCGCGCCATGACCGGCACGGCCGTGCATGCGAAGAGGCTCAGCTGCGAGGTCTGTGCGGAGCCCCGCTCTCACCAGCGCGCCGGCCGATGACCTGATCACGTAAAATGGACCGTAGCGAGACCCGACGGCGCGCGGTCGTGGCTTCGACGACGGGCATGACCACGGCCCTCCCCGTGCCTTGCTCGGCGCCGCCTGAGCCGTCTGGTGAGAGGCCTGTCGTCAGGGGCACGTGCTTTGCGTGCCTGCCGCTCAGGGGCGGCTGCCATTCCGGTGTCCGATGATCGGTGGCTGCGGCCCGCAACGGCAGCCGGCGTCGGCTTCGACCCTATGACGCCGGAGCCGCAAAAGCAGTCCCCTATGACTCCCCAACCCCTATGCTTGTTCCATACTTGCAACAGCGTCGAAGTGACGTCCGGAAGGTCGGGGCGCGGAAGGGTATGGGCCCATGGGTGCGTGGGATGATCTCGGCATGCCCAGGAGCAGCAACGACCAGGTGCCGTGCCACTACATGGTCGACGGCTCGTGGCCTCATGCCGCTCTCGCGCCGGACGCGCCGGTCAGTGCCCACTACTGGCAGGCCTTCGCGCGCAACCTGGAGCGGGCCATGGCATCCACCGGGCATACCCTGCGGACTCTCGCGGAGTCGACAGGGGTGACCCACTCCACGGTCAGCCGGGTGCTCAACGGCAAGGTCATGCCCGACCTCGGGACGCTCGCCCGCCTCGAAGCGGCCTTCGGGTTCCAGCTCTGGCCGGGGCCGACCGCGCTGCCTCCCGGGCCGTCCGTTCGCTGACTCGACAGGCCGCCGCCGCACCGCTGGAGCCCCGGCCCGCCCGGCGGATTCTCGGCGGCGGTCCGGCAGATCCCGGCGCCGCGCCGATCTTGTAGGGTCGGCCGCAGCCCGTGCCGATATGGCCTACGCGGGTGAGGCCCGGCGCCCAGGGGTACACCCCCGGGGGGCAGTACCGTCGGGCCGCCTCAACCCTTCCGGCCGTGGCTACCGCAAGCAGCCGCTACCCCGGTCAGCCTCCGGGAAGTGCCTCCGGGGCCGGACGGCGGTGCAGGAAGTGCCGTCTGCGGGGCGTGGGCGCGGGAGGCTCCAGGGCAGAGCGCAGAGCGGCATGAAACGCGCGCATCGCCGCCCCCGTTCGATCGTGGTCTCCGGAGTGCTGGACGACGGCCTCGTACAGGTCGGTGGCGGCAGGGCTGAGAGCTTCGTTGCGGAGCAGCGGTGCAACCGCTGTCCCCAGCCGCGCGAGGGGCGCGGCGAGCGCAGCCGCAGAGAGCCCGCTCTCGTGGTCCCAGCCGTAGATGGTCCGGGCTGCCTCACCGGCCGCTGCGAAAGCCGCCGGCCGACCCGTACGGCCCGACTGCCCGTAGGCCACGGCCCCGTGTGTGAGAGCGCGGAGGGCGACCCGGCCGCGCGCTGCCCACCCTCCCCAGACGTGATCGTGAGTGTCCCCGGCTATCTGCAACGCCAGTACGGCGGCCACCAGCTCATCAGCCTGGGCTTCGAGCGCCGCGCGCTCTGCGACGGAGTCCTTCCGGGCTTCGGCGTGACGAGTGCGCCGCGCCGTCTCCAGGGAACCGAGATACAGGACCGCCACGGTGCCGGTGACCGTGATGCCTGTGGTGAGGAGAGAGATGTCCATCGGGACATGATCCGGAATCCCGGGGCTCCCGCACGGGGATTTCCGCACAGAACTTGCATTCTACCCGTGGCGGGCCTGCGTAGAGCGGGAGTTCAACGAGCGGAACGCCGGTGACGGCGGAAGACGCGCGTGTGGCCTCCCGTGGGGAGCCGGGAGGCTGGCGTGGCCCCGCCCTCGCGGGCGACGCAGGACGGGGCCGTGCGGTGTCGCATCCAGGGATGTTCCGCACGGCCCACACTGCCACCGGGTGCTGCGGGTGCTGCGGGTGCTGCGGGTGCGCCAGATCCGTGCATAGACCAAGCCAGAGGCATATATGGGGTGGTCAGCGCTGTCCTGCGAGCCGTTGCAGCTCAGGACACGGCGCCAGGCCGGTCATCCACGGCGGAAGACCGCCCGGGGTCGTGTCCTGCGGACGCCGCCATGGGTTGATCTCGCTGTGGCGACTGATGAGCCGGTGACCGGCGCCTACCCGGACGCGGACGAGACCCGCCTGCCCCTGCTGACCGCGGCGGAGGCCCGGGACGCGGTCGGCTACATGCAACTGCTGGAGTCGCCCGACTGGCTTTGTTCACGAGACCGACAGCACTTGTTTACGAGTTTGGGGTTCTGGCCCAAATCTTGGGGAGCGATCGCGGAGGGTGAAAGCTTCGTTCGATTGCAAGGAGGGGCGGCGACCTGGGGGACCGTCACCGATCACGCATTCTGGTCCACCACCAGCGCGTCGTCGCCCACTCGTTGTAGTTGGGCTCCGGCAAGGTGCGGCGCTCGAATTCCTCATCGATACGCGTGATCAATCGGCCCAAGTCCCGTTTGGCTCCGGGCGGAAGGCACAGCATCGCCCACTCCAGGTCATCACGGGCATCTCCCACCCCGGGCGAATCAAACGCGGAGCCGTCCAGGTAGCATCCGGGCTCCTTAAAAGCCCACTCGAAACACGAGAGTGCCTTGGCGACCGCGTTGGGCCACATCTCCTGGTCTTCGACCCGGCGGATCGCTGCACGAGTCCGTGCGGAGACACCGGGGACCCTCAGGACCGGATACTGCCATCGTGGCCGCCACCGCTCTGCGCGGACGGCTTTGGGACGCCTACGCGGCATCGCCCTTTCGGATCAACATGAGGCCATTCTGTCCCGGCTGGGCACCTGCATGCACTGGCTATACGCCAGCCGCAGCAGGGGTTCCTGCCACCCGGTTCTCGCGCAGCTCTTGGGGAACATCGCGAAGTGTTACTGGAGAAGGATCATCTTGCGGAGTAGGTCGAACCCGGCGCGGCCGTAGAGCTGCCGCTGGCGACACGACCGTGCACGCTACGGGGTGGGCCGGTGCCACAGGTGCCGCCGGGACGATCTGCCCCTGCACGCGGAGCAGGGGATGTGTCGCTCATGCCTGGCCTACATACGTGACGGCGGCACCGGGTCGGCACCGGCGGCCTTCACGCAACTCGCCTTCGCCGGAGTGCTCGCGCATCAGCTGAAGCGGCGGGCCGGGGAGCTGGGCTTCGTCGTCCACAACCGGTCCGGTCCGACCTCACGTGCACGCGCCCGGCCCCACACCGAGCCCTTCCGGGAGGAGCCGACGGCGTCGGGGAACACCGCGGAGCAACTGTCACTGTTCCCGATGGCGCGCACCTGGCGGCGAGAGTACTTCGGGCCCGTCCTCGCGCTCCCCCGCTGCCGGCGCGGGCGCAGGAGCTGCTGGACATCTTTACCGCCGCCTACCCTCGGGCGCAGCTCGCCGACAAGCGGAACGTGCCCAGCGGCGCAGCCGTGGTGCTGCACACGTTGCTGACCCAGCTGGGGCCGCACTCGCCTATCCCCGAGCGAGACGTCCGGTTCCTGGCCAGTACCGTCGCGGCCGGAACCGCGGCCACACGCCGCGTCATCTCCTTTCTCCAGACGCACGCCCTGCTGGAGGCGGACGAACTCTCCGAGACGCTGGCCCAGCTGCTCACCGAGATCCAGCACCGAACACGCCCGCCCGTACCGAACCTGAGCCAGGAACGGCGCGACCGGCACGACGAGAAAGCCCTGAACACGCGGATCGCTCAGCTTCCTGATCCGGTGGCCGGCCAGCTAAGTGCCTGGGTGCGGGTGCGGGTGCGGCGCGGCCGCGGACGCTTCCGACACGCTCCGGTTTCCTTCCGGCGCATCCGTCACGACCTGCGCATCGCGTGGCCAGCCCTGACTTCGTGGACGTCGTCCGGACTCGAACTGCGACAGGTCACCGCCGAGCACATCACCAGCGAACTCGCCCGGCATGCCGGCAGCATCGCCCGCGGGCTGCTCAGCGTGCTGCGCGGCATCTTCCGAGCCTTGAAGCAGGAGAGGACGATCTTCATGGACCCCACGGCCGGGCTACAGCTGCCCGCTGGAGTGCACCTGCCGCGGCCGCTGCCCACCGATCGGCTGGCCGGAGCCCTGGAACGGCTTGATGGTCCCGCCGCGCGCCTCATCGTCGGCTTGGTCGCCATCCATGCCGTGCGTGCCGCGGAGGTCGCCCGCCTCGACCTGGCCGACGCTGACCTCGTACGCCGGGTCCTGGCCGTGCGCCGCGGCAAGGGCGTACACCGCGTCTACCTCGACGAGCTGAGCGCCGATTTGGTGGCCGACTGGCTGCGTGAGCGCCGCCGCCGCTGGCCCCAGGCGACCAACCCGCACCTGCTCATCACCTCTCAGACCTATCGACACCCCGGCTCTCCACCGATCAGCTACGGCGGGACGCGAGCCGCGTTCGATCAGGTCGGCCTGCTACCACGGCAGGTGTGGGCCGATCGTGTCCTGGACGAAGCCCGCGAGACCGCCGATCCGGTCCGCCTGGTCCGCCTCTTCGGCATCCACCCCAGCATCGCCGTGAAGTACGTACACGCCGCCCACCCGGACAAGGCCCTGCCCCGGATCCGCTGACCGATCGGCTTACCAAACACCGTCGTCGGAATAAAACGCCCTTTCAAGCGGGTCGGATCTCATTCGTAGGACCAGATCGGACCCGCTTGAAAAGTAGGGCAAGCTCAGGAACGCTTGACGTGTGCCACGAACTCGTCCATGACCTGCGCCGCGACGTCGATGCCGGTGGCGGCCTGGAAGGCGTGCCACTGCGGCGTCGAGTTCCGCTCGATTACCAGATACCGGTCTTCTCCGGTCGGTTCTCTTCCGGTCAGCGCGATGTCCCAGCCGACGAGGCCTCGGCGCCCGGGGATGCCTGCGAGGTACTGACGGATCTTCTGGACGTCCCGCGCGGACGCCGCTTCGAACAGCGCCCCCGTGGCGGCGTTCCTGACGATCGTGTCCGGGTCGGCCAGCTTCTCCGCGACGCCCAGCAGCCTCCCGTTCAGGGTCACCGCGCGGTACTCGGCGCCGATCTGGACGAAGTTCTGGATGATCATGTCGTTGTGCCGGACCGTGGACACCGAAGCCAGAAGCTCAGCCATCGTGTCGCAGCGGTGAACCCCGTCGCCTTTGCTTCCCCGGGCGGGTTTGACCATGACCGGGAACCGGACGTTCGCACGGCTGAGCACCAGGTCCAGTTCGGCCGCACCGAGGGGGCGGTTTCCGCTGGCCACGACGGCCGAGGCGATGCCGACTCGGGTGAGCGACGGCTTCGTGTGCGTCGGCAGTTTCGAGGGCGGGCCGCGGAATCGGCTCGCCGGGTCCAGACAGAAGTTCCCCGCGGCCTCCAGGGCGGAGAGCGCTGCCCCGACGAGCGGGCGTCCGGCTCCCGCCACTCCCCGGACGATGCATCCGTCTCTCTCGCCGAGGATCTCTCCCTTGACCAGGACCGTAGGAACGGCTCCGGCGGGTGCGGCGATCATGATGTCCGCAGGAGCCGCCGGCACGAAAACGATGCCGCGTTCTCGCGCCGCGCGCCTGAGGTCGTCGATCTCCGGGGTACTGGGGGCCAGGGAGGATCCCGGTGTGAACCGGTTGGACAGCACGCAGATTCGCAAAGGAGACGCCGCAGAGGCCGCCCACACCCGGTCAGGCGTCGTCATCGTCCTCTTCACCCTCGCCCGGCTCGCCGTCGTCCCCTTCGTCCTCCCCGTCTCCGAGAACCTCTTCCTCCTCGTCTTCCTCGCCTACGGCGTGTACTTCTGGGACGTGGGGATTCTCGTCTCCGGAGACGCTGGCGGTCATCGCCGATGGCATGCCGAGGAGCATGGTGAGGTCCAGGCCGTCCAGTCCGGGAGCGATGACGTCGAGGTCGTCAGCGAGCAGCAGAGTCATCGGAAGTTTTTCCTTCGATCGGGGCGCGAAAAAGATGCCTTGCGGTTCATGACCACATGATCATGCGTGACCTTCACAGCGGGATCAGGAGCAGCCTTGAGGGGGCCACCAGCGGCAGGATGCAGCGAATCCGCGTACGGGTGTTGGTGACGAGAAGCCTCAGGGGGCACCGGTACAGCCGCTTGGCGTGAACGATCACGGTCGGCTAGTAGAGGGTGTCTGGCCAAGATCCTTGCCACCCTCCGGCTCTGTGTGCCCTGCCTGGTGTGGTCGGGCAGGGCACATGGTGGGCAGCGGTGGTGCCGTGTGGTGCGCTCGGTCAGACGGTGAGCTTGGCCCTGGTCGCGCTGCACGTCACCCGGGCGTAGAACGTGCTGTCGTTGTGCCCGTCGTAGGGGTCGGTCCAGTAACCCCTGGTCTTCTCGGTCTTGCCCGACAGAGCGAAGGTGTAGGTGCCGGGCGCCGGGTCGTGGATGACGTGTTCGGCGAAGTACCGGCCTGAGTCGTTGAAGCTGCCCGAGAATCCGGGGGTGTCCAGGATCTGGCCGTCGGGGCCGTTGAGCCACGTGTAGCCGGTAACGAACGCGCGGGAAGGGCTGTTGAACACCGGGCGCTCGTCGTACCAGGAAACGCCCCAGAAGTATTCGGCGTTGGCGTCCCAGCGCAGGATGAGGGCTTTGCGGCCGTTGTCGAGGACGGCGGGGGTCATGGACACCCGGTGGCGTACCCGGCACCAGCCGGCTGTGCCGTAGTCGGTAGTGAGGGGGCTGTACACCGTCGTGCCGCGGCTGACGACCTGTGGGGGCTTGGGCGGTGCGGGCGGGTCGGAGGGCTCCCAGCGGTCGATGCCGCGGTGTACCAGCAGGAGTCCTTCGCGCGGCGCTTTGTCGGGGCCTTCGCGCAGGACGACCAGGGCCGGGGTGTTGTCGGAGTCGTGGCCGTCCAGGTCGGTGCCCTTGTCCCAGCCGCGGGCCTCCGTGTAGATGGCGTGTCGCAGCTTGCTGCTGCCTGCGGCGGGGTACACGGCGTGGAGCTTGCCGTCGTAGGAGGCCAGCGCTGCGGTACGGGAAGAGCGGTGGGTGGCGGGCAGGGTGCCCTTGTCGCTCCAGGTTGTCCCGTCGAAGACGGCGTGGGCGAGGGCATCCTTGGTACCGGTCAGGCGGTGGACGAGGTGGAGCTTGCCGTCGTGGGCCGCGAGCGAGAGGTTCGCTTCGGCCCCGGCCTCCTCCTCGTCCTCCATGTCGGTGATGCGGGACTCGTCGATCGGAGGGGTGGTGAGGGCCTTACCGTTCGCCACGGCGGCCTTCCAGCCGTGGTGGATATCGGTGACGACCTCGTGGACCAGCCGAGCGGGATCCACGTCCGTGCCGGTGTCGAGGTAGAGCAGGTGGAGCTTGCCGTCGAGGGCGGCGAGCGCCGGGGCCAGGAACATCCGGTTCTCCCGATGGGAGGAGCGGGTCAGCCAGTCGATCTCCTGCCAGGCGATCGTGCCGTCCTTGGCCTCACCCACCAAGTAGTACAAGCCCACCCAGCGGGTCCAGTAACTGCCATCGCGGCTCCACTGCGACCGGGACACCACCATGTGCCAGTAGCCGCCGTAGTACGCCAGTGCCGGAGTCTCCTCGCTGATCAGAGGCCGGTCGGCGTACGCCTTCTCCCACGGGGGGCTTTCCTTTTCTCGTTCCCCTGGTTGGAGCGGGAAGGTGAACTCGGTATCCGGTGTCCACTTGCGCGCCGCCTCCAGCGCCTCAACCGCCCGGTTCACCTTCGCCGACCACCGTGTCAGCTCCGCGTCCGACGCCTTGTCCGGCTCGGCCAACTCCCCGCGGGCGGCCTCCAGCGCCGCGACGAACGGCTGGACCGCGGAGGGTGTGAAGGACGTCCACCGGATCGGCAGAACCCTGCCGTCGTACTGGCGTGCGCCACGGTGCACACAGCACACAGTGCCGTTGCCCGCGGCCAGCGCCGGCGCGGCGGCGCTGAGGTGGTCGGCGAACGCCACCCCGGTACTCCAGCCCCCGGCGGTGGTGTACATCGCCCGCCGCAGGTTCTGGTCGTCCTCTTCCTTCTTGGCTTCGTCGGCCACAAGCCCTCCTCGCGTAGACCCGTCACAGCCCTCACGCACCTACCGCGCCCGGGCACCACCCGTCCGCCGGCATGCCGCTCGGGCCCGCCGGACCAGGCGAGTTCTGTCCCAGCCAACCACCCGCACTACGGGCTGTTGGGTGACGCGGCGTAGCACGCCATCAAATGTCCGGATCTTGCTGCGAAGGCTGAAAAGCCTGAGGCCAGCTGGAGGCATCCCCGACGCCAGCTGACGTGGGGTGGTAAGAGGACGCCCTCATTGCCCCTCGGATTACCCCCGACGGGCCCGCCCGCCACCGCGAACTCGGAAGGTACCGGTATGGCTCGTGAACAAATTCGGTGGCCCCTCGTCGTGGATCGCGCTCGGGAAATCGTGGACGGGTACGCGCCGCTCCAGGTGACCTTGAGGCAGCTCGTGTACCGCCTCGCCGCTGAAGGCGTGCTGCCACACACTCCGCCACCGCGAACGCCGCCCCGCAGTGCGTGTCGAGGCTCGATAGTTGTCACTGTCGGCACCCGATGGCTTTGGGCGGCTCGGTGTGCGATGAGGATCACAATGACTTGCCGGTGGTGGTGGCGGTTGGGCAGGGCATGAACTCTGTTCTGCCTGCTGAAGACATGCCGGTCCTGCCTTGGACGGGTGCATCCGAGGGCCCGGTGGGGCCCGGCGTGTGCAGTGCCGGGTGGCAGGCGGGGGAGCGGGGCGCGCGTGAGTGGGTGAAGCGGTGGCGGCTGGCGGATGATCCGGCCCAGGAGCGGCGGATGGCCCGTATGGGGCATGGACGCATGGCTGGTTTCACGGTGCCGTCGGCGTCGCCCGCCGAGCTGGGACTGCTCGCGTGCTGGGGGGCGTTCATCACTCTGGTGGATGACGGCTTCGACCGGGACCCGGAGCGCGTCTCGGCGGCCGAGGTCCGCAAAACGCTCGACCCTCTGGTTGCGGTGGTCACCGGGACCGGTGAGAGCCCGGCGGGCGGTACACCGGTGGTGGCGGCGTTGAGGGAGTTGTGGGAGCGGACGTGCGTGGGCACGCCGCTCGGGTGGCGGGCGCGGTTCGCGGCGTGTTACGCCTCGTTCGCGGAGGCGACCGTGCAGGAGGCGCGGTGGCGGGAGACGGGCTACGAACCGTCGCTGGAGGAATACCTGCGCCTGCGCCGGCGCACGATCACCGTGGTGCCGCTGCTGCTGGTGGCGGAACGACTGGTGAATGAGTGGCCGCCGGTGGAGGCCTTGCACGAGGCGTGCGCCGATGTGGTGGCCTGGACGAACGACTTGATGGACGCCGGCTCTCCCCGCCCCGGCGAGATCACGCTGGTCGACGTGCTGGCCCGCACGCGGGACGTGAGCCGCGGGGAGGCCGCGGTGATGGTCCGGGAGATGATCGAGTCGAAGCTGGAGGACTTCGAAACGGCCGTCGCGCAGCCGGCCGCTGGCCATGCCGACGCGGCCGATACCCGCCCGGGGGATCGAGCGGGTCCGTACGTTCCTCTACGGTGCGGTCGCCTGGCAGTACGAGAGCGGCCGCTACCGCGCCGCCGCCCTTCCACGCCAGCCGATGCCGGCCGGGGTGGTGGATCCGGTCGCCTCGGCCACCGTCCGTCTCGAGCGGCGCCTGGCCCTGGCCGTCGCCCCCGGCGGGACCGTGGCGGACCGGTGCGCGGGCCGCGTGCTGGAGAGCGCGTTGTTCCTCTCCCTGCTTCGGGCCCGCCGCTCCCACCCCGACGTGCAGCAGGAGCTGACCGTCTACCTCGACCGGCAGCGCGCGCATGCAGATCCGCTCGATGCGCTGCTCATCGACGCCTGCCTGCGCCCGCACACGCTGCCGGCGGACGCCGCCGATGCGGCCCGCCCGTTGACGGTCGGCTCGGATGCCGGAGTGGGGGGCAGGGGCCGTCTCAAGCGGAGCATGCTGCACGCGGTGCTGCACGTGCTGGGCGGCCTGCGGCTCAGCAAGCAGGACTCCCCAGCCGCCGCGCCCACCGGCGCGCAGTCCACCTACACCTCGGTCCACGTCCTGGCCGTCCGGATCCTGCATTCCGAGGCCACTGGAAAGCCGCACACCGTCTCCACCGGTGAACGCTTCCATCTCGCCGACCTCCTGGACGACGCGGCCGGACGTCTGCTGTGGGAGGCCAGCGCCACCACCCATCTCCTGGGCCTGCACGCCCTGCAGACCTCCCGGGCCGGCCACCCGTTGATCGAGCAGGCTGTCACCGGCCTGCTCCACACCCTCGACGCCCGCGGCGCGGTGCCCTTCCTCGACAGCCAGGACGTGTGGCTGTCCGCCGTGGCCGGTCTCGCCTTCCTCGACCGGCCCGCGCTGCGGCCCTACACGGCCAGGATGGGCGAGTTCGTGGCCGCACGGCAGGCCGGTGACGGCGGCTGGCCCTTCGCCGGCGGAGTCCGCCAGACCGACGTCGACACCGCCGCCCGCTGCATGGAGTTCCTCCACGCCCTCGACGCCCACCGCTACCGCCCCCACCTCCAGCGCGGCGCCGCCTACCTGGCCGCCACGGCCAGCCCTGACGGCGGATTCCCCACCTGGCTGGAGGGGGACGATCCCGACCTTGACATGACCGCGGGCGCCGTCATCGCCCTCGCCCCCCACGGCGTGCAGCACGCTCCGCTCGTCGCCGCGGCCACCGGCTTCGTCCTCGACGCTCAGCATCCCGACGGCAGCTGGACGCCCAGCTGGACCCTCAGCGAGTCGAGCGTCATCCTGCGCGCCGTCGACGCCCTGAACGCCGCACGCCCCCTGCCCGGCATCGACCACGGGCGGATCACCGCGGCCATCGCCCGCGCCGTGGCCCGGCTGACCGCCACCCAGCAGCCGGACGGCGGTTGGGGGCGCACCCCGGACCACGACAGCGACGCCCTCTCCACCGCCCAGGCCCTCAACGTGATCGCCCGTTACGGACCACCCCACGCCGCCGCTGCCGCCACCGCCTACCTGCTCACCCGCCAGGACGAGGCGGGCTGCTTCCCCGCACCGCCCGACCAGGTCGGCCCCCGGCCGCTGCCGTTCGACTTCCCCGTCCTTGCCGACCTCCATGCCCTGGCTGCGCTCCGGCACAGCCGACTCCCCGTACCCGCGGCCCGCCGCACACCTCGTAGGACGGCCGCGAATCCCACGAGTTGGTCGGCGCTGGAGTCGAGCATCCGCGGCGTGCTGCTGCGACCAGAACAGGCCGCCTACGAGCAAGCCCGCCTCCTGGTCAACCAACGCTTCGACACCATCCGCCCCCAGGCCATCGCCTACCCCGCCGACACAGGCGACGTCGTGGAATGCGTCAACTTCGCCCGCGCCAGCCGCATCCCGCTGGCGCTGCGCTCCGGAGGACACAGCTACGCCGGATACTCCACCGGTACAGGCCTCGTACTCGACGTCGGCTCACTCAACACGTGCGCCGTCGGGGGAGGCCGGGCGCTGTTCGGCTCCGGCGTCAAGGGCCTGCAAGCCCACTTGGCGCTGGCCACGGCCGGAGCCGGCCTGCCGCTGGGCCGGTGCCCCACCATCGGCTTGGCCGGAGTCACCCTCGGCGGCGGCCTGAGCGCCTTCACCCGGGCGTGGGGGCTGGCCTGCGATCACCTGAGCGCCATCGAGATCGTCACCGCCGACGGCCGTATCCGCCGCGTCCACCCCGATGCGGCCTCCCCCGACGCCGATCTGTTCTGGGCGTTGTGCGGTGGCGGTGGAGGCAACTTCGGCGTGGTCACCTCCCTGGAGTTCACCACCGAAGACATTCGCGACCTGGGTTTCACCCGGTTCATGGTCACCTGGCCCGCTACCGCGGCCGCAACAGTGATCCAGGGCTGGACGGCATGGAACGCCGACCCGAGCACACCCCGCACGGTGACCTGTGCCTTCGAGCAGCTCAGCGATTTCGGCATGCCGGGCGTGCCCTCCGTGACCGGAACCTTCATCGGCGCCCCCGACGACCTCCATCCGGTCCTCGACCGGCTGATCGCAGCGGTGGGCCGGCCCGAAACCGACCGCGTGACCATCCCGTGCGATTATCCGCGCGCCGCCTCCGAAGCTGACCGCTGGGGCGGCGGCACCTGGGGACCACGCGTCGCCTTCGCCGCCAAGTCACACATCGTGCGCCACCCCCTCAGCCTGGCATCCGCGACCGACATGGCGGCAGCCCTGGACCAGTTGCACCACTTCTCCGGCATCACCGGCGCCGGCGGACTGCTCATCGACGCGCTCGGCGGCGCGGTCGACGACCGCCCCGCACACGCCACCGCCTTCCCCCACCGCAGCGCCGTCGGCGTCGTCCAGTACCACTCCTACTGGCACCAGCACACCGACCCTGCCCACGTCGAACGCCGCCTCACCTGGCTACGTGATGTCCACACCACCATGCAGCCCCACCTCGGCACCGGCGGCTACACCAACGGCATGGACCCCGAACTCACCGACTGGCCGGCGGCCTACCACGGCGCCAACTACCCGAGGATGCAGCGCATCAAAGCCACCTACGACCCCGACCAGCTCTTCACCTTCCCCCAGGCAGTCACCCCCGCGACCACGCCCCCGCCCTGACCATCCAGGGGCCCCAGCCCGCCGGTGACCCCTTCCGCGGCTCCCGCCCCCAATCCGCGCGAGGCACGACCGTGACGCAGTCCGCCCAGCGGGCCCTGACAGCCAGCACAAAGGCCGGCCCATCAGGGTAGAAGTGGCAGGTACGCAGGACGGTGGAAGGCCGGGTTCTCATCCGTAGTCTCGAGCCTGCCGCGATGCGTTCGGGGAATCGGCCAGCTCGGGGCGAGGGGAACAGGATGCAGACCGAAGACGAGCAATTCCTGGTACGGCTCGAACAGATACTCCAGCCGCCCGTGCCCATCCCACCGGGTGACGGCTGGGCCGCAGCCCCGGATCTACTGCTGTACCTGGTGGAACAGACCCGGTTCCGGCGCCCGTCACTGGTCATCGAAGCGGGCAGCGGGACCTCCACACTGTGGCTTGCGACGGCCATGCGGGCCTTCGGCATCCCGGGCCGTGTGGTGAGCCTGGAGCACGATGCCGGTTACCACGAACGCAGCGCCGGGGAGGTCGAACGGCTGGGGCTCGGCGACATCGCGCAGGTGCGGCTTGCTCCGCTGGAGCAGCACACCCTCCACGGCGAGAGCCGGCCCTGGTACGCGCAATCGGCCTGGAAGGACCTGAACGGCTGCGGCCTGCTGCTCGTAGACGGCCCACCCGGACTCACCACCCCACTCGCCCGGTACCCAGCCGTACCGCTGCTCGCCGGCGCGCTCACCCCGAACGCGGTCGTGGTCCTGGACGACTACGACCGCGACGAGGAGAAGGCCATCGTCGCCCGCTGGGCCGAGCAGCACCCCACCTGGACCCTCGAGCGCCTCGCACACCGGAAAGGAACGGCCGCACTGCGCCTGCCGGACACAGCACCGGGCTGACCCGGCCTCCCTTGCGCGGGGGTTGTGCGGTCAGCCGCCGGCCAGCCGCCGCTGACGGAAGGCGTGGGCGAGCCGGTCGAGGACCGAGGGGCGCAGGAGGCGGTGCGCTTCGCCCGCATCACCAGCACTGCGATCGTCGGCTGTCCTGGTGTCGTCGCGCCGGGCGGTGACCGTGGCGACCTGCATGCGGTAGGCGGCGTAGTTGCCTGCGAACTGTCGGACCGTGATGGCGCGCAGGCCCGCCCGGGTGTGGAGGCGGGTGAGTGAGTGGGGTGTGAAGAAGTTGATGTGGGTCACAGGGTCGGCCCCGATGGGGAGGCCTATCCAGATCTCGACCGGTACCTCGCTGTAGAGGACGCCGTCCGCCGCCAGCAGGGGGTACAGCGACTGCAGGGTGGTGAGCGGGTCGGCGAGGTGTTCCAGTACGTGGCTGCAGACGATGGCGTCGAAAGGCTCGATGTCGGGCAGGTCGTGCAGGGTGTCGGCGAGCTTGCGCACGCCTGGCAGCGGGCGCACGTTGTAGTCCACGAGCGCGCAGTCGGCGCCCTGCTTCAGGAACGGGGCCAAGAGCTTGCCGTTTCCGCCGCCGAAGTCGAGGACCCGGCGCGGTTCACGCCCGAGATCCGACACGATCGCCCGGTGGGCACGATCGGCCCGCCGGCGGTCCAACTCCATTCCGCGGGCTGAGGGCGCCGATCCGCCGATGTCGTCTTCCCAGTGCTGAAGAAACCGGTACTTCGCCGCGACGTCCGCGCTGGTGGGCCGAGGGGCGTAGGCCATGAAGCCGCACTGGCGGCACATGCGCTCCGTCAGGGTCACCTCGTTTCGTCCCGGGCACCAGACCTCGAACAGGACGCGGCGTCGCAGCAGCTCGTAGTCGCTCAGGACGCGGCCTTGGGTGTGGGTGCGTTCACCGCCACGGTAGTGCCGGCGGCCGTGTGTCTCCCAGTCGTCGTCCGCGCAGACCGGGCATGCGAAGGCCTCGTTCACCGGCTCGTCCTCACCGCTGCAGGCTCTGGTAGAACGCGGCGTGCTCGGCCGGGATCAGGTCCCGCAGGCTCTTGCCGTAGGGCGGGCAGGACATGAAGTACTCGGTGACGTCCTCGACGGGCACCCCAGTGAAGGGCTGGACGGTCTCTGGTGCCATCCGGGTCCAGGTGTGCTTGTCGTGACGCACTAGGACATACAGCTCGGGAACGGACACCGGCAGCTTGACGAGGTCGGGGTGGTCTTCAAGGAAGAACACGTCGACCCGGCGCGGCACGTCCCTGAACGGGGCCTGTTTCCAGACGTCCTTGTAGAAGCAGTACGTGCCGCCGGCGAACCATCCGCTGCCCGCGTCGACGAGAGCGCCGGTCGCCGAGATCAGCACCAGCAGCCGCTCCACCCCGCAGATCACCTCCGAACGCCGTGCGCCCAGCAGTCCGGAGGTCATCACCTCCAGAAATCTGGGGTGGTAGTAGTCGTCATCGTCCAGCTTCTGGATGACGTGACCCGAGCTGGCCTCGATGCCCAGGTTCAGCTTCGTCCCCAGCGACGTCGCCCGCGGAAGCCGCAGGTACTTGATCTGCGGCGAGCTCGGCACCAGCGCCTCACAGGAGTCGACGCCGTCGTCGATGATGATCAGCTCGGTGTCGGTCAGTGTCTGCTGCTGGTAGTACCGGATCGCCTGGGCGAGGAAGTGCGGCCGGTCCTTGGTCGCCAGAATGCAGGAGAGTAAGGGCATGCGCCGTCCGTTCGGTCGGTCTCGAGGTGTTGATGTTCCGGCAGCCGGGCCGGTCATCGCGCTTTACCGCGGGCCCGCAGGAAACGTCCACGAAGATCATAGACACGCGGATGCTGTCGGATGATGATTCCCCCTCAAGTACCCATGCGCAGGCCGGGATCGCGCACAACTGGTCACCACCCCGCGCGACCAGCGGCGAAGGGTGCGGTACCTCCGCCGTGCTCTGGTTGTCAGTGCCTTTCCGTAGCGTCGAAGGGTGAGGGCCGGAGCAGCGGGCCCCGGCGGGAAGAAGTACCGGCCATGGGCGAGGTCAGCGTGAGCGGGGAGTCCAGTGCTCGACCCCAGCAAGGAGAACAGCCATGGCGACTGGCACGGTGAAGTGGTTCGACGTTGAAAAGGGGTATGGAGAAATCGCCCAAGACGGCGGCGGCCCGGACGTCTTCGTCCACAAGTCCGCCATCAATGCCGCAGGATTCCGTTCTCTGGAGGAGGACCAGGAGGTCACCTTCGACATCACTCAGGGGCCCAAGGGCCCTCAGGCGGAGAACGTCATGCCTCAGTGATCGGCGCCATCTGAACGGGTGGGTTCCCACGGCAGCCCTCTGAGCAGCGGAGCCCGCCGGCGGGGGCAGGACGCAAACGGTGCCGATTCGATGACCCGAACCTGACCCTGACCGATAACGCCAGGACGAGTTGTCCGGCTGGTCCACCGGTACGGACGCCGGAGCCCTGGCCGCCCTGACAGCGGGGGAGCTCGGGGCGTCGGTGGACCGGCTGACTGCGCCGGGCACTGTGCCGTTGGCGGTGCTGGGCCGGGTGCGGGTAGTCGAGCGGTTCCGTTCGGGGCCGGGTGGCCTGCGGGTGACGCTGGCGTGGCCGGCCGGCCTGCGGGCTGCGGCCGTGGAAGGGACCCCGGGCGGGGTGGTCCGCCACGGCGTCCCGCTCGCCCGGTGAGCTGGTCGCCGAGGTGAGCGCCGACCGGGCCGTCGATCACGGCGGCATCTTCCGTCACCCCCTCAGATTCCAGTGGCTGCGCACGGATATGGCGCCGCAGGACCTGGCCGGGTTCGGGGTGGGGCCGGCGGCCGCAGCCGACTGGCCGCAGGTGTCGGGGGGCGGACACTGCTTGTTTCCAGAGCTCTGGCACGGGACGGCCGCGGTCCCTATGTCCGGCTGCGTCGCCTGTGCATCGCCGGCCTGGGCTTCGATCACTCGATCAGGCGAACGATCGGCGGGGGTGCTTTTCGACCGCTTCTTGATCGTTAGCGTTGGTTGCGCAGAGTAGCTAACGGTTACTCAAAGCGAAAAGGAGTGATTTACTCATGGGATACCTGCGCAAGAGGGACTTTTTGATTTTCTCAGACGAGGGCGCGCCCACGAAGGTGAAGGAGCTGGATCCGAAGAAGGTCGCGGAGATCGAGGAGGCGCACCAGAACGGCAAGAAGGGGCGTATCGAAGATTTGATCGTGGACACGCTGACCTCCTTCGCCGAGGCCGAAATCAGGTCTGAGGCCTGGGGGAGGGGTGAACGCCTTGATCGGTCGGAGGTGGCGGCGCGGGCGGCGGACGAGGGCAAGAAGAAGGCGGCCGGTCCGGAGGGTGAGCGGCTGCGGCGGATCCTTCAGAGGGTCCTGGGGGTCGGCGGCAAGAGGAAGAGCTCACGGCCTACATCACGAGTGATCGCGAGCTGATGGACGCCAACAACCAGCATCTGCGTGAGTTCGCCTGGGCCGCCTTCGAGATCGACACCTCCAAGGCCGACCTCCCCTCCACCCGCTACGTGCCGCACCGCACGCCGGAGTCCGTCGTTCGGTTCAAGGACGGCAGTACCGCCAAGCTCGGCATCAACGAGATCGGGCGCACCGTCAAGTGGGACGAGTCCAAGGGTGAGCAGGTCAAGATGACCTGGAGCGAGACCACCCAGGGCCCGGCGCTGTGGGTGAAGGTCGCCGACGGGGCGTGGGCCAAGGATGGCCACTGGGGCGGCTACCTGCAGGTCACCTGCGCCGCCGCCGAAGGCAAGTGGATCGACTCCAAGGACGGCTGGCTGACCACCGTCTCCTCCAAGAGTGACCCGGTCGCCTTCTACGACATGGGCAACTACTACGAGATCTGGCAGAAGGACCGCGACAACGGCAAGCCGCTGGTCGTCGAGGGCGACCGCCTGCGCTTCGTCAAGGGCGCCACCCCCGGCAAGTTCAACCTCCACGACGGCTACAGCAGCTGACCCACCCCAGCCGTAGCGCACCGCCCTATCGAGTTGCTGCGCGGGCCCGGCCCTGCGCGGCAGCTCGACTCCGCGACTGCGTCCGCACCGTGGATGTGTCCGTCGGTTGTCAGTGCGGCCCCGAGGAGGTGACATGCCCCTTCACGATGGTGTCCTTGACCTCGCTGCGCCCGCCGGTTCACCTGCCCGCACGGGCCGGTCCGCCCGCTGCGGATGCCGGATCGTTCTCAGGCCTGGCTGATCACGCGGTACGAGGATTGACGCCGTTGGCTGCGCAGTGCGCTGCGAGCGCTCGACGACACCCACGCCGGGGGGCCGGCTGGCGGGGGTTTCGGCTGCCCGGCGGGATGGCGGCGGATCTGCAAAACCGCGACGGCCGCGGCCATCCGCGTCTTCGCACGGCCGCTGGCCCCGCGGCACGCCGCACGATGGGAGGCGCGCATCCGTCGGTTCGCGGACGGGCTGGCCGCGCCGCTCGCCGCCCAGGGGTGGCGGCGAACTCATGGGTGAGGCGGTTCAGGCGCGCGTGATCCGCTGGCCGCTGCGGGTCACCTCTGGTGCTGTCCGGTGATTTCGGCGTGTTGCGGGGTGGCTTCTTCCTGGCTTGGTGAGACGGGTCGTGCCGGTCGTGAAGGCAGGGGAGCGTGGTAGCTGTCCTGGCGGTTTCGTTCGGCCGCCGCCATGGCGAGCTTCTTTTGTCGGGCCATGGTTACCTCCTTGCATGCCAGGGTGGCATCGCACTGCTTGGACGCATCAGGGGACGGCCGGCAGGTGTTGGCGGCGGAGCGGCCCCGCCTCGTTACGCTCTGGGTCGGCGCAGGTGAGAATCCCGCGCTGGCGGTAGCCAGCTCCCGGGCATCCGCTGAGGGTGCCCTGCGATCGGGCGTTCGCAGCGACCTTTCGGTCAACGTCATCTCCGGCACGCGTGGCCTCCGGCACGTGGGGACAGCACTGGTGGGTGAGCATCGACCATCAAGCTTCGCTGTCCACTTCCGGGTCGCGGACCTGGCCCCCCGCAGCGGGGGCCGTCTCGCGTGTGCCGGATGCCGGACGGAACCCGGGCATGGCTTGTCACCGGCCCTGACGAGGTCCGGCGCCGACTGGCAGACCACCTGCTCACCGCCGACGACAGCCATGCCGGATCGGGTTATGGCGGGTTCCGGTTGCCGGGCCGGTTGGCCGCCGAACTCCTCAACCGTGACGGCGCCGAGCACTCACGGCTGCGAACACCAACCGCCCGAGTCCTGAGCCCACGGCGTATCCATGTCTGGGAGGAGCCGATCGGCCGGCTCGCCGACCGGCTCGCGGCCTCTATGGCGCGGCAAGGGGGTGGTGATCTGGTGGCCGACTTCGCGCTACCTCTGGCGCTGTCTGTTGTGGCCGACCTTCTCGGCGTGCCGCTCCACGAGCGGCACGCCCTCACGACCTGGACGGGCGCCATGCTCGCCCCACCCCGGCCCCAGGATCTGATGGCGGCGATCGAAGGGGTCCACGACCTCGTGAACCGGCTCGTGACCACACACTCCCGCCGCCCGGGCGCCGACCTCGTCTCCTACTGGGGCGCCACCGCACCACGGTCCGGCCTCGACCGCGATGACATCGTCATCCTCGCCTTCGGCATGTGGTGGGCGGGCATCGAGAACACCGTCCACCTCATCGCCCGCAGCGCCCTCGACCTCATCCATCCCGCCGCCGATCCCCGCCGGCAACGGCCCGTGGACCGCCATCTGATCGAGGACTTCCTTGCGCGGCAGGGCCCCGTCTTGACCACGGCCCGGCGATTCGCCCGCCGCGACCTCACCATCGCCGCACAGCCCATTCCCGCCGGCGACACCGTCCTGTTCGCCCTCACCACCCCCGGCCCCACGCGTTCGAGACCTGCCCGGCATCTCGCCTTCGGCCATGGCCCACACCACTGCCCCGGCGCCACTCTGGCCCGTCTCGAACTCAAAGCCGCCCTCACCGCTCTACAACGCCACCTGCCTCACTGCGCCCTCGCCGTCCCTCACCACCTGCTGCCTCGCCGCACCTCCCCCCGGTTGGCGGGCCTGCTCGCCCTGCCCGTCACCGCATGAACTAAGTCGGCGGCGCAGGGCTCTGATGCACCGCGGGCCACCACACCCGCTCGGGGGGTGGTGGGCGCGGGCACCCCCGTACAAGGGGTCCTCTACCGGGGCGCTTCGCGGCCCGCTGCGACGGGAGGTTGTCGTGGATCTCCCTCGGCTACTCCCCGGCGAAGTAGTCGGCCTGCTTGTTGAACTCCTCGGTCCGCACGCTCGCCCGGATCCATCCGTTGCCCGCCGCCTCACCGGTGTCGGGGGTATCCTCTTCGAACTTCTCGCACTGGGAGTCCTCGAAGTCGGCAGGGGACTTCGGGAGCTTGCCGTACAGAGCGACGCAGTACGTGCGAGTCCGACCCTGCGACTGGTCGATCTTGATCGAGGCGATCTTGTCCAGGCCCGTCGCCGCCCGGGTGTACGTCTCGCCATCGACGGGGATTTCCCAGCTCTTGCCCCCGTAGTTGGGCTCGCTGAACAAGGTGACCTTTCCCATGAAAGCTCCTCTGCGGGGACGGCCCCGCCGCGTTGACTGCCAAGGCGGATACGGGTCCGGCTGCGTTCCAGCCGGTTACTGCACCCTTCCACCTGGCCGCACCCCGCAGCCGCCGTCCTTGCCTGGTACGTGCGGGTCCGCACCCGAAGGAGTGAACAGAGAGCTTCATCGGTGACCGGGCCCTGCCCGGTTCCTGCCGGGGAGCCCCCTGGCCAGGCCGGCGGCCCTTCCTGGGCGGGGCTGCAGAACGGCCTGGGCGGTGCGGACCCCGGACCCACTCTCATGGTGTCGGGGGCGGCACGCGCCTAGGGCCTGTCGTCAAATGTCACGCCCACATCAGGAGTGATGCGAGGGTGACGGCTGCCTCATAGGATTCGGCGGTCTTGTCGTAGCGGGTGGCGATCCCGCGCCACTGCTTGAGACGGTTGAAGCAGCGTTCCACGGCGTTGCGGTGCTTGCATGCCCCGCGGTCGAAGGCCGGCGGGCGGCCACCTCGGCTGCCTCGCCGGGCCCGGTTGCGGGCCTGGTCGGCCCGCTCGGGGATCGTATGGGCGATGCCGCGGCGGCGAAGCCAGGTGCGGATCGCTTTCGAGCTGTAGCCCTTGTCGCCCAGGACGTGATCGGGCCGGACACGGGGACGGCCGGGTCCGATCCGGGGCACCCGGATCGTCTCCATCACGGTGGTAAACCGGGTGCAGTCGTTGGTGTTGCCGCCCGTGAGGACGAAGCCGAGCGGACGGCCACGGCCGTCACAAGCCAGGTGGATCTTGCTGGTCAGACCGCCTCTGGACCGGCCGAGGGCGGGGTCGCGGAGCCCCCTTTTCGAGCCCCGGCCGCATGCTGGTGAGCTCGGACGACCGTGGAATCGACCGACACCAGCCAGTCGACGTCGCCCGCCGCGTCAGCCTTCGCCTGCGCGGCCCGCAGCATGCGGTCGAACGTGCCGTCCGCCGCCCACCTGCGAAAACGCGTGTGCAGCGTGGCCCACGGACCATAGCGCTCGGGTACATCTCGCCAGGCCGTCCCGGTCCGGAACTTCCACACGATCCCGTTCAGGACCCTGCGGTCGTCCAGCCGCTTCCGCCCCCGCAGCGACTCGGGCAGCAACGGCCGGACGAAGTCCCACTCGGCATCGGACAGTTCATGACGACGTATCACGACACCATGATCCACCAACGGTGATCATTTGAAGACACCGCCTAGCGGGGCAGGTAGGCGCGTACGGTTTTGCCGCCGCTGGGGGTGGCGGTGACGTGGGTGGTGCGGGCGAGGCGGTTGACCATGGGCCAGCCGAAGCCTCCGGTGCCGCCGTTCAGGTCGGGGGTGCGCATGCGCGGCGCCTGCCGGCTGGGGTCGTGGACGGCCACCTCGATGCTGTCCGGGTGGGCGGTCAGGTCCAGGGTGCAGGTGCCGCCGGCATGGCGCAGGGCGTTGGTGACGAGTTCCGAGACGACCAGGACCACCGTGTCGGCAGCGCCACCTCCGATCGGGCGTACGAGGCCGTCGAGGAAGGTCCGGGTGCGCTCGCGGGCGTCGGCGATGGAGGCGGTGGAGCGGGCGGCTGCGACATCGACGCTCATCGCGTCCATCAGGTTCACCTTGGTCTCTCGATCGCCAATACCCGGTTCTGTCTGTCCGTACTTGTGCCCCGGCCGATGGCGGTCAACCCGGCGGGGGCCGCCCCTGCGCCCCTCAGTGTCGCTGTTCGAGGTCGATTACCTCATCGCCGGACGCGCGGAAATCTATGTTGGCCACAGTAGACATTCGGCGATGGTGTGGTTATGGTTTCTCTCGTAACCAAGAAGGACCGCAGGGCCCGGCAGAGATGAACTGCCGGGCGGCAGTATCCGCAATTGCAGTTCGCAGGACGGTGCGGTGATGGAGTTTCGAAGCCAGAGCGGTTGCAGGACGGCGACGGGACTGGTGACCGGACCGGGTGGCCCGCAGTGATCAGGGGCCGCCGTGAGAAGTACCGCAGTACCCAGCGGTGAAGTCAGTGAGCAGTACCTCGGTGAAGGCGTCGGCTGTGGGCGCGCGCACCGGGAGGTTCGGCAGTGGGGTTCTAAGCCAGAGCAGACGTAGGACGGGCGACGGGGCTGGCTGCCGAAGTGGCGCTGTGGCAGGCCGCCAGCAGTACGCAACACCAGCAGTACGCAGTTCCCGTTTGGTAAGTGATTGACCCGGAGGGAAGAACGGAGGAGCCGAGCACCATCAGGATCGCCCGGGCAGATGCCTTGAGCCCGGGTACCGCAGGACATCGATAGTGAGGTGGTCTCCGGTCAAGCAACCGCGATCCCCGCACCCCCGACAGCATTCAGGTCGGGTCTGCGGACACAGAAGGCCGGTGCAGCATCAGGGCCGGCAGATGGTGTAGCAGTTCCTTCGGGGCCCGGGTGCCAGTACGGCACCCGGGCCCCTCCACGCGTTCCACAGAGAGGTGAAATGACAGCAGACGACTCGTACGGCCGTCTCGACGACGACGACTACCCCGCCTACACGATGGGCCGGGCCGCCGAGATGCTCGGCACCACCCCCGGCTTCCTCCGCGCGCTTGGCGAACACCGCCTGATCACCCCGCTGCGCTCCCCGGGTGGCCACCGCCGCTACTCCCGCTACCAGCTCCGCATCGCCGCCCGCGCCCGGGAACTCGTTGACCAGGGCGCCCCCATCGAGGCCGCCTGCCGGATCGTCATCCTCGAGGACCAGCTCGAAGAGGCCCAGCGCATCAATGCCGAACACCGCCGTGCCGCCGAAACGGCAGATTCAACGGCCGCGGCTTGAACGAGGGGCGCGACTGTCGCACCTCGCCGGCCTGCCCGCACCCGCCAAGGACGACGTGTACCCGTTTCCTATGGTGACAGCGTGTGCGGGCGTGTAGCGTCTGGGTCAGCTGTCGTGGTTCGGAAGTTCCCTTTGCCCACGCCTCAGGCGTGGGCTTTTTGCTGTGCTGTGCCGCAGGAACCAGGGCGATCACCTCCGCCTTTCCGCATGTTGTGGGGGGCGTTCATCGACTGGAAGGCATGAGACATGGCTACGGGAACTGTGAAGTGGTTCAACGCCGAGAAGGGCTTCGGCTTCATCGCCCAGGACGGCGGCGGCCCGGACGTCTTCGCCCATTACTCGGCGATCAACTCCTCGGGCTTCCGTGAGCTGCAGGAGGGCCAGATGGTGACGTTCGACGTCACCCAGGGCCAGAAGGGCCCGCAGGCGGAGAACATCACCCCGGCGTAACCCTCACCGCCTCCGCCTGCGGGTACCGAGATCGGCTCCGCTTCCCGACAGTCCGGTAGCGGGCGACCCGAACGACTCAAGCCAGGCGGCGTTCCAGAGGCAATGGACACGCACCGGACGAGGGCTGCGCGACTGCGCGCGGCTCTCGTCTGTTGTGGTGCACCGCTGTCTCCCGCTCGGTCGCCCCATGGAGCAGCAGGCCGGGTGCCGCCGCCATGCAGAGACGCTTAGCCTGCCTGACTGCTCGGTCGCTTGGACAGGGAAGCACATCAGGACCAGAGGCTACGGAAGGCAGTCAGCGGGGTGCTCAGGGCGATACCCGGGCTGGCCTGTATCCGGCGTTCCTGAGTCTGCCTGATCCCAAGGGAGTGCAGGATCGAGACATGATTTCGACACTGCGATCCGGGCGAAGGCTGCGCGGTCAGCGGCGCCGGCCGCCGCCGATGCGGCGGTCGTCGGCCAGTGCGGTAAGCGGGCCGAACTCGCAGGCAAGCTGGTTCCACGTCAAGACCTCGCCACAGCGGTCCGGGAACTCCTTCGGGTTGAACTCGGGCATGGTCCAGGTGCCAGTGCCCTGGTCCCGCAGCCACAGGTCCCCGTCACCGTCGACCACGGTCGGCGGGACCGGAACGGGCTCGGCCTGATCGGTGGGCTCCCAGGTGACCCGGCCCGGGTGGGAAACACGGCGCAGCTCGGTGGTGGCCAGCCGCGCGGCCAAGTCACGGGTGGACTCTTCGGCGTCCTTGACCGACTCGAGCCGGAACGCGTCGTCAAGTACGGGCAGGGCTGGATTCTTGCTGCGCTTTGAACTCATACGCTGACTACCTCCGGTGGGGGGCGTCACATCCGTTATGGCACCCCATAGAGCAACACGGCATCCGAGGCGGAAGCCGAGCGGGTCTGACGCAGGTTCGGGTGACAGGCTCAGTCACGCGGCCTGGAAGGCCGGTGTGGTCATGACAGTCCCGGATTCGACGGGGGGCAGTCAGCCGAGTGCGCCTTGCCGGCGACGGCGGTGGTAGGTCCGCTCGATCCAGGTCACGATGGCGAACCGCAGGTTCTCGCGGGTAGCCCACTTCCTGCGGTCGAGAACGTTCTTCTGCAGCCCGCCGAAGGTGGACGCTCGGCTACCACGGCAACTGGGCCGTGGCTGTGGGTGCCAACCGATTCCGCGGCCGACGTCGCTGGAGCCAGTCCATGTTCGCCGGCTATCACAGGTACAGCGCCGACACCTACGAGGAGAGCACCGGCACCACCCTGGCTGAGCTGCGCGACGCGCAGGGCACACTAACGCGAAGGCTCCTAGGCCGTGTGTCGAAGGTTCTTGGAGTGGCCACTGGTCAGACCGTTGACCTCGTAGATGGCTTGTCCGGCCGGTCGGAAGCAATTGGGGTGGTCCTCTGGATGGACGGGCGAGCGGGGGCCATAGGAGAGGGCCGGTTGTGCGCCCGCGCAAACCTGGTCCCGGAGTGCCTCCACTTCGCCAGCGAGGGCGGTTTCGCCCCGATCAGGGCGTTTCGGGGTGGATGTGGCTGGCAGGGTGGGCCCGGCATCACGGCCAGGTCGGCACACCCCCGGCTTGGTCTTCCCACTCCTGGAATGAGGACCCCCATGGCTGCTGTCTTCACCGCCGCACTGATCGCCCGTCACAGTGACAAGGCCGTGTCCGTCCGTGGCGAGAAGAAGGACAACGGCACCGAGGTCGTGCAGTGGCCCTTCGCCGATGGCGATCACCAGAAGTGGAACCTGGAGGCCACCAGCGGCGGCTACTACGTCGTCCGTGCTGTGCACAGCAACAAGGCGATGTCGGTGAACGCCGAGAGCCATGACAACGGTGCCGCGATCGTGCAGTGGGGCTACACCGCCGGCAAGGAACACCAGCAGTGGCGCCTGGTGCAGAAGGACAACGAGTACTTCGCCCTGCAGAACCTCAACAGCGGCCTGTTCCTGTCCGTCCACGGTGAGGACACCGACAACGGCACCGCCCTGGTCCAGTGGCCCGGCGGCGACGGCGACCACCAGCAATTCCGCCTGGGCTGACCCCTGGCACCCCAAGGGCCCCTGTGACCGCCACCTGGTCGCAGGGGCCCCTCAATCGACGTTCGAGCCGGTCGCTTCCCGCGTCAGTCCACCGGCTAGGTGTATTGACCCGCAGGGTTGTTGACACGGCTTATGGGCGGGTGTCCGTCGAGTGCGGTGTGGCAGCGGTGGTGGTTGTAGGTGTGGAGGAAGTCTGCCAGGGCTGCGGTCCGCTCGTTGTTTGAGGTGTAGGGCCGCAGGTAGGCCCACTCGTCGAGGAGGGTGCGATTGAAGCGTTCGACCTTGCCGTTGGTCTGGGGCCGGTAGGCGCGGGTGAGTTTGCCGGTCGCGCCGAGGTCGGCCAGAGCGGCCTTCCAGGCCAGGCCCTTGCGGTAGGCCCAGGCGTTGTCGGTCAGGACCCGCTCGATGCGGGTGATGCCGTGCTCGTGGAAGAAGGTGGCCGCGCGGGTCAGGAAGGCCGCGCAGGTCGCGACTTTCTCGTCGGGGTGGATCTCGCTGTAGGCGAGGCGGGAGTGGTCGTCGACCGCGGAGTGGACGTAGTCGAAGCCCATGCCGCGGACGGGTCGGCCCGCGTCGCGGCCCAGCACGCGGTGGCCGCCGCCGTCGGGGATCCGGCCGAGTTTCTTCACGTCCACGTGGATCAGCTCGCCGGGATGTTCGCGTTCGTAGCGGCGGATCGGGGTGCCGGTCGGGCGGTCGAGCCAGGCCAGCCGATTGAGTCGGTGGCGGGTGAGGATCCGATGGACGGTGGATGCCGGCAGGCCCAGGATCGGGCCGATCCGGGCGGGCCCGAGCTTGCGGCTCCGCCGCAGGCCGCAGACCTGTTCCTCGACGGCGGCAGGTGTGCGGTGCGGGGTCGAGCGAGGTCGGCTGGACCGGTCATACAGACCGGTGTCGCCCTCGGCCCGCCACCGGCGCATCCACTTGTGAGCCGTGGCCCGGGAGATGCCCATCTCGGCCGCCACATGGGCGACCGGACGGCCTGAGCAGACACGTTCGACCAGCAAGCGCCTACCGACGGTCAGCCGGGCATTACGGTGGGACACGAAGACCTCCGTGCGGTGAGTTCCTAGACAGCTCCCACCACACCGGAGGTCTTCGTCATGTTCAAGACCCGACCGGTGTCAACAACGCTCGTGATCAATACAGCTAGGCGCTCTGGTTGAAGATGGCGTCGAAGGCCTCCAGCGTGCCGCGGCTCTCGGAGTTGCCCTTCTCGAAGAACGAGACCGGCTCCTGGAGCGAGAAGAGCTGGTTGTTGAGGGGGAAGGACTTGACGTCGGTCGCCCGCAGCGTGGCGTACTTCGTCGGGTCCATGTGCAGCGTCTGGATGGTTTCACCGGTGGCCTTGTCGGTGACCTCCACGGTGAGGTTCATGTAGATGAGCATCTCCGAGCCGCTGCTGCTGGAGGGCCGCAGCACGCTCAGTGGCGTGAGCTTGCTGTCCGACAGCGTCATGGCGATAAGGGTTCCGCTGTCGGGGGTGCTCGGGCTGGTGTCCGCCTCCACCCGGAAGCCCTCCACCTCGAACAGGGCCCCGTCCTCCGTGGCGGCCCTCGTCTTCAGGTTGATGCCGCCCTTGAAGTCGAGGGTGAGCGTAGCGAAAACATTGAGCCTCAGCGGCACATTGGCCGCGTACATGCTGATCGGGCTGCTGGCGCCGACCGGCGGCACGGGAATCCTCGCTCCGGCCACAGCACCCGGAGCGAGAGTGGCGGTCCGCCCGATCTGTGCGTGCACCGGCGTGGCATCCGCGGTGGTCGAGGAAATCGTGGCGGCAACCGCGAGGGTCCCGCACACTGCGCCGACGTACCGACCGCGACCCCGGCCGTTCTCCCAGCTGAACGGTGCCCCGGCCCGGCCGGCCGTTCGCCGGCCACCGGGCCGGAGCGAAGCAGTGACTGCGCCCCAGAGCAGGGAGTTCGCTACTTGCCTGTGAACAGCTCCAGCAGGTCCTGTCGGCTGAACATGTTAGCCACCTCGATGGCGGACGGAGTCCCGGCAGAGGGGTCCGCCCCATGCGCCAGCAGGGTCCGCACGACCTCGTCCTCGCTCTTGAAGACGGCCCCAGACAGAGGGGTCTGCCCCTTGGCGTCGGTGCGATTTAGGTCGGCACCGCGCTCCACGAGCGCGATCACGGCAGCGTCATGACCGTGATAAGCGGCCAGCATAAGCAGCGAAGCCCCTTGATCGTTGGTGTGGTTGACCGGAACTCCAGCGTCGACATACGCGGCGAGTGCGTCGGTATCTCCATGTCGCGCCAGGTCGAAGACCTTCTCAGCGAGCAGCATGATCTCGGGGTCAGTGATCTCAGGGGTCGCGTCGGTCACAGTTAGTTGATCTCAGTGCGTGCATGCGGACAAAGTGCCACCAATCTATCCGCTCCCCTGACGTGAACTGCGCCAGCGGCACGACGCCGAGATCGAGGGCCTGGTCTACGACATCGGCCCGCCAACGGCGGCAACTCAGGGCCTTCACCGAGGGGTGGCCCCCAAACCGCCCACCCGGCCGTGAGTGACTCCCGAACTCATCGACATTGATCAAGCGACGGGTCCGCGCGGTGACTCCCGAAGCCGCCGACGAACGACTCCCGTTCTCGCGTACCAAGCCAGCTTGGCTCCGTTCTGCTCACCGGGGCATGCGATCACGGGTCGGGTCTGCTTAGCCTGAGGTCGGAGCCCAGGGGGGCCGTCCTTCGAGGAGTGCGACTCGATGCCGCGAGCCATGTGGAACGGCGCCATCAGCTTCTGTCTGGTGACCGTGCCGATCACTCTGGAGCCGGCGACGGAGTCGCATGATGTGCACTTCCGGCAGGTCCACGTGGAGGACGGCGGGCGGGTGCGCTATCAGAAGCGGTGCGAGATCGACGGCCAGGTCCTCACCGAGGACGACATCGGCAAGGCGTACGAGGTCTCCAAGGACCAGCTGATCCCGATCACCGAGGACGATCTGTCCGGGATGCCGCTGCCCACCGCCCGCGCCGTCGAGGTCGTCGCGTTCATCGACGCCGACAGCGTCGACCCCGTCGCCTTCGGCGCCGGGGACTACTACGCCCGCCCGAAGGGCGAGGTGGCCTCGAAGCCCTACACCCTCCTGCGCCAGGCCCTCAGCCGTACCGACAAGGTCGCGGTGGTGAAGTACGCCCTGCGCGGCCGCGAACGCCTCGGACTGCTGCGCCCGGTCGGCGAGGCCCTGAGTATCCAGGGGTTGCACTGGGACGACGAGATCCGCTCCCCGGCCGAACTCGCACCGCCGGAGACCGACGTCAGCGAGAAGGAGATCGAGGGCGCGCTCACGCTGATGGAGACGATGACCGTGGCCTCGCTCGATGACCTGGACGTCACCGACCACTACACCGAGGCCCTCACCGAGGTGATCAGCGCGAAGGCCGAGCACCGCGAGCCTGCCGCGCCCGAGGGCGAGGAGACGGCGACGGCTCCGGTGGTCGACCTCATGGCCGCGCTGGAGGCGTCGGTGGCGAAGGCGAAGGAAGGTCGCGGCGAGAGCGGCGGGCCGGCCACCGTGCACGAGATGCCGAAGCCGAAGAAGAAGACCGCGGCGAAGAAGACAGCGGCGGCGAAGAAGGCCCCGGCCAAGAAGACCGCGGCGAAGAAGACGACCCGCCGGAAGACCGCCTGACCGTCCGGTCGTGTCCTGGAGGCCTCGCCCGGGGTTGGTCCCTTCGTGGACACTGACGAACAGCCCGTGACCGGTGACTACCCCGACGCGGGCGAGCCGCGTCTCCCCCTGCTGACGGCGGCGGAGGCCCGGGACGCGGTCAGGTACCTGCGGCTGCTGGAATCGCTCGATCTCACCCCCCGCGGTCAGGCCGCCGGCCAGCTCGCCGCCGACCTGGCCCGGCGGCTCCCCGCCGACTGAGCGCGGCACCGGCAGGTCAGTCGAGGATGCCGAGTTCGGAGTCCGGGCGGCAGATCTCGCACGCCCGCATCCCGCCGTCGGTCAGCGCCCGGCGGGCCTCCTCACGGCTGAGCGGCTTGCGATGCCGGGCGGCGAGGCGGCAGTCACCTATGTGGATGCTGTCTGCGACCGGCCGCCCGCCCTCACGCAGGAAGGACAGCACCCAGCCGGGACCCTCCGGCAACGCCCGCACCGGACGCAGGGCAGCCTCCCGGGTCTCGACCTCGGCTATTCGCTCCCGTACGCGGTCCAGGGACAGCACGAGCCAGTGCTCCAGGGTCCGGAGTCGCGGGAGGTCGGGTGGCAGTTCGGACATCAGGCCCCCGCGCGCGGCTTCGCCCGTAGCTCGGCCGCCTCGCGCTGGTGCCGCTGGCACAAGGGATTTCCGCCCACTCCGTACCGGTGGCAGTCGGCGTGGCAGCGTGCGCATTTGCCGAGGAGCGGGGGAGGGCACATCTGTGGCGGGAGGTTCACCGGCCGGGCGGGGGTGGTCATGGTGCGCATCCTCGAGGGTTGGGCGGACAGGTGCCGATGGCGGCTGAGAGTAGAACTCGCGTTCTGCCCGACCGGTGCGGCACGACTGGCACTTTAAATCGAACAGGTGCTCTAATCAGTGTATGAGGTTCCACCCGTTCCCCGACGACCTCGTCACCGCCCAGCGATCCTGGACCGCCACCTACGAGGAGCTTGCCCACCCCGCCACTACCTGCACGACCCTGCTCCGGCGCCGCCTGTTGCACCTGTCGGCACAGCTGCACTTCCACCCCTACTGGGCGCACCCGCACCCCGCGGCGGGGCGCCAGGAGCTGCGGGAGCTGGTGCGCGCGCAGCGCAGGGAAGGGCGGGCGGCATGACGGGTACGAGCGTGATCTGGCACGTCCGCTGCCGCCCGGACACGTCCCCCGAGGACTACCGCAACGTCCTGGACCTCCTCACGGGCTTCACCCCGCAGGTCCAGCCGCTTCCGCCGCTCGCCGCGCTCGCGCAGGTCAGGGGATCGCTGCGGTTGTTCGGTGTGGACGCCGGCGAACTCGCGGCCCGCTTCCGGGTGCAGGCACTGGTGCAGACCGGTGTCGACACCCACATCGGCGTTGCCGACACCTGGGCGACCGCCGCCACCGCCTCCGCCCGCACCGGCCGGTCCGGGGTGCTCCACCTGCCCGACCACCGCGCGGTCGAACACTTCCTCGCCCCCCTCCCGATCCAGGCGCTGCATGGCATCGGACCCGCCCAGGCCGGCCAGCTCCAGCGGTATGGCCTCCACACCGTGGGCGCGCTGGCCGCCATGGAGGAGACCGTGGTGTGCCGCATCCTCGGCGGCAAGGCCGGACGCACCCTGCGCGCCCGGGCCCGCGGCATCGACCCGCGCGCGGTCGCGGTGCGGAAGATGCCCGAGTCCACGGCGGAGTCGTTCGCGTTCGACCGGGATGTCTACGACCCGGTTCTGGTCCGTGCCGCGCTCTTGGACCTGGCTGTCACGCTCGGGGGCCGGATCCGCGGCCGCGGGCAGATCGCCAGTGGCCTCACTCTGGCCGTCCGTCTCGCTGGCGGCGGCACCACCGAGCGGACGAAACGCCTCCCGCAGCCGTCCGCTCACACCGAAGACCTGCGCGCCGGAACCCTCCGGCTCCTGGACGCGATGGCCTTCCAACGAGCCCGGATCCGCCGTCTCACCCTCGCTGCCGAAGACCTTCGCTCGGCCGATGAAGGCCCCGGCACCCAGCTCTCCCTCGATGACGCGCGGGAGGCGCGTCTGCGGCTGGAGCCGGTGATCGACAAGCTGAACGCCCGCTACGGACACCGGGTCGCCGGGCCTGCCGCCGCCTACCGGAGGGCGAGCTGACGCCTCCGAAGCCGGGCGGCCGCCCGGCTCGGTGGGAAGAGGGCGGGCGCAACCGGTGGAGGCGTTCAGGTGGCGTAGTGGAAGAGGTCGGTGGTGCCGGTGAGGTCGAAGAGCTGCCGCAGGTGGTGGGGTGCGGGGCCGACGAGGACGATGCGGCGCAGCTTGTGGTGGGCGCGGACGAGGGTCTGGAGGAAGGTGGAGTCGCCGAAGGCGACGGCGGCCACGTCGAGCTCGATGCTGGTGGCGCCGTCCGCGCGGGCGTCGGCGAGGGCGTGTTGCAGGCAGGGGCTGCTGTCCATGTCGAACTCGCCGGACGCCACCAGGCGCGCGGTGCCGTCAGGCCTGGTGGCCGTCCGGTAGACGTCGGCTCCGCCTGGGGCGCTGTATATGTGGCCTTCGCCGGCGGACGCATGCAGGACGGCGTCCGCGCGGGCGCGGTCGTCGTTCCTCACGCGGATGCACCCCGGCTCACGGACGGCGCGGAGATGGGCGTAGGCCAGGGCGGGCCGGTGACGGTCAGGGGGATGGAGAGCCCGTCACACAGCCGGCGCAGCCGCGCGAGCACACTGAGCGCGGCATCACTGGCCGGACCTGCCGGCAGGTGCAGCCGGACCCCCAGTGGCCGGTGGGCCAGGAGCAGGCGCTGCGCCTGCTGTACGGCGGCCCCTCGGCCCGCGACGTCGAGATCGGCAGGAAGGCCCAGGATTAGGACGCGGCCCTCGAATGAGTGCTCCACGGGCATGGACTCCTCCTTTCCACCAGACCGGCCCACCCGCCACAAAGGGCGGAGAAGGCCGAGCCGGAGAGACCGGGACGGCTTCACATTTGCGGCCACGCGACCGGCGGAAGCGCCCGCCCTGCTGGGCAGGCGCCGGGCACTGCGCGGCCTCCGGTATTTCCCATTCCATTCAGCCGATCCCTGCCCTCTTACGTCAACCGCACGCCCGGTACCCCCCCACAAGCCACCACGCAAGGTGGCCTCTTCGGTACTCTCCGTACTGGCCGAGGGAGCCGACTGGTAATCGTTCCCGATGCCCCCTACCGGTCCCCTGCGCCACCATGCGGGGGGCCGGTTGCATGCAGGCCGGACGGTTCGCCGATGCCGCTCCGTGACCCGCTCGCGCTGCGCGCCGTCCGCCTGTCAGACCCCCGCCCCTACGGCGGGGGTTTCGTCGTTTCCGGGACCGCTCCGGTTCACCCGGGCGGGTGGCTTTCTGTCCTCGCGTACACGTACGCGACTTGTGAGGCGCGCCCCCAACTCGCCCTGAAAACACGCCTATTGACACAATCAGGATGTTTCGTCATCTTTCCGGCGTGGCCCGGTGGCGGGCCACGCCGCTGCGAGATCGGAGAGACGTGATGCGTGAGACGTACGACGAGTCGGGGGCCGCAGGCCGGCTGCGGGTGCCGGTCGCAGCCTGGCGGTGGGCCGCGGCCTCAGGGCTGGTCCCGGCTGCCGACGCGGGCCCACGGCTGTGGTCCCGGGCGGTCGTGGAGGCCGCCGACGCGGAAGCGGTCCGCGCGGCCCTGCGCGGCCCGGTGGGTGCGTCGTGGGCGGCGGACCGGCTCACCGAGGCGTTGGGGGAGCCGCGGCGGTTCCGGCCGCGCGTCACCGCCTCCGCCGTCGGTTACCTCGTCCGCGCAGGCCTGCTGACCTACCTCGGCGGGGAGCCGGCCTTCCCCGATGTCCATCCCGATCAGGTCGCCGCCCTCGCCCGCCGCCGTGACCTGCCAGCCCTCCTGGACCGCCACGTCCCCCTCGGCCCTGACCAAGCCGCCCACCGCCTCGGCGTCCGCCGCACCGACTTCGATCAGGTCGTCCGCCTGGGCTGGATCACCCCCACCGCCACGGTCGACATCGACTACAAGCGCCACGGCGGCTGGACCACGGTCCCGCTGTTCTCCGGCGAGGACGTCGCCCTGCTGCCCCTCACCCGCCTGTCCGTCGACTGGCACGCCTTGCGCACCCTCGCCCCGGGCCGCCGCTCCCCGCTCGCCGCCCTCACCCCCGACCCGCACACCGAGGCCCGGGTGTTCCTGGCCGGGGTCGCGCGGATCGCCCATGTCGGCCGGGCGGCGGTGGTCAACTGGCGCCGCCGGCACCCCGACTTCCCCGCCCCCGCCGGCGGCAGCGAGACGCACCCGGAGTTCGCCCTGGGCGACGTCGTCGCCTGGCTCCTCGCCCACGACAAGATCGCCGTTCCCTCCAGCGTTCCCGCCGCCACCCTCACTGTCCGCCCGTCCCTCGGCGCGGGGGCGGCCGAGCGCCTGCGCATGGACGATCCACTGCTAGAGCTGACGGACGACCCGACCGGCGAGGACCGGCTGTCCGGGTGGATGACCGACACCGACGCCGACACCCTCGCCCAACTCGCCACCGCCGACACCGGGGCCGCCCTCGCGCGCCTCACCGCCCCCGGCACCACCCCGCTCGCCGTCCCCGACGGCCTGGCCGTGATTGACCGCTTCCGCGCCGGGACGGGTGGCCTGCGCGTCACCCTCGCCTGGCCCGCCCGCCTCCGCGGCACCGCCTCCCCCCGCCACACAGGCGGCGTCATCCGCCACGGCCTGCCCCACACCCCCGCCACCCAGTGCCAGTGCGTACGGCATGCCTGCGGCGCCATCACCCCCACCCCGTACTGCGCCGACCACGGCCGCGCCGTCGAGCCGGTGATGGAGTGGCACCCCGCCGACGGCATCCGCTGCGCCGCGCTGCGCCGCCCGCGCTGAGCATCCGTCGAAACTCGCGACACGAAAGAATGAACCATCGGTTGAGTCGATCATGAACCACTGGTTCACTTGGGGGTGTCCGGGCGGGATGGCCGTCCCGCCCGGACGCTGGCGCCGCTGCCGTACCGAGGCCGCGGCATCCATCAGGGAGTAGACCATGCGAGTCCTGGTATCGACCTACGAATCCGTCGCCCCCGACCTCGACGAGGAGGAGCGCGAGGCGCTCGCGGCTCTGGCCCGCGCCGGAACTGCGATGCGCACGTCCTACGCGCTCGATCACTACGGGCAGGACGGCGTTCGGATCACGCTGCGGCAGTACTGCACGCAGGAGGGTGAGGAGCGGTGGGCCGTCGTCTACGAGGGGCCCGAGAGCACCGAGGTCACCGACAGCGCGGACCGGGCGGAGGCGGACGCCGCCTACGAGGACGAGGTCCGCAGCATGGTCGAGTACGGCGGCGACGCCCCGGCCTGGACCGAGAGCGACGTACCCGGCGTCCCGATCGCCGCCTACCGCGTGGTGGTTGAGCGGCAGATCGAGGGCGCGTGGGACCGCGAGGAGGTCGCTACCCATCTGGGCCAGACCCTTCGTGTCGGCGCGCACGAGGTCGACGGCGACGACGTGACCGACCTGACGAAGGCCGCCGCGGTCATCGCCCGCACCCTCGCCGCCGCCCAGCGGGGCGACAACCACGACGCCCTGCTCAGCGAGGCGGTGGGCGAGCCCACGCTGACGGATGTGGTGGGCGTCTTCCGCGTCACCGTGACCTGGGTCGGCGAGGACGGCGAGGCGACGTTCACCGCGTCGCACGCGGTGCCCGAGGAGCGGCCGACCGCGCAGCAGATCGAGGAGTACCGCCGGCGGCTGACCCAGATCGCGCAGGACCAGGAGCGGGAGTTCGCGGGCCACTCCGAGGAGACCGGCCGGCTCTGACCGGCCCCGCCTGCGGGCCCGGCCGCCGCGTGCGGCCGGGCCCCTTTCCCCAACGACGAACAGATGGAGCATCACGTGACCGACACCCCCCTGAGCCTCGCGGCCCGTCTCGCGGCCGACCCGGATCCAGCCCGCCGTTTCCAGCTCGCCCGCGCCGCGTCCGAGGCCGCCGCCGCAGCTGCCGCCGCCCCGTTCGAGGACGAGGCCAGCGGCGCCCTGAACGAGCTGATCGCCCAGCACGGCGGGAACGTCGCCGCCGCCGCCCGCGAAGTCGGCCTGACCGCGCAGGCCCTCCACAAGCGCGTGAAGCGGCACAAGGACGGCGGTGCGGCCCGCCCGGCGCCGTCCGCAGCCGAGCAGCCCCAGCCCGCCCTACGGTTCGAGAGCGCCGAGTTCGCCGTGACCGCCCTGGAGAACTGGACACTGCGCCAACAGGAGATCACCGACCAGCGGGACGTCTTCCTCCTCGGCGCACTCGCCGCCGGCGTGGACCCGGTCACCGTCGCCGAGACGACCGGCGTCGGTCTCGACACCCTGCGCCGCATCCGCCCGGCCGGGAACATCACCCTGTCCGCCATCGCCCACAACTGGGACCCCGTCCTCGAAGACTTCGCCCGCGCCGTCGACGCCCGCGCCCGCGCCCTCGCCGCCGACGTCACCAGCAGCACCACAAGGGCCGCCCACCGCGTGTGGTGGCACACCGCGCGGTACATCGTCACCAACGCCGCCCCCACAGCCCTGATGCCCGACCTCCCCAACGAGGAGGACTTCGCGTCCACGGAGGAGTACGTGGAGGCCATGATCAACCGCGAGCCGACGCCGGAGGAGACGGCCGAGGACGAGCGCCAGCCCACCGCACTCGCGGTCACCGACGGCGCGGACGCCTTCCTCGCGGCCCTGTGGGTGGAGATGCGCCGCCAGGCCACCACCACCCACGCTCCCGGCGGGGACGAGGAGATCCACGCCGCGCACCGGCAGGCCTGCGGTGAACTCGCCGACGCCATCCACCACCTGCGCACCACCGGCCAGGTCCCGCCCTCCCTCACCGAGGGGGCGGCGTGAACTTCGGCCCCGGACACGGCGCCCGGGTCACCCCGGACGACATCGCCGCGGCCACCGACCTCGTCGAGCGGACCCGGACTACCGACTACCTCATCAACCTGCTCTTCCAGGTCCCCGACATGGGCCCCGGCCGGACCCTGTTCGACCGGGACCAGGCGGCCGTCGGCACCGTCCTGATCAGCAACACCCCGGGCGGGTGCGACGACGACGTCCGCCGCCTGGCCGTGATCCGCGCGATGGGCCGCACGTACCGGGAAGATCCCCGCAGCACCATCATGCCGATCGGGGTGGTCATGCTCGGGGGCGAGATCGCCGCCCGCTACCTCTACCAGCGCCTCATCCGCCAACACGGCCCCTACGGGCTGGAGCCGCTCGCCACCGCCATCAGCATCCTGTGGCCCCCACCGGGCGAAGAGCCTCCCAGGCACCCCGGCCACCCCGGCATGAGCCTGGCGCGACTGGTCAGCGGCCCCATGAATCACCTGTTCACCCCCGGCGACATCCGGGCCCTGCGCGCCCTCGCCGGCGCGTTCTGCGAGGACCAGGAAATGCAGCTCCGCTGCACGGCACGGATCTGCAACAGTGCCGCCGGCCGCCCCCAGGACCTCCGCAGCGGCGACCTCCCCACCGTCCGCGAATCGGTCCTCACCTCACGCACGGCCACGCACCTCTCACCGCCACCAGCCCTCCTCACCCCGGGGACCTGATGCACAACAAGATCGCCCTCGTCCGGCCCTCAGACGCCCAACCCGCCAGCACAGCGGCCCGGGAGTTCTACGCCGAAGACCTCTCCTACGCCCGCCTCCTGTTCGGCCCCGACACCCAGGGCCCCACCGCAGTCCTCACCCCCCGCCACCGGGGCATGATCGGCACCCTCCTGACCTGGAGCCCGCCCCACGAGGACAACCAGATCAGCAAGCCCGACCTCCTCGCCGTCATCCGGGCCACGGGTTGCAGCCAGCGCCTCCAGCTCCCCGACCGGCACAGCCCCGTCCCCGAAGCCCACAACTGGACCGTCGGCGCGGTCATGCTCGGCGCGGAGATCGCCGCCCGCCACCTCTACCAGCGCCTCACACACGCCCACGGCCCCGACGAACTCCAGCCCGTCGCCCGCGCCCTCGCCGCCCTGTGGCCCCTGCCCGGCGACACCCCCGCCGACGACTCCACCCCCAACCCCGGTCTGACTCTGCGCCGCCACCTGCGGCCCGCCCTCGCCCACCTCGACCCCGCCGAGACCAACGCACTCGACGCCCTCGGCCGCGCCCTCAGCCCCCCATACAGCCTCGACCGCCGCCTACGCTGCGCCGGGCGCATCGCCTGGCACGTCGGCCACCACCAAGGCCCACGGATCCAGGGCCTCGGCGTCGTACGCGCCGCCATCTGCACGGCTCGTCTGACCGGACCGTGCCGTTAGCGTCACCAGGAGGCGTCACCGCGGTGATGCCTCCTGAACGCAACCGTCTCCGCCATGCCCGCGTCCGGCAGCGTGGTGTGAATAGGTGGCCGCCAGCCGTGCTTCACCGCCGCGAGGCTCGTTGCGTACGGCATGGAGACGATCAGCGAGACCGGCGTAGATGTGGCGTGGATGCGGTGCAAGGGGTGCTCGGGAGTAGGCCGGGTGATCCTGGCGAGTGACCCGATGACGGAGATCCTTGCGGAGGCCGGCGCCCACGCGACGACCGTCCACCCGGACAAGAGCGCCATGCAGCTCCTGGAGCTGGAGACGGCCGACGCGGCGGTGTTCCGGGGGCCCGACCCCCGCCCCGACCCGGCGGCGTGGGCGACGGCCCTGAACACGAAGCTCACGCCCGACTTCTGACCGCCGCCGCCCGCGCGGCCGCGGACGCCTCCCCCGCGTAGACCTTCCGCCGGCACCCCTCCGGCTGCCACCGCCACCGCGCCCGCCGAAACGGTGCGTCTCGTTGCCCGTTGCCCGTTCTCGGAGGCAACTTCCCAATCTCGACGTCAAGCCGGTCAAAGGTCCTGGAGGGTTCTTGGGCCAGCAGGGACCTGGCGCGTGTCCTCCCGGGCGTTCGGCTGTTGATCATTGAAAACGCCCGGATCAACACCTTGAAGGAGAGCCATGGCTGAGTGCTCGGTGACCGTCGACTCCACTGACCAGATGAGCTACGACACCAAGGAGATCACGATCGACAGGAGCTGTAAGGAGTTCACGATCCGTCTCACGTTCTCCGGTGAGCTGGCGAAGAACGTGATGGGTCACAACCTCGTCATCAGCAGGACGGCCGACATGCAGAACATCGTCACGGAGGGCATGTCCCAGGGTCTCGACAACGACTACCTCAAGAAGGACAACCCGGCGATCATCGCCCACACCGCGATGATCGCAGCGGAGGAGAAAGAAACCTCCGTCACGTTCGACCCCTCCAAGCTGGAGGTCGGCGGGGACTACTCCTTCTTCTGCACCTTCCCCGGACACGTCGCGATGATGAAGGGCAAGGTCGTAGTGAAGTGACGACAGGTTCCGCCGGTCCGGGAGCCTGTCTCCAGGCAAGCGGCCGGACCGGCGGAACGCACATGCCCGGCTATGCCAGGCAACTGCCCACCGTCTCCTGTCAAGCGGCTCGGGCGAGGGCTGGGGCTGCTTGGAAGGGAGTCTGGTCACGGATCATGGCCCAGAGGACGTTGACGCGTCGGCGGGCGAGGGCGATGACGGCTTGCTTGTGCCCCTTGCCCTCCTTCCTCTTCCGGTCGTAGTACGCCTTCGAGACGGGGCAGAAGAACACGCTGACCTGGGTGGAGAGGTAGAGGGCGCGTTGGAGGCCGCGGTGGTAGCGGCGGGGCCGGCGCAGGTTGCCGCTGACTTTTCCGGAGGCCCAGGGGACGGAGGCTAGGCCCGCGAAGCCGGCGAGGCGGTCGGGGCTGGCGAAGGCGGTGAGGTCGCCGCCGGTCGCGGCGATGAACTCGGCGCCGGTGGTGGGTCCCATGCCGGGCATGCTGAGGATGATCTCGGCGTCCCGGTGCTGGCGGAAGCGGGCTTCGATCCGGGCGTCGAGTTCGGCCGCCTCGTCGTTGTGGGCAGCCACCGAGCGGGCGAGGCGGCCGACGAGCTCGGCCCCGAGCTCCTCCCCGCGCAGGGCGGTCATCTGGGCCTGGGCGGCTTCTACGGCTGCGGCCGCGAGCGCGCCGGCCCTTTGAACCTTGCGGGAGCGCAGCCAGGTCTCCAGCCGTCGGATGCCCATGCGGCGGATCGCGGCCGGGGTCTGGTAGGCGGTCAGCAGGACGACGGGGCCCTTCTTTGTCAGGTCCAGGGCCCGTTCGAGCGCGGGGAAGAACTCCAGGAGCTGGGCGCGCAGGGGGTTGATCTGGCGGGTGCGGTCGTGGACGACGTCCAGGCGCCGGGCGGTGAGGAGCCGCAGGTCGAGGGCGATGTCGTCGCCGGGGCGGAGCATGCTGACGTCGCGGCGGATGCGGGCCTGGTCGGCGATGATGAAGGCATCGCGGGCGTCGGTCTTGCCTTCGCCGCGGTAGGTGGTGGACGCCTGGTGGATGGTCCGGCCGGTGAGGTAGGCGACGGGCTGTCCGTGGTTCAGGAGGAGCCCGGTGGCCAGGGCGGCGATGCCGGTGTTGATGTCCACGGCCCACAGCACGTCACCGGATATCTCCAGGACATCGGCGATGAGCTGGAGCAGCTCGTTCTCGTCGTTCATGACGCGGCGGGACAGCAGCCGCTTGCCGTCGGCGTCGATCACCACGGCGTGGTGGTGCTTCTTGCCGATGTCCAGTCCGGCCCAGATTTCGGGCACGTTCCCCTCCGCCAGTTCGTCGTCACATCCGGTCCCGCAGACGACCTCGCCGACGTTGTCTTACGGAGCGATCGAGTCGCGATTCCCAATTGGTGGTCGAGTCGTCGCGGGGCTCCGGGCGGCCAAGTTGCCTAAGCCATACCGACTGCAACAGGCAACGAGCCATACCCAGAGCCCCTGGGCTCCGCCGATCCTACGAATGCCGGTCCGAGCCCAGGAAGAAGGTAAGACGGGCAACTCCTTCCAAGGGACTTGAAGCCGGACGAGGGTAGAGGACATGCAGACCACACACCTTCCCGGGCGCGGCCTGGTCGCCGCCGTCGTCTCCTCCATCGGTATCCGCCACGACGGCGCCCTGAGCCTCGCCGACACCGGCCTCTACCTCGACCTCAGCCGCGTCGTGCGCAACCCCGCCGACGACCCCACGATGCGCTTCCGCACCGGCCTGGACGACGACGTCTACGCCCACGTCCTCAAGACTCCCGGCGCTCTGACTCTGATCAACCGCACCGCCGTGCAGCTCCGGGCCCTGGCCGACGAAATGCCCGCGGGCCGTCTGGCCCGCCTCACCGTGGCATGCAAGGGCGGCCGTCACCGCAGTGTCGCGGCTGCCGAGACAGTCGGCTGCCTCGTCTGGGAGGCATGGGGCGGCGCGTACGGCGTCGACATCGAGCACCACCACATCGACCACCCCGTCCTGACCTCTCCCACCCCCGCCTGACCCGCCCTGCTCGCGCGGCCCGCCGTCCGCCTGCCAGACCCCCGCCGCTCCGGCGGGGGCCTCGCCGTCTCCGGGGGCGTTCGGGGCTCACACGTCCGGGTGAGATCCGCCCTCGTCCAGCGGGCGCACCGCCGTTGCACTGCCCCGCCGCTCCGGGGCGCCGGCCGCGCGGTCACTCGTCACGGTGGATCCGCGCCGCGCCCCCACCAGGCCGTGCTCCCGCTGCGGGAGCGTGGACCCATGCATCCCCGCCACACCCTCCTCGCCGCCCTGGCCGCGCTCCTCGTGAGCGGGTGCGTGGCCATCCCCCACACCCCGGCCCCCGCCCCGCCGCCCCGGCCCGCCGCCCTCGCGCCCGCCGCCGACCGACTGCCGGCCCCGCTTCCGACACCGGCCGAGCCGACCCCGGCCACGCCCCGCGAAGCTCTCGACGCCACCGACCCCCGGCCGTCCGCCGCCCCGTCGGGCGCACCCCCGGCGAAGACCGCCCCCGCGCCCGCGCCCGCCGCTGCGGGGGGACGCCCGGCCGCACGGCCCGCCCCTGCCGGGCCCGCCCGCCGGACTACGCCGACGACGACCAGGCGCCCGGCGAAGAGCACCCCGAAGAGGAGCACCACCAGGACGGCCCCCCGGAAGGCGGCCAAGCCCCCCAAGGGCCCGAAGAAGACCACGGCGCCCCGCCGGAAGCCGACGACCGGGCAGGCGCCGCAGATGCGGCAGCTGTGCCGTCAGGCGCAGAAGATTCACGCACCCATGGGCGCAGCGGAGATGTGCCGCAGCACGTACGGGCGCTGATCCCGCCGCACGGCCGCGCGCGGTGTCTCGGCTCCGTGACAGTGGCGGGGCGCGATATGTCGGCTCCGTGACAGTGACCGGGCGTCAGTGACGGCACGTCAGGGCCGGGGCGCAGAAAAGGCCGGCCCCCTTGCCGCCGAAGCGGGTGGTACGGGGACTGGCTTTGTACGCGAGCATGAAAGCGGCCGGCGCCCTCAGTCCGCCGGGGCGGGTGGCACGGGCGCCGGCCTCCAAGACACCCGCTGTCCGAGGACCGCGGAGTGTGTGCAGAACCTTACAGGAGCACGGTCGGGCGGCATGAAGACCGCTACAGTTTTCCTGACAGGGTGACGTGCTGGCTGCGACTCGCGTCCGCGCTTTCTCCACCCCGCTCTTCTGGGAGTTTCTGTGATTCGCGCCGGCCGTGCCGACAAGGTCCGCACCCTCACCGATCTCGCCGCGCAGCGGGGACTGAGCGTGCGCCGCTATCAGGAGCTCAAGCCCTACAAGGACAAGGGGTTTCCCGCCCCGATCAGCTCCGACGGCGCCAAGACCCTGCTCTTCGACGGGGACCAGGTCGACGCCCATCTTGCAGGCGACCCGGTTCCCGACCTGCCCGGAACCGACCACGACGAAGACCTCCTCGACCGGCGCGAGTGCGCCGCACTGGCCGGGGTCAGGACCGAGAGCTGGAACAGCTACCGCGCCCGGCTCGCCGAGCACCTGGCCGTCGTCGGCGGCGTCGAGCACTGGCCCCGCGGCGCCGTCCTGGCCCTCCGCCGCACCCAGGCATCCCGCCCCGCGGCCGGCGGACGGCCCAAGCGCGCGGGAGACCAGATCCCCCGCGACCAGATCCTCGACCTCACCGCGCAGCTCCTCGACGCCGACCCCGCCACCACGGCGGCCCGCGTCACCGACACCCTCGGCGTGCACCGGGACACCGCCCAACGCGCACTGACCACCCTGCGCGCCGAACGCATCGCGGACCACCTCACCACCCACCGCGCCCTCACCCCCGAACAGGCCGCCGCTGAACTCGGCTACCCCGCCGGACAGGTACGCACCGCCACCCGGCAGGCACTCACCCTCCTGCGCGGCCGAGCCGCCGCCCCCTACCTCGCCGCAGTCGTCGAAGCCCTGCGCACGGCCGGCCTCACCGACCCGGCCACCGCGCCCGCCGTCCACTACGACGGCGACACCGTGCGCGCCGCCGTCCCCCTCGCCGCGGGCGCCCCCGCCGCCGCGCTGGTCTGGGACGAGGAGACCGGCTGGCACACGGCGGACAGCCGCCGGCACCCCGCAGCCTCCACCCCGCTTCTCGACGGCCACACCCACCCCGACCCCACAACACTGCTCAACGCCCTGACCAACTGACCGCCTCGCCCCCGACGGGTCTGCCCGGTGGATTCGCAGACGAGTTTCGAGAACGTTTGTTGCTCAGCGGTGGGAACGGACGGTCCCGAGGGAGAGCGATGTCGCTGAGTTTTGGAAACGCCTGGGTGCTTGCTCTGGACCCCGAAGTGTCCTACAGCGGCATCTCGGCGCAGCGTTCGCGGGTGCCCGGGCCGCCCTACGATGGCGCCCGATCAGTGTGCACGCAGACCGGCCGCGCAACCAGCGATGTAGTCGTCCGCTTCCGCGCCTTCGAGACCTTCGGTCTGAGCGGGGAAGCGGCACAGGTCCTCTGCCTTGGATTGGCTAGCGTCCGGCCAGCCGCCTTCCTCGTACAGCGCGACGCCCATTTTCCGGCCGTCCCGATACGCGGGCGTCTCCTCCGGCGGAGTGCCGGCGGAGCAGGCCACCGTGCCCACCGCCACTGCGGCAACGACCCCGACACGCGCCAGGAAGCTAGCGCTGCTTCTGCCCGGCTTCTTCCGTCGCACCATCTACCCCACCCCTCGGTTCTGAGTTTTAGCAGGTCAACCTACACGTTGCGTATCCCGGACCCGCGGCGAGCCTGCCCGCTTCCTGGGGTCAGCAGAAGGCTGGGCCGCTTCCACGGGCAGCGGGCGCGGGACCGGAGCGCGGCAAGAGAGTTTTCGATGGCCCGATGGTTGGGCAGGGTGCAGGCCGCCGGAGCGGCCGAGCGAAGGGGCTCCGACTCCGGCGATGCCGGAAGACCCGTAGTGCTCTTACTTCTCGAGTACATCCATCGAGCGGCCGGCGTTCGCACGTTCTCAGAATGCGTCGACATATGTTTCCGGCTTTCACCTACGTAGCCAGCCCGGGCGCAGCAGGGGCGCAGCAAGGCTCCGGACACAGCGCAGCCCTGGGCGCGCCTACAAGCTCTTCCTCGCGGGGTAGGCGGGTCGGGGCGCGGCACCGGCCGCCGCCTGCCACGCGGCAGGGGCACGGGAGTCCGCTGCGCTCCCTCCCTCGCTGCGCGGCCCCTGCGGGCGCTGCGCGCCTGACGCGTGCTGCGGGAGGCCGCTGCGCTCCACCTCCCTTGCCGTACCCCGCTGCGCGGAGCCCGGGCCCCGACGTCGCTGCGCTCCTGCCGGGAGCGGCGACCGGTACCGCGCCCCGACCCGCGTACCCCGCGAGTTCCGGCGGCGCCAGTGATTCGGCAGCATCCACTCATAGGGGTTGACCTGCGCGGATAAGGCAGAACTCCCCGAAAAGCGCGTCAAAAACTGATACAGTTTTCTTGTTGGGGAGGGGTGGCACCGACCCAACACCAAGACACCCGACCCCACTTGAGGGAGACCCATGTCCCAGACGCACACGGAACCCGCCTTCGCCCTGCTCGTCCGCCCCGGAGGAGCGTTCCAGGTCCTCGACTGGCCCAGCACCCCCACCGACCGACAGCACCTCATGTACGCCACCATCGAATGCGACCGCTACGACGTCGCCGACATCACCGCCGACCTTTCGCTCTGGATCGACGACGAAGGCCTCATGGCCGAAAAGCCGGAGATGAACCTCCCGGCCACCGCCATCTACGCGCGGTACGGAAACCCCCATCAGTTCTACTTCGGAAACGCCCTCTTCACCGGCGGAACCGATTCCGAAGGGGAAACCCTCGGACTGACGAAGGACAAGGTCCTGGAACTGGTCGAAGTCCTCACCGAAATCACCAACCCGATCCCGTTCCAGCGCACCAAGAGCTAAACCCGAACCACCCCCGGGAGGCGGCACCCGCCGCCTCCCACCCCCGCCGTGGCGGGAGTGGCACCCACCACGGCACCAAGACACCCCACCGTCAGAAAGAGCCCACCGTGGCCTACCACGTCATGCCCAGCCCCTCCGACCACATCCGAGCCGCCGACACCGTCGAACGCCTCCTGGAACGCGCCGGACTGGGCGAACACCACGCCGTCCTCGTCGTCGCCGCCCTCTTCGGCACAGCGACCGTCCGTATCCTCGAAGTCGACCGATTCGAAGGCGACCGCATCCGGGCCAGCTTTGAGGACACAATCGACTTCACCGACCTTCTCGCCGCCGCCATGACCGGTGCCCACTCAGCCGGAATGGTCCTGCGGACAATCCGGGAAGGCGAAACCGACAAGGTCTACGCATGGCGCTTCAACAGCGGTGTTCCCGTCCCCCTCGGAGAGACAGAAGCCGAAACCGCCTACAAAACTGACCCGGTGACAGGCGAGCCTATCCCCGCCCAAGGGAACGTGGAATACATGGAAGCTTTCTCGCTCCTCCGATAAATCCAGAGAAAAGGACGGCCCAGAACCAAGGCTCCGGGCCGTCTCGCCCTCTCCTTGGGCCGGGGGTGTGGCCCCGTTTCGCCAAAGCTACATGCTGCATCAACTGATGCAGGCGCACCGGCTCCCCGGGGGAGGGCATGGGCCCCGGATCCGGAAACACGGAAACTTTTCCCCGAGGGAAGCACCCCCTCCCTCTCGCTGCCCGGGCCGTAGGCCCGTTGGCCGTCCCGCGCAGCGGGCGCGGCCCGGGGACCGGAGCGCAGCGGAGGGACCCTGCGGGAGTGCGGAGCACCCCCGCAGCCCCGGAAGCGCAGCGAACGGGGCGTCACCGCCCTGGCGCAGCCAGGGCGGTGAGCTGACCGCGCAGCGGTCAGCAGCGCTCACGCGGAGCGGGAGCGCAGCCCCCGCGCGCAGCGCGGGGGTTCGCTGTCCCATCGCGCAGCGATGGGGTA